>JAFVCV010000018.1 GCA_017478965.1 Ruminococcus sp. | reverse complement strand
TACTTCTTTCTTTCCTTCATTCTCGGGTCACGGGTCAGGAAGCCTTCCTTCTTCAGAAGAGGCTTGTACTCGTCGCTTGCCTGGAGAAGTGCTCTGGAAAGTCCGTGCCTGATAGCACCGGCCTGTCCGGTAACTCCGCCGCCTGCTACTGTGCAGACTATATCATACTTGTCCTCTGTGCCGGTAACTGCAAAGGGCTGACGAACGATGAGCTTGAGTGTCTCAAGACCAAAATAATCGTCGATATCCCTGCCGTTGATAGTCACCTTGCCTGTACCCTCGTAAACACGAACACGGGCAACAGAGTGCTTTCTTCTGCCTGTGCCATAGAAATATGGCTGCTTTGATTCATACATCTGAATTGCTCCTTTCTTACAGTTCGTACTTTACGGGCTTCTGGGCTGCATTGTTGTGCTCAGCACCCTTGTAGACTCTCAGCCTCTTTGCTGCGGCTCTGCCTAAGGTGTTGTTGGGCAGCATACCCTCAACTGCTATCCTCATGGCTCTGTCGCTCTGGTTTGCCATCATGTCTGAATACTTGATCTCCTTGAGACCGCCTATCCAGCCGGTGTGCCAGTAGTACTTCTTCTGCTCCAGCTTCTTGCCGGTGAGCACTGCCTTGTCAGTGTTGATGATGATGACATGGTCGCCGCAGTCAGCATGAGGTGCAAAAGTAGGCTTATGCTTTCCACGGAGAATGGTAGCGGCCTTAGCAGCCACTCTGCCGAGAGACTGTCCCTCAGCGTCGAGAATATACCATGTACGGGTGATCTCCCCGTTCTTGGGCATATAAGTTGACATATACGTTTCCTCCATTCAGATTTTTCATGGGACTTCCCATATATCTCGCCCCGCCGCACCGCACACACCGCAGCGCACGTCCGGGACATTCGCAACGTTGTTTATTATACAACATCTTTCCGTCTATGTCAATACCTTTTTTGCCGAATTTTTAATTTATACCCCTCATTCTCTTTATTTCTCTTCATTTCTCTCCGTTTTTCTCGATTTCTTAAAAATCATTTCATTTTTAGTTTTTTGGCACAAATGCCCCTTTACGGGCTCTTCATCAGCCTTTTTGTGTGGACTCTGCCCTATAAGAGCAGATATCCCAGAGCAAGCAGCAGCTTTACATCTGCCCCCTGTTTATAAAGTATATATATCAACAGGCCGATCATAGCCTTTTCTCTGTCTATGCCAAGCCCCCCGATGACCGACTCAAGGCTGCGGGCAGCAGCGGGGCCTTGAGTGACGTTCTGAGGGGCGGGCTCAGGGCCCTTCGAGAGCTTTTGCATCTCCCTTGCCCTCCTCAGAGCGTCAGCCTGCATCTCGCTGAACCTGCTCTCAGAGTAATCCAAACAAGTCCCCCCCGACCAGCCCGCTTTCCTTTATGACCGGCCACAGGTCCAGCAGGCGAAGAAGTTTCACGGCACGGTCCAGCTTAGGCTGGTTCTCAGGCTTTAGCAGCGGCCTGAGAGCAAGCAGCAGGGCGATGTTCTTGTCCCCTGCCGCCGAGCTTTGCACCAGCTGGCCGAGTTTCATGAGCTTAGCTATATCCGGCCCCTGCACCGCAGGTCCTATGGCAGGGGCCGGGGACGGCTTTTCGGCAGCGGGGGCAGGGTGGTCCCCGCCGCCTGTTAGCATATCCGCAAGCTCCCTTATCTGAGCCATGCTCTCCTCATCGTTCAGCACCTGCTGAAGCTTTTCCATCATGTCGTCCAAATCCGTACTCCTTTGTTTTTACTCAGCCGGAGCTGAGCTTTTTGAATAGGGCCTTCGCCTGCGGTGAAGACAGTATCTTCTCGCAGGTATTCTTGTCGGAAAGAGCCTTTGTCAGCATAGCTGCCTCGTTTTCCGGCATACGGGAAAGGGCTTTGCCTAGCTGGCCGTTTTTGAGTTGTTTTTCAAGGTCTGCCGGGTCCGTGCCAAGTTTTCCGGCGGCGGCTCTCAGCAGAGCGTCAGTCTGTTCCTTTGAAAGACGGTCAAAGCTGTTCATATCATCATCTCCTCAGGTCCCGGCCGGTCTGATGGCCGGGGCGGAATAGTAACAAGTTCACAAGGGCAGTGTAAAAAAATTGTGTACCCCTTGAAATTTATTGTGAAATATGGTATAATTAATCAGAAATCTGAGTGAGGGGGTCTGCGGTCTTGCGTATAATCGTTTTTTCCGATACTCATGGCAATTATTCTGCCATGCATAAGATCTTCAAGCGCAACGGTACCGCCGACCTGTTTATTTTTTTAGGCGACGGGCTCAATGAGTTTCTCAGGCTCAAGGCCCATTATCTGGACTGGAACATAATCGGCATAAAGGGCAACTGTGATTTCTCGCCGGATATGCCGGACCATGATATCATCACCCTCAAGGACGGGAGGAAGATCTTCTTCGCCCATGGTGACAAGTGGGCTGTCAGGTTCACCCTTGACAGGATATACAACAAGGCCAAGGAGGAAGGGTGCTGCATAGCCCTTTTTGGCCACACCCATGTGAGGTATGCCGAGCAGAGGGGGGACGTTCTTATACTCAACCCCGGCAGTGCAGGACAGCCGAGGGACGGGCTGCCGGCCAGCTACGCCTGGATAGATCTGACTGACAGCGGCATCACCTACAACCATGTTGACCTCTGAGCGCTGAGGCTTTAACTACACAGGACCACTGCGGACCCTTTGCGGGGTCCGTTTTTTATGCCCGTTTTTATTATATGCGCCCCAGGGAGAAAAGTTGCCTGGACGCAAAAATTAATAATTTTCTGCCTGGCGGCCATGAGGCGACAAATTTAAAGCAAATAGATAAAAAAAGTACTTGACAAAAGGACGCTGTTGTGATATTATATAATAAAACAATATGAAATATTAATATATGAAACATTAAATCATCAAACAAAAACTTCCGTTCCCCCGTGACGTCGGCGTCAGGGGGCAGGGCGGGCAAATATCTTATCGGAATTATAAAAGGAATTATCAAAGGAAGGTGCGTCTTATGACAGATTTTTATTATCCTGTGCTAAGTGAAGAGGTCAATATGCCCATTTTTCTCCTTGGCGCCGGCGCAAGGGACAGAGAGTGGCATTTCATCAGGGAGGACGGATATCCCAACCATCAGATAATCTACTGCACAAGAGGTGCGGGAGTGCTTAAAGTCGAGGGGAACGAATATCCCGTCAAGGCCGGGGACGCTATATATCTCCCCCCCAACATCCCCCACGAGTACTATCCTGTGGAGGACGTTTGGGAGACTCACTGGATAACCTTTGACGGGCGTGAAGCCTATACGATACTTTACCATATCAAGCTCGACAAGCCCAAGGTGGTCCACATCAACGATCTTAACGCCATCGAGGCCATTTTCAAGAAGATACTCTATCTTATGAAGACCAACTATTATTACTGCGGCATGGAGTGCTCGGCGCTGCTCTATACCTTCCTGCTGGAGCTCAACAGGGTGGTCAATCTCCAGAACGGCAGCCAGGACAGCCAGAAGCTCAATCAGCTCAGGCCGGTCATCGACCATATCGACAAGAATTTCGCAAGCGAGCTGACTCTGGTGGAGCTGGCGGACCTTATCGACCTGTCGCCGCAGTATCTTTGCAGGCTCTTCAAGGAGTGCCTGAATCTCAGGCCCTTTGAGTATCTGGCCAGAAAGCGTATCCAGCAGGCCAAGCTGCTGCTGCTGGACGACAAGTACAACATAAACGAGATAGCCTCTAAGGTCGGCTATAATGATTGCAGCTATTTCTGCGCCGTGTTCAAGAAGCATGAGATGCTGTCGCCGGCAGAGTTCCGGTCGCTGCATAAAAAGGCCGGCAAGTAGGAAAGCAGGACAGCATGAGACTTTTTATCGCATCGGATATACATGGCTCGGCGCTGTGGTGTGAGAAAATGGTAAGGGCCTATAAAGAGAGCGGAGCCGGACGGCTGCTGCTGCTGGGGGACCTGTTGTATCACGGGCCACGAAACGACCTGCCGGAGGAGTATGAGCCGAAGAAGGTCATAGAAATGCTCAACGGTCTGAGTGAAGACATACTCTGCGTCAGAGGCAACTGCGACACTGAGGTGGACCAGATGGTGCTGGGATTTCCCATCATGGCAGACTATGCCTATATCTGCCAGGACGGGCTCAGAATATTCGCCACCCACGGCCACAAATTCAACTGTGACCGTCTGCCCCCGCTGCAAAAAGGCGATATACTTCTCCACGGCCATACCCATGTGCCGGTCCTCAGGGATATGGGCGGCTATACCTATGTGAACCCCGGCTCGGTATCCATACCCAAGGAGGGGTCGGACCATTCTTATATGATACTGGAGGACGGCAAGTTCACACTTTACAGCCTTTGAAAACACTAAGCCCCCGCCTTGCGGCGGGGGCTTATCTTATTTACAAGTCACGTCTCTGGCAGAGATCCAGGCTGGCCAGATAGGAAAGCAGGAGCAAAACTGCCGACCCGGCGAGGAGCCCTATGCACACGAAGGAGCCTTCCGGGGTGTCGAACGCCTCTTGCGCAAGTATCAGCGGCATGATAACAGATATTGCCAAAAATGCCACTATGCCCTGGATAATGCCCACCTTCTCGGCGGAAAACCTGAAATACAGCGGATAAAGTATCGCCGTGGGGATCACAGCTGCCGCAAAGGAAAGAGCTGCGGAAAAAAGCAGCTGTATGCCGTGGCCCGAAATGCTCCACCCGCCAAGGGCAAGGCCGATAAACACCGCTATGACATTAAGGGCTATCATCACTGTCGGAAAAGCTACGGCTTTAAGATAGCGGCAGTTCACCAGGCTGCGGGGCTTTACAGGCGTAAGAGCCATCATGACCCTGCTCCTGTCCCTCTCATCGTTAGTAAAAACAGTCATGGCGAACATACTGACCATTAAACAGCTAATGGTAAGTATGGGCGAATAGACCGTTCCGGCTGAATTACCGGTAAATATCCCTGCCAGCATCACAATGACGCAGACTATGACATACAGGATATGACCGAACCGGTTCTGATAGTATTCTTTAAGTAAATATGCTTTCATCGTTGTCTCCCCCGTTTCTCACGCCATGTCTTTTCTGTTGTTTATGGCTGTAGAAACTGCCCAGGAGATGCCGAACAGCACCATAACGACTCCTAACAGCACTGCCTGACTGGCTGCGGACGGTTCGCTGTCAAATGCCCTCTGAGTCATCATGACTGCGCCGCCGCCCAAAAAACCGCCTATCAGCGCCCCTACAAGGCTCCTTGCCGCCTGGGACTTGTCTGACATAGCAAAGCTCACCGGCAGGAACGCCGTAGCCGGCAGCAGCCCCATTGCCGAAACGGTCAGCAGCATGGTGCCTGCGCCGCTCAGATCGCCCCCCAGGACTGCGCAAAGACCAACGGTCAGCAGCATGATAAGATCCACCCCGGCCCCCAGGATAAGGGCAAGAAGGTATTTTTCAGCCACCGTTTCGCTGCGCTTCACGGGCAGGGTGAAAGAATAGATGAACCACTTGCTGGTGACGTCCTGCACATGAAGGGTGCCGGGTGTGACGCACATAAAGCAGGCGGAGTATATGAACATGGGCAGGGGCAGCGGTTTTCCCTGGATAGCGTACTCGATGCAGAAGACCACGTTCATCGCAGGCAGCAGCAGCATAAAATAACAGGTCTGCCACCAGCTGTAAAGATCTTTTCTGAATAAGGCTTTCATATTTGTTTCTCTCCGTTCTCTCTGCCGGTTTTCTCACCGGTCATATTTATTTATACAGCGGGCTGAAATGACCCAGGACAGGCCGAACAGCGCTGCAAAAGTACCAAGCATGACGGCAGCCCCGGCTCCGCTCATCTTATCGTGGACAGAGTCCGTCGAATAGAAGCCGCCGAACATCCCCATCAGGACCATGGTCACGATATAGGCTGCTTTCAGTCCCCTGTCGCCCCATCTGTAAGCCAGGGGCAGCGGCAGCGCCGGTGCGAACGAGCCCATAGACATAAGCAAGGCTAGGCGCTTGAAAAGCTCTCCCATATCCATGCCCCCTGCTGCGATCACCGGTATACGGGATATGATATACACCAGACTCACTGCCCCTAAAATGGTCAGTGCGATAAGATACTTAGCCCCCACCTCGTCGCTTCGACGGGCAGGAAGCGTCCTGACGAGATCGCTCCATCTGCTCTTGAAGTCGTCGTTAAGGTCTGCAAAAGGTGCCACGCCCGCCATAAGGAACACAGGCCAGCTGAGGAAAAAACCGTCAGCTATGCCAAGAGCCGCTAAGGCAGCGCCGGTGATAAGCATGATAAGTCCCGCCAGGCCGCCATACACCAGTCCGTTGGTGCGCATCTGCCAGAGTTCCTTTACATACAGACACTTCAACCTAATCGGCCTCCTTTATCATAAAGACGAACAGCTCCTCGATATTTACCGGACTAAGATTCATGTCTGCCGGCACCTTATCCCTGAGCACCAGGGCCTGTGCGCCGTATCTGCCCACTTTTCTGCCCTTTACTGCTGCCGGGTCAAGGCTTGCGAGCTGTTCCTCCGAGCAGTGACAGATCGCATATTCTTCCAGCAGCACGTCTTTCTCCTCATTGAGCAGGACTCTGCCGTGATGTATAAAGCTCACATAATCGCAGAGCTTTTCCAGGTCGCTGACGATATGGGAAGAAATGAGGATAGAATGGTCCTCCTCCCTGGTGAAGTCGTTGAAGATATCCGTCACCTCGTCACGTATAACCGGGTCAAGGCCGTTAGTGGCCTCGTCCAGGACCAGCAGCTTTGCCTTGTGTGAAAGAGCGATAGCTATGCCCATCTTCATTTTCATGCCCCTGGAAAATTCCTTGAACTTTTTATTCGTGGGTATCTTAAACTTTTCCAGATCATCATAAAACTGTTTCTCGTCCCAGTTGCGGTAGGCCAGTTTCATAACGTTATTTATGTGCTTAGCCCTGAAACCGTCCGGTATGCCCACCTCGTCCAAGACCACGCCGATGTCCTCCTTGATATCCGAAAGCTCCCTGTCAGCGTCCCTGCCGAGTATCTTCACAGAACCGGCGTTCTTATGGATAATGCCAAGCAGCACCTTTATCAGTGTGGATTTGCCGGCGCCGTTCTCGCCTATTAGCCCTAAGATACAGCCGCCCGGCAGGGTCAGGTCTACATTGTCAAGGCAGAAGTCCTTGTATCTCTTTGTGACTCCCCTTATCTCTATCGCATTCTCAGCCATTTGTTACTCCTCCTCAGAGATGTACTCGAACATCTCCGTCAATTCTTTCTTCGTAAGCCCGCAGCTCGCTGCAAGCTTGCTTATCTCTGTCATAAGCTCTTCTATCTTTCTCAGGTTCGCCTCTTTTATAAGCTCCATATTCTTCGGCGCCACAAAGCAGCCCTTGGCAGCTATGGTGTAGATGAACCCTTCCCTTTCAAGCTCGTCATAAGCCCGCTTGGTGGTGACGACGCTTATCTTGAGGTCCTTGGCCAGGCTCCTTATGGAAGGCAGGGCCTCGTCCTCATTCAGCACGCCGCTTATTATCTGACTCTTTATCTGTGTATATATCTGGTCATATATCGGCGCTCCGCTTTTGTTGTCTATAAAGATATTCATACGCTCCTGTTTGCACCTCATTTCTTTTTTGGACCTTTCCGGGGGGCTTTTCTTTTTCTCGCCCATAGCCGTGGGGTCCGTCGTCAAGGATCTTACGCTAGCATAAAGTCCAACTGTCTACTTTGTTTGAACTGTATGTATACAGTATACACAGTCATCACAGATATGTCAACACTCTTGAGTAAATTTCAGCTCTTTGTACAGATCCATGCTGCTCACAAGCAATTATACCGTAGACTTGCACAAAGAATTTTAAGAATAGTGAGCTTTGCCTGACATTAAAAAATGTCTCCCGTTTATGATCGAACGGGAGACATTGCTGATATTATTCTATAAACGACTTCATGCCCCTCTCACGGCGCCAGTCCAGAAATTCCTCATAGGTGCCCTCACGGTCTATGCAGCCATCAGGAGTTATCTCGATTATGCGGTTCGCTACCGTCTGTACTATCTCATGGTCGTGGCTCGCAAAGATGACTACTCCCTTGAAATCCCTCAGTCCGTTATTCACCGCAGTGATCGACTCCAGGTCCAGATGGTTGGTGGGACGGTCCAGCATAATGACATTGGAGCCGAACAGCATCATCCTGCTGAACATACATCTGACCTTCTCGCCGCCGGAAAGGACCTGCACGGGCTTGTATATCTCGTCGCCGCTGAAAAGCATACGGCCCAAAAAGCCCCTGAGGAAGGTATCTGTCACTTCCGAAGTAGAATATGGCCGCAGCCAGTCAACTATGCTCTCTTCGTGACCGTTGAAATACTCAGAATTGTCCATGGGGAAGTATGACCTCGAAGTGGAAACGCCCCATTTTATAGTCCCCTCGTCAGGCTCCTCCTCCTCAGCCAGTATCTTGAACAGCATGGTGATCGCCTGCTCGCTCTCACCGATAAAAGCGACCTTATCGGTCCTTGATAGGGTAAAGGTGACGTTGTTCAGAAGCTTTGTCCCGTCAACGGTCTTTGATATGCCGCTGACCTTCAGCACGTCCTTTCCAAGCTCTCTGTCGATATTAAAGCCTATGAATGGGTACTTTCTCGACGATGCAGGCATCTCCTCCACAGTGAGCTTATCCAGGAGCTTTCGCCTTGCCGTAGCCTGCCGGGACTTGGATTTGTTGGCTGAGAAACGGTTTATGAACTCCTGAAGTTCCTTTATCTTCTCCTCGGCCTTCTTGTTCTGGTTCTTTATCAGCCTTTGCATGAGCTGCGAGCTTTCGTACCAGAACTCGTAGTTGCCCACATACATCTTTATCTTTGTGTAGTCTATATCAACGATATGGGTGCAGACGTTATTGAGAAAATGCCTGTCGTGGCTCACTACCAGAACGGTGCCGAAATAGTCGGCAAGAAAGTCCTCCAGCCATCTGATGGCGTCGATGTCGAGATGGTTCGTCGGCTCGTCCAGCATGATGATGTCAGGGTTCCCGAAAAGCGCCTGCGCTAAAAGCACCTTGACCTTCTCGTTGCCCGAAAGTGCAGACATCTGCTGATACATTATTTCCTCCGGCAGTCCCAGGCCCTGAATGAGCTTTGAAGCGTCGCTCTCGGCCTCCCAGCCGTTGAGCTCTGCGAACTCGCTCTCCAGCTCCCCGGCCCTGTCGCCGTCCTCCTCGGAGAAATCCTCCTTGGCGTAGAGTGCGTCCTTCTCCTGCATGATGTCATAGAGCCTTTTGTTGCCCATTATCACCGTGTCAAGGACCGTATAGCTGTCAAAGGCAAAGTGGTCCTGTCTGAGCACAGAGAGCCTTTCGCCCTTGGAAATGGCCACCTCGCCTGTGGTCGGCTCCAGCTCGCCGTTGAGTATCCTCAAGAAAGTGGATTTTCCTGCGCCGTTTGCGCCGATGATGCCGTAGCAGTTACCGCCGGTGAATTTAAGGTCAACGTCCTTGAAAAGCAGCTGCCCGCCGAACGACAGGCTCACATTCGATACTGTAATCATTTTACCTCTCCTTTTCCCAGTCATACCGTCCTCAACAGGACACGAAACAGATATATTATAACATCTTACGCCCGCATTGTCCATTGACATATTGAACAAACCGGCCGCTGCGCCCGGTCTAAGGGCAGAAGGCGGGAAGGTATTCTTACAAAATTCATCAAAGCTTTAATAAAAATGATTTGCATTTTTTATATATATGGTGTATAATGTTAGTATCTGTAACTATATGTACAAGACAGGTGATAAAATGATAAAAAAACGACTTGTCGCCGAAATGGGCGACAGCAAGAAATATATATACAGGATAGTGGCCGTGCAGTGGCTGGCGATGCTTTTCGGGGCGGCTATGGTATTTGCCGTGGGGGATCTTCTGGAAAAGCTCATACAAGGGACCTGTGAGCGGACCGACGTGGGCTTTGCGGCGGGCGCCTCCTTATCGGCGGTCATAGTCCGGGCCATCTGCTCGGTATTGCAGGAAAAGTACAGCTATCAGGCCTCCGCCGGGGTCAAAAAGCACCTCAGGGACAAGATATTCAGAAAGCTCATAAAGACAGGCACCTCCTACAAGGAGAAGATCAGGACCGCCGAGACTGTGCAGGTGACGGTAGAGGGCGTCGATCAGCTGGAGACTTATTTCGGGGCCTACCTGCCGCAGTTTTTTTACTCGATGCTGGCGCCGCTGACGCTGTTCGGGCTCTTGTGCATAGTGAGCCTGAGGGCGGCGATAGTGCTGCTCGTATGCGTGCCGCTGATACCGGGGGCGATCGTTGCGGTGCAGAAGATAGCCAAAAAACTCCTTTCTAAGTACTGGGGAGAGTATGCAAAGCTCGGGGACAATTTTCTTGAGAACCTTCAGGGAATGACCACCCTGAAGATATACAAGGCCGACGAAAGACAGAACCGCAGCATGAACGCCGAGGCGGAGCGCTTTCGCAGGATAACCATGAAGGTGCTGACCATGCAGCTCAATTCCGTGACCATCATGGACCTTATCGCCTACGGCGGGGCTGCCCTGGGGACGGTCATAGCCCTTTCGGAGTTCAGGGCAGGACGGGTAGGCTATGGTGGCTGCTTTACGGTCATAATGCTCTCGGCGGAATTCTTCATCCCCATGAGAAGGCTCGGCAGCTATTTCCACGTGGCCATGAACGGAATGGCGGCCAGCGACAGGATGTTCAGGCTTCTCGATATGCCTGACCCTGAGCCGGCCTTCGGGCGGATAGATCCGGACAGGACGGGCATAAAGATAAGCGACCTGAGATTTGGCTATGAGAAGGACAGAGAGGTACTTCACAGGATAAACATAGAGCTGAAAAAGAACCGGCTGACAGCCATCACCGGCGCCTCGGGCAGCGGAAAGTCCACCATCGCCATGATACTCATGGGGCGCATAAAGAACTATGAGGGCAGCGTGAAGATAGGCGGCATGGAGCTTTCGGAGATCTCCGAGGAGAATCTGATGGACAGCCTGACATACGTGGGCAGCAGCAGCTTTTTCTTCAAGGGCACGGTAAGGGAAAATCTCAGGATGGGAAAGCTCTACTGCGACGATAGAGAGATGTGGGAGGCGCTGGAAAAGGCCAGGCTTGCGGATTTCCTGCGGGAGGAAAAAGGGCTTGACACCAGGCTCAGCGAGAATGCCGCCGAGCTTTCCGGCGGGCAGAGACAGCGCCTGGCCCTGGCCAGAGCTTTGCTCCACGACAGCCCGGTCTATATCTTCGACGAGGCCACCAGCAGCATAGACCCGGACAGTGAGAACGAGATAATGGACATGATCTACGATCTGGCAAAGAGCCGGACGGTCCTGCTCATCACCCACCGGCTCATGAATTCCGCCGGGGCGGACCGAATATATGTCCTGAAGGACGGCAAACTGGCGGAGAACGGCAGACACCACTACCTGCTGAAAAAGGGTGGCTATTACTCAGAGCTGTGGAAAACCCAGCAGGAGCTTGAAAACATCGGCAAAGGAGGCAGGGGCCATGAAAAACGGTAAAGAGAGCAATGCGGCCATAATGCTGCGGCTTTTAAAGCTGGTGGCTCCCCTGTCGGGGCTGATGGCGCTGGCAGTCCTGCTTGGGGTCATGGGTTTTATCTGCGCCCAGTTCATCCCCATCGGCGGCGTCATAGCCATAGCTCAGGGCCTTGGCTTCGACCTCAGACTGAGCTACAGGCAGATCTTCACTGCCCTTGGCGTAATGGCCCTTCTCAGAGCAGTTTTCAGATGCACTGAGCAGTATCTTGGCCACTATATAGCCTTCAGGCTCCTGGCACTTATCAGGGACCGGGTCTTCAAGGCACTGAGAAGGCTCTGCCCCGCAAAGCTGGAGGGCAGAGACAAGGGGGACCTAATCGCACTGATAACCTCCGACATCGAGCTGCTGGAAGTTTTTTATGCACATACGGTCTCGCCCATCTGCATAGCGGCGGTCATGAGTATCATCATGACGGTGTTCATAGGCTCTGTCCATCCCCTGCTGGGAGCGCTGGCGGCGGCGGCCTATCTGACCGTCGGGGCAGCGGTGCCGATACTCATATTCAGGATAAGCGGGAACACCGCCGAGGAGTACCGCAGCCGCTCCGGCAAGCTCTCCGCCCTGGTCCTGGAGGACCTGCGGGGGCTGGACGAAACTATACAGTATAACTACAGCGACCGGGTGCTCAATAAACTTAACAAGCGGGCCGATGACCTTTCAAAGCTGCAAAGGAAAATGAGCCGCAGCACGGGCTTTAACAAGCTCGTTACCAACACTGCCATTTCTGTGGCCGGCATAGCTATGCTGTTTGCGGCCATAGGGCTTTATACAGCCGGCAAGATCAGCCTTGGCGGCGTTCTGACGGCTGTGGCGGCCATGATGTCCAGCTTCGGGCCAACTGCGGCTCTGGCTGACCTTGGCAGCGTTTTGCAGAACACTCTGGCCGCCGGCAGGAGAGTCACTGACCTTATTGATGAGGAGCCTGTGACCGAGGACGTCATCGACGGCGAGGACCTGAGCTTTGAGGGAGCCGCCGTAAGGGACCTGAGCTTTTCCTACTCTGCCGGGGAGGAAAACAAGGTCCTTGAGGACCTGAGTCTGGAGATACCCAGGGACAGCGTTATCGGCATAGAGGGCCGGTCCGGCAGCGGAAAGTCCACGCTGCTGAAGCTGCTGATGAGGTTCTGGTCGGCTAAGAAAGACAGCGTGCTCATCTCCGGCAAAGATATCGGCAGCATAAACACCGCCAGTCTTCGCAGCAGCGAGTGCTACATGACACAGGATACGCAGCTTTTTCACGACACCATAGCGAACAATATCCGCATAGCCCGTGCCGACGCCACCCGTGAGGAGATCGAAGAGGCCTGCAAAAAGGCCTCGGTCCACGATTTCATAATGTCGCTGCCTGAGGGCTATGACTCCCAGGCGGGTGAGCTGGGCGAAAAGCTCTACGAAGGCGAAAAACAGCGTATAGGTCTGGCCAGAGCCTTTTTGCACGGAGGACCGTTCATGCTCCTTGACGAACCGACCAGCAGCCTTGACAGTCTCAATGAGGCCGTCATATTAAAGTCCATCTCGGAAGAGGCGGGAGCGGACCGGACGGTGCTGATAGTTTCCCACCGCCCCTCGGCCCTTCGCATCTGCGACAGGACCTTTACCATTGAAAACGGCCGGATGAGTTAAATAACAACAAGGCACTTCTGCTGTCTCCAGCGGAAGTGCCTTGTTTATTCATTCTAAAGATCATCAATTATCGTCGTCGCCGAACATGGCGTCGTCCATAGCCTCCAGCTCGGCTAACCTTGCTGCGGCGGACTTTTTCTTTTTCCTGCGCTCACGCTTGTTCCTGCGGTCCCTGCTCCGGGGCTGCTCATTTTCCCCGGATCTGTCCCCGGGCTTTTCCTCAGGCTCTGCGGGCTTTTCCTCCTGCGGTCCAGGCTCCTTGTCCTCAGGCTCAGCCTTTTCATCAGCCTCTGCCCTGCTCTCAGGCTCTTCATTTTCCTCAGGCTCTTCATTTTCCTCAGGTTCAGTATCAGCCTTTTCCTCGGGTCCCCCGCTTTCCTCAGGAGCATCCTCTTCCTCAGGATAGTCCTCCTGCTCAGGCTCCTCAGTCTTCTTCACATTTCCGGAGCCGCCCGGTCTTTTCCTGGCAGGCTTTTTGTTGTAGGGCTTGAAGATGACCACATACTCCACCACCACAGCCAGCAGTGCGGCTATTACAGCCAGAATAATGAGAAAGTTTCTGAGCTTGCCCCTATCGGTCTGATAACCTCCCTTGTCAATGGGGGCCTCAGTATCTACTGCGCCGGAACGGAAGTTCTCGTCATAGACCGTCAGCTGATAGGTCTCCAGCCTGGTATCCCCGAAGGCGATGTCCACATAGGTGGTGCCGAGCTGAAGGGTCAGGAAAGCCCCGTCCTTATACTGAACGATGCTCTCGTCCTCAGGGACCGCATTCTTCACGTCCTCAAAACCAAGGTCGGAAAGAGCCACCGGCTCGCTCCTGAAAGGCACCTCCAGGGTCTTTATCTCCTTGGTCTCCTCCCCCGTTGTCACTTCCTCATAAACTTCCGGATTTATTACTATGCAGTTATCCGTGGCCGCAGAGATGGAAACTCCGTTCTTATTATTGAGGGTATTCACGTTTGCGAACAGCGAGGTCGAAGGCACCGACTCGTCCAGTACCCTGAACTGGACCGTCACATAGGTCCCCTTGAACTCCGAGCCGTTATCGTTCTGATAATTGAAAATATATCTGCCGTTAAAGCCGTTCTGCGTCACCTTTCCCCCGACCTCAGGGTTCACTGCCGCATTCTCGTATCTCAGCACTGCGCTGTCATAGGTTATTGATATGACAGCCGCTCCCACAGGCTCTTCTGCCTCTATTTTGAGTTCCGCCGTGACCATGCCGTCCTTGAAGTCCGACGCCGTCACGTATACGCTCGACGGCGCAGTCGTGGCCTTGTCCGGCAGCAGTGTCTGGGTCTTCCGGCCGTTCGGGTCAAAGCTCGTCACCACATTGCCCGCACTCTGGGTCGGGTCATAATTCTCCGGCGGCGCTGTGGTAACGGCGCCCATATCACCGTTATCCTGCCCATTGTCATAATCGTTATAGCCGTTGTCATAGCCGTTATCATAGCCGTTGCCGTAATCGTAGTTATAGTCATAACCGTAATTATAGTCATAGTCATAACCGTAATTATAGTCATAGTCATAATAATTGCCGTAATCATCGTAGTAAGCCGCAGCCCCCGGTGCGGCGGCAAAGGCAAGCATTATAGCCGCAGCGGCTCCCGCAGCAGTCTGTCTGATTTTCATGTTAGATCACTCCCGCACTTAACCATATATACCAATATCAAAGCAAAATCAATGCAAAGGCCTCTATATAAATACAGAGGCCTTATTTCTCTCTATCCCGCCTGTCAGGCGAATTCAGTCAACTATAGTGACCTTCTTCATCACCTGGGGCGTCAGGGGCTTGTCATTGAAGTTGACCTTGCAGCCGGCTATCCTATCGACCACATCCATACCCTCGACAACCTTGCCGAAGGCCGCATAGTTACCGTCAAGATGAGGTGCGTCCTCATGAACGATGAAAAACTGCGAGCTTGCCGAATCGGGCATCATGCTCCTTGCCATGGAGATGACTCCCCTGGTGTGCTTGAGGTCGTTTTTCACTCCGTTCGCCCTGAACTCGCCCTTTATCTTCTCCTTGGCGCCTCCCATGCCGGTCCCCTCGGGGTCGCCGCCCTGTATCATAAAGCCCTTTATGACTCTGTGGAATATCAGTCCGTCATAAAAGCCCTGCCTGACGAGCTTTTCAAAATTAGCCACCGTAACAGGCGCCGTCTCAGGATACAGCTCGACCGTTATCACGCCGCCGTCTTCCATCTCGATCCTTACCATTTTACTTACCTCCATGTTTTACTTACCTGAATACAGAGCCTCGTCCTTCTTGCTCTTCGGCAGCAGTCCTGCCTCGAACTTTCTCTCCAGCTCCTTGAAATATTCGCTCTCCGGCGTCCTGACCTTCTTGAAAAGGCCCGCTTTCATATACTCGTCGAGAGTGAAGAAATCCCTCACCCCGTCGTTGTTCACGCAATACAGTCTGTCCACTGTCTCAAAATGGCCCTCATCATCATACCTGTTCTTGTCAAAACAGCAGAATATGTCCCTCGCCATCAGGTCGCAGAGCCTCAGTACTCTGGTGTAATTCGATACGTCCGACCACTGATCCAGCTCTTCCTTGAAGAATTGCTGAACAGGCACCCCGTTTACCTCCATCTTCCTGATTATCCGGGCTAAGCACACGCTCTGGTCCTTCTCAGTCAGTTTATCCAGCCTTGCGTTCTTATACTCCAGTATATAATCGTTCACCGTTGCATAGAACATTTTATCGTAGGGAAATTCCTTCCCCTCCATGGAAAACTTGATGATCGCATTATCTGTGTTGATGTTCAATGAAATTCGCTCCCAAACTAAAATTTATTACTGATCATCGTCACTGCGCCTGCGGTCACCGTAAGCCTGCTCGAATTCCTGCACCTTCCTTGCCAGCAGCTCATCGTCCACCGATCCGATATCGTCCGGGTCCTCGCTGTGGTCTATGGTGCCTAGCTGCTCGATAGCAGCGGCATCAGGCTCGTTCTTCACCGACGCAATGTCGTGATAATTGTCATACTCCTCAGGTTTAAGCGCATAAGGAAGACTGGCCAGTTTCTTGTCCACTTCCTCCTGGCTGACCTTGCTGAACTCGAACTCAGTGGTCTGGTCCGCCAGCACCTTAGCCTCATGCTCTGCATACATAGCCTCCATCTTCTCAGCCATGCCTGCCTCGGAGGCCTTGGTTATGTCCTCATAATGGCTCTTCACATATCTCTCATGCTCTATCTCATAAAGCTTTTCATACTCCGTCTGGGCGTCGATTATCTCCTCCTGCCCTACGGTGCTCGTGCCGTAATCCGCATGGGTCTTCACAGGCCTGCTGCTCTTCTCAGCGATCTCAGCCTCCAGCTGAGCCATCTTGGTCTTTATCATCTCCGGGTCAACAGACTCCACCTCCAGCTTTTCCGGCACAGGCTCGTCATACTTTGACTCCTTCACTGCCACTGAGGTCACGCTGTCAGAGGCCCTCTTCCTCGCCGGAGAAGGCGTGTTCCATATATCGTCCGGATCAACAGGCTTGGCTGTTGCCTGAGGCTTTGCGGCCGGCGCCGGCGCCGGTCTCTTTTTATTGAAAAGACCCATTATAAATTCCCCCGATCGTAGATTTCAAAAATAAAAAAATGCCTGCGGGCCCGCCGCAGAAAAACGGAATACGCTCCATTTATTATCTATACACATTTATTATACAATATTTTTGCCTAAATTGCAAATATTTTTTGTGGGCTAATTAAGATAAATTTCTTTTGTTTTTTTAGGCACTTTGTCTTGAATTAATAAATTGTAAACAATATGTTCATCATTCTTTGATATATTATGTAAGAATATTTGATATAATTGTTTTGATATATAGACCTGTCTATTTGTATACTTTTTAAATGTATAATATTTTAACGGTTTAACTGTTTATTTTTATTATTTTTACGTAATCTTTATTAAGGGGGAGTTAAATTGCCTAACCAGAAACTTGGCGTTACAGCTAACGAGCTGTTTGCCTGCAACCCGTTCAGGATCTTAGGCCTGCCCGTAACGGCAGAGATGAATGAGGTGGAGGCTACCTATAAGCATCTGCTCTCGATGGCCGGCACTGCCGCAGCGGAGAGCTACACGACGGATTATGATTTTCCGTCCCTGCCGCCCTTCAAGAGAGATGAGATGACGCTGAAAACTGCCTATGCAAAGCTCGACAGCACCGGCTACAGATGCTTTGCCTATTCTGACGGTGAGTTCTCGCAGTCTCTGAACATCGACGACATAATGCTGAACCTGGAGGACATCAGCTGTTATGACGTTTTTCTCAGATGCTATATGTGGCTGGTCACTAACGACCGCAGCTTTGAGGAACCGGAGCTGTGGGTGCCGCTGGCAAAGTATATAGATATGCTCATCAATGCTGCCCCCAGCCAGTGGGGAAGGCTGTTTGACAACCGTTTCCCCAAGTCTATGATAAGCAAGGAGGGCGACCAGCTCATGGAGGAGTTCCATGAGACTTTCAAGGACATCATCCTGCTGCCTATCAAGGAGATGGTGAGAGGCTCAATGAGATGCACCTCGGCTATACAGATACTTCAGGCTGCAAAGGTCGATGTGAATGAGGAATTCCCTGCTATCAGCATCCCCCAGGCCAACAAGCCCCAGGCAGGCAGGCCTGCGCCTAAGCTGAAGATAGCTGTCAAGGACGGCGAGGAATACTTTGACGTCACTCAGGGCAAGATGGTCAACTTCACTTCAGACAGTGACGCTGCGGTGGAGAGCAACAGCTTTGCGGCTGCGTCTTCTGCGATCTCCGCAGATGCGCTGACCGGGGATATCCCTGTAAAGCCTGCCGGCGCTCAGAGGGTATCAGACCTTACCCAGCAGGTCGAGCAGGCTGTCCAGTCCGTCACCGGACAGGCGCCTAAGCCCGCAGAAAAGCCCGCCGAGCAGCACAGAGTCAGCCTGGTGGACGACCATATCGCCGCACAGGCTTCGTTCTCCCAGCAGAGCAGCACACAGGCTCAGAGCTCGGGTAAGAAGACCTCTCTTATTGAAGAAGAGGTGCCTGTCAAGCACGTTGAGGCCATCGACGGCCTTGCTCCAAGGCAGAGGCCAAAGGCCAATACCACAAAGGTCCCTGAGGAGAGTGCTCCGCAGCAGAAGGCCACGCCCTTTACCATACCTGATTCCGGCTCCGGGAAGATGCTGATAAACGCTCAGCCCGACGAATATACGAAAAAGAGGGAGGAGCCTAAGGAGCCGCTGGTCTACAGACCCGACCTGCCCTCAGCCAATGTGGGCAACAGGTCCCTCGAAGCCATAGACCCCTTCGCAGGCACCGGCAGCGGCAGTGTTTCCGCCGCTCAGAGGAAGGACCTGGGAGAGGTGGCTGTAGTCTCCAGCGCCAAGAGAAAGACCGTGAACTTCTCAGGACTGGACAGCGACGGAGCATTGGTGGACGATGCAGCTGTGGCAGGTATGCAGTTCACTGCGCCGGAAGGTTCAAAGAGGAATGTTCAGTATGAGGAAGAGGAGGAGGAGAAGAAGGTCAGCAACCGCTCCCTCACCCACCTTATCGAACAGGTGGACATCGCCACTGAGGAGACTGCCAACCAGAAGCTCACCGAGCAGGAGAGGGAGGACGAGCTGTATACCGATACGCTTATCAAGCTCCTGCGTTCAAACCGCAAGAACAAGATGATGCAGGAGGTAGACACTACCCACGTATTCATCAACGGCGGCGTCACTGACGAGCGCAGTCATAAAAACGTGACCATGGACGAGCTGAAACTGGATAAGATGGACAATTCCAGGCTCGATGCCGCCTACGGCACCAAGAGAGTTGACGACTCCACCAAGGAGAAGGCCGCACAGGCCATCAAGGACAAGTATAAGAACATCAATATCGCAGATATGCTGGACCCCACAGTGGGAAAAGCCTATAACAGAGAGTACCACGAAGACGTGTTCAAGGAGTATGTGAAGAATAAGCAGACCGAGAAGAATATCTCGAAGTCGTTAGCAAAGCTGTTCTTCTTCATACTGCTGGTGGGCGCAGTGGCCTGCCTGCTCTGGTTCGGTTAGTAATTATCAGCATACAGCTCCCCTCCGCCACAGGCGGCGGGGAGTTTTTTATGCCGAAAAAGCGCAAAAAATGACCCCTGTCTGTTAAGGCAGTCAGACAGGGGCCTGTATCAGAAGGAAATTCGTAAACTGATCAAAATCGGGGTCTGCGATTGGGGGAAAGACCCCGATCAATCGGGAGAATTGAAATATGAAAAAAGGCAGGAGCCGCACTTGACGGCCGTCCTTTTTCTCTTTCTGTTATTATATTAGCTTATTTTGTGATTTTATTCTCACCGATTATTGCGAATAAAAAGCCAAATTTTGCGAACATTGTACTTTGTACAAACTCCCGTTCTCCGAAAGCCCCATAAAACCGCCCGTTTGAGAGGAGCCGCCCTCCAAAAGCCCGAAAAAAGGCGCTTGACAATTGTTTTTTAATGTGTTATAATTCTGTTAATAAGTATTTGTATTGGATGGGCAGGAGAACTGCCCTGTGGAGATGTTTGTCAAATGATAAATTCACTAAAGACCATCGCCTTCTTTGAGTGCAGTATCACTGCCGATTATCACAGGGATTTTTGCAGGGACATCAATATCGCCGCTAAAGATCTGGGGTACAACATACTCTATTTCAATTTCTTAGGCGACATCAGTCCCAGAGTCAGCGATTACGGCGCCAACGAACTGAAGATCCTGGACATAGTGCCCTTCGGCGAGCTGGACGGGATAATATACGATGAGGACGGTTTCAATGCCGAAGGCGTTTCCGACGCTATTTATAATGAGATCACAAACAGGGCTGAATGCCCTGTTATAATGATGAACAATATCTGGCAGAAACGTTCTCTGACCGTGGACGAGACCTACGGTATAAAAGAAATGGTAAGGCATTTCGTCAATGTCCACGGGTTTGACAGGATAGGCTTTATGTGCGGTCCCTTCGACCGGGCCGATGCCCTTGGCAGACTGGACGCTTTCAGATCAGCCATGAAGGAGTGCGGGCTGCCCGAGGAGGGCGTGGGCGTTTTTGAGGGCGATTTCTGGTTCAATAAAGGCGATGCCGCCGCTGAGTTCTTTTCTTCTGAAGAACACAAGGCACAGGCTGTGGTCTGCGCAAATGATTTTATGGCCATGTCACTGTGCAACGGATTTAAAAAGCTGGGCCTGATGGTCCCTGAGGACGTGTGTGTATCCGGTTTTGACGGAGTGGACGAGGGGCAGGAGTTCATACCAAGGCTCTCCACTGTGGACAGGCTTGGAGCACAGATAGCAAGAAGGATGATAAATAAAGGGCGAGGAGGAGAGCGAGAGCTATATAATCCCCCGCAACATATACGCCGCCAGCTGCGGCTGCTGCAAGACGGATTACCGTAAGGAGGCCGCACGCATCACAAAGCTGGGGGACCTGAGAAGAGGCATGAACTACAGTCTCAATAATGCCGAGGCCGTAATGCTGAGGCTGAACAGCGTCCAGGAGATAGATATGCTCAGCCGGACCTTCTTTGAAATGGCACACAATTTCGGCGGCTATAAGCATTTCGGCTATATGGCTTATGTGGACGGTGAGGGCAGGACTGCCTATGAGACTACGATCAAAAGGCCTACCAGAAAAGTGAGACCGGCTATCTGGATAGACAAGACCGGCAAGATCAAGAAGCCTGAGGGAGATATCGACGTCAGCGAGCTGATCCCCGACTGCGGAAGCGAAGAGCCGCAGTTCTACTACATAACCGGGCTTTACAGCAGCGACCACACCTTCGGCTATTCCTTTGTGGCAATGACCGGCGAAGGTCCTTTCAACGAGTATTACAAGATGTGGATGATAAATATGTCCATATCGCTGGAACTGATACTGAGGAGCAATAATATCGCAGAGCTGATAAAGTGCCTGGAAAGTGCCAGCATAAGGGACGGCCTGACCGGACTGCTGAACAGGAGCGGCTTTGAGAGCAAGTCCGCCGAGGCTTTCTATCACAAGCGGGACGGTGAGCTGGTCAGCGCCATCGTGGTGGATATGGACGGGCTCAAAAGGATAAACGATGTATACGGACATACCGAGGGAGACTTCGCCATAAAGTCCGTGGCAAACGTCATCGCAAGGAGCTGCGGGGAGAACGATATCGCAGGCAGGACCGGCGGAGACGAGTTCTATATCTTCCTGCCGGACTGTGATGAGGAAAGGGCCGCCGCCGTAGCAAGGAGCATCAATGAAGGGCTTGAACAGCTGGAGAGCGTCAAGAAAAAGCCATACAGGATAGCTGCGAGCGTGGGGGTCTATACCGCTAAGAGCAGCGACCATGCCCAGGTGGAGGACCTTATAAAGATAAGCGATGAGCGTATGTATGAGATAAAGCGCCGAAGGAAAGCCGCTATCTGAACAGCCTGGCTCAGATAGGATTGTAAACTTTTTGTGAACAGGCTTTACTTTTTAGCTAGGATACGTTATAATAAATAAGTCATATTGCGCTGCGGCGCTGTGAACAGTAAACTGCCCTGCAACAGAATACGGGCTGCGCTCCAACGGAGAAAGTTACCTGCCGTATTCTTTTACAGCGGAAAATTTTTATCGAAAGAGGTACAAAAAAATGCTGAGAAAAGACGAAAAGACAGCCGTTATCGAGGCTAACAGGACCCATGAGAACGACACAGGTTCACCTGAGGTACAGATCGCTATCCTGACCAGAAGGATATCTGACCTGACCGAACACCTGAAGGTCCACAAAAAGGATAATCACTCCAGAAGAGGTATGTACAAGATGATAGGTAAGAGAAGAAATCTTCTCAACTACCTGAAGAAGAACGACATCGAAAGATACAGGGCCATCATCGAAAAGCTGAATATCCGTAAGTGATCCAAGTATAAAGCATCAAGGCAGAGACATTTTATGTCACTGCCTTTTGGTGTTTTTTTATGAAACCGAAAGGACCTTGGGTGCGGGTTATTTAGCAACAAACAAGAGGTACGGCAGGGAGTTGTGACAAGGCCGTGCGGCTTGTTTATTGCTAAAGCTGGCGCCAGAGGTCCGAGGCTGAGAATGTGAAAAAATATTTCATGGAGGAACGATTTATGTTTGAGAACGCAAGGACTTTTGAGACCACCTACGCAGGCAGACCGGTAGTAGTAGAGACCGGCAAGACCTGCGGACTTTCCAACGGCTCCTGCTGGGTGAGGTACGGCGAGACTGTGGTAATGGCCAACGTGACCGCATCGAAGAAACCCAGGGACGGCATCGACGTTTTCCCTCTTTCAGTGGATTTTGAGGAGAAGATGTATTCCGTTGGCAGGATACCCGGCTCGTTCACCAAGAGAGAGGGCAAGGCCAGCGATAAGGCCATACTGACCTCCAGATGTGTGGACAGACCTTTCAGGCCCCTGTTCCCCAAGGATATGAGAAACGACGTTACCGTTGTGATGACCGTGCTTTCCGTTGACCCGGACAATTCGCCTGAGATCACCGGCATGATCGCTGCGGCTATCGCTATATCCATTTCGGATATCCCCTGGAACGGCCCTGTAGCTTCCATAAACGTGGGCTATATCGACGGCGAGTTCGTACTCAACCCCACTCTTGAGCAGAGGGAGAGAAATCAGCTCAACCTGACGGTCGCAGGTTCCGCCGAGAAGATCGTTATGATCGAGGCAGGCGCCAACGAGATACCTGACGATGTTATGCTCAAAGCCATCGAGACAGGCCATGAGGAGATCAAGAAGATGGTCGAGTTCATCAAGGGCATACAGAAGGAGATCGGCAAGCCTAAGTTCGAGTTCGAGTCCATGGAGGTGGACCACGACCTGTTCGACGAGATCGAGGCTATGGTCGGCGAGGACGTGAAGAAGGCTCTCGATACCGATGACAAGAATGTAAGAGACGCAAGGATGCAGCCTATATATGATGCTGTTCATGAGAAGTATGACGAGCAGTATCCCGACCAGGGCGCTATGCTGGAGGAAGTCCTCTACAAGCTCCAGAAGAAGATAGTAAGGAACTGGCTCTATGACGGCAAGCGTGTTGACGGCAGAGGGATCGACGAGATAAGACCTCTGGCTGCCGAGGTAGGCGTCCTGCCGAGGGTACACGGTTCGGGCATATTCACAAGAGGGCAGACCCAGGTAATGACCGTCTGCACACTCGGCCCCGTTTCTGACGCTCAGAAGCTTGACGGCCTGGACGAGGAGACCAGCAAGAGATATATGCACCAGTATAACTTCCCCTCCTACTCTGTAGGTGAGACAAGACCTTCAAGAGGACCCGGAAGAAGAGAGATAGGCCACGGCGCTCTGGCTGAGAGGGCTCTGGTACCTGTTCTGCCAAGCGTTGATGAGTTCCCTTACGCTATCAGGTGCGTTTCCGAGGTGCTTTCCTCTAACGGCTCCACCTCACAGGGCTCTATCTGCGGCTCCACCCTGGCTCTTATGGACGCCGGCGTGCCGATAAAAGAGCCTGTTGCAGGCATCTCCTGCGGCCTTATCACCAAGGAGGACGGCAGCTGGATGACTATGGTGGATATCCAGGGTCTGGAGGACTTCTACGGCGATATGGACTTCAAGGTGGGCGGCACCAAGAACGGTATCACCGCTATCCAGGTGGATATCAAGGTGGACGGCCTGACTATGGACATCATCGCCAGCGCCTTTGAGAAGACCAGAAAGGCAAGAATGTATATCCTTGATGAGATAATGCTGAAGGCTATACCTGAGGTAAGGCCTGAGGTAAGCAAGTGGGCTCCCAAGATGCTCACCACCAAGGTGCCTGTGGATAAGATCAGAGAAGTCATCGGCTCCGGCGGAAAGGTCATCCAGAAGATCAGCGCTGAGTGCGAGGTCAAGATCGACATCAATGAGGACGGCAGCGTATTCGTTTCCGGCCTTGACAAGGACAAGTGCCAGCAGGCTGTCAATATCATCAACACCATTGCCAATGACCCCGAGATAGGTTCTATCTATAAGGGCAAAGTCGTAAGGATCATGAACTTCGGCGCCTTCGTAGAGATAGCTCCCGGCAAGGACGGCCTGGTACACATTTCCAAGCTTGACAAGTCCAGGGTCGAGAAGGTCGAGGACGTTGTTTCCATCGGTGATGAGATAGTCGTTAAGGTAATGGAGATAGATGACCAGGGCAGGATAAATCTGTCCAGGAAGGACGCTCTGGCTGATATCGCAGCAAAGCAGGGCAAGTAAACAGCACAGTAACAGAACAACAGCATCTGCCGCCCTTTCCGGACCCGCCGGGAAGGGCCTGGCAGAACAGGAACAAGAAGTATAGGAATCTCTATTCTACTGTAAAGGAGACTTAAATATGAAGTGTACTATTTGCGGGGCCGAGATCGGCCCGAACGATCAGATCTGCAATAACTGCGGCACCAAGGTCAGCGAGATGGGACCTGCCTTTGGTCAGAGCCAGAACAGCTACGGCAGCAATACCCAGGGCGGCTACAGCTATGGCAATAACAACAGCTATGGCTACGGCAGCGGTCTGGGCGACACCAGCTATAACGGCGGGTTCGGCGCCAACAGCATACCGCCCTCCCGGAGCAGGGGCCTGATGAACGGCGACACCGGCAGGCTCATAGGGTTCATAGTGGCGCTCGTGGTAGTGCTCGGAGTGCTGTTCGTTCCTAAGTTCATGATGAAGAATTTCAAGATCGGTGACATCACCGTGAAGCTCCCCATGAACTGCAAGGAAACTACCAGTATGTTCGATTCGCTGACCGGTATGGACGGCGCTCACACCTACGGCAACAGGGACCTTCAGTTCTGCTACATAAAATATGACCTTTCAGACATCGCCGATGATATGAACTCCATGTCTGAGGACGAGATAAAGGAAACTGAGGAAGCCTATGTACAGGTGCTGATGGCCATGATGGGGACCCTTGACAATTACAAGGAGAAGTCTGTGTCAGCTAACCGTGCGAAGTTCAGCTATAACGACTCCAAATCAGCCAAGACATATGTGGATATGAAGGCGGTGCTGAAAAAGGACGGAATGTATCTGCTCATCTGTATGTGCGATGATGCCGACTCCGGCAAACTCAGTTCAAAGTTCAACAAGATATTCGATTCGGTAACGTTCAAGTAAAAGCTTTGCTTTGACGAAAGGGGACGGCTTTATGAAATGCACTGTTTGCGGTAAGGAATTTGAGGACGGCCTTGAGGCCTGCCCTTCCTGCGGCACCCGGAAGATAGAAATGGGCATAAAAGCCACGGAAAATACAGCGGAAAAGGCAGAGAAAAAAGATGCTCCCAGGCTCAACGGCTATACGCCCGACTTTAATAAATTCAGCGGCGGCGTAACAGTAAAGGAAAAGAAGGCCAGCCTTATAGCCGGCATGGATCTGAAGCTTTTCAGCCTTATACTGCTGATCGTCATGGTGGTCATCTTTATCGCAGTGAAGGTATATTATGACAGGAAGACTGCGATCAGTTATTTCAAGGGGTTCAGCGTAGAGCTGCCTGTGTCCCTGAAAGAGGAGACTAACGACATCTTTGCAGTGGACGTTTATGACAGCTGCCGGGCCTATTCCAACGGGTCCATGGAATTCGTCATTATAGAATACGACGTGTTCACCCTCTACCCTCAGGCGCTCAACAAGGGCGAGACCGGAGATTTTGAGACCTACAGCAACTATCTTGACGCCAACAGTGCCATAAAGGACCTGGACCGTCAGATACTCAGCGACATGAACGACGCCTTTGAGCTGGAGCTGGTAAGGTACAAGCTGGGAGACAAGGTCAACAACCGGATGAGCTTTACCTATAACGATGAGAAGTCCTATGACAATTATGCTGAGGTAAGGACATTCCTGCACAATGACAAGCTGCTGGTATTCGTCTGCACCTGCAGTGAGAACATCAAGAGCCGCATGAGCGACACCTTTGACAACATATTTTCGTCTATAGAGCTTGAATAGACACGGCACTGAGCCGTTACAGGCGGGCAGCTGCGAAAAGGCTGCCCGCTGTTTTTGTAACAAAAGTCACTTGAAAAAAGAGAATGATAAAAAATGGGGGTATCGGGAGATGAAAGCTATCAGAAGAGCACTGAGCGCTGGCTGTGCGGCGGTTATTGCTGCCGGGACTGTAGTGCCGGTCATTGACGTTTTCGCCGGCGAACAGCTGGGCCAGACCGATTTTGAGAACGGCGTGGGCCTTCCCTGGCATATCTGCGAGTCAGGTCCGGGTGAAATGGATTTTGAGATAAGCGACGGGGTTTATAAAATAACTATCCTCAATCCGGGCGGAGCCTCCAGAGGCGGCGAGGACAGGTGGGACTGCCAGTTCCGGCACAGGGGACTGAAGATCGTTTCCGGCCACCAGTATAAGGTCCACTATGAGATAACGCCGTCACATTCGGGAAAGTACTATACCAAGATCGGAAATCTCGAAGGCGATGTAGAGATATGGCACAATATGGCCACTGGCCAGTGGGACCTTGACAGCAACTGGGACCCCATACAGATAGGCGCCAATGAGAAAAAAGTGGTGGACCTGACATTCACCGCCGGACAGAGTCTTGATGTGGCAGAATGGGCTTTCCATCTGGGCGGCGAGGGGCAGTATACCCAGGGGGACTGTTTTCCCGTGGGGACGGTCATAACCTTCGACAATATGTCGCTGGTGGACCTGACCAGCGACGAGAACGACTATAAGGCCCCTGAGGTATGGAAAAGGGCGGAGATCCTCACGAACCAGGTGGGCTATTTCACCGACAGGAAAAAGCAGGCCACCCTTATTTGCAGCGATAAGGAAAGCGTGGAGCTTGAGCTTATCGACCAGGGGGGCAAGTCGGTCTATTCCGGCAAGAGCACCTACTTCGGTGAGGACCCGGATTCCGGCGACACCGTCCATATTTTTGACTTTTCAGACTTCAGAGACAGCGGTACCTACCATATCGAGGCCGCAAACGGCGCAAAGAGCCGGGAATTCCAGATAGGCGGCAGCACCATGTACAGCGCCCTGCTCTACGATGCGCTGAACTATTTTTATCAGAACCGCAGCGGCATAGAGATAAAGGCGGACTTCATAACCTCCGGGGACAAGAATTCCCTTGCCAGGGCCGCAGGTCATACCACTGACAACGCCGAGATACAGCAGACCTGGGGCTACACAGGCTCCAGCGGCAGCCAGGACGTTACCGGCGGATGGTATGACGCCGGGGACCACGGCAAGTATGTGGTCAACGGCGGCCTGTCGGTATGGCTGATGCAGAACCAGTATGAGAGCGCTGTGAAATACGGTTTCAGCGACGGCTACGAGGACGGCTCCATGAACCTGCCGGAGAACAATAACGGCTATCCCGACCTGCTGGACGAGGCCCGGTGGGAAATGGAATGGATGCTGAAAATGATCGTTCAGACCGGCGACTTTGCGGGCATGGCATACCACAAGGCTCACGACGAGAAGTGGACCGCCCTCGGCACCGCCCCGGCGCAGGACGAAGAAAAGCGCATAATCAAGCCGCCCACCACTGCGGCCACCCTTAACCTTGCTGCCTGCGGCGCTCAGGCTGCAAGGCTCTGGGAAAACATCGACAAGAGCTTTTCTGACAAATGCCTGAAGGCCGCCGAGGAGGCCTATGCAGCGGCTAAAAAGCACCCTTCCATGTACGCCCCCCTGGACGAATCCGTGGGCGGAGGTGCCTACGGTGACGATGACGTGAGCGACGAGTTCTACTGGGCCGCCTGCGAGCTTTATATCACCACCGGCAAGGAGGATTATTACAAGGACGCAGCCGGGTCGGACTTCTTTATGAAAATGCCAACCAGCCTGGGGGGCGGCGAGAGCGTTGACTCCGTTGGCAGCTTTGACTGGGGCAACACCGCCGGCCTTGGCACCCTCAGCGCCGCCATCAGCGGCAAAGGCTTTGAGGATAAGGACAGAAAGGCCGCCCTGGACAGCATAAAGGCCGCTGCCGACCACTATCTTGAACTGGAGGACAGCCAGGGCTACGGAGTCCCCTACGGCTCCAGCACCATAAGCTATAATGACAGTGACAAGGGTTATATGTGGGGTTCCAATTCCTTCGTGGCGGACAACTCGGTGGTGATGGCCTACGGCTATCTCCTCACCGGGGAGGACAAATATCTTGACGGCGTCATCGGTGGCTTGGACTACCTCCTGGGCCGCAACGCCATGGACCAGAGCTATGTGACCGGCTACGGCACTCACAGCACCGAAAACCCCCATCACCGCTGGTGGTCAAACCAGATAGATGCCGCTTATCCCAAAGCTCCCTGCGGAGTAATGGCCGGCGGACCGAATTCAGGTATGCAGGACCCCTGGGTACAGGGCTCCGGCTGGAAAAAAGGTCAGATAGCCCCGCAGAAATGTTACCTTGACCATATCGAGGCATGGTCCGTAAACGAGTGTACGATAAACTGGAACGCATCCTTAGCCTGGATCGCAGGCTTTGCGGCGGCGGAAAACGGCGGCATAGAGATCGGCAGCGTCAACACCGCAGAAAGGATAAATAACGGCGGCGACGGTCAGTCCAACGAGAACGGGACCGCCGATGCGGAGGGGACTTCTTCATCGCAGGAGGAGAATAAGGAAAGCAGCACCGCCGGAAACAGCGAAAGCCCCAGCGAGGATAAGAGCGAACGGGATACAAGTGAGAGCGCCCCTGACCAAAAGACCGACAGCAAGCCGGAGGATAAGGAAAGCTCATCAAAGACCGGCCTTATCGCACTGATAGTGGGCGGCGCTCTTGCGGCGCTGATCTCAGTAGAGGTCTTTGTATACAAGGTCATGAAACTGAAAAAGCAGTAAGTAAAGTCCAGAAAAACTCCCTCATAGCTATTGACTCAGGTCCTTAGATGAGGTATAATGTCATATATCAAGGGAGGTCAGCAACTATGGAAAGATTTTTTGCAGTCATTTCGAGAATGAAATATATAAACAGGTGGGCGCTGATGAGAAACACCATCAGTGAGAACATCAGCGTCCACAGCCTGGAAACGGCCTTTATCGCCCACGCACTTGCCCTTATACGCAACAGGCGCTTCGGCGGGAATGTGAATGCGGAAAGGTGCGCTCTGCTGGCCATGTACCACGACACCACCGAGATAATCACCGGGGACCTGCCAACGCCTATAAAGTACTACAGCAAGGCTATAAAAGGCGCCTATGGTGAGATAGAGGAGAAAGCAAAGGACACCCTGCTTTCCTATCTTCCTGAGGACCTGCGGGGGGACTACGAGCCGCTCTTAGGTCCCACTGAGGAAGAAGAGGAGCTTTGGCGCTTAGTCAAGGGTGCCGACAAGCTCTCGGCGCTGATAAAGTGCATAGAGGAACGCAAGATGGGCAACAGCGATTTTCTCTCCGCAGAAAAGTCCACCCTGGAGGCTATAAAAAAGCTGGATATACCTGAGGTCGAGGTATTCCTGAAAGAATTCATACCGGCCTACGACCTTACCCTTGACGAACAGGCATAAGCGCAGGCGCATATGGGGACCGGGGCCAGGCCTTATTTTGTCCGTGGCCTGCCCGGTGCAAATTGAACACTGAACAGTAAAAGGCGTCCGCAGGGGACGCCTTTTTGTTTACACTCTGAACATACTCTTTATTCCCATAAACTCCTGTATGCGTTTTTCATCTCTCAGACCCATAAGTCTTTTCATCGGTATCTTTCTGCCGTCCGACATTTCAAAAGCGGCATGATACTCCTTACCGCCCCTGCCCGGATACTCGGCTATATACACGTTCTTCACGTCTCTCATTCGGAAAAGTCCCAGGGAATTATTGAAAACATATTCATCACCCACTGAGAAACCGCTGCCCTTTATATGGCGGGATATCTTCATATCCGTGTATATCCTCTGCACTCCGTCCTCGGCCACTATCTTCTTGAATTCCTCCATCATGGGGAAAGGCTTTCTCCCGTAGAAGAAGAAAAAACTCAGCCCGCAGGCCGCCAGAAGCAGCATTGTCACCGTGAACCCGAACTTATCGTCAGCCCTCACCTTGTCAGACCCCACATACAGCACCAACGCCGCCGCAAGTCCTCCCAGCAGGCCGCATATCCTTATCTTCCTCGCTCCTGCCGGACTGTATTTTGCCGACATACCGAGGAAATTGTCGATCTCATTGTACATCTCTTTTTCATGGCCCTGATATACAGGTGCCTCAAACGTTCTCTCCTTATTCATGACCTCGTCTCCTTCTGTCTTTATCTCTCTTTTGAACCTGTCACAACAAATCGTCTGTCTTTCAGGGGAAATGCTTTCCGTATCTCCCCTATCCCGTTTTATTTTACCGCAGATCCGGCTATTCTTTGATATCTGCCTGTCACGCTCCCTTTCTTCCCATCAAAGATAAGTTTCCTCACCGTTGAGTATCACTCTGCACCTTGGCATATCCGAACTTTCCTTGAACACCGCCTTGGTTATCCTCTGGTTGGTGGTAGTGAAGTTCACCGCACAGTCTGCGTAGTGGATAATGAGCGAGGTCTCGCCCTTGCTGCCGCCAAAGGCCATGGCGTCGTTACCTCCGGCGTTTATCCTGACTAAGGCCCTTTCGATGACGATATCCGAATCCCCGTCAAACGAACCCATGGCCGCCAGATCGTCGCACAGCAGTGTCATGACCGTATTGGTGCAGTCCACAGCGATTTTCGCAAAGCTGCCCCTGACCGTCCCTATGGCCACTCCGACCTCACCGCTGGCATGACTGCGGAAGCTGGAATTCCTGATATCTATGTGCGCCTTGCCGTTCATAGACCCGAGCACCGTCACCAGCTCCCCGGAGATGTTGGCCTCGATGTCGCACTCTCTCAGTCTCAGGTCAACATCGCCGTTATAGGCTCCGATGCCCACGCAGTGCTTGCCCCCGGACCTGAGTACGTATTTTCCGCTGTTTATGGATATCTCGCCCCCCAGCCCGGAGCCGATGAGCACCCCTGACTGGCTTATGCTCTCCATCTCGATAAGTGCGTTATGGCACATGGTGATGCTGCCGTTTCTGGAAGACAGATCGTTTCCGATGCCGTAATAATCCGTACCGTCCAGGGTGATGAAGACGCTCCCCTGTCCCGTTACCATCAGCGCACTCTTCTCCGGCACCCTTATGCCTGTGTGCATCAGCCTGCTCTCACCTATTATCTTCAGCTCCGTCCGGCTGCCCTCGCCTATGTCTATGCAGGGCCTGCCCTTGACATTTGACAGATGCACGTTCTCAATGGCAAGGGTACCCTGAAAGCCCGGTGCGGTGACTATATGTATATCAGTGTCAAGATTTGTCCTTCCCATGACCGTCACTGTGGTGCCGCTGCATTCCTCGCCTACGAACACACAGCTGTAGCTCTCCTTGACAAGCCTTTCCAGCATGACGTGCTCCCCCGGAGCCGACTTGTATATCTGCTTGGCCTTGCCGTCCTGCCGCTCCTGCCTGTAAAGCACTATCTCCTGCTTTATCTCCGAGGGTATCGACCCGATGACCTCAGCAGAGGGCCGGGCAGTATAATAGCCCTGAATAAGGTCCACCCCGAAGAGTATGACCGTTCTCAGCTCCTCCGAGGTCTCCACGCCCTCCGCCAGAGCCAGTATGCCGTTGTCGTGGCAGAAATCGACTATCTCCCTGACAAAGTGCTTTTTCTTCAGGTCCTTGCTTATGCCGCTGAGAAGCTCCCTGTCTATCTTCACATACTCCGGCATATATCTCAGCAGGTTCTTAACATTTGAGAACCCGGTGCCGTAGTCGTCGATGGCCAGCTTGATGTCCAGTACCCCGTACCTTTCCTTGACCGCACTGAGCTGATACTCGTCATACTCAGCCCCCTCGGTGATCTCGACCACCACGTCCCCGGAGTGCTTTTTGAGCAATGCGTTTATCCTGCCGCTGACCTCGTCGCTTAGCCTGACATTGGGTATGCTGTTGATGAACACCGGCCTGCCGAAAAATCTGCCGCCCTCATTTTCCACCGCTCCCAGAACGTTCAGGAAAGTGAGTTTCTCTATCTCACCCAGCCTGTCAGAAAGCTCTGCATACTTCAATATGGTATAGGGCGTTATGCCCTCCCTGCCCTCAGGCCTCATCAGTGCCTCATAGGAATATATCTCCCCGCTGGAAGCATCGACGATGGGCTGAAAATGGTAGGTAAAGGCGTTCTCATCAATGATGTCCCCTACCTGCTCAAAGATCTCCCTTTCCTCAGGCCCCAGGTCAAGTATCCTCCTGGCCCTGGAATTGTCAGCGCTGGCAGCTTTGTGCCGCACCAGATCAAAACTCATGGCAACAATGTTGTGCCAGAGGTCGATAACGCTTTCCTCAGTCTGCGCCTCCCGGCTCAGCCTGTTCCAGTATTCCTCCTCCGCCTGTCTGAGGTCCCTTTCGTTCTTGGCGAAGGACGCTTTCTCGGCGAAACTGCCGATGACCCTCAGGTCCTTTTCATTGCAGCTGTAATTCATACCCGGATTTCCCTTTCACTTCTCATACAAAAAGTATCATATACTTATTCATCTTATTGTAACATACAAACACTGTTTTGTCAATGACCGAAGGATCATATTTTTGGCCGGGCTGTCATAGCAGCAAAAAGCCCCCTTCCGCAGGCCGGGGAAGGGGGCAGGGACCCATCGTCCAAAGGACGATACTGTCCGCTTGTTCAGTTTTCACTCTTCACTGAGTCCGTCATGACTGCATTTTCCAGAGTGCAGTAGGTGTAGCCGTTCTCATCATAGGTCGCAAAGGTCCCGGTGACCTGGATATCCGTATCCACCGCCGGGTAATCCTGTGGGAAAGCGTACTCCCCTGCCCTGACGAATTCCATTCCCTGCTGACAGCAGGCAGCGGCGTCGGCTATGAACACCGCATAGTAATCCTTGCCTCCGTCAACGGTATGGGCGAAGGTCCCCTCAACTCTGACAGTCTTCCCCACATACTCCTCCGGCGAATTCACCATGGCGAACACCTGCGCATAGGTGATGTTGGAGTTAACGCCCACCAGGTCGATGTCGATATCACCGTTTTTAAGGTCCTCCTGCGATATCTCAGGTCCCTCAGGGCTATCTGCCACAAAGGCAGACTCGGAACTCAGCAGATAGTTCATGGCCTCCCTTTCGGCCTGATCTGCCACCGCCTTGTCCGCAGCATTCAGCTCAACATCTTCGGCGGCCCTGCTGTCAGCGATTATTTTATCCACCTTCGAGGTATCGCCGCAGCCGCCGAGCATCATCACTGCCAGAACAGCAGCCGACATTATTTTAATCTTCATCTTACGCCCTCCTTAATACAGACGAGATCAGGCTGAAAACAGCAAACACAGCTATGTCAGCGATCACGATGGTGGACCCCACCGGAGTTGAGAACAAGATCGAGGCTATCATTCCCGCCCCGGCGCAGATGACAGAGATGACCGCCGAGCAGATTATGACGCTCCTGAAACTTTTGAACACCCTCATTGCCGACAGTGCCGGAAAGATTATAAGCGCCGATATGAGCAGCGAGCCGACCAGATTCATGGCCAGCACGATTATGAACGCCGTTATTACCGCTATCAGCAGATTGTATGCCCCTGACTGCACGCCGGTGGCCCGGGCAAAATTCTCATCAAAGGTCACAGCGAATATCTTGTTGTAGAAAACCAGGAATGTGGCAATGACGATCGCCGCCATTATAACGCAGAGCCAGACCTCCTCCTTGGTCAGGGTAAGTATGAGGGTCGAGCCGAACAGTGTGCTGCAAACGTCCCCTGTGACGTTAGCCGAGGCCGAGAACAGGTTTATGAGCATATACCCCACAGCTAAGGCCCCCACAGAGATCATGGCTACCGCAGCATCGCCCTTTATCCGGGTGTTCTGACCGGTCTTCAAAAGCAGTACCGCCGCCAGTATGGTAATGGGAAGGATGACCGCCATGCTGCTGCTGCGGTCGATGACGTCCACTATGGCCCTGGCCAGCTTATTGTCGCTGTACTTGGCCGCCTTGAGCGTGACCTCCAGTACCGTTGCGATCGACATGGCCCCGAAGGCCACATGGGAAAGCCCGTCGCCGATGAACGAAAATCTTTTCAGCACCAGAGTCACTCCCAGCAGAGAGGAGCAAAGGGCTATGAGAAGTCCTACTATCAGCGCATATCTGATGATGGAAAATTCAAAATACCCCGCCAGGGTGTCTATCATCTCAGCCAACGTCCTCACCGCCTTCCTCCGCTAAGAAGGTCCTGCCTATCCTGCTGTCCATATAAGCGTTCTTCTCCCCGAAGAACAGCTGTCTGCGGCTGCCGATGTGAAGGATATGGCTGGCATATCTGACCGCCGCATTGACGTCGTGGGAGACCATTATCACGGTTATCCCCTGCCTGTTAAGCCCCGCTATCAGCTCGTAGAGGTCCATCTGGGCCTTGGGGTCAAGGCCCGTCACCGGCTCATCAAGGAGCAGGAGCTTGCCCGTGGCGCAAAGCGCCCTGGCCAGCAGCACCCTCTGCTGCTGACCTCCGGAAAGCTCCCTGTAGCACCGGCCCGAAAGCTCGGTTATGCCCAGCCTTTCCATGTTGTCCGCTGCAAGCTTTTTCTCGGCCTTATTGTAAAACGGCCGCAGCCCGGTCTTCGAGAGACAGCCGCTTATAACTATCTCCCTGACCGATGCGGGAAAATCCCTCTGGACTAAGGTCTGCTGAGGAAGATATCCTATCTCCTTTGGTGTCAGCCCGCCGGTCCATTCGATGGTCCCGGACATCAGGCTCTGAAGGCCTAACAGCGCCTTTATCAGCGTGCTCTTGCCCGAACCGTTCTCCCCCAGGATACAAAGATAGTCCCCGCTCCTGACCGAGAAGTCCAGCCCCTCCACCACCGCACTGCCCTCATACCCAAGGGCCGCATTTTTACATTCTATCTGCTTTGGCTTTTGTTTTTCACCGCTGCTGACTTGCTTTTTACTCATTATCCCAAAGCCTCTTTTAAAGTGTCATAATTCTTTTCCATTATTGAAAGATAGTTCCTGCCATTGTCCATATCCTGCCGGCTGACGCTCTGGACGGAATCCAGCTGCGCTATCCTGACGCCGCTCTTCTCAGCAGTCTGTACGATAGACTGAGCTACCCGCCCGTCAGAATTCTCTATGGTGAAAACGGTCCCCACATCAAGCTCATCGACCTTGCCGGCCAGAAACGTCACCGTCTCAAAGCTGGCCTCTGTCTCAGCCGAGCAGCCTGCAAAAGCCGCATAGTAGTCCACCCCATGGTCGGCGCAGAAATACCTGAAAGGGAACCTGTCCCCGAAGATCAGCACAGTACCCGGGTGCTCGCTGAAAAGCTCCGTGAACTTTGTGTCAAGAGCACCTAATTTTCCGCAGTAGCTCTGAGCGTTAGACTTATAGTCCTCAGCGTTTTCGCTGTCGGCTTCGCCCAGAAGGTCCGCTATCTCCTCACAGAAGACCTGCGCATTTCTCAGCGACAGCCAGACGTGCTCGTCATATTCTGTTTCTTCCCCGTGCCCGTCTTCAGGCTCTTCTTCGCTCTCGGCCTCCATGCCCTCTTTGAGCTCCTCCTCGACCGCAGTACCGATGTCAAGGAGCCTGAGAGTCTTCATGTCCTTATTGCGGGCCTCCTTCAAAAGGTCCTCCGTCCAGCTCTCAGACTCACCGCCGACATAAATAAACACGTCGCAGTCAGATATCTTTGTGATATCCGCCACCGAAGGCTGATAGCTGTGAAGGTCCACCCCGCTCTCCAGCAGGTAAGTCACCTCCACCTCATCGCTGTGGTCCCCCACTATCTCACAGGTCCAGTCGTAGGCCGCAAAGCTTGTACACACCACGTTCAGCCCGCTTTTCTGCGGGCTGTCCTTTTTGTCCGACCCGCCGCAGCCAGTCATAGCGGAGCATAAAGCGGCGCATAGAATAGCCGCTGTAAAGATCTTTTTCGCTTTCATAACTTTCATCTTACTTTCTTACTTCTCATTGACCGTTCTTACTTTTGCTTTCCCGGAAAAGCTCTGACCCTCATCTGCATTCTCCGCACTTGCCTGGCAGCACAGCGCTGCTGTCTATCTCAAAGCTGTCGCTTTTGAGTATCCTTTCCACCAGCTCACTGCTCTCCTCATCGTCCATGTGAAAAAGCTTTCCGCAGCTCACGCACTTCATATGCAGATGATGATGACAGCTTTCTCCGTCGGTGAGCTGATAAACAAACTGCCTGCTGCTGCCCTTGACGGTCCTTTTGACCGTGCCGCTCTCCACCAGCTCCTTGATGAGCCTGTAAAGAGTGCTTTCCCCCGGCGCCTTCTTCAGTCCCCCGTCAGCCTTCATCAGCTCGCATATCTGCCTGACCGTAAACGCCTCGGTCCTGTGCTGTGCCAGGAACTCCAGCAGCTCCTCCTTCTGGACAGTATTATACTTAGCCGTTTCAAGTCCCTCCTTTTTGAAATTGAAAACAACTCTCAATTTGATATTATAACAGCTTTCCCCTCCCCCGTCAACAGGGCTGCGGTGTTTTTTACATTTTGTTAATATTTTTCTCCAGGCATATGTATAATGAAAAGTTGACAACGGGGAAAGTATGTTATATAATTAACAGAGGTCAACCGAGAAAAAAAATGTTATCAAGGAGCGTGAGGATTTGGAGCTGGCTAACGAGCATGAGCTTTCGCTCATAAAAAAATACCGCCAGGGCATATGGTCAAGATTTCTCAAAGGGGTGAAGGAATACAAGCTCATCGAAGAGGGTGACAGGATCGCCGTCTGCATTTCCGGCGGAAAGGATTCAATGCTAATGGCGGTCTGCATGAAGAGGCTGCAAAGGTACTCGAAGGTCCCCTTCGAGGTGGAGTATCTGGTCATGGACCCGGGTTATGACGAAGTCAACCTGCAAAAAATAATCGACAACGCCCGGGAGCTGGAGATACCCATAAAGATCTTCAAGACCCAGATCTTCCGCTCGGTGGTGAATGTGAAGAACAACCCCTGCTATCTGTGCGCAAGAATGAGGAGGGGCTACCTTTATAAGAACGCCATGGACCTGGGCTGCAACAAGATAGCCTTAGGCCACCACTTTGACGACGTCATCGAGACTATACTCATGGGAATGCTTTACGGCTCACAGGTACAGACCATGATGCCTAAGATCCACAGCGAGAATTTCGAGGGTATGCAGCTTATCAGGCCCCTCTACATGGTGAGAGAGGACGACATCATAAGCTGGGCTAAGTATAACGGCCTGGAGTTTATCCAGTGCGCCTGCCTGATGACAAAGAACAACAAGGTGGAGGAGGACGGCAGCAGCACCTCAAAGCGCCACGAGATAAAGCTGCTCCTGCGAAAACTGCGGGCCAATAACCCGGCGGTGGACATGAACATTTTCCGCAGCGTGGAGAATGTAAATCTTCAGACCATCATCTCCTACCACATCGGAGACGAGTATCACCATTTTCTTGACGAATATGACAAGGGCAGGAGCGTTCGTGGGACTGTGGCCGAGGGTGCGCCCCCGGCAATAGGAAAAGAGGACAGCAGCGAAGGCGGCGAATGAACAGTTTTTGATGACGGCCCTCATCATGACCGCAGAGAGCATCGAAACGCTCTGTGCCACAAACACATATCCCTCCCAGGGGAGTATATTTTATGCAGGATTTTAACGGCAGAATTTCATTTTATGCAGGAATGCCGTCATAAACCGTCCCGCCATTTTAGACCGTGCATTTTAAAAACGTCGTTTTTTATAAGGAATGTTCAGGGCAGATGTCGGAAAGTTTGTGCATATTTCTGATAATGCCGCTGCTTTTCAGTGACCGAACATATAGGTTTTGTGAAAAATAAATATTTTTTTGAAATTTTTGAATTTAGGACTTGCAAAATGTAAAGAAGTGTGCTATAATAGACGTACAGTGTTGGCCGGAGGAGGACAGTTTTTTTAAAGGCGTTCTCCGGACGATATCATTATTGTAATAATTTATTAAGATGGGAGTTTTTACAATGGCATTGAAGAATGAATACCTCCAGAAGGTATACGACCAGGTAGTTAAGAGAAACCCCGGTGAGAGCGAGTTCCACCAGGCTGTTTACGAAGTGCTCGAGAGCCTCGTTCCTGTAGCTGACAAGAGACAGGACCTTATCGACGCAGGCGTTTTCGACAGAGTAGTTGAGCCTGAGAGACAGATCATCTTCCGTGTTCCGTGGGTAGACGACAACGGCAAGGTACAGGTAAACAGAGGTTTCCGTATCCAGTTCAACTCTGCTATCGGTCCTTACAAGGGCGGTCTGAGATTTCACCCCACCGTTTGCGCATCCGTAGTCAAGTTCCTTGGTTTCGAGCAGATCTTCAAGAACAGCCTTACCACTCTGCCTATGGGCGGCGGCAAGGGCGGTTCCGACTTTGATCCTCAGGGCAAGAGCGACGCTGAGGTGATGAGATTCTGCCAGAGCTTCATGACAGAGCTTTGCAAGCACATCGGTGCTGACACCGACGTTCCTGCCGGCGATATCGGCGTAGGCGGCAGAGAGATAGGCTATCTCTACGGCCAGTACAAGAGACTGAGAAACGAGTTCACCGGCGTTCTGACCGGCAAGAACCGTGAGTTCGGCGGTTCCCTCATCAGACCTGAGGCTACCGGCTACGGTGCAGTTTACTATGCAGTTGAGCTGCTCAAGCACTTCGGTGACGACATCAAGGGCAAGACATTTGCAGTTTCCGGCTTCGGCAACGTTGCATGGGGCACGATCAAGAAGGTCAACGAGCTGGGCGGTAAGGTAGTTACCATTTCCGGTCCTGACGGCTATATCTACGATGCAGACGGCATCAGCACTGACGAGAAGGTAGATTACCTCCTGGAGATGAGAGCATCCTGCCGCAACAGAGTTCAGGATTATGCCGATAAGTTCGGCGTACCTTTCTTCGCAGGCAAGAAGCCCTGGGAGCAGAAGGTCGATATCGTTATGCCTTGCGCTACACAGAACGAGGTCGCTATCGAGGACGCCAAGAACATCATCGCTAACGGCGTGAAGTACTACGTAGAAGTTTCCAATATGCCTACCACTGCTGAAGCAGTTGCTTACCTGAGAGAGAACGGCGCTATCGTCGCTCCTTCCAAGGCTGTTAACGCCGGCGGCGTTGCAGTTTCCGGTCTGGAGATGAGCCAGAACTCCATGAGATACAGCTGGACCTCTGAAGAGGTTGACGCTAAGCTCCATGAGATCATGAAGAACATCTTCGATTCTTCCATCAAGGCTGCAAACGAGTACGGCCTTGGGGACGACCTGGTAGCAGGCGCTAACATCGCAGGCTTCCTGAAGGTAGCAGAGGCTATGAAGGCTCAGGGCGTGGTTTGATCCTATCTTAAATAAAGCTTAGATACAGTTTTTACAGACCGCATCGGATATGGTGCGGTCTGTTTTTTTGCGCCCTATTCCACGTCAACTTCAACGATGAAGCGGTACTGCATGAGCCTGAGAAGTTTCTCCGGAGACTGTTCATACCTGACAGCCAGGGCCGGGGCACTGTGCCTGACCTGAGTGAAAAAGCCAAAGATGTCCGTTCCACGGTCCACTATGAGCTCCTCTGCAGCGGCGGCCATATCCGCCTCAAGACGGTCCCTTATATCGGCCGCTGCGGCGGCGCTGTCTTCGGCAGAATGAAGGTCGGCCGGGACCCTTGCGGTAAGGCTGAACCGCCGCTCAAGCACAGGCCTGCCGGCGCTGATATATACCCGTGAGGAAACACTGATATCAGTCAGCCTGGCACTGTACCTGCGGCCGCCCAGAGTAAAGGCTGTGCTGCTCCTTTCGGTCCGGCCAGCCATCAGGACACAGGTACGGCTCTGCTCCGGGTCAAGCTTTTTCACCAGCCTGCCCTCCCTTATCACCGCAGTCCCCGCCAGCTCCACGCTGCCGCCCTGGCCCTCTTCAGAGCTGCTGCCGTTCTCCTCCTCCGACGCCCTGAGCATTGCCATTGCTGCGGTGCCGCTCTCTTCGGTGGCAGCCACGTCGATGAGCCTGTAATCCGGGACCTGGCCCTCCGAGATACCGTTCTCGATCAGGTCACCCATGGCCTCTGCGGCAGTCTCCTCCGGAGAAGAGCGCACCCGCATTATCTCCTCCGCCGTTCCGTCGGCAGTGCAAATGGGGGTTCCGAGAAAGATGTTTTTGTCCTTTACCGCAAAGGCGAAAAGCTCCTCCGGGTCCTCCAGATCAAGCTCCTCCCCAAGACAGATGAGCTGCAAATGGCCAAAAAACAGCTCTCTGCCGGCCTTTGCCCCGGCCTCCTGCAAGGCCTCCCCCACCGTTCTGCCCCGGCAGGTCATGACCCTGACGTTGGGCTGGGCAGTGTCGATAGCGGTGTCGCCGCCGGGTCCGTCAGGCTTGAATATCTGTAGGCTCACCCTCAGACCGTCACCGTCCTGATCTATCCCCATGGCGTGGACCATTGCCCTATCATCTATATTATGGCTCCTGCCCCAGTGGGTAAAGCCCACCATTACCAGCACAGCCGCCGCCATAAGGTAGACCCTCAGCTTTTTTGCTGCATTCTTGTTAAGCTCTCTTATCATGCTCTTACCCCCTTGCTGACTGTCCTTCGCCTTAGCGCCCGGCCCGCCAGGACCGCCGCCGGCACTCCCGCAGTCAGTATCACCACCGCCGCAAACACCAGGGCCGCAGGCTCACCGTATACCACGCTTTCCCATCTGTATCTCAGCACCGGCACCGCAGCACCTACGGCGCATGGCAGGAGCGCCAGGGCAGCGGCCCGATTTCTCTCGGCGGAGGGCCGCAGTATCATTATGCAGTCCCTCGCACAGGCACCCAGTACGCCCAGCTTAACGATGGCGGCGGCGCACCATATCAGCAGGAACAGCCCGTCAAAACGCTGTATGACCCTGCCGCCCGAATAGGACGCCGCTGAGAATACCGGCAGCTTCGTGTGATAAAAATATCTTCCCAGGACAGCGGCAGTGAGAAAGAACACAGTCTCCAGGACCACGGCCTTTGCCGCCAGAAAACCTGCTGCTGTCCTGCCGGGAGAGTTCCTGCGGGACAGACTGGTCCTTGGCAGGAGAAAGGCATAGAGCACCAGACATTCGCATCTGGCAGTTTCCGCTGCCGCTGCCCTGAGTACTGCCCCCGCCGGGTCAGCTGCGGCAAAGTCGATGTTCACCCAATAGGCCTTACGGGCGGCCCCGGCGCCTATTATGAGCAGAGCTGCTGCCATGCCAATGAGCACCGTACCCGCCGCCTTTCCCAGAACGGCCGTGTCCATGGCTGCCAAAAACAGTGCGCTCAGCACCAGCGCTCCCAGGACCGCTGTCCGGCGGACCTCGCCTCCGAAAAGAAAGTCCGAGAAATACACATATCCCCCGATATCCATGAACATCTCGTAGCAGAAATATATAAGGTAGAGCGCCGCCGCCCCACGGCTTACCTCTCTGCCGCCACGGCGGTAAAGGACCGCCGCCGGTATCATGAGAAGCCCCTGGAAAAGAGCCGAGAGCAAAGTCCCGGCCATGAGCGTTCCTGGGCCTTCATAGCCTGCGGGGAAGTATGTCATAGCGGCGAATATCCTCCCCATCAGCATCATCGCCGTTAATCTGTAAGCTGAAAGCTCCTGTTTTCCTGTCATTTCACATCACCTGAATAGCCTGCGGCGGTAGTCTCCTTCTTCTCGTAATCGTAAAAGCTGTCCCTGCCCAGAAGTCCTTTAAGGCCCGACGGGAAAAAGGGCGAGGCCGGTGCGGTAAACTCTATGCCAAAGCTGTCCGCTGCCGCCAGGTCACAAAGGAGCAGGGCCGAGGCTGCACCTATCCCTGCCAGGCCCCCCAGTCCCCCGGCTAAAATAAAAACTATCCTCAGTACTGACACCGCAGGGTAAAGCTCCGGCAGAACAAATGAAGCCGTAGCAGTTATGCCCACCACGATGAGCAGGGGCTGGGAGATAAGGCCGCTTTTCACCGCAGCGTCTCCTATCATCAGTCCCCCCACTATGGAAACGGCGCCGCCCACGGTCTTCGGCAGCCTTATGCCGGCCTCTCTCATTATCTCAAAAAGCACCATCACCAGCAAAAGCTCCACCGTCAGCGGGTAGGGTGTAGACTCCTCGGCGGCGGCCAGGTTCAGCAGGAGTTTAAGGTCCAGAGTCTCCGGATGGAACATGACCACCGCCGCATAAAGCCCCGGCAGGCCTATGGCAAGGAAAAACGCAAAATAGCGCAGGAGCTTTGAAAAGGCGGCATAAAATCCCTTTTCACAGCTGTCGTCCATGGTCCTGAAATTATCCGCAAAAAGGGCCGGTATCAGTATGACAAAGGGCGAGCCGTCAATGAGGACCGCCGCCCGGCCCTCGTTGAGATAGACCGCCGTCTGGTCCGGCCGCTCAGTAGAAAGGGTGCCCGAAAATACAGACAGCCCATAGCAAGGGTCGATATACGGCCTTACATAACCGGAGTCAAGTACTGTGTCCAGCCTGATGGAGCCAAGCTTGCGCCGCAGGTCGGACAGTATGCTCTCCGGGACCCTGCCGCTGATGTAGGCTAGGCAAAGCTCCGTGCCGGAAAGCCTTCCGGCCTTTATGATCTCGAACCTCAGCCGGGGGGTCTTCAGCCTCCGTCGGATAAGAGAGATATTGGTGCGCAGAGTCTCCGTAAAGCTGTCCTGGGCCGCACCAAGGCTCTGCTCGTTCTCAGGGATCGAAACGGTCCGTTTCTCATAGCCCTGCACCCCGTATGCCGCCGCCTTTCCCGTTCCACGGACACATACCGCCGCAAAGCCGGAATAGACCGCCTCCAGCAGCTCGCCGTAGGTGCTGACGGTGTTTGAGGACGGGGCGATAAGGCTGCCCTTTGTGAGAAAGTCAAAGGCCTCAGCGTCAGTAAGGTCCTTATTTTTTCCCAGGTCGTTCAGGGGCTGTAAAAGCATCTCAGAGAGCATCTGCGAGGACAGCATACCCTCCGCACTTATCACGCAGAGCCTGGCCCGCCCAAGGTCCGCCTCGGTGATGTTAAGGTCCATGCTGTTCCCGGTCAGGGCGCTGAGGTCCGAGCGCACCTGGGAAATGCTGCGGCCTATGGGGCTGTTTTCGTTTATCATCATATCCCTCCCGAAGTTTTTTCACTGTATATCATGCCCTGAGCGCCCACAGGTTATTCGCTGTTCTAACAACGGTCCGGCGGACATATAAATGAAATAAAGGACACAGGGTATATGTGACCGAAAGTTAGATAAACAGGGAGGAATACTTATGGAGAACGAACTGCGAACACTGCGGGAGAACGTCAGTGCGGTAAAGACCGTGCTGAACTGCCAGACCGAGCTCAGTATTGAAAGGGACTTTGTCCTGCCGGACTATTTCCCGGACATTTTCAGGATACTGAAATGCACCGTGGAGCCGTCTGTGACTTCCCAGAGCATCAACGGCAGCAAGCTGAGCTTTGACGCCGAGGGACTGGTGAGGATACTTTATCTCAGCGAGAACGATGACCGCATAAACTGCATAGAGCAAAGACTGCCGATGTCAAAGGCTTTTGATATCGAGGATGGCTGCATAAGCCCGGAGGTCCGCATCGTCCTTGGATGCAGCTATATGAACTGCCGGGTGGTGAACCGAAGAAGGCTTGACCTGCGGGGTGCGGTCAGCGCCGCAGTAAGAGTGAAATGCCTGTGCAAAGAACAGATACTGACCCAGGCCTCCGGCGGGGGGATACAGCTGAAAAAACAGCTCATCACCTACCCTGCTGCCAGGCTCACGGCATCAAAGCGCATGACACTCATCGAGGACCTGGAGCTGCCGTCCTCCAAGCCTGCTCTTGGAACAGTGCTCAGATGCGGCTGTGAGATCACTCCGGGAGAGGAGAGAATGATCGCCGGCAAGCTCATCACCAAGGGCGAAGCCGAGATAGAGCTGCTTTATTCCTGCGTTGACCAGAACGGCGCCGATACCGCTGAGACAATGCGCTTTACCGTCCCCATAAGCCAGATGATAGACATCGAGGGGATAGACGAGAGCTTTGAGCCGAGGGTGGAAATGACCGCCGCCGGCTGCACGGTCATGCCCAAGGGCGAGGGCGGCACAAAGCTGGAATGTGAGATAATTTTAAATCTCAGCTGCACCGCAGTGAAATTCCTGACCGGCGAGGCCGTGACCGACGCCTACTCCACAAAATACGAATGTGAGACAGAGAAATGCAGCCTGCCCATCGAAGGCCCAGCTGTCAAGGTAAGCGCCTCCTGTCAGAGCGAATGCACCCTCAGCTACGCCGAAGGGGACATAGGCGTAGTCTACGGCTGCTATGCAAAATGCAGCGCACTGACCCTTGAAAGGGAGGAGGGCCGCACTGCCGCAGCCGGTACCCTGACCTTCACAGCCATCGGCGCCAATTCCGACCGTCACCCCTTCCTGCTGGAAAACTCTGTCCCCTTTGAGGCTGAGCTCGATCTGCCCGGGGACCTTGACCCTGAGGCTGAGATAGATCTTACCGCCCAGGCCGGCGCCCTTAGCTTTTACCTCACCGACACCAGCTCCATCGACCTCAAGGCCGAGGTAAAGATAAGGGGGAACGTGAGCGCTCCCATCAGCGGCGGGGTCCTCAGCACGGTACGCCTGCTGACCGACAAGCCTAAGGAAAGAGACCAGAGCTGCGCTTTGAAGCTCTGCCGGTGCAGCGGCAAGGAGGACCTGTGGGACGTGGCAAAGCGATATTCCACCTCCGTGCGTGCCATTGAGGAGGAGAACGACCTGTCCGACGGCCTGCTGCTCATACCCATAGAGAGCTGAACCTAAGAGCCACCGCAATAAAGGAGGAAAATACAGTGAACAACGATATATATAAAGACATAGCCCAAAGGACCGGCGGTGATATCTACATAGGTGTAGTCGGCCCCGTAAGGACCGGCAAGTCCACTTTCATCAAGCAGTTCATGGAACAGATGGTGATCCCCAACATCGACAGCGGCTACCGCAGGGAAAGGGCCACCGACGAGCTTCCCCAGTCCGCCGCCGGAAGGACCATCATGACTACGGAACCTAAATTTATACCCGAAGAGGCCGTGGACATCACTCTTCCCGAGGGGACCGGCCTGCGGGTCAGGATGATAGACTGTGTAGGCTACATAATCCCCAGCGCCGCCGGATATATTGAGAACGAGGCCCCCCGTATGGTCATGACCCCCTGGTTCGATACGGAGGTCCCGTTCAATATGGCTGCCGAGGTCGGCACCCACAAGGTCATATCCGAACATTCCACCATCGGCCTGGTCATCACCACCGACGGCTCCGTGACAGACCTTCCCAGAGAGGAATATGAGGACTGTGAGGAAAGGGTCATAAACGAGCTAAAAGAGATAGGAAAGCCCTTTGCAGTGCTGCTCAACTGCACCGAACCGGGGTCCCCCTCGGCAAAAGAGCTTGCAAAAAGGCTCAGCGAAAAATATCAGACCCCGGTGATGCCGGTAAGCTGCCCGGACCTTGGTGAGGAGGAGATAAAAGAGATACTCTCAAACGTCCTCATGTCCTTCCCCACCTCGGAGATAAACATATCCATGCCCTCCTGGATAAATTCCCTGCCAAAGGGACACTGGCTGAAGGATGCAGTTTTCGGCCATATCCGCAGCGCCGCCGCAGATACCAAGGTGCTCCGGGAGCTCAACGGCTGCGCTGAGGCCATCGGAGAATGTGAATACATCTCTTCATGCCGGGTGAAAAGCATCGACCTTGGCACCGGCACCGCCGACATCGAAGCCGCACTGCTGCCTGAGCTTTTCTACCGCATCATAGGCGAGGTCACAGGCCTTCAGATAAGCGGCGAGAACGAGCTTATGCCAAAGCTCATGGAGCTTATGAACATCAAGCGCAGCTTTGAGAAATACGCCTCAGCCATCGACGATATGGAGCGAAGCGGCTACGGCATAGTCATGCCGGAGCTTTCCGAGCTGAGTCTTGAGGAGCCGGAGATAATAAAGCAGGGCGGCAAGTACGGCGTTCGCATAAAGGCCGCCGCACCGGCTATCCACATGGTAAAGACCACCGTCAACACCGAGGTGGCCCCTATTGTAGGCTCAGAAAAGCAGTCCGAGGAGCTGATCTCCTACATGATGACAGATTTCGAGGACTCCCCGGAAAAGATAATGAGTTCAAACATCTTCGGCAAATCCCTTCATGAACTGGTCAGCGAGGGCCTTTCGGGCAAGCTTTCCCGGCTCCCTGAGGACGCCAGGCTCCGTCTGAGGGAGACAGTGGAAAGAATGATAAACGAAGGCTGCTCGGGGCTGATATGTCTGATATTATAAAAAAAGGGGCGGTCCGCAGACCGCCCCCCGGTTTTGACTTCCTTAGTTGCAGCCGCAGCCGCAGTTGTTGTTGTCACAGCCGCAGCTGTTGCAGCCGCAGGATGCCATGCCGATGATGAGGATGAGGATTATGATCCACCAGTAGTTGTTAAAACCAAAATTCATAACGGTTCTCCTTTTAGATAGTTATTTAAGGCGGCCGGGGCCTTGCCCCCGGTCTTTGCCTTATGGTACATATTATGCCGGACCGGAAAAAGTGTTACAGCTGAATAAACTCCACCCGGCCTGCCAATGCTCATTTCAGAAACCGATCACAGAAAGCAGGGAGATAGTATGGAAAGAAAGAATACCGGACGCCGTCCTCAGGAGGACCCCTCATTCACCCCGATGGCAAGAGAGGTCATTTCCAGAGCCATAGCATTAGCGGGCCACTGGGGCCACACATATGTAGGCACCGAGCATCTTCTGGCCGCCTGCGCAGACAGCCCCGATTCGGCGGCAGGGACCGCTCTTCTGAAGGAGGGCGGGACCTTCGAGGGCATAAAAGACACAGTGGAGAAGATCATAGGCCGGGGCACTCCCTGCCTGCCGGACGAGAACGACTTCACCCCCAACGCCCGTTCAGCCCTGCAGGGAGCGGTGTGCTTAGCGGACTCCATGAAGACCCGTGCAGGCAGCGAGCATATCCTTGCCGCCATGACAAGGGTAAGGGGCTGCTGCGCTTTACAGATACTTTCACAGCTTGGCATCAGCGAAAAAAGGCTCGCCACCCTCTGCATAGGCACAGACCCTCTGACCGACCGCCGTTCACAGCGCAGGCGGCTCAAGAACCTTTCCCGCTATGGCAAGGAACTGACAGACCCGGCAGTCTGCCTGAACTTCGACCCTCTCATCGGCCGGGAAGACGAGGTTCAGCAGGTCATGGAGATCCTATGCCGCCGGACCAAGAACGACCCCTGCCTGGTGGGAGACGCCGGAGTAGGAAAGACCGCCGTGGTGGAGGGCCTTGCTATGCGCATCATGACCGGCAGCGTCCCCCAGGCTCTCAGCGGCAGGCGGATCTTCTCTCTGGACCTTACTCTGCTGCTGTCCGGGGCGAAATACAGGGGCGATTTTGAGGAAAGGCTGAAGGACTGCCTGGAAGAGGCCGCCTCGGAGGATGGGGTGATACTTTTTATTGATGAGCTGCATAACATCATGGGTACCGGTGCGGCGGAGGGCGCCATCGACGCCGCCAATATCCTAAAGCCCCAGCTTGCCCGTGGGGGACTCCAGCTCATCGGGGCCACCACCTTCGAGGAATACCGGCGGACCATCGAAAAGGACGCAGCCATGGACCGCCGTTTCCAGCGTGTCACCGTCAGAGAGCCTGACGAAAAGCAGACCCGTGAGATACTCATGGGTATCCGCAGCCGCTATGAGGACTATCACGGCATGACCATACCCGACGAGGTCATCGACGGAGCCGTGGCCCTCAGCGGCAGATATATCCACGGCCGCCGCTTTCCCGACAAAGCCATCGACCTTATGGACGAGGCCTGCGCAGGTGCAAAGCTCACCGACGCAAACAGCCGTACCCTGGCCGACAAGGCCTTCGAGCGTTATCTTTTAGGTCAGATAAGCCGGGACGATTATCTGAGCGTACTGTCCCCCCGGTCAAGGCCGGAGCTTACCATGGAGCATCTTCGTGGAGTAATACGACGGCGCACAGGCATAAGCTGCCCTGACCAGGAGGGAGCTGAAAAATTCGAGGGCCTTGAAAAGCGCCTTATGAGCAGCGTTATCGGCCAGCCAGGTGCAGTGGGAGCGGTGTGCTCGGCCATAAAGCGCAGCCTGACCGGTCTGAGGGACCACCGCCGCCCTATGGGGAGCTTTATATTCTCCGGCCCCACAGGGGTGGGAAAGACCCTTCTTGCCCTCGGGACGGCAAGGGAATTTTTCGGACCGGACAGCATGATAAAGCTGGATATGTCCGAATATATGGAAAAACACAGCGTTTCAAAGCTCATCGGCGCACCTCCCGGCTATGTGGGCTATGAAGAGGGCGGCGAACTCACCGAAGCCGTCAGGCGAAAGCCCTACAGCCTGGTGCTGTTCGACGAGATAGAAAAAGCCCACCCGGACATTTTCTACCTGCTGCTGCAAATTCTGGAAGACGGTGTTCTTACGGACCGTACAGGCAGAAAGGTCTCCTTTGCCAACACCATGATAATAATGACCACCAACGCCGGTTCTGCTAGGGAGGAAGGCAGCCGCTCCTGCGGTTTTTCCGCCGGCAGCAGGGAGCAGCAGAGAGAGGCCGCACTCAGAGAGGCTCTGAAAAAGCTCATGCCGCCGGAGCTTTTAGGCAGGGTGGACGAGACAGTGTTTTTCTCTCCCCTATCCCTAAGCGCCTTGGAGGACATTGCCGGGCAGGAGGCTAAGTCCCTAAAAGAACGGACCGCCGCCATCGGCAGCAGGCTGACCATCGACCAGAGCGTCCTTCACCTGGCCGCAGAACGGGCCGCTCTTACCGGCTCCGGCAGAGAGATAAGGCGGATAATGACCGTTGAGGCCGAAAAGCTCATCTGCGACCTGCTGCTGAAGGGCTGCAAGGACCTGCGCCTGACCGTCTGCGAGGGAAGGTTCAGCGCCGCCGCAGTCCAGCCGGCCTGACAGTCAGATCATCTGAATGCTTTTATGCCGTTGACCATAATAGACAAAAAAACTTCGCCCTTACTGTTTTTTTCAACAGTAAGGGCGAGATCGTTTCCTGCCTCTTGTTAAATAGGGAGAAATGTGATATGATAATAAAAAAAAGAAAAGGAGAACATAACATGAAAAAAACGATCTTAGCCATACTGCTGACATCAGCCCTGTGCCTTAACTGCGGCTGCTCAAAAAGCTCAGAGCCTGAGAACGGACCTGACAGTGAGCCTTCCTATGATTACGGCGTGTTCATCGGCGCAGGCCCGGAAGACCTGAGTAAAATGACGCCATACCGCACAGTGGTCCTGGATGCGCAGTATTTCACCCATGAGGATATCAAAAAGCTCACCGACGGCGGCAGCACGGTCTACAGCTACATAAACCTTGGCGCTCTGGAGGATTTCAGACCCTATTATGATGAATACTCCGACCTGACCCTGGACCCCTACGAAAACTGGGAGGAGGAGATGTGGGTGGACGTTTCCGACAGCCGCTGGCAAAGCTTTGTGGGGGACGTCCTTGCCGGGGAGCTGATGGAAAAGGGCGTTGACGGCCTTTTTGTGGACAACACCGACGTTTACTACCACTACCCCACGGACCCGGTCTTCAGCGGCGTCTGCAATATCCTGAACAGTTTCAAGTCAAAGGGAGCCTATGTGCTCATCAACGGCGGAGACTGTTTCGTGACCGAATGTGAAAAGCGTTTCGGCACCCTTGACGGGCTTATAGACGGAGTGAACCAGGAAACGGTCTTCACTGCCATTGATTTCGATAAGGGCACATTCTCTGCCAATGACCCCGAGGAACGCAGATATTTCATGGACTACGCCGAAAGAGTGATGGACCATGGCAAGGACGTTTTCCTCCTTGAATACACCTCCGACCCGGCCCTCATAGAAGAGATCTCCGCCTACTGCAAGGAAAAAGGCTGCCGCTTCTATGTCTCACCGACTCTCGAACTTCTCGCATAGACTTCAAAAGGCTTATCCGACCTGTGCGGATAAGCCTTTTTGTACGCTGCGGTCAGATAGTGTCAATGAGCGTGATGATGTCGCTGATGGGCATGAGCCTTTCTTCGGACTCCTTTGCCCTGTGAAAGCGCAGTATCTCCTCGGCAGTCTGCTGCATGGCGGGGAATGCGCTGCGTATCAGCTGGTTTGCGTAAATGACCATGTTCACCCCGCAGGCGCTGAGCTGCTCCTCAGTAACGCCGTTGTAAGAAGACGGCACCGCCACCAGAGGAGTGTCCGGACAGCGCTCACGGAACCGTTTGCAAAAATCAAGTATCTCTCCCGGGTCCTTGCGGCGGCTGTGTATCATGATCCCGTCAGCCCCGGCCCTCACATAGCTCTGCGCCCTTTCAAGAGCGTCCTCCATGCCCTTTTCCAATATCAGGCTCTCCACCCTGGCGATGAGCATGAAGTCTTCAGTGAGCTGTGCCTCCTTGCCGGCGGCTATCTTCCTGCAAAAATCCTCCCTGTCCGCCTGGGTCTGCCCGTGCCGGACGCCGAAGAGACTGTTCTTCTTGGCCCCCTCCTTGTCCTCTATCATCACGGCGCTGACCCCCAGCCTTTCCAGGGTCCTGATATTATACGGCAGGTGCTCAGGAGCACCTCCGTTGTCGCAGTCAAGTATCACTGGCTTGGTGGTGACTTCCGTTATCTCCGTCACGGTCCCAGCCCGGGCGGTCATGTCCACCAGAGCGATATCAGGCTTGCCCCTGGCCGCCGAGTCGCAAAGAGAACTTATCCACATGGCATCGAACTGCCTGAGTCCCTCAGCCGCCGCCACAGAGGTCTTTTCAGCTATCAGCCCCGTCAGACCGTTGTGGGCCTCAATGACCCTTACGATGGGAAGGGCTTTGAGCTGGGCCCTGAGGCGTCTGCGCCGGAATTCCGGCATCGAGAGCCTGTCCCTCATGGCCCCCTCAGCCCGCCTGATACTCTCGCTCGAAAGTCTCGGTATCTCCATCAGAGTCCCGCCGTAATGCTCCAGAGCCCTCAGCGCCTGCTCCCTTACCGCCGGTATCCTCCACCCCTCGGCGTGGATCACTACGTCAGGCCTGTATCTTTCTATCTCACCGCCGTAAAAAATATCGTCCTGTATGCAAAGTCTTCCGACGCCCTCCAGCCCGGAATACATCAGCGCCCTTTCCTTTTCTCCCAGAGTGGAAAACCCTCCGCAGCTCATGAGCGCTCTGTCCGACAGTGCGCCTACGGTAAGTTCCCCCACAGCGGAGGCCTGCCTTATAAGTTCAAGATGTCCCTCGTGAATGACATCAGTATCAAAACAAGTATAAACAGTTTTCATTTTGTCCCCCTTATCTGCCTGTGCGCAGCACGGGCTATGGGACTATTATAGCACATTATTACACATTTCGTCAATAGTTCTGAAACATTTGCAGTTCAGAAAAAGAAACGCCTGAATTAAAAACGGCAGGGAGAGTGTTTCTCCTTGCCGTGGTATAGTCGACCATTGTCAAGCTCACTGATAAACCTTTTTATCTCGTCAGCGACAAGATCAGGTCCTTCAACATGGATATAGTAACGCCGATCGCTGCACTCCACCATATTTTGAAAACAGCGTAAAATCGCCGTTCCCTTATATGCTAAATTTCACCTCAATGCCATTTTCATCGCTCACGTAGACCGCTTCAAGCATAACTGCCGCAAGTTCGTGCTTTTCGGGAATGGAGAGCTTATCCTAATGCATCATCGGCTTTTCCAAAGGTGCGGTATCAACCGTCCTGCGCTTACGAGCCTTAGCCTGCATCTTACGTTCCAGAGCCGCCTTCTGTTCGTGCAGCTCATTGACCGTGTTCTGAATATACTCAAACAGAACCGTATCGGCATCAGCGAGCTTTTTCATCAGCTTGCGAATTTCCTCGTCTATTTTGATGATCTCAGCCCTCAACGCTTCGGTGCCGGCATCGGGAACATCTGCACTTCGCTTTGTGATCACAAGCTGGTCGATACGCTCACGCATCGCCTGCCGGGCAGCACTCTCAACTTCTTCGGGGCGGGTTTTCAGAAACTTTTTTACACAGCCTTTCTTGCGGTATGCTCCCGAATCTCTGAGGTATCTGTAACGCTTTCCGCTTTTCGCATTATCATAGTAGTGCATTTCCAAATGATAGCCACAGTGACCGCCTTTCAGAAAGCCCGTCAGCCAAGAATGGTTGGCATTCGCATTGTTAGGGATACGCTTGTTATGGGCTTTCTTGTCCTTTCGAGCTTTGCCAGCTTGTCAGCGATAGAAGTTGTAGCCATATCATCACCACCTATCATATTTTTTGGAGAGCCGATCACTCATCCCCATGATAATATTATAGCGCAGATACGGGCTTTTTGTCTATTCGCATTGCGCATGAAATTGAGTGCGCCATAAGAGTTTTCCGTTCGATATTTTGACTGGGGAATTTTTGTCGGTAGAAAAGAAAAAATGCAGAGCTGGTGTTGCTCTGCATTGAATTTAGATTCAATTTAACAATTATAGATAACAAAAAATTAGAAAAGAGCAAAAGCGGAACATAATCCTGAGAATACATTTGCTATTGAATGGATACACCAACTGGGTAATATAGAACCTTCTGATTTTTTCTCATTTGTATACCCCATAAACCAGCCTATTGTCCCAGTGAACAGTATTATCAGAATAGCTTTTAATGCTCCCACTACACTAAAAAACATAATACCGTGCATTATCCCGAATATAGTTGCCTGTACAGTATTTCCAACAGTAAATCCGAAACGGTTTGATAAACGTTTCAAAAGGAATCCACGGAATAAAACTTCTTCAGGAAGTGCGGTATTGAGGATAGCATATATCAGGATTGCAGGAATTGCACCCGCACCAAGTCCATCGAAATCAGTCGTTGCACTTTCAACATTTCTAAGCACATACAGCATGAAAACAGAGATAAGTATGAACACTATAGAAATTCCACAAATCCAAAGCACAGGCTTATTATCTTTGCCACATATTTTTTTCAAACCGACCCATTCAAAGAAACTACATTCTTTCCTTGATGTAACTATCCACCAGATAAACGGTATCAACGAAAATAAGATAATCTGAATGATACTGCTCACCAATTTTGAAAGCAATAAACTCATTTTTCCTCCTTGATAAATCACGATTACAGAATGATCTATAATTCCACCTTAATTTAAATTTTATATCATAGTTTTGAAGAAAAAGCAATTGATTTTATACACAAATTGCCGTCACCATTTACAGAAATCCGTTGTTGAATTTATGCACAAGGGAGAACCGTCATAAACAAATTGTAAACTTTTCGATTTTTCTTGCGACAAACCTCAAAATCCTCGGTATATAAGTGAAGGGTATTTTTCATAAGCGGTCAGACAGAACGGAAATTTGAATGTAACGATAAGCATATCGACATTCAAAAATCGGCACACTCAATGCCGATGCGGACAGTTTCATCAAACTGCCGCCCACCCAGCAGCATTACTGCGCCCAAGTCCGGTAAAATGCTTGCAGAGACGTGAGAGATAGATATAAGTCGCCTAGC
>JAFVCV010000017.1 GCA_017478965.1 Ruminococcus sp. | reverse complement strand
TACGAAAAGGAACCATTCTTAGTTAACTGAATAGTATATAGCAGACGCTCAGTCGTCAGTACCGACCCGGGACCGGAACGGTATAGAAACTTGACGGAGGTATCTACTTATGAAGGTCGTAGTAGTCAAAAGCCCAAGAGCACTCTCGGGGCTGCTGAGAATGATTTTCAGGATCAAGAAAGAGCGGGAATGAATATTTTCGTCAGACAATGTGTCTGATATTCGGCAGACAGAAATGTCTGCCGTTTTTATTGATTTTTGAGATAGGATATGTTATAATGAAAGCCGGAACACTTTGCGTCGTAATGGAAAATACTTACAAACAGGAGCGATATAATGAACTTTATTTTTGACAGTACCGGCTGGGGCGCTAAGTTCGATATGCCCTTTGCCGTGGTGAGCAGATATATTAAAGAATGTACCGGCGAGCAGCTGAAGGTCCTTATCTGCGCTTTTGCCGGACCCAGGGTGACGGACAGCGCCGCCCTTTCGCAGATGTCCGGTCTTAGTGAGGAGGAGGTCATCGCCGCACTGAACTACTGGCAGGAAAGGGGAGCCATTATTCTTAACGGCACCCAGTCTTTAAAAGTCCCGGCGCCGGTGGGCGAAGAAACACCGCATATCTTTTCCGGAAAGAACGAGCCGGTGTCTCTGGTGGAGTCTGTAAGGCCAAGCCACTCAGTGCCTGGTAAACGTGTTAAAGTAAATTATAGCAATAAGGAAATTGCCGATAAGATCAATTCTGATAAAAACCTCCAGTGGCTTGTTGGAGAGATCGAGAAGACCATGGCCTTAACAAATATCAGCAACGGAGAGATAGCTGATCTGATAGATCTCTGCGAAGTATATCGGTTCGATGTGAAGACCATAGTCATGGCCGCTTGCTACTGTGCAGATGCTGGCGAACGTACTGTACATAATCTTTATAAAAAGATGACGAAATGGCATGACGATAAGGGTATCTGTTCCTTTGAAGATGTTGAAAACGAGATCATCAACACGAATCTTAGAAACGAGTTTAGATCAAAGGTCCTCAGGGCCTTTGGCATGGAGAACAAGCCATCAACGAACCAGAAGAATTATATCAGTTCCTGGCACGAGAAGGGATTTAAGCTGGAGCTTATACAGCTTGCCTATGATAAGTGTATGGATAATAAGGCTAAGATAAGCTTTAGCTACATAGACGGCATACTGAACAAATGGGCGCAAAAGGGTATAGACACCGTAGAAAAGGTCAGTGAGAACGACAGGAGTTTCTCCGAAAGCTACGGTCCTGCCGGGAATAAGTCCGGGCAGGAGCATTCCTTCGATCTTAACGAGGTCAAGGACCTCACCCGCAACAGCGACCTTGTGTATAAAAGAAAGGACTGACGAAAGATAATGAGATATACCAAAAGCGCCTATGACGCCGCCGAACAGATAATGCAGGACAGGCTCAGAAAGGCTGAGGAGGAAAGGGCTGAGAGGATAGAAGAGATAAGGCAGAAACTGCCGGAGGTCTATTCGCTGTTCATGTCCATGCGCTCCGTGGGCTACGGTATGCTGTCGGTCATCGGCAGCGGCGTGGGCAGAGAGGACGCAAGGGCAAAAATGAAGGCCCTGAGAGAGCAGAACGAGAGCACAAGAGAGACTGTCAGAGGTATGCTCAGGTCCTTCGGCTACCCTGAGGACTATCTTGAATACCACTACTTCTGCTCCACCTGCAGCGACCGTGGATATAAGGAGGGCAAAAGGTGCGGCTGCATGGAAAAGCTTCTGAAAGAACAGAGCATAAGGGAGCTGAACAAAAACTGCTCCATAAAGCTCCACGACTTTTCAGAGTTCGACCTTAACTTTTACCGTGGCATAAAGCAGGAGGGCTACGACGTAATGTCGAAGATGGAAATGATATACAGGTACTGCGTTGACTATTCGATGGATTTCAGAGAGGATTCGCCGTCGATGCTTTTCTACGGCAAGACCGGCCTTGGCAAGACCTTTCTTTCTTCCTGCATAGCCAAGTATCTTATCGAGCAGGGCTATACAGTGTTCTTCGGCTCTATAATCAAGTTCTTCAGACAGCTGGAGGACGAGCAGTTCGGGCGGAAGGAAGGAAATTCTTTTGAGATAATCAGCGACGCCGACCTGGTAATTCTTGACGATCTTGGCTCTGAGTTCAAGACCAGCTTTACCGAGTCAAAGCTTTATGAGATACTCAACGAGAGAATGAACAGCGGCAAGCCCGTGATAGTTTCCACAAATATAGATGTTACTGAGCTGGATAAGAAATATAATGAAAGGATAGTTTCAAGACTTGTGAGCTTTACGACTGTGGAGTTCATGGGCAATGACATCAGGCAGGAGATACGAAGACTGGGCCGTTAGATATAAAACGGCTGAAACAGATAAAGGAGATAAGAATGAAAGCTATCAGATCTATCCTAGGCCAGGTCATCATTCTGACCCTTGGCAATTCTGTCGCACTCTGGGCGCTAACAGACTTTGGCACAGGTGTGAAGGCCGGCGCTGCTGCGGTACTGTCGGTGCTTTATATCATTTTGCTCATCAACGCAGGCGGGAAGAGGGACAGCGACAAAAAGCTGGCCCGCATCGCTAAGGGCGCTTATCTTATCGACAGCGCAGTCTGCGCCCTGGTGCTTGAAACTGCGGTCATCATTGTATTTATCATCATAGGCGGTATGTCAGTTTGGAGGCATATCGGCAGCGGGCTGCTGGCTTTCGGACTTATCACCCTCACTGCCATAGCTGGTCTTGTCCGTCTGGCCGGCTCCGCACGGCAGATAAAGCTCGCTCTCTATGCGGCGCTTATTTTCTGCTGGTATATCCCGGTGGTAAATATCATCATTCTGAAAAAAATATCCAGGGCGGCAAGGAAGGAATTCCGTTTTGAGCAGGCCAAGCATGAGCTGGACGACCTGAGAAAGGAAAACGAAGTTTGTAAGACCCGCTATCCTATACTCATGGTCCATGGGATATTTTCCGTGACTGGCAGAAGTTCAACTACTGGGGCAGGATCCCTAAGGAGCTTATCAGAAACGGCGCAGAGGTATATTACGGCGGCCAGCAGTCTGCTGATCCTATCCCTGTCAGCGCTGCCGAACTCAGAGACAGGATATTGGAGGTCATCGGGCAGTCAGGCGCTGAAAAGGTAAATATCATCGCCCACTCCAAGGGCGGACTTGATTCCCGTTACGCCATATCAAAGCTTGGAATGGACGAGTATGTGGCCTCGCTCACTACCATCAACACTCCCCACTATGGCTGTAAATTCGTGGACAATATTCTTTCTAAGGTGTCAGACGGACTTCTGAAATTCGTTGCACGGCGCTATGACAGGCTTTTTACCGTCCTCGGGGATACTGAGCCAAGCTTTGAGAAGGGTCTGAGGGAGCTGACCTTTGAGAACTGTTCAAAGCTCGATGATGAACTGCCGGACTCTCCGAAGGTAAGGTACAAGAGCGTAATGTCGAAGATGAACGGCCTGTTTTCCGCCGGATTTCCTCTTAACCTGGGGTATCTTCTCAACAAGCCCTACGGTTCCGGCAATGACGGACTGGTAACGGTGGAGTCCGCTCTGAGGGGCGAGAATACTCTGATGATAGAGCATAAGGGCAAAAGGGGACTTTCCCATGGGGACCTTATCGACCTTTTCAGAGAGAATATCGACGGGTTTGACGTAAGAGAATTCTATGTTGAGCTGGTCAAGGAGCTGAAGGACAGCGGATTTTAAATAAAACGGCCCGTCCGGTGAACTGCCGGACGGGCCTTGCTGTTACTTTGTCAGTACTTTTTTGTTATATCCCTTTTTGCCGCAGCACGGGCAGCGCAGCTTCCTTGTGGAGCCGTAGTGGACTGCAAAAATGACCTCGCTCATGGCAGGCACATATCTGTTCCCGCAGTTCGGACATTCATAGTATCCGGCGTCGTGTTCCAAGGTGGTGGCGTAGATGGTCCCGCATAGGGCCAGTGCTGTACCGGCATAGCAGAGTATCACTCCGACAGTGGGTCTATATGGCGCCAGCAGGAGCCCGGCAAGGATTATGACAAATGAACTGACAGCCGAAATGGCAACGATGACCGACTCCGCTGTCAGCAGCTTTTTGTTCTTATGCTCCTCCTGCTTTTTCATTTCAACGATGGTCTGTTCAGCGATCTGCTCGTAATTTTCCATAGCGATCCGTTCCCCGCTCAGAAGCTCGTTCACATTGATATCCAGCAGGCCGCAGAGCTCAAGCATTATAGAAGCGTCCGGCAGGCTCCTGCCGTTCTCCCATTTTGATACCGCTCTGTCGGTTATCCCAAGCTTTTCAGCCAGGACCGCCTGGGTAAATCCCTTCTCTTTTCTGAGAGATGCTATGAATTTACCTATCTTCTCCTGATCCATGCGGGGCGCCTCCTTTCTGTCTCTATGATACCGCAGGTACAGGTAAAAAGCCATACACCGCCGGTTGAAACAGGCTGTTTTTCAGCTCTACCGCTGGTTGAGTGCCGCTTGTGGGGCTATTTCAGCTCTACTATCGTAACGCCGTCTTCGCCCTCGCCATATACTCCGGGTCTGAAGGTCCTCACGTTCGGGTGCCTTCTCAGATGGCTGCGTACCGCCTCTTTCAGAACTCCGGTGCCTCTTCCGTGTATGACAGTCACCACGCTTACCCCGGAGAGCACGGCATTGTCAATAAAGCTGTCCACCTCATAAACTCCCTCGTCAGCGGTCATGCCCCTGATGTCCACCTCGGTGGACACACGCCTGGTCATTCTGCTCTCAACGCCTCTGGCGGAGACTTTTTTCTTCTGAGCCTTATTGTTCTGCGCACCCTTCTTTGGCGGTTCCTTTTCCACCAGTCTCAGCTTTTTCACATCTATCCTGGTCTGCATTATGCCAGCCTGCACAAAGCATATCCCTTTGTCGTCAGGGGGATTGATGACTATGCCGTTTCTGTTGGTGTCGGTAATGAGAACGGTATCGCCCTTTTTCAAGGGCCTTGGCAGCACATAGCCGTCGTCCCGTTTTTCAGATACCGGGTTTGCCTCCAGATAAAGCTTGTTCATGGTCGAGCGCTGTTTCTGCCTTGCGTCCATAGCCTTCTGTGTAAAGCCGCTCTTCTCCTTTTCCTTCCTGAGCTTATCCAGCTCGTCTACCAGGGCCTGTGACTGTCTCTGCACCCGGTTGACAATGTCGCCGGCCTGCTTTCTGGCCTTTTCCAGCTCGGCTTCCTTTTCCTCATAAAGCTTTTCACGCTGCTCTGCGATATCTTTTCTGAGCTTTTCGGCTTCCTCACGGTCTTTCTTAGCCTGAGTGCGGTCTTTCTCCAACTCGGTCCTGGTCCTCTCCAGGTCATCTATGATGTTCTCGAACCTGCGGTTCTCCTCAGATATCAGCGACTTCGCATAGCTTATTATCTCCTCGTCTATGCCAAGGCTTTTTGAGATGGCGAATGCGTTGGACTTGCCGGGGGACCCGATGATGAGCCGGTAGGTCGGCCTTAAAGTCTCCACGTCAAATTCGCAGGAGGCATTCTCCACCCCATCAGTGTCAAGAGCGTAAAGCTTTATCTCCTGATAGTGGGTGGTGGTGACTACCGTTGCGCCCAGCTGTCTGAGCCTTTCGATTATAGACACCGCCAGAGCCGCACCTTCCACCGGGTCCGTGCCTGAGCCCAGCTCGTCTATGAGCACAAGGCTCTGATAGTCAGCCGTTTCTAATATCTCCCTGACTCTCCCCATATGTGAGGAGAAGGTGGAGAGGTTCATTTCTATAGACTGCCTGTCGCCTATGTCCGCAAGGATATTTTTGTATACCGAGATCCTGCTGCCGTCAGATGCCGGTATCAGCAGTCCGCACATTGTCATCAGCGTCAGCAGTCCCACCGTTTTCAGCGTTACGGTCTTGCCGCCGGTGTTGGGGCCTGTGATGACCAGAACATTATAGTCCGTCCCCGCACTGAAGTTTATCGGCACGACTTTTTTCTCGTCAATGAGCGGGTGCCTTGCCTTATTCAGCACAATGATCCCGTCCTCACCGATCTCCGGCTTCATAGCCATCATCTTTGCCCCAAGGTCAGCCTTGGCAAAATAGAGGTCCAGCCTAACAGCTGCATCGTATCCGGAATTGATCTGTTCTGCGAACTGAGCACATTCCTTGGAGAAAACGGTCAGTATCCTGTGTATCTCGTCCTGCTCCTGACCCTGGAGTATCCTTATGTCGTTGTTGGCTTCCACCACCGATATTGGTTCCACGAATAGTGTCGCCCCGGATGCCGAGGTGTCGTGGACAAGTCCGCTGACCTGTCCCTTGAATTCGGTCTTCACCGGGACTACGAACCTGCCGTCCCGCATGGTTATGATGGATTCCTGCAAATACTTCTGTGTCTGGGCCGATCTTATCATCTTGTCCAGAGTCTCTCTTATCTTGCTGCCTGCCCTGGCTATCCTGTGCCTGATGGCCCTCAGCTCCGGGCTGGCCTCGTCTGAAAGATGTTCGTCATCAATAATGGCCGTTTCCAGTCTCTGCCAGAGACCTTTGTTAGGGAAAAGGCTCTCGAAAAGATATGACAGCGGCCCCTCCTTATCCTCTGCCTGTTCATACCACCTGCAAAGCTCGTTTACCTGTCCTAATACCTTCTTTATCTCCAGCAGTTCCGAAAGGGAAAGCGTCCCCCCCGATCTTGCACGGGCAAGGCTGGAACTGACGTTGGTTATCTGATAAAAAGCGGGAGAACCGTACTTTATGGCCATCTGTAAGGCAAAGTCGGTCTTGTCGTTTTCCAGCCTGACAGTGTAGATGTCGTTGGAAGGGGATATCGCTAAAGCCATCTGTTTGCTGTCCTCGGAGGAACATTCCTGCGCCAGCATCTCCAGTACCTTCCCCAGCTCCAGTATCTCCGTGCTTTTATTGTCTGTATTTTCCATTTAAGTATCTCCTATAAAGTCTATGTTATCATTCTGTAGAATTCCAGTGCCGCAAAGCTGCTTTTGAGATGGTATCTCACAAATCTCTCTGTAAATGCAGTGAGCTTTTCCTGATATCTTTGGCTTATCCTGAATGAAAAAAGCCTTTCATATTCTGTCAGTGCGATAAATCTCACGATGTAGAGCAGCTGCCTGTCCAGGACCGCTGCGTGTATGCTCTCCGGGTTCTCACAGCAGCCGCTGCATTCCAGGTCATTGTTCAGAAAATCGAAATACATACTGTCGTCTTCATACCTGTAGCAGCTCCTGCACCCAAGCAGCGCCGGCCTTAGTCCCGACTCGCACAGCAGTCTGAACTCAAAGACCGATTTTAACAGCTCCCTGTCCATCTCACCCTTGTCAAGAAAGTACATGGTGTTAAGAGCCAGCCGCATTATCTCGCCGCTTTCCTCGCCCTCGGTGCCGGTGAAGATCAGAAGCTCAGCAAAATAAGCCGCCAGAGCTACCCTTGCTGCGTCAAGCCTGATGTTATAGAAAAGCTTTACCGGCTCGCTGCTGTTAAGATAATAGCTCACCTGCCCCTTAGCGTCCTTCTTTTCCTCCATACACAGCGAGGAAAGGCTGTAGCTCTGTGTAGCAGGACCGTTCTTCGAGCTTTTCAGGCCCCCACGGACAAAGATGCGGATAATGCCCCTTTCCGCAGTCAGCACCGTTATGGACTTACTGCTCTCGCCCCTGGCCTCTTCTTTCAGTATAAGTCCTTTCAAGGTCGTCATCGTCAGCACCTCTTTCGCTGCTCTGCGCATATCTGATGTAATCCTCGGGACTTCCGCTTTTAAGGAACCTTTCCCACAGCGTCATTAAAAACACCGCCTTTCACTTTTATTGTGTGCAGTGTCGTCCCGTTTATCAGTCCAGCCCGAAATTTTTTATCAGCCCTTCACGGTTGCGCCAGCCCTCCTTGACCTTTACCCAGCACTGTAAGTTTACCTTTATCATAAAGAAATCCTCCAGGTCTGCCCTGGCCTCAGCGCCGATCTTTTTGAGCATGGCTCCGCCCTTGCCGATTATTATGCCCTTATGGGACTCTCTCTCGCAGTATATCGTCGCCGTGATGTCTAAGATAGGCTCGCCGTTTCGGTCCTCCCGCTCTTTCAGTGACTCTATGGTGACGGCTACCCCATGTGGCACCTCGTCGCTCAGCTCCCTCAGAGCCTTTTCCCTTATCATCTCCGCCATTATCACCTTCTCCGGCTGGTCAGTGAACTTGTCATCCGGGAAATAGTGCGGCCCCTCGACGGCATTTATTTCTAAGATATCCATGATGATGTCCAGACCGTCGTCCTCAGTGACGCTTATCGGCACAACTTCGCAGAAATCGTAAAGCTGTGAATACTCCGCCAGCTTTTCCATGACCCTGCTCTTGTCCTCCAGAAGGTCTATCTTGTTGAGCGCCAGAATGACCTTGCTGCCGGTCCCCTGAAAGCTTCTGATGAGCGCCCTTTCGCTCTCGGCGGTCTTTTTTGTGCAGTCGCACATGAGTATTATCATATCGACCCCGCCTAAAGTCTCGTTTACGGTCTTTACCATATGCTCCGAAAGCTTGTTTCGTGGCTTGTGCATACCTGGCGTGTCCATGAACACATACTGTGTCTCTCCCTTTGTCAGCACACCTGTTATTTTAGTCCTGGTGGTCTGTGGCTTGTCGCTCACCGCAGCGATCTTCTCTCCCACCAGTTTATTTAGCAGGGAAGATTTCCCCGCATTTGCCCTTCCGGCTATCGTTACAAAAATCGTCTTTGTCATATCTTTTATCCTTCTCTGTTATTATTTATCCTGCGGCTTGTCCCTGAAACAAACGAACACCCACACTAGCTGCAAAACGCAGGCTCCCGCTGCGGCCGCTATCCTCAAAGGTGAGCCTGTAAAATAAGCCCCTATCCTTTCCAGTGATCTTCCATTAAAAAACACAGCGCACCCAACGGCGGCGGCAAATACCGAAAAAACAAGCACAGCTCCCGCTGCGCAGTCCTTCGCCGCCTTCCCCAGCTTTGTGCGCTCCTCACCGGATATAAGATCTACCGTATTCTCCACAGCAGTGTTAACAGCCTCCAGGGCCAGCACACCGCCGATGCAGACCAGCAGTATGAGCTTCTGCGTCCCCTCGGTACCGCAGATCCTGCTTCCCCACAGGACCAGAGCACCGGTCCCTAAATGGGACCTGAAATTGCGCTGGGTCCTTATGCAGAAGGCCAGGCCCTCGAAGGCGTACTTAAAGCCTCTGAAAAACTTCCCGATATCAGTCCTTATGCTCATGCTCCTCTACGAAGGTCTCATCTCTGGATATGCCCAGATTAGCCAGTATGGCCTCCTCCTTCTCCCTCATTATCCTTTCCTGCAAACTGCTCTCCTCATGGTCGTACCCGAAAAGATGCAGCATTGAATGTACCGTAAGGAACCCTACCTCACGCTCTAGGGAATGGCCGTAGATCTGTGCCTGCCGGCAGGCAGTCTCCAGGCTTATCACTATGTCCCCCAGCACCGCAGCGCCGGTCTCGTAGTTTATGTCATAGACCCCGTTCTCTCCCAAAGGAAAGCTCAGCACATCAGTGCTCCTGTCGATGCCCCTGTGCTGAAGGTTAAGCTCATGTATCTGCTTGTCGTTCACAAAGGACACCGAGACCTCAAAGTCGTCCGTGAATTTCTCGTATTCACCCACAGCATGGCAGCACCGTCTTACAAGCATCCTGATGCCTACAGGTATCTTTACCTCAGTTTGATTATTAGTGATAAATACTTTTACCTTGCTCATGATCTTACCCATTCCTTCTATAATATTTTTCATAAGCCTGTATGATATCCTGCACAAGCTTATGTCTGACTACGTCCTTTTCAGAGAACCTGTTTATCTTGATATCATCCACGTCTTTGAGAACGTTCATGGCCTGTATCAGTCCCGACTTCTTGTTGTCGGGAAGGTCTATCTGGGTGATGTCCCCGGTGATGACGATCTTGGAATTGAACCCCAGCCTGGTCAGGAACATCTTCATCTGTTCGTTGGTGGTGTTCTGTGCTTCGTCAAGGATAATAAAAGCATTGTCCAGGGTCCGCCCTCTCATGTAAGCTAAGGGCGCAACTTCTATACAACCCCGCTCCTGCTGTCTTGCAAAGGACTCCGGCCCCAGCATCTCAAAAAGAGCATCATAAAGCGGCCTCAGATAGGGATCTACCTTGTTCTGAAGGTCTCCGGGCAGGAACCCCAGCTTTTCCCCGGCCTCCACCGCCGGCCTGGTCAGTATGATCTTTTCCACCTCATGAGCCTTGAAAGCCTTTACCGCCATGGCTACTGCCAGATAAGTCTTGCCCGTCCCCGCAGGGCCTATGCCAAGTACAATGGTGTTCTTCCTTATGAAGTCCACGTATCTTTTCTGACCTAAGGTCTTGGGCTTTACGACCTTGCCGTTTATAGTGACGCATATGCCGTCGTCCCCCATACGGCTAAGCTCATATGCCCGTCCCTCCCTTACAAGGGAAAAAACATACCTTATGCTCTGCTCATTCAGTTTTTCGCCGTTTCTTATCATAGTCATCAGCCCGTCGATAGCCTCGCAGGCATTGAATACCCCGGCCTCCTCGCCTGTGACCTTTATATCTTCGCCCCGTCCCAGTATGACCACATCATACTCTCTCTGTATCAGGTTGACGTTTTCGTCATAGCTGCCGAAAAGGGCGAGCATAGTTTCCATATTGTCAACGCTGACGGTCTTTTCTGCCATTAAAGTTCCTCCGGGAGATCAGATTTCGGCAGGATAAAAAAGCTTTCTGCCGACTTTGCTACTCCTGTTTATTATAACACACTTATTCTGAAATTGCAACACAAATAACACTTTTTTTACCTTTTTATGATACGCTTTTTCGGTCTTTATATCATTCCCCGGCTTTTGGCGGATACTCCTCCGGTCTTGTCCTGGGCGCAAAGAATTCACGCTCCCTGCTCATCAGCCCGTAAAGAGTGTAGCTCACCTCCAGCTCCACACCGTTTTTGTCTGTCCTGATCTTTGTCTGACGGTCTATGAGCCTGTGATCTTTAAGAAAATCCTGCTCATAGATATATGCCTTCTCGCCCGCCATGTCAAGGGCCTCCTCCTCCGTCAGCACCGATGGCCGGTAGTCAAATTCGGTGAGAGTGACCTCATTCAGGGCAAAGGGCATAGTGAACCCATTCACTACCGGAGACTTTACACTCAGCTCGGCGTCAAAAAATCCCTCCGGGACCTGAAAATAGAGGGGTATCTCTGCGCTGAAGACTTTCAGACTGTGAAGAGTCTCCCTGCGGCCGGTCTCGGTCTTTTCCATGGAACCGAAGTCCTGTCTGAATACCATTTTTCGGGTAAAGGTCCCGTATATTTTTCCCACGCTCTTCACATAGTCGGTCCTGCTGGTTTTTACCTCACCCTCAGTTGTAAAAGCGCTTTTCTCTGTAGTGACTGTACCGCTTACGATGGTGTCTCCCTTTACGACCCCGCTGCCCAAGGGGATCATGAGCTGCCCCTCGTAAAGCTCGATCTTCTCGATGACCCCGTCCTCGCAGGCGACCAGGTCGCAGGGCATACCGGTGTGGATACCTTTCTCGGCAGGAATGTTTTCCACCACGTCCACGCTTATCCCGCTGCCTGTCCGTGAGATGCCCGCCCAGGAGATAAGGTCTATGTTTTTCTTTAAAGCCCTTTCCTCCACTGCGTAGTCAATGTCGGGAATGTACTTTCCGGGTATTATGCCCCGGTCCTCCAGAACGTTCATGACCTGTTCCCTTATGGCGTCATTTTCGGTCTGGACGTCTACTATAAGTATCACATCTGAGTAATACCACATCAGACCGCAGCTAAGCGCCGTTCCGACCAGCAGTCCAGGCCGGCCTGCAAAAAAGCTCAGTGTCCTGACAAGTCCGTATTTCTCGGTCCGCCTGAATTCATGCCCCAGTTTCCGCATAGCCCTCTCTGCCCTGAGACAGTGTTCCGCACTCAGCCGGAACGTAAGGGTGCCGCCTCTTTCGCAAAGCCCCTCCACAGGTATGTTTTTTCCGATAATGAGCCTGTACAGCCTGTCAAAGCTGTCACCGTACACCTCATAACCTATCCCTCCAAGCATCATCTGTCACCGTCCCTCAGTCTTCTTGACACCAGTCTGACCTGCTCGATGGTCCCCCTTATCTCTGCACTGTCCTGAGAATATGAGGTCAGGCTCAGACCCTGCCCCCAGATCTCGATCTCAAAGCTGCTCGTCAGTACCCTTGTGCATACGTCGGTACAGCTGCATATCCTTTTGATGTTTTCTACGACCGCAGAGGTGTTGTCGTTTATCCTTACATAGGACTGCAGGTACATCATCTCCCTGGCCAGTCCGAAAAAACTCAGCAGCGGAAATCTTCTCAAATCTATCACTCCGTTCCTTTCAGAGATCTCATATTAAAATTATATTATCCGGATCCTTAGCATATACTTCAAAAAAAGGGGGAATAAAAATGAGACTTGAAAAATACAGCGGCAAGCTGTCCGCATTCCTGTGTATTGGCCTTTCAGCACTGTGTCTTATGCTGACGGTGTTTTCCGCAGAAGTAGCCGCTGCGGTCAAAGAGGCGGTCTTCCGGTGTCTTAATGTCATAATACCGTCCCTCTTCGCAGTTATGGCAGTTTCAACGCTCCTGATAAAGACAGGGGCTTCGGGCTTTCTGTCCTATTTGCTCTATCCGCTGAAAAAGCTCCTTGATCTTCCTGACAGCCTGTTCGCAGTCTTTGTCATCAGCTGTTTTGCAGGCTATCCGGTGGGGATAAGGCTCCTTTCTGAGCTTTATGAGGATAAACTCACTGATAAGCGCAGCGCATCTCTTATGGCTTGCTGCTGTTACTGTGGGGGACCTGTGTTCTATAGCGGCACAGTGGGCCTAGCGGTCTTCGGCAGCACCCGTGCAGGGACCCTTATATTTCTTTCGGTGGCCGGTGCAGAGCTGACCGCAGCCTTTTTCATATCACGTCTTTTCAGACCGCAGGCTGCTCCGGCAGGAAGTAAAACTGAACTCTCATCTGAACTTCTGACAGACAGCGTTCTTTCCGCCGGCAGGTCCATGTTCTCTGTCTGCGTGATGATAGTAATGTTTTCGGCGGTCCTGGCCCTGGCCGATGTACTGATCTTTGGTCGGGAGGACGGTCTGAACAACACCGTTGTGCTCATCAAAAGCTGTTTTGAGATAACCGGTTTAACAAATCTGAACGGCAACCCATACGGCCTGCTCCCTGCCATAGCAGCCCTCTGCTCCTTCGGGGGGCTTTGCATAGTCCTGCAGCTTTGTGCTCTGAAAAACCCTGACCTGTCCCTGGTCCCGTTTCTTATCTCCAGGGTCCCCGCCGCAGCCCTTTCAGCCCTTCTCTGCCGCCTTCTCAGGCCCCTTATGCTGCCTGATAATATCGCCGTTACGGCCCAGAATAAGCTTTTGTTCAATGTGAACAATTTTATTCCGTCAATATGTCTAATATTAATGATTTTTTTATTAAATTTAAAGAAAAGTCTAGTATTTTCGGAATGAGTGTGCTATAATATACTTAGTTTGATAGAGGATTTTTCACATTTTTTTTCGCAAAGGAGCTGCATTGTAAATGGCAAAAAAGAATTTTTTCGGTAACAGGATATCACCCTCGTGTTCATACTGTGCTTACGGCAACCGTTCCAAAGAGGGCAATAAAGTACTCTGCGAAAAACAGGGCCTTGTGGACGCTGACTACGCCTGCAAAAAGTGGGTATATGACCCCATAAAGCGTGTCCCTAAGAAACAGCTGAACATTCCTAACCAGGAAGATGATATCATCTGACTGTTTGCTGATCTTGAATACTTACCAGGCCGTTCCGTTGGTTTGGAGCGGCCTTTCGTTTTTACAGCTGTTCAGTTTGACTTAACCAGCGTTCCTCAGATCCGCTGCAAATAGAAATTTGCGAAAGTACTTGAAAAAATCTACGCCTTAGTGTATAATGTTATTGGCATCTATTATAGAAAGGACAATGAAAAATGAGTATAATAAGAGATCCCGCTCTCTGGGAAAGCGGCAAGCGCAAGATCGACTGGGTCAGACAGAATATGTCTCTTCTCAGGAGCGTTGAGGAGGATTTTAGGAAAGAACAGCCTTTTAAGGGACTGAAGGTGGCCCTGTCTATCCATCTGGAGGCAAAGACAGCCTACCTGTGCAAGGTCCTGGCTGCGGGCGGCGCCGATATGTATGTCACCGGCAGCAACCCGCTTTCCACTCAGGACGATGTGGCTGCCGGGCTGGCCCATGACGGGCTGAATGTCTTCGCATGGCACGGCGCAACTGCTGAGGAGTACCACAGCCATATCTCTGAGGTCGTAAAGGTCGGACCCAATATCATCATTGACGACGGCGGAGACCTGGTGAACCTTATCCATAACGAGTATCCGGAGCTTATCCCTGACGTCATCGGCGGCTGTGAGGAGACTACTACCGGTATAATCAGGCTCATCGCCATGAATAAGGCAGGGGAGCTGAAATTCCCCATGGTGCTCGTAAATAACGCCAGGTGCAAGTATCTTTTCGACAACCGTTACGGCACAGGCCAGTCGGTATGGGACGGCATCAACAGGACCACTAACCTGATAGTCGCCGGAAAGAACGTAGTGGTGGCTGGGTATGGCTGGTGCGGCAAGGGGGTGGCCATGAGGGCCAAGGGCCTTGGCGCCAGCGTCATCATCACTGAGATAGACCCTGTCAAGGCTATGGAGGCCGTTATGGACGGCTTTAAGGTAATGAAGATGGAGGAGGCTGCTAAGATAGGCGACTTCTTTGTCACTGTGACCGGCTGTAAGGACGTCATAACCGAAAAGTCCTTTATGAATATGAAGGACGGCGCTATACTCTGCAATGCCGGACATTTTGACTGTGAGGTCGATGTGGCCTGGCTCAGGAAGAACTGCGAAAAGACCTGGCTTGCAAGGAACAATATCGACGGATACCGGCTATCGAACGGCAGGAGCGTTTACGTTATAGGTGAGGGGAGACTGGTCAATCTTGCTGCCGGGGACGGCCACCCGGCTGAGATAATGGATATGTCCTTCGCTATTCAGGCTCTGTCAGCGGCCTATCTGGTGAAGAACAGGGACAAGCTCAGCGAGAAGGTGATCTACGTCCCTGAGGAGATAGATAACGAAGTCGCAAACAGAAAGCTCAGATTCTGGGGCCTGGAGATAGATAAGCTCACTGACGAGCAGGAAAAATATCTCAACAGCTGGCAGGTATGAGAAAAGCGCTGATCGCTTTGTGAATAACACCGCCGTTTTCCGTACAGAATAGTATGGGGAAGGCGGTGTTTTTATGAAAAAATTTCTTGAATATGCAAGGCTCATGACGATAGGCGCATTTATCTACGGTGGACTGGAGGTCCTTGGCAGGGGATATTCTCATATCTCCATGGGCGTTCTTGGGGGACTGTGTTTTTCGGTGATCCATATACTTAACGGCGAGAGACGCTGCGGCAGGCAGAGCTTTGTCAGTGCTGTGCTGATATCTGCCTTTTTCATCACTGCCTGTGAGCTGCTGACCGGGGAGATACTGAACCGCCGCCTGGGAATGGGAATATGGAACTACCGCTCTCTTCCCCTGAATTTTGACGGGCAGATCTGCTTTATCTTTTCCTTTATCTGGGTCTGTATCTCTGCCCTTGGGATAGGCGCCGACGAGCTGGCAAGGCGAACTGTCTTCAGGGAGAGATTTATTGAGAGCGCAGAGTCCGGCAGCACTGTTGAAGAGGTCTGAAAAAATTTTTCTGTTAGTACTTGATTTTTTTTTCAGACTGTGTTATAATGTATAAGCTGTTTACAGTACGCAGATGTACCCAAGTGGCTGAAGGGTCCGCACTCGAAATGCGGTAGGGCGGCAATACCGTCGCGAGAGTTCAAATCTCTCCATCTGCGCTTTCAAGACCGTCTTTCACAGGCGGTCTTTTATTATAGCCGTAAAGACAAGAAGGAGGGCCGCTCATGGAGAGAAGGCTAAGGAACAGGCTCAGAGAGGTTAGGCTTTCCAGGGGACTCAGCCAGAAGGAGCTTTCAGAACGCAGCGGTGTCAGTGCCGGGACCCTGAGCAGATATGAGTTCGGCAAGGCCCCACTGGAGACTATGAGCGTCGGAATGGCTCTTTCTCTTGCCGGCGCTCTCGAAACGACGGTAACTGACCTTTTCACCGTGGGACCTGGAGAACGCAGAAAGGTCTATATGGTCTTTCGCACCAATGTAGTCATGTTCCCGATCGGTTCCAGAGAAAAGGAAAAGGGCTTTACCCGTGACCTCCAGTCCGAAGCATATGAGCATGACTTTAACTTCTACGATACTTTAGATGAGGCTCTGGCTGTCCTTAAAGACCTGAGGTCCTGGGCCGTCCTGCCCTTCGGAGTCAGCAGGGAACGCCGGGACATCGCCGAAGCCGTGGAATACTATGTGGAGGGTGTTTTCCTTGACCCCTACGGCGAGCCTGAGGGTCTTGACGGCGTAAGGACATATGCAGAATTCGAGTAAAGCTGCTGCAAACGGCACGAACCAGGCTGCTGCCAGCTGCTCATCAAGGTCGATATCGAGAGAGCTTGCCCCTGCACCTTTGTAAATGACAGTTTGGAACACCATTCCAAAACAGCTTAAACGGTAAAATAAGAATAGTGTTTGAGATAACCGAAAGGTCGAATTATGATGATCGATATGACTTACGACCTCCATGTGGGTGATATTCACGTTACTGAGCTCTCCGACGAGTATAATAAGCTCTGTATCCCGTCTGAAGATTCGCTAACTGACGGGCAGATCAATGTATTCCAAAAGATACTCGACTGCGTGAGCGGTACCGGCGACTCAGAGATGAGGGCAGCATACAAGGTCGGTTTCAAGGATAGTGTGGCATTGATGATGGAAATTAAATGATGATCTGTTTAAAGAGGACAGTTCGTATAAGCTGTCCTCTTTTTTGAACAAAGCAGACTGCGTTTTGTGGCTGTCCCCCCCTTGACAAGAAAGGATTTTTGTTTTATAATAGTGGTATATCGTAAATGCTGTGACGGAATTATCCGTTTAGCCTGACTACAGAGAGAAAGCGGTGGGTGCGAGCTTTCGTCAAGGCGGCGGTGGCTGACCTGAGCCTGCGCTGTGAAAACAGCGACGTAGCGCCTGCGTTAAAGGTGTCGAGGGGATAGGACGGAAGGACTTTGTGTCTGTATGTCTTGTCAATTTGGGTGGTATCACGGAGTTTGCAGCTTCGTCCCATGTTCAGGGGCGGGGCTGTTTTTGTTTGAAGGCTGGGTATTCGTCACTGATACTGAAAGGAATGATAAAAAATGGAATGGACAAGTTTGAACGATCTGCGTGAGTCGTATCTGAAATTCTTTGAGAGCAAGGGGTGTCTGAGGCATAAGAGCTATCCTCTCGTTCCCCAGAACGACAAGAGCCTGCTGCTGATAGTTGCAGGTATGGCGCCGCTGAAACCTTATTTCACCGGTCAGGAAGTTCCTCCCAGAGCAAGGATGACCACCTGCCAGAAGTGCATAAGGACCGGCGATATCGAAAACGTAGGAAAGACCGCTCGCCACGGCACCTATTTCGAGATGCTCGGCAACTTCTCTTTCGGTGACTATTTCAAGAAGGAGGCCATAGCCTGGGCATGGGAATATGTGACCGAGGTCCTTAAACTCCCCAGAGAAAAGCTCTATGTTTCCGTTTATGAGGACGACGATGAGGCTGAGGAGATCTGGCACAGGGACATTGGCCTTGATATGGACAGGATAGTCCGTATGGGCAAGGAGGACAACTTCTGGGAGGCCGGCACAGACGGACCCTGCGGCCCCTGCTCCGAGATCTATTTCGACAGGGGAGAGAAGTATGGCTGCGGAAAGCCCACCTGCAAGGTAGGCTGCGACTGCGACAGGTATATGGAGTTCTGGAATCTGGTATTCACTCAGTTTGAAAGACATGAGGACGGCACCTATACCCCCTTAGCACAGAAGAATATCGACACCGGCATGGGCCTTGAGAGACTGGCCGCCCTTATGCAGGACGTTGGGTCTATCTTTGACGTGGATACAGTCAAGGCTATCAGGGACCATGTGTGCAAGATCGCAGGCTGCGAATACGGCAGCGAGTATAAGAAGGACGTTTCTATAAGAGTCATCACCGACCATATCAGGGCCGCAGTTTTTCTGGCGTCTGACGGCGTTCTGCCTTCCAACGAGGGCAGAGGCTATGTAATGAGAAGACTCATCAGAAGAGCTGTCCGCCACGGTAAGCTCCTTGGCATCAACGGCCTGTTTTTAAAGGACCTGGTGAAGACAGTGGTGGAGTGCAATAAGTGCGAGTATAACGAGCTGGAGGAAAAGTACGATTATATCGTAAAGGTGCTCACCACCGAGGAGCAGAACTTCAACGCCACCGTTGACAGGGGCATGAAGATACTGGAAGAGTATATCGAGGATATGGAAAAGAAGGGCGAAAAGACCCTGGACGGCGAGAGCTGTTTCAAGCTTTCCGATACCTACGGTTTCCCCATCGACCTGACGAGGGAGATACTGGAGGAAAAGGGCCTGTCTGTTGACGAGGAGGGCTATGCTGCCGCTTACCAGAGACAGAGAGAGACTTCGCAGGCCGCTCATAAGGGCCAGGGCTATATGGGCGCTGAGGAGACCGTTTTCCATAAGATCGACAGGAATGTTTCCACTGTCTTCACAGGATATGACCGCATGGAGGACGAGGGGACCCTTTCCTATATGGCCGCCGAGGATGAGCTTATAGAGTCTGCCGGTGCAGGGGAGACTGTGTATGTCGTTCCCGACCGCACCTGTTTCTATGCTGAGAGCGGCGGACAGGCCGGCGACACAGGTCTTGTTTCGACCGACACCGGCAGGGGTGAGGTCCTTGATACCCAGAAGGCCGTAGGCGGAAAGTTCGCATTGAAGGTGAAGATCACCGAGGGGACTCTTACCGTCGGTCAGAAAATATGCTTTAAGGTAAACAGGGAAAAGAGACTGGCCACAATGCGCAACCACAGCTGCGCTCACCTTCTCCAGTCCGCCCTCAGGACCGTACTGGGTGAACACGTTCACCAGGCCGGACAGCTGGTCGATAGCCAGAGAGTCCGTTTCGACTTCTCCCACTTCGAGGCCATGACCGAGGAGGAGAAAGCACAGGTGGAGGCCCTGGTCAATAAGTATATCTTTGATGCTCTTGAAATCACCATGAAGGAGATGCCGATCGCCGAGGCACAGAAGCTTGGCGCTATGGCCCTTTTCGGCGAGAAATACGGCGAGACCGTCAGGGTGGTCACCATGGGCGATGAGAGCGAGACAGCCTCTATCGAGTTCTGCGGCGGTACTCATCTTGACAATACCTCGAAGATAGGCCTTTTCAAGATAGTTTCCGAGAACTCCGTAGCCTCCGGCGTAAGAAGGATCGAGGGAGTTACAGGCACAGGGGTGCTGGCAATGCTCAATTCCAACGCCCAGACTATCAGCTCGGCCGCTGATACTCTCAAACTGAACAATCCTGCTGAGCTGGTAAACAGATGCAGGACGGTTATGCAGGAGATAAAGGCTTTAGAGAAGGAAAGAGACCGCCTGGAGGGCGAGATGGCTGCTATGAGGGCAAAGTCACTGCTCGATGAGTTCACTGAGGTTGGAGGCGTCAAGGTATCCTGCGCTTCACTTACCGGCGTAAAGCCAGATGTGCTGAGAAAAATGGCTGATGACATCAAGGGCAGCGATGCTGACGCTGTTGTTATCATCGCCTGCACCAACGAGGGCAAGTCCAACCTTGTGACGGCCTGCGGCAAGAACGCCGTGGCAAAGGGCGCTCACGCCGGAAAGATCGCCGGAAAGATCGCTGCTATCACCGGCGGCAAGGGCGGCGGAAGACCCGATTCCGCCATGGCAGGCATAGGCGATGCAGGTCTGATAGAGACAGCCCTCGCCAAAGCCTGTGAGACAGTGGCAGAGTTCGTAAAGTGATAAGGAGGTCATAAAGATGAATGATTGTCTGTTTTGTAAGATAGCTGCCGGGGAGATACCCTCGAAGAAGATCTATGAGGACGAGCTGGTATATGTTTTTGAGGATATAGCTCCCACCGCTCCTGTGCATTATCTGGTCATCCCGAGGGAGCATATCTCAAGGCTCAGCGATGTTACAGAGGAGAACAGCGCTGTGATATCTCATATCTATGAGGTCATCGCCAGGCTTTCCAAGGAAAACGAGGCCATGAAGGACGGATTCAGAGTGGTCTCCAACTGCGGCGAGAGCGCCGGACAGAGCGTGTTCCATATCCACTTCCACGTTCTGGCAGGCAGACCCCTGACCTGGCCCGCAGGATAAAAAATAAGCAGGACGGTGACAGAACATGACACGAAAGTGTGCCTATGCAGGATTTTCCTTTGTGGCTGCCGCAATGCTGGCATCAGCATTCCGGGGGAGCTTCAACACGGTCTTCCTGCTGTCCGCTTTCGCTGTCGCCGCCGCTGCATTCGGTTTTTTGAAGGACTACAGAAAGCAGGCTCTGACCTGTTTTCTGTTCTTTTCTCTGGGTATGCTTTCCTTTGAGCTTTATACCAGGCTGACCTATGAGCCGCTGATCGCCCTGGACGGGAAGACTGTGACCTTCGAGGGATATGTGGAGGACTTCACCCAGATCTCGCCGGACTATGACGCCGTTACCGTAAAAGGAAGGGCAGGCGGCGCAGTGACCAGGATAAGGTTCACGCTGCCCTCTGACAGTTTCGACTATTATGAGGGCATCACCGTCACAGGTCCTGTGGAAAGGATCAGAGACAGCGTAAGCTTTCAGGCTGAAAAGTACTATTACTCCAAAGGTGTGTTCTTAGAGGGCGCCCAGGACTGCTCCGCTGTACGCTCCGGTAAGATAAAGCATCCGTTGATGCGGCTCGTCCGTCTTTACCGTGACAGGCTATTCAGTATCATCAATGAGGAGCTGCCCGGCAGGGAGGGCGCTTTTCTTTCCGCTATGCTCTGCGGTGACAAGAGCGAGATGACCCCCGCCATGAAGACCGCTATGTACCGCTGCGGCCTTGGGCATATATTTGCTGTTTCCGGCACCCATCTGGTGCTGTTGAGCGTACTTCTCAGTGCGATACTCAGCCGTCTGCTGCCGGTAAGAAAGGTAGCATTCTGTGTCTATCTGGCCGTTATCTGGTCTTTCGCCCTGTTTTCAGGGCTTTCTGTAAGTGTGGTAAGGGCTGCTTTTATGCTGACCTTGTCCCGCAGCGGTTTTTTCTTTGGCAGAAAAAGCGATGGGCTGAACTCCCTTGGCCTTTGCGCCATGCTGCTTACAGCTGCCGAGCCTTACAGCTCGGTATCGCCCTCCTTTGTCCTGAGCTTTTCAGCAGTGCTGGCCCTGTGTTTTGATGAGGGGCAGAAAAAGGAAAATACCCCATCACTGTCAGGCTTTTTCAAAGAAAGTACACTGACCTCAATGAGGGTCCTTTTCTTCACAGCCCCGGCATCGGCCTTGCTTTTCAGAGGGGTATCCGCTGCGGCGGTGCTCTCTAATATCCTGCTGGTGCCTATGTGCGTTTTTTCACTCATGCTCTGCTTTATAATACTTATAACAGGCGGCTTTATATATATAGCCGGTCCCGTCCTGCTCATATCCTCGCTGCCTGTAAAGCTGACACTTTTCTGTACTGACTTTATCTCGACGCTGCCTTTCTGTTATGTGAGCACCTCAGGACTGCCGCTGCTGCTGACGGTCATTTCTACCTCGTTTCTGGCCGCCTTTGTCAGCATCAGCGCCCGCAGGAGGACATTTGCCCTTATAGGAGTCTCTGTCATGTTCCTGTGGTCTGTCTGCGCCGATATCTCCAGACTTGTCTCGGAGCCTACAGTTACTGCTATCCCCGCCGGTAAGGGGACGGAGTATATACTGAACATCAGGGGCAGGGCATATATCTTCGATGTGAACTGCCGTGGCAGGAGGGACAGTGCGGTCCAGCGTTTTATCGAAAACAGAGGAGTCTACAGCGTGGAGCTGGCTTTCATAAGCCGTAAAGGTACCATGGTTGCTGCCGATTATCCGGAAAGGTTCTGCTTTATGCCGGAGCGGGTATTCGTCACAGATGAGGTGCTCACTGAATCCGATCCGGAGCTTGAAGAGCGCTATGCTGTAATTTGCCAGGGACAGACAGCCGATAACGGCCTCTTGAAAGTCACCTGCACCGATGATGGATTTCTTATCAGCTGCGGGGAGGATATCTTTCTGGGACCTGGCTATATGACTGCCGGAGAGAAGGTCTATGACCTTACCGAGATGCAGTACCCTGTGGAGATGTTTACGCAAGAACAGGTTTTAAGGAGACTTGACTATGCCTTCGATCAATCCTACACTTCTGACTAAGAATATAAAAAGCGGGAAGCCTTCCAGCCTTTACTACCTGTACGGGCAGGACAGCGCTGCGGTGGAGAGCTTTGCAGCCAAGCTTATCAGGACCCTTTGTCCCGGTGACGCTCAGTTCATGAACCTTCACCGGTTCGTAGGCAAGCAGCTTGATCTTGCCGCCCTACTTGACGCCTGCGAGGCCTTGCCGATGTTCGCTGAAAGGGTAGTTGTGGCCATAAACGACCTTCGTGCAGAGGACCTTTCCAAGGAAGATATGGCGGACCTAAGGCGTATCCTTTCCGACCTTTCCGAGACGACTACGGTCATCATCTATGC
>JAFVCV010000016.1 GCA_017478965.1 Ruminococcus sp. | reverse complement strand
GCGGCAGTTGTTGTTGTCTCAGGTTCAGAAGTTGTTGTTGCAGCTGTGGTGGTCGTGGCAGCAGCAGTGTCAGTTGTTTCAGACTCAGTGCTCCCGCAGGCGGTCAGACCTGCCATTGCTAAAACGATCGTTAAAACTATTGCCTTTTTCACTGTGATCTCTCCTTTAGTAAGATTATTGTTATTCATTTCCCCCGTCTGAGCGGGGGAAAGCTTTTACAGTCTCATCTTGAAATCCTCATAGGAAAAGCTCTTGACCTTTCTAAGCTCCCCATGGGTATCTTCCAGATATATAGCGGGCAGGGGCATACCGTTGAAGGTGTTGTTCTTGCACATGGAATATATCGCCATGTCGCACAGGACAAGCCTGTCTCCGGGGCTCAGGGGCCGGTCGAAGGAATACTCCCCGATAACGTCCCCGGCTAAGCAGGTAGGCCCCCCCAGGCGGTAGGAATACGGCTTTTCCCCGGGTCTCCCTGCTCCTATCATCTCCGGCCGGTAAGGCATCTCCAGCACGTCCGGCATATGGCAGGCCGCAGAGGTGTCAACGATGGCAAAGCCGGTAACATTGCGCCCGGTCTCCAGGACCTCGGTGATGAGCCACCCGGCGTTAAGTGCGCAGGCCTCACCCGGCTCCAGTATGACCCTCAGGCCGTACTTGTCCTGGAGATAGTTCACCGTTTCGCATAGCAGCCCCACATCGTACCCTGGCTTTGTGATGTGATGTCCGCCGCCTAAATTCAGCCATTTCATTCGTCCAAGGTACTTTCCGAAATGCTTTTCGATATGCGGCACCGTCCTGGCCAGTACATCGGCCCCCTGCTCGCACATGGTGTGAAAATGAAGTCCCTCCACTATGTCAGGCAGGCCGTGTTCCTCAAAGACCTGTGGAACGACGCCCAGTCTTGACCCCGGCGAACAGGGGTCGTAGATAGCTGTCTCTATCTCCGAATAAAGGGGATTGCACCGCAGTCCCACGGAGATGTGCCGTCCGGCGCTCCTGACAGCGGCGCTGTGCTTTTCCAGCTGAGAAAAACTGTTGAAAACTATATGGCCGCATATCTTCACCAGCTGAGCCATATCCTCCGCCTTATAGGCCGGGCTGAAAACATGAGTCTCGCCGCCGAACTCCTCATATCCCAGCCTTGCTTCATAAAGGCCGCTGGCAGTAGTGCCGTCAAGGTATTCTTTCAGCACAGGATAGGCCGAATACATGGAAAAGGCCTTCTGGGCTAAAAGTATCTTACAGCCCGTCCTCTCCCTGACCTCTCTGAGTATCCTGCCGTTTTCTCTGAGCTTTTCCTCGCTGACCAGATAGCAGGGCGTTTCAAGCTTTGTGATATCGGTCCTGAAAGGGTATATCAAAGTCCGTCAGCCCCGCTCCTGTAGTAGATCTTCAGATCCTTTTTCTCGGCTTTCAGAGCGTCAAGGAACTCTGCGATATCCTGTGCGAAGTCCTCCATTTCGGGGATAATGTCCTCATAGTCATAGAAGTAGAACTCCACCTCGTCCGGTCTTTCGAGCATAGCGGCCCTCAGGCCCTCCTTGTCCTTTATGCCCTCTGCGCCCTTGCCGAAGCTCTTGCTTATATACTCCCAGAACATAGGCTCGGTCTTGAATTCAACGTCGTCAATGAAGATCGTCATTTTTCATTCCTCCTTTTTGTTTTCCGTCACTGGTTTGGCTGTTTTTGTCATCGCTGCTTTTCAGGGCCAAAGAAACGGCTTCCCCTGCCCCTTTTTCCAAAGATCTTTGTTTTGGGTGAGCTTTACTTCTTTGTGAGCTGACCATCTCGCTGCAAAGTATGGCAGCCACACATCTTGCCGCATTATGTGCCAGCCCCACAACTAACCGCATTATATAGCGGCCCACATCTCGCCGCATAGTATGGCGGCCCAACATCTCGCCGCATAGTAAAGCCCCGCCGTCTCACAAGCCCCTTCTTTATATCACCCCAATAATAGGCGGATCGACCGGCCCGGCCGAGGGCGGCCCGGCCGAGGGCAGACTAGGGTACGGGGACAGGGTCGAAATTCTCCTTCCAGGGGAGCCCCCACTTGTTAAGAGCCTCCATGAACGGATCAGGGTCAAATTCCTCCACGTTGTAAACACCCGGCTTTTTCCACTTGCCCGTCAGTACCATCATAGCGCCTATCATGGCCGGAACACCGGTGGTATAGCTTATAGCCTGGGAACCGACCTCCCTGTAGCACTCCTGATGGTCGCAGATGTTATAAACATAGTAGTGCTGCTCCTTGCCGTCCTTCTTGCCGTGGCATATGCAGCCGATATTGGTCTTGCCCCTGGTCCTTGGACCGAGAGAGGCCGGATCCGGCAGTACAGCCTTTAAAAACTGCAAAGGCACTATCTATCTGCCCTCATACATGATAGGCTCGATGGAGGTCATTCCCACGTTCTCCAGGCATTTCAGATGGGTAAGATAGCTCTGCCCGAAGGTCATGAAGAACCTTATGCGCTTGATGCCCTTGATGTTAAGGGCCAGGCTCTCCAGCTCCTCATGGTGGAGAAGATACATATCCTTCTCGCCTACCCCGTCAAAGTTATATACCCTCTTTATCTCCATGGGCTCAGTCTCTACCCACTTGCCGTCTTCGATATAGCTGCCCTTGGCACTTACCTCACGGATATTGATCTCAGGGTTGAAGTTCGTGGCAAAGGGATAACCGTGATCGCCTCCGTTACAGTCAAGGATATCTATATAGTTTATCTCGTCGAAATAATGCTTCTGTGCATAGGCGCAGAAAACGCCGGTCACGCCCGGGTCAAAACCTGAGCCGAGTATGGCGGTTATGCCTGCTTTCTCGAACCTTTCCCTATATGCCCACTGCCAGCTGTACTCGAACTTTGCGGTATCCTCAGGCTCATAGTTTGCGGTGTCAAGATAGTCCACCTTGCATTCCAGGCAGGCGTCCATGATGTGCAGGTCCTGATAGGGCAGGGCAACGTTTATGCAGATATCGGGCTTGTACTCCTTCATCAGCGCTACAAGCCCCGGCACATTGTCAGCGTCCACCTGTGCGGTGGTGATGTTGGTCTTTGTCTTGTCTTTAAGCTCGTCCCTGAACTTATCACACTTGGACTTCGTGCGGCTGGCAATGCAGATATCAGTGAACACCTCGCTGTTCTGACAGCACTTGTGTATCACCACGCCTGCTACTCCGCCGGCTCCTATTATCAACGCTCTTGACATTTTACATCGTTCCTTTCTGTTTTTGTTATTATTAAACAATCCGTCCTCATCATCAGCGGCTGAACCTTAGCAGCATCTCTCTCAGCAGCTTGCAGGCCAGAGCTGTCGATCTGCCGCTCTGGTCGTAGACAGGTGAAAGCTCGTTCATGTCAAATGCCTTTATATCAAGCTCCCCTATGGTCCTGATGGCCTTTAAAAGCTCCGTGAACCTGACTCCGCCTGCCTCCGGCGTCCCCGTCCCCGGGAATTCCGCCGGGTCCAGTACGTCTAAGTCAAGGGTGAAGTATACCGGCGCCTTGCCGATCTTCTTCACCGCCTCCTCCAGTCTGTCAAATGTGAACCTGTTCATAAAGGTATGCTGCTTTGCAAATTCAAATTCCTCCCGCTCGCCGCTGCGGATACCGAACTGGAATATCCTGCCGTCCCCTACCAGGTCATGGCACCTTCTCAGCACACAGGCATGGGAAAGCCTCACCCCAAGATAATCCTCTCTCAGGTCCGCATGGGCGTCGAACTGTATGATATGCAGCTCCGGGTACCTCTTTACCGCCGCCCTGACGGCCCCTAAGGTCACAAGATGCTCCCCGCCTATCATACAGGGCATTTTCCCGTCCGCAAAAATAGTCTCCGTTCTCTCCTCGATGTCTCTGAGCGCCTGCTCCGTCGAGCCGAAGGGCAGTTCCAGATCCCCGCTGTCAAAGACTTTTATATCCGTCAGGTCCCGGTCCTGATATGGCGAAAAGGTCTCTATCCCGAAACTCTCGCTCCTCATGGCGGAGCTTGCGAACCTGGTCCCGGGACGAAATGATGTGGTGCTGTCAAAGGGCGCTCCGAAAAGCACCGTGGCGGCCTCCTCATACTCACAGTCGCAGCCTATGAAGGCAGAAACATTTTTTTCAAGCATTTTCCCTTTCCTCCCTTTCTAGTCCTGAGAAAGTATCTCCAGCACATCGTTAGGCAGAGCAAAACAGCCCTTGTGCAGTTCGGTGTTGTAGTACTTGGTCTTTATCCCAAGGGCGTTCCAGCGGTCGGCCTTCAGATCATATACCGGGTGCAGGTTCTTAGAGGCGAACCCGAACAGCCAGTGACCGGAGGGATAGGTGGGTATATGGGCCTGATAGACCATGCACACCGGGAAGCTGGCCCCGATGCGCTTGTGGGTGCGCTTTACCATGTCCACATAGCTGTCATAGTAGGTGCTCTCATGCTGGTTTATCAGTATGCCCCTGTCGGTAAGGGCCTTATAGCAGTTGCCGTAGAATTCCTTGGTGAAAAGTCCCTCGCCGGGTCCGAAGGGGTCCGTTGAGTCAACGATTATAAGGTCATACTCGTTCTGTTTTCTGCGCACGAATTTCAGCCCGTCTTCAAAATACAGGCTCACCCGGGGATCATCGAACCTGCAGGCGGTCTGGGGCAGATATTCCTTGCAGATCTTTACCACCTGCTCGTCTATCTCCACCATATCTATCTTCTCTATGCCTTCGTATCTGGTCAGTTCCCTGACCGTTCCTCCGTCGCCGGCGCCGATGACCAGGACTTTCTTTATATCCGGCTCCACCGCCATCGGCACCGCCGTCACCATCTCATGGTAGATATACTCGTCCTTCTCCGTCAGCATTATAAAGCCGTCCAGCACCAGGACCCTTCCGAACTCGTAAGTATCGAAAACGTCTATCTCCTGATAGTAGCTTTTGCCGGAATAGAGCTGTTTTCTCACCTTTATCGTGAAATCCACATCGTCCGTATGCTTTTCGGTAAACCATAAGTCCATAACGTTCTCCTGTTCTGTTTTACTGCCTGTTCAGACAACTACATTTATATAGTTTATCTCCAGGTCCTCTGTACCCGTGAGCAGGCAGCCCTTTTCCTTGCAGTAATCAATATAGCTTATTATCTCTTTTGTTATGCGCTCTCCCGGTGCGAGGATCGGTATCCCCGGAGGGTAGCACATGACGAACTCCCCGCAGATCTGCCCGGCGCTCTCGTTTATCCACATGGGCTTTTTCTCACTGTAGAAGGCCTGCTGCGGCGACATCTCCACCAGAGGGTCTATATACTCGTGGTCGAAAAGCCCCGTCGGGTCCTTTGAGTATAGCCTTTTTATCTCCGAAAGTGAGGATATGAATCTTTCTATCTCCAGCTCCCTGTCCCCGGCAGAGACGATGGCAAGGATATTGCCGATATCCCCGAACTCGATCTGGATATCGTAATCGTCCCTCAGTATATCGTATACCTCTACCCCCGCAAGGCCCATGGCCCTGGTGTGGACGCTCAGCTTGGTGCTGTCAAAGGCGAAAAAATCGTCCCCGTTCTCAAGCTCTCTGCCGAAGGCATAATAGCCGCCTATCTTGTTTATCTCCTCCCTGGCGTAATCAGAATAGGCCACGGACTTCGCAAAAAGCTCCTTCCCGTTCGCCGCCAGGTTCTTCCTTGCAAGATCTAAAGACACCATCAGCAGATAGGAGCCGCTGGTAGTCTGGGTAAGGTTTATTATCTGCCTTACATAGCCCTCGGACACCGTATCCCTGCAAAGTAGCAGTGAAGACTGCGTAAGGCTGCCGCCGGTCTTGTGTATAGACACCGCCGCCATATCGCAGCCCGCCGCCATAGCCGAACAGGGCAGCCCCTCTCCGAAATACAGGTGGGTGCCGTGGGCCTCGTCCGCCAGGGCGAGCATACCGTGATCATGGGCTATCCTGACTATTTCTTTTATATTCGAGCAGATGCCGTAATAGGTAGGGTTATTGACCAGTATTGCCTTGGCGTCCGGGTTCTCCCTGACGGCCTTTTCCACATCAGCCACGGACATACCCATTGGGATACCCAGCTGCTTGTTGGTGCCCGGGTCGATGTACACAGGCACCGCCCCGCACACCACAAGAGCGTTTATAGCGCTCCTGTGTACGTTTCTTGGCATTATTATCTTATCCCCGGCCTTGCAGGCGGTAAAAACCATTGCCTGCACCGCAGAGGTGGTCCCCCCGACCATAAAAAAGGCATGGTCAGCTCCGAAGGCCTCTGCCGCTAAACTCTCCGCCTCCTTGATGACCGATACCGGGTGGCAGAGGTTATCAAGGTTCTTCATGGAATTCACGTCGCAGGCCATGCACTGTTCCCCTAAGAAGGCCTTCAGCTCCTTATTCATGCGCCCGCCCTTGTGCCCCGGCACGTCAAGCCTGACCACCCGGTTCTTCATATGCTTTTTGAGCGCCTCATAAAGGGGCGCAGACTCTTGTCTGGAAGTCAATCTCTATCCCCCTCTGTTCTGACAAGCTCCCCGCCGCCGGGGCAGGGAGCTGAAAATGACCTTCGGCATATGCCGTCAGTAGATATTCATGCCGCTGTATATCTCTATCATCTCTCTCCTGAGACTGTCAGTGATATCCAGGCGCTGCTTAGGATCAAGCTCGTAAACGTCCTTTTTGAAGAGGTAGTTTTGCAGGTCTATCTCCTTGATGAGCAGCTTGGTATGGAAAATATTGGACTGATATACGTTCACGTCCATGGCGTCATACTTAGTCAGCGTTGAGCTGTCGATATAGTCCTGTATGGACGTGATATTGTGGTCAATGAAAAACTTCTTCCCCAGCACGTCCCTGGTGAAGCCCCTTACCCTATAGTCGATGGTTATGATGTCGCTGTCAAAGCTGGCGATAAGGTAATTCAGGGCGTTAAGGGGCGAGATCGTCCCGCAGGTGGACACGTCTATATCCACCCTGAAAGTCGAGATGGAATTGTCCGGGTGATATTCCGGGAAGGTGTGTACTGTAACATGGCTCTTGTCCAGATGAGCGTGAACGTCAGCCGAAGGCAGACGGCCTAAATTGCAGGAGGGGTCTATGGAGGCCTCATCCAGCTCCTTCTCAGCGATGAGCACGTTCACCGACGCACCCTGCGGCTCATAGTCCTGCTTGGAGATATTCAGCACCCTGGCCCCTATCATCTCCGTAACATCGCAGAGTATCTTTGTCAGTCTCTCAGAATTATACTGTTCGTCTATATATTCTATATATTCCGTCTGCTCCCTGCTTCCCTTGGCATAACAGACATCGTAGATATTAAAGCTCAGAGTCTTTGTAAGATTGTTGAAACCGTAAAGGGTTATCTTATTGTTATTCTCCAATCCGATCATCGTTCCTTTCCTGCCCGGCAGACGCCGGTGAAAATAGTCTCCGTTCTCATCAGAATACGTGATGATACAGTTCAATATATTATAACACAAAAATCGCCTCTTGTATATAGTTTTTGCCGTATTTTATAATTTTTTACAAATCCCACGGCTGGCCGGCATCTCCGGCGGGGTAAATTTTTTTATAAAAAAAGCCAAAAAGGTCTTGTAATTTCCGGACATCTGGTGTATAATTAATGTGTATGCAAATTTAGTTACGTTAGGAGTTTTCTTATGATCGATATGCAGAAAATGCTTGCTCAGATCATGGCAAGCACCATACCGCCAGATAAGACCGACCTTGACTCAGGCACTGTTGCATCCGTAGTCATCACAGGTATCTCGGTGGTGTTCATCGGACTTATAATCCTGATACTGTTAGTGACCCTTTACGGCAAGATCTTCGAGGCCATAAACGCCAGGGCCGCTGCCGCTAAGGAGGCTGAGGAGAAAGCTGCAAAGGCTAAGGCCGAAAAAGCTGCTGAGGGCGAGGCCATTGTGAAGAGCGAGCCTGAGTCCGTGACGGCTGCAGGAGACGGTATCGAGGACGGCATAGAGGAAGAGGTCGTGGCTGTCATAATGGCCGCCATCTCGGCCATGAGTGCCGAAACGGGCAAAAAGCTGGTCCTTAAAAGCGTGAGGACTGCTAAGCCGCAGAGACCTGTCTGGGCTAGTGCAGGCGTTAACGAAAATACAAGACCGTTTTAGTTTTCGGCATTTTGATGAAAGGACCGTGAAAGACCAATGACACTCATTCAATCGTTTCTTGACACTCTTTCAGCCCTGGCCTCTGAGTCCGGATTTGCGGGATTTTTCGCTGACGGCGGCTGGAAGAATATTATAATGATACTTATCTCATTCGTATTTATGTATCTTGCTGTAGCAAGAGGATTTGAGCCTCTGCTGCTGCTGCCCATATCATTCGGTATGCTGCTGACTAATCTGCCCTTTGCAGAGATGTATCACCCGGAATTCTGGGATTATCTGACAGTCACCGAAAGGGACGGGACAGTCAACGACCACTTCATTGACTACAGCCGGATACTGGAACATGGAGGACTGCTGGATATTCTTTATCTGGGCGTTAAATTGCAGGTTTATCCCCCGCTGATATTCCTGGGTATCGGCGCTATGACCGATTTCGGCCCGCTGATAGCAAGTCCCAGGAGCTTTCTGCTTGGTGCTGCCGCACAGGGCGGTATCTTCTTCACCTTTGTAGGCGCCGCCATTCTTGGCATGAGCGCTGCGGACTGTGCATCCATCGCCATTATCGGCGGTGCTGACGGCCCGACTTCGATCTTCGTTTCTTCAAAGCTGCTTACGGCCAACAGCTCCAACTCAGTAGGTACCATCGCACTGGCAGCCTATACATATATGGCCCTGGTACCGATAATCCAGCCGCCTATAATGAAAGCGCTGACCACCAAGAAGGAAAGGTCAGTGGTCATGGGACAGCTCAGACCTGTCTCAAGACTGGAAAAGCTTATCTTCCCCGTGCTGGTAACTCTCATCATCGCTCTGATGATACCCTCTGCTGCACCTCTGGTAGGTATGCTCATGTTCGGCAACCTGCTCAAAGAGAGCGGCTGCTGCGACAGACTTGTAAAGACTGCTCAGAACGAGCTTATGAACATCATCACCATCTTCCTTGGCGTAACAGTCGGCGCCACCACCCAGGCCGACAAGGTCATCAGCCTTGACTTCGGCAAGGTAATGATACTTGGCGTGGTCGCTTTCGGTCTTGGTACTGCCTGCGGCATACTCCTCGGCAAGCTCATGTATGTCATCAGCGGCAAGAAGATCAATCCCCTTATCGGCTCAGCCGGCGTTTCTGCCGTTCCTATGGCAGCACGTATCTCCCAGAAGGTGGGACAGGAGGAAGTTCCTACCAACTACCTGCTGATGCACGCTATGGGTCCTAATGTTGCAGGCGTTATCGGTTCGGCTGTAGCTGCGGGCGTCCTGCTTGCCATCGTAAAATAACCGGATAATTATTAAAGACGGCCCAGCGGCCGTCTTTTTTGTGCATGGCTTTTAAAACTGCTTGACATCGGTGTGTAAATGTTGTATAATTGATTTGGTATAAAATTTTGAAAGCGGGAAGGTAGCTTTTATGAATGCTTTAGTTTCTGCCTCCGTGCTGGGGTGCGACCTCTCAAAAATAGGTGAAGAAGTGAGCGATATCCAGTCTGCCGGGGCGGACTGGGTGCATTTTGACGTCATGGACGGCAGTTTTGTCAAGAGCATGAGTTTCGGTGAACCGGTGCTCAGAAGCCTGAGGCCCTATTTGAAGGTCCCGGTGGACACCCACCTGATGATAGTTGACCCTATAAGGTATGTGGACGATTTTGCGGACCTTGGCTCCGACGTTATCACTTTTCATATCGAGGCCGCCGCTGACCCCCAGGAGGTCATTGACAAGATCCATTCCCGTGGGGTGAAAGCGGGCGTTTCCATCAAGCCGGCCACACCGGTCAGTGCGGTGAAGCCTTATCTGGAATGCGCCGACCTTATTCTGGTAATGACGGTCGATCCGGGTTTCGGGGGACAGGTGTTCCTTCCGGAGACACTTGGGAAGGTCAGTGAGATAAGGTATATGCTTGACAGCCTTGGCAGGGACGCCTATCTGGAAGTTGACGGGGGCATTAACCAGAAGACTGCCAGAATATGCCGTGAGGCCGGGGCGAACGTTCTGGTCTCCGGGTCATATATCTTCGGCGCCGATGACAGGGCGGCTGCCATCAGGTCCATCAAGCCTTTCTGAATCATCAATAGAGACTCTTTCTGCGGGAGCGTGGCACAACAGAGTGCCGTGCTCCCGTATTTTTGCGGCCCCAAGGTCACGGGCCTGCTCATTCAGCAGGCAGCAGCGGCCCCTGTAAAGATAGACCTCCCCCCTGGCAGAGGTCTGCCGGAGAAAGCTTACAAGCTTTTCATAGTCCTCAAAAACACGGATCCCGCAGTCCGTAGGAGTAAAGCTCACCCTTATCCCGCCCTCCACCGCCGCCACAGTGACCCTGTGTTCGGTGTCTCTTTCCATCAGTCCCTCACGCCTTAACCCCTCGGCAAGGACCGAGATGAAAAGCTTTGCCGAACCGCTGCCGGAACGGAAATCCTCCTTGCTTATGCCCCGTGAACTCAGCTCCTCCCAGCTTATCTCCGCCCTTATGTGCTCCCCTTTTCTCTCAGACCTCATATTCTCCCTCCTGACGGTGTTTTTGTTCTATACTATTCGCTGGGGAAGTCCTTTGTTACGGTGAGCTCTCAGGGGTATGCCAATAAAAGATCCCCCTGTGCTTTACAGGGGGATCCGCTTATCTCAGAAAGTCCTTTATTATCTTTATGCTCAGGTCCTGACCAGCGCCGAAAAATCCGTGGTCGCCGTGTATCTCAGTCAGGCGCACGTCCCCATAGACCTTTGCAGCCCGGCGTGAATAGTCCACCGGCACCAGTCCGTCCTCCATACCGTGGACGATGAGGACCGGCCCCTTGTAGGCCCCTATTATGGCGAAAACGTCCATATCCTTCACGTCCTCGGCATATCTGCGGCCCAGCTCCATCATGGCCGTGGGGATAGTTTCCGGGATATCCTCCGGGTCGAAATAAGCGTCCGCAGCACGGCCGCTCCTGATATGATCGGGAATGACCAGAGCAGGATAGACCAGCACCAGCCTGCCGACTTTCTCGCCAAGCTCTGCGGCGCACAGTGCCGAAACCAGGCCGCCCTGACTGAACCCGAACAGGATAAGCTCACCTTCTTTTGCAAAAGACTGAGCCTTCACGTATCCGATGAGCCGCAAAAGGTCCTGTTTCTGGGTAAGTATGCTCATGTTATGAGAGTCACCGGAACTTTTGCACATCGGCCCCGAGGAGCAGAAATCAAAGCAGACTGCATTGTACCCAAGTCCAGTCAGCTCCCTGCCGTAAAGCTCGGAAAGCTGGCTGTTGCCGCCGAAGCCGTGGCTTATGATGACGGTGCCAAGGGTATTTTCACCCTCTGAGCGCAGAACGAAGCCCCTGAGAGTCTCGCCGCCGCTTTGCATCTCGAAGTATTCTTTATTTTCCATAGCTGAAATTCCTTTCAATAAAATAAAAAAGCAGGGGTATCTCCCTGCTTTAATTATAGCCTATCCCAGTCCCTTCGTCAAGTCTCAATTTGCGGCCGCACAGGCATTTTTTGCGGGCTTTATTATCCTGTCGGCCTTTCTCATCTCGAAGAGATACAGGCAGACCACCACCACTGCGGCACTGAGCCAGGCCACAGGCGACGCATAGACCGCAGCGCTGAAACCGTAGCGGCCCACAAAGAAGAAAGCCACCACGAACCTGCACACCAGCTCGATAAGTCCGGCCAGCATGGTGACAGCCGAGAAGCCCAGGCCCTGCAGCAGGTTCCTGAATAGGAAAAGCACGGACAGCACAGGATAAAGCACACAGGTCGAGCGCAGGAAGTGCCTGATATTGTCAAGGATAACTGCATAGTCCTCCGAGCCTTTCTTGATGAAGATCTGAGCCATCAGGTCCCCGAAGAAGAACACTGCCACAGTGATGACCGTCGCATAGCCAAGAGTGAGCATAAGGGCGGTCCTTGTTCCCTTGTGTATCCTGTCCAGCTTTCTGGCACCCAGGTTCTGGCCGCCGAAGGTAGCCATGGTGACTCCGATGGTCTCCATGGGCTGAGCGATGAAATTCTGTATCTTGGTCCCGGCAGCCATAGCGGCCACACACTCAGAGCCAAGCCTGTTGACGGCAGTCTGAAGTATTATCGAACCAACAGCGGTGATAGAGAACTGGAAGGCCATAGGCATACCCAGAGCAAAGATGTTCTTCATGAGCGCCGGGTCGAAATGCTTTTCGTCCTCCTCAAAGCTCAGCACCGCCAGATTTCTGATGATAAATCTCAGGCACAGCAGCCCGGCTATGAGCTGAGATGCGATGGTAGCCACAGCTGCCCCGGCAACGCCCATTTTAAACACTATTATCAGCGTAAGGTCCAGGCCTACATTCAGTCCGGAAGAGATGAGCAGATATTTCAGCGGCGTCCTGCTGTCCCCTAAAGCCCTGAGGATACCGCAGAGCAGATTGTAGAAAATGGTTATTGGTATACCCATAAAGATGATGATAATATAGCTGTAGGCATAGCTCATCAGGTCGTCCGGTGTGCTCATGACCCTCAGCAGGGGTCTGGCGAAGATCACCGTCAGCAATGTCAGCACCAGGGCGATGGCCCCTGCAAGGCCGGCGGCATTAAAGACCGTCTTCCTCATGCCCTTATAGTCCTCGGCGCCGAAACGCTGTGCGATAGGTATTGAGAACCCGCTGCACATACCTATGGCCGTACCGATGACCAGAAAGCACACCGATCCTAACAGACCCACGGCCGAAAAGGCCTTTACGCCCACATACTGGCCGACGATTATAGAATCCACCATATTGTAAAGCTGCTGAAAAATACTGCCCGCAGTCATAGGCAGAGCAAAGCTGAGAATGTTTTTCAGCGGGCTGCCCTTTGTCATATCTTTTGTCATAGCTATCCCTCCACTAAACGCTGCGCCGGAAAACATTTTCTCTGATAAACTTAACATATGCTATAATGAGCATACCCGACAGGCTAATTCTGACCCGGCTTTACATATACTATCGTAGTTTTAACATTTACGAAAAGCAGCATTTTTTACGAAAATTTTCTTTTGAATTTCATATGATATTATAGCAGAAGGATACTAAAAAATCAACAGTTTTTGCGAAAAATCTTTTACAAACATCACTAATTAACATAGGGATAAATTGGTGATTATTCTGATATAAAAACACCGCACCTACCTTTCAGCGCTATTTAACAGACTATACATATTTGATATACAATTTTTTATTATGGCAAAAAATTACTATTTCCTTTCAATCGACCGCAATAATTGGTCAATATAAATATCCCGACAGGAGGTTCCTGCCGGGACATAGGTGCTGGTCATTCTCTTTTATCCCCCTGTTCAGGGAGCTGATATACTTTTTCTATAGAGTCCGCAAAGTCTCACAGCGCTCAGGGAGCCGGATCATTCGTTTATGCCTATCTTCTTTGAGCCGCCCACAAAGGTCATCTCACCGTCCCGGCAGCCAAGGGCGAACCCGTTGCCGGTCATAAAGCTGAGTTTTACCTCAGTGTCCTTTACATCGACCCTTCCTCCTCCGCAGCTGTCCCCGATACCGGAGACTGTGCCGCCCTCGCTGTAGATATTCACAGAGGAATGTTCTATGCCGCAGACCGTTTCAGACCCATAGGAACCGATGTTGATGATATTACGGCCCTTGAACCTGCTGGCGAACTCGCAGTTTCGTATCTTTATATCCGCCCTGCCGCCGTCCTTGGAACCAAGCCCGCACATGGTGTTGCCGCCGGCGTCTATCTCCAGCTTTACGTCAGCCACTCTTACCTCAGCATCTCCGCCAAAGGAGCCTACGCCGACGAAATTGGCCGAGGCTGCGTGTATCTTCATGCCGCAGTTGCTCATATGGACCGCAGCCTTGCCCTCTGCGCTGCCTAAAGCTAAACTCATTGCTCCTGAGCAGCTTATCTTATAAAGACCGCCGTCGATCTCGATGGGCTTGTCCTCCTCCGACCGGCAGCCGCCGATGCCGATGCAGTTGTCGCCGCAGACGGTTATATCAAGCTCACCTGTCAAGCCCAGCTTGATCTTGCCGTAGGTGAGGTCGTACTCGTTGCCTATGCCGAAACAGCTGACAGCCTCAGGGGAAACGGTGAGCCTGCCTGCCCCGACCATCTCCAGCTCCGCCTTTGCAGGCACCAGTATGCCGCCCTTATTGAACCGGTTGTCACCGACTATATTCAGTACCACCCGGCTGCCGCTTCCAAGGGTCAGGGCAGAGGTACCGCCGTCGGCGTCTACCGTAACGTTTCTCAGGGTCAGCCTGCAACGGTTGTCCTCCTTCACGGTGATAGGTATATTCACGCCCTCCCTGGCCGTGTCTCCGTTTATCTCCAGCTCGCTGCACTCTACCATTATGCCGTTATACCGCTCTCTTACCAGATAGTCCATGCCTATGGTCCCGTTATGAGCAGCATGGTAGATCTTCTTGTCGCTGCCCACAGACTGATGGTAATACCTGACTATCTCCCTCTGTATCTCTTCGCTTATCTCATTTATAAAGAACGGCTTGGGTCTTGACACATAGAAACCCTGGAAAAGGTCCACCTTCATGCTGCTGAGCATTTTCAGCTCCCCGGAAGTCTCTACACCCTCCGCCAGAACAGCAAAGCCGTTGGCGTGCATCATCTCGATGAGCCCGGCCACTATCTTCTGCAGCTTAGGATTGGTGTCTATACCCGATATAAGCGAGTGGTCCAGCTTTATATAGTCCGGAGTATACTTTATGAGCCTGGATGTATTTGAATACCCTGTGCCGTAATCGTCTATGGCCATCTGGACCTTATTGTCCCTGAGCCTGTTCATCAGATACTGTAATTTCTCATCTGAGGTGTCGGTCTGCTCCGTCAGCTCCACCACCACCTTCTCCATCAGCTCACCGTAGACGCTCATGAGCCTTACCCAGTCCTCATCGCTGAGAAAACTGGAGGGTATGGCGTTTATGAACAGCTTGCGCTTCATAAAAAAGCTCTGGTTGCTGCTGAGATGTTTCAGCACATTGAACATAGTTGCGTGTTCGATATTATATAATTTGCCGTATTTAAGCGCATAGTCAAGTATCTGCAATGGGTTGAGCCCAATGATCTTGTCCGTCCTCATCAGGGCCTCATAGGCGAAAATGCTGCCGTCTCTGGCGCTGACGATCGGCTGGAAATGGTACTTGAAGCTGTTATCCTCCAGTAGCTTGAAGAAGTTCTGTACCTTTCTGTAATCGTTTTTTTGCAGCTCATAAACTTCCCTGCAAAAGCTCATGACTACCCCGGTCCCGGCGGAGGCTGCCTCGTAAAGAGCAAAGGACGCATAGTGGAACTGTTTAAGGGCAGTATGCTCCCTGGGGTCGAAGACCACATAACCGCCGGTAAAGGTCATGCTGTGGGTCTTACTTATGATGACCCCGAACTCGTCAGTGATATCGCACTTCTCCACCGCCTGCCTGAGTCCCTCTGCAAAAGCCTGAGGGTCCTCCTGGACGCCCGGAACGAAGACCCAGAACTGGCTCCTGGAATGATAGGCTAGCCTGCACCCCTCCGGCGCCGTTGTTCTTATGGCCTCCAGGGCGCTGCCGATAAACGCCCTTTCGTCTCTGCCGGTGTCGGCCTGTTCGATCTGAATGAGCATAAGGAAGGACCTCTCCACGGTCTGCCCTATGACCTCTGCCAGCTTTCTCTGGCTGATAACAGGATATATCTCGCTTATCTCTTCCGTCTCCCTGCCCTCGTTTTTGGTCACGAAGGCCGCAGTCACATTCTCATCCCCGCAGTCCGCCAGGGTTATCCTGGCCATTGACAGCGGGTCGTTCTCCATGAGCGCACATTCGGCTATATTGCAAAGCGCCTCATAACTCAGACTGTCCCTTGGAAGGCCTATCAGGGCCAGAGCATTGTCGTCGGCATAGATCTCTTTCGTATCGTGCCACACAACAAAGGCGCCCACGCTGTCGGTGGCCCTCATCAGGCTCCCCCATAGCCTGCCTAGGAGCAGCTCTGCACTTTGTCTGTTCTTTTCGTCCATATTGCAGCATTCCCTTTCGGTTTTCCATTTTCCGGCCCCGTCCTGACGGCAGCCCTTATCCTTTACCTATACCGCTTTTATCTCTTATTGATACTGATTATAACATTTTTGCCCGGCTTTGTCAATAGTCAATTATTTTAACGAACTTAACCGAATATTTATGGCTTTGTCACAAAAGCCGGCCCTCAGTGGGCTGAACGGCGATGTGACAAAGCCATTGTTCTGACAGCATATGTGAATATCACAGTGCCCCTTAGTATTCAGGCCGCAGGAGCATTCTCGTTCCTGGCAGACTCCAGTATCTCCTCCCCGGTCATGGTGCCGACGTCCTCGCTTATGCCAAAGATCCGCCAGTAGCCACCTGTCTTCCCGACATACATATAGAGCTTGGCCTGCTCGCTGCCCTTATGACCGCTGAAGGTGATGTTCACCACCATCTCATAGACCTCCTTGAGCGAAGGCGCAGTGCCGTACATAGCCTTATAGTCGCTCATATCGTAGTCCTCAGCCCCAAGCTCAGTCTCGTTGCCGAACTCCACGGTTATGGTATAGCCGGCCCCGTACTTGTCCTCAAAGTCCTTATAGAGTGCCTGCATATATTCCGCTTCACCCAGTCCGGAGTCTTTCATATCCCTCTCATAGTCATACTTGATCTCCTTGGGAAAGCTCTTGACAAAGCCCTTGAAGTCCCCTTTTTCAATGGAGGTGAAATATCCCTCCACCAGCTCCGTCCTGGTGTTGGAGAAGATCGCCCCGCTCCGGTAAAGGGCAACGAACACTACTCCAACGGCTACAAGCAGGATGGTTATAAGAAAATTCCGGTTAGCCCCGGGGTCGGCGGTCCTGCCGGCGTTCTCCCGGCGCTCTTCCCTCTCCCACTTTGCGTAGAGCTTTTTGTCCTCCTCGGTCCGAAAACGTTCCGGCTTTCTGCTCCGGCGGTACTTCTTTGCCGCCTTGGAGATCCCCACTTTTTTTCCATAGCCGCATTTATCGCAGTATTCGCCGCTGTAATAATTTCCGCATGATTTACAGATCTTTCCCATTTGATGCCCCTCCGCCGAGCTTAGTTGATAACGGTCGCTGACCGGATATTTAACGCTTGACTTAACACTATATAGTATACCACGAAACCGATGAAAAGTAAATCCCCGCCGGTCAATTTTAATTCCGGTCAGACCAGCGCTTTTAATTTCTGAAAATCCCCTCAAGGGCTTGCAAAAACAGGATATGTATGTTATAATAACAGTGTATATGGCCTGAGGGCCGGAGCTTAGACAAAAGTGCAGAAGTATCAGAGCACATACAGACTAACTATCTCAAAAGGAGAACGAAGTATCATGGAAGAAAAGCGCAACTCATTTTCAAGTTCCATCGGTTTCGTGCTTGCAGCGGCAGGCAGTGCGGTGGGGCTGGGCAATATCTGGAGATTTCCCTACCTGGCTGCGAAAAACGGCGGCGGCATATTCCTGCTTGTGTATATTGTATTGGCAGTGACCTTTGGCTTTACCCTGCTGGTAACTGAGGTCAGCATGGGAAGAAAGACCAAGCAGGGCTGTCTCACAGCCTATGGAAGGATACATAAGAAGTCCGGCTGGATAGGTGTTTTCGCCAGTGTGGTACCGTTTATGATACTGCCCTATTACTGCATAATCGGCGGCTGGGTGCTCAAATACTTCACGGTCTTCGCCACCGGCGGAGGAGTCGATGCGGCTGATGACACATACTTCTCCGGTTTCATCACCTCTACGGTCCCGCCGATAGTTTTTGATGTCATTTTTCTTGCGGCCACGGCATTTATCATCTACAAGGGCGTGAATAAGGGCATAGAGAACATCTCCAAGGTGCTTATGCCGCTGCTGCTCGTTGCCATCATCGGCATTTCCATATTCTCCATGACCCTCAAAGGCTCCGACGGAAGGACCGGAATGGAGGGCTTTAAGATCTTCGTGGTGCCTGACATTTCGGGCATGGGCATAAAGGAAATTTTCAGGGTGGTCCTTGACGCCATGGGACAGCTTTTCTACAGCGTCAGCGTGGCAATGGGAATAATGGTGACCTACGGCTCCTATTTCCGTGATGACGACAACCTTATGAAGTCAGTCAACCGTATCGAGATCTTTGACACCCTGGTGGCATTTCTCGCAGGCGTTATGATAATCCCGGCTGTGTTTGCCTTCCTTGGCACTGAGGGACTGCAAAGCGCCGGTCCTGGACTGATGTTCGTAGCCCTGCCAAAAGTCTTTGCAGCCATGGGCCCCATCGGCAACTGGATAGGCGCAGCATTCTTCCTGATGGTGCTTTTCGCCGCACTGACAAGCTCCATGTCCATACTGGAGGCAGTAGTCTCAGGGCTTATGGACAAGTTCAAGTGGTCAAGGACCAAAGCCGTGGCGGTGGAGACTGCCGCTGCGCTCATACTGGGAGTATTCATCTGCCTTGGCTACAACATTTTCTTTTTCGAGCTGAAGCTGCCCAACGGCAGCGTCGGACAGCTGCTGGATATCTTCGACTACATCAGCAACAATATCCTTATGCCTGTGGTAGCTATCAGCACCTGCATAATGATAGGCTGGCTGGCAAAGCCCGCCGTCATCATCGGCGAGGCCACCAAGAACGGCGAGAAGTTCGGCAGGAAAGGTATGTATATCGTGATGATAAAGTTTATCGAACCGGTACTGCTGAGCCTGCTGCTATTAGGCTCTCTGGGGCTGTTCTGAGGAAGCCAAAGTGCCGTTTTGTGAAAAATATCTTTTACGGAGGTGGGATAAATGGACGAGCCCAGCGGGTTTAACTACCAGCCGCAGTACACAGGCTACGGTCATAACTTCAAGCCTGTGCCGCAAAAGCTGGACCAGGGGTCGGACAGGTCCGACGCCGGCAGCATCTGGTACATCACCCTGCTGCCGATACTGGGGCTGTTCCTGCAAAATTTTGCCATATCCAAGTGGGCAGGTATGTTCCTGTGGGCAGCGGTATTTTTCAGCTGGATAATAGCCTGTGTTCTTGACTACAGAGTGATAAGCCGGGAACTGGAGGGCTTTAACACCCAGGTGCTGAGTCCCTGGTGGCTAATGCCGCCGGTATATGTCATCAAGCGTGAGACTCTCATGGGCCACGACGGACTGAAAGGCGTTATCTCCATCGCTGCAGCAGTCATAGCCATTGGCGCCAACAATTTCACCGCCTCCCGGAACATAAATGAGGACAGCATGACAGAGATCTTAGAAAGGACCCCGGTGAGCAGTCTGGAGAACGCCGGGATAGGCTCCTATGACCTTATCTCCGATGTGCTCAGTGAAACGCTGGGAGAATACACCACAGAGATAGAAAAAAACGGCTCCGTTTACAGTGTGAAATTCAAGGGCAGGCACGGCGGCGTAAGCACAGAGGTGGTCATAAACGTTACCCATGACGGCTTTGCATACCTTGGATGTGAGGTCGAAAGCATAACCTCCGACGGAAAGGTCCTGGAAGGGGACGAGTTCAAGGAGGCGATCAAGGCCCTGTTCGCACCGGGAAGTGAACAGGACAGTGCAGACAGTTCACAGGCAGATCTTCCCCTGCCCGACGAAGAACAGGCCGTGGCAGCCTGAGGACCAAAGCAAAAACGATACCCGATGATGTCAGCCGACACCATCGGGTATTTTTATTTCTTATGCTAATATTGTCCGGGCCGCATCTTTTCTGAAAAAGAACTGCCTGCCGTCACGCAAAGCCCCTCCGGGCTCAGGACTCGATGCTCTCCATTTCCTCACGCCTGCGCTTTATTTCGCTTTTTCTTATGCTGTGAGCGATCTGAGCGAAGATGATAAACACCACGCCTGCGCAGCACATGATGATATTAACCATTACCATACGGTCTACGATGCCGTACAGTGCCCCTGTCATGGCTGCATAGATAGTAGGGTCAGACAGTATAAAGCCATCGAAATAATTGGTCAGGCTCAGATAAAGCGAGGGTATCAGCAGCAGACCGCCGCTGACGAATAGTATGGTCCCTACCCAGTAGATTATGTCGATGATATGTCTGCGGTTTATTATGACCATAAAGATGAGCAGCACCGCCGTCACCACCGCAGCGATAGAGAGTATTGCCGACACCAGTGGAGAATACTTCCTCACCTGGTTCGTAAACCTGCTCTCCGATATCTTTTTCAGCAGCAGCACGTCCAGCCTTGGCTCCAGCTTTTCCCTGGCGACCTCTATGGTATTTTCCACAGTCTCATAATAAACGTCGTCCTTCTCGATGCTGTTGGCCTCAGAATAAGTCTCGATATAATCAGTGATATCGTTCTCCATCTGGGTGAAATCGTAGTCTATCACCGGCTTATCGTTGGTCCACCCAAGGATATACTGCATGGAGGACCTGGCCACCGACCTGGTCGTGGCGCTGAGCTGCTCACGGGTGATGCTGTTCATATATACCTCCTTGGGTATATAGGTAGGCACCGAAAGCTGCTCATAAGCCTCATCAAGCTCGTTATACAGAACGTCGGTGACATTCTTCTTATCTATGACCCACAGATAGTAGTCAGGGTTCAGCACCATCGCCTTGGCCAGAATGCAGACCTCACCGACCACCACAGATATGCAGGCAAGCACACAGATGATGAGCATAGCGGGGTAATTATATAGCTTTTTCATTCTGCCTCGGGTACCTCTTTCCATTCATAATTTGTGGGCTTGCAGATATAGCACAGTCTCCATTCAGACATACCCAGCCTGCCGTTGTTCCAGCAGGTGTAAAGGGTCAGCCTGTCGTCCTCGGTAGGCTCCACGTAGGTATAGTCCGTTTCATGGAAAATGACCCTTTCCGTTATCTCATAAGTTATCTTCACATACACAGTCTCCAGGGTAACAGTGTCCCCCACCTTGCAGTTAGGAAGATAGTAGAAGTCAGTATGGTTGTGGCCTGCGATGACAACGTTGCCCGGCTTGCCTATATACGAAGAGGCATTATACCACCCTGCGCCCTTCATCAGGATATCGTCAGCCTGCCCGCTGTAAACAGGTATGTCCTTCATGCCGGCAGCCTCGCAGTTCAGCGTGGCATAATAGTCCCCATAATAAGGATAGACCATGGTATGCTGCTCAGTCTTCCCGTTGACCTCCACCTCAATTTCGTGCATCTGTATAGGCGCATCGTCGTCACGGTACTTGTTGAGCGTCCGCAGGCTCTTGGTCTCAGGGGTAACGTCGCTGAAAACATAGTTGAAATTGCTTATAAATTCATTATAAGGCTTATAAAGTGCCAGATAGCCTATGCTGCATAATATACACAATATCAAAAAGGGTGTGAGAACATAAGTGAATGTCCTCAACACCCGAGACGACGAAGTTGTTTTATGCACACGAGCAGTCTGTTCGGCACCTTTTACAGTGTCAGAATTGCTCATAAGTGATCCACTCCGAAAATATTGACTTTAGTAAAATTATCAGTCTCTGTTCTTCTTAGCGGTGATAGCCAGAGCAGTACCTGCAAAAGCAAGGGTAGCAACAGCTGCTGCGGCTGCACCTGCTGCGGGGCTCTCTGCACCGGTGTTAGCTACAGGCTTGTCAGAACCGGTCTGAGTGTTGCCGTTGATAGCTGCGGTAACGGAAGGAGCAGCGGTGTACAGATCCTTAACGGTAACTGTTACGTTATACTTTGCGCCCAGAGCGATAAGAGCGTTAGCGATAGCGTCCTTCTCTGTATTGCTCCAGAGCTTACCGATAGCCTTCTTCTGATCTGCGGTCAGAGCCTCGGTGCTTGCAGCGCCTACCTGAGACAGGTGGGGAACTACATACGCATCCTTGATCTTATTCAGCTCAGCTATCATCTCATCATACTGAGCAGATGTGAACTTATCCTTGTTAGGCTCAAGGAACTTCTCCAGCTCAGAAACGTTCTTCTCGGGAACGCCGGCCTTCTTAGCTGCGTCAACTGCATCCTGATAAGTGGTAGCAGAAGCAACAACAGCCATGCTTACTGCCATAACAGCGGCAGCAGTAAATGCTGAAATCCTCTTAAAAAGTTTCATAATTTTTCCTCCAAACTATATTTTTTGCTATGCTATTATATTTAATATCAAGCTAGTGTATATATAATATCACACTTTCTTCAAAATTGCAATAGTACCACAGAAACTTTGTGGAATAAGTACAATTTTTTTTGCCCATTTCGGGCATTTTTTACGTTCTCAGCCCCTCATATGTTGTAAACGGCGCCATGGGTATACCGTTCATCCCGAATATATGCACTTCGCCGTAATTGGTATAGCAATACCTTATATAAAAGGGCTTTTCCACCCCCTCAGCGCTCAGCCTTACAGAGCTGCCCATGAACTCAGCTTTTGCGGGAACGAACTCACCGTCCTCACCGGCTATCTCAAAGCCCTCTGCGCCGCCCCTGACATCAAAGCCTTCTTCTGCATAGTCGAACTCTGCCACCATGCTGCCCCCGTCCCTGACCGCTCTTCTGAAGATAGGTCCGAAGGCGCTGACCTCCATGCCGTAGCAGAGCTTTTCGGCCTGCAGACACAGTCTCTCTCCCACAGGCAGCTTATCCTTGGGGTGTATCTCATTGAACTCGCCGCAGTCAAGTATCACTGCGATACCGGTATTTTTCACAGTCCTGAAAGCCTTCATCTGTGCGTCCCTTATCCTGCACCAGTGCTTATAGTCCGGGTCGCCGGCATAGCGGTGCATGGGCAGCTGGACCATTATGAACGGCAGGGTATCGTCCCCCCAGCTCTCCCTCCAGAGTCCTATGAGTGCGGTAAATAGCCTATAATAGCTGTCGGGTCTATGATCGTCAGACTCGCCCTGGTAGTACAGAAATCCTTTTATGGTATAGGGGCAGACCCTCATGACCATGTTTTCATACATATTCGTAGGTCTGAAAGGATTGAAGTCGTTCATGGGCCCGGGCCAGGGATTCTTGCCCAGCTTTTCCTCCAGCTCCCCCCAGCCTATGCCGGGTTTTTCCTTCATGATCTCCGCAGCGGCCTTGTCCCAGGCTATGTTTGCCTTTGAGTATTCCTCCTGTTCCTTCTTCTGATCCTCCAGGCTCATGCCGGCGACGTGCTTGTCGTGGGCATCGAGATAATCCGCAATGGTGCGGTCGTTCTCCAGGGTCTTCCTGTCCACCCAGCTGGAAGCGGAAGTCCCGCCCCAATTGCAGCCTATAAGGCCTACGATGACTCCCAGGTCCTCAGACAGTTTCTTAGCGAAGTGGAACCCCACGGCGCTCCAGGCCTTTGAGCTTTCCGGCCCGGCCAGGCCCCAGGCGGTATTTCTCCCCTGCTCCTCAGCCTCCTCTGCGGTGGCCACCTTTGGTGTATAGTAATACCTTACCGGCACGTTTTCGTCAAGCTCTGCAAGATATTTTGCGCCGTCCTTAGCGTTCTGGAGCTCCAGCTCCATATTGGACTGGCCGCCGCAGAACCAGACCTCGCCCACGGCAACGTTTGTGAAAACGATCTCCTCCGTGCCGTCGCTTATCCTCATAGTAAGGCCGTCAGCGGCTTCCATAGGCCCGAAGGTCACAGCCCATCTGCCGTCCCTGACAACAGTTTCCTGTCTCTGTCCGGCTATCTCGGCGGTGATCGTCCTTCCGTCCTCGCCCTGGCCCCATAGGGCCACATTTTTATCTCTTTGCAGCACCATATTGCTGCTGAACACCTGCGCAGCTCTCAGCATCAGTATTCCTCCCCTGAATTGATATCAATTAGATTTTATCACGATATTCCCCTCTTGTCAAGGCGGTAATCGATACCAATTTCTTAACAAAAGTTTTCCTGACGGTTTATTACGGGACTATCTGAGCAAGGCACAGTTCTGCGCTCAACTTGTGTGATCTGCCGGGCCGCCTGAAAAAAAAGATCCCCTCCCCCGAAGGGAAGGGAATCAACATTCTTATTCCGAAATATCGGCATGATGTGCCTGAAGGGACTTAACGCCGAAGTGAGTGTTCTGCTTGATGGCCTTTATGCCCTCGGCGCTGGCTTTAGCAGCAGCCATAGTGGTTATATAAGGGATCCTGTGCTTGATGGCAGCCTTTCTGATATAGCTGTCGTCGTGGACACTGGTCTTGCCGGCGGGAGTATTGATTATTAGCTGTATCTCGCCGTTAGCGATCTGGTCTGCGATATTGGGCCTTCCCTCATAGAGCTTGAATATCTTCTCAGCGGGTATGCCTGCGTTCTTTATCAGCTCATAGCTCTTGCCGGTAGCAAGTATCTTAAAGCCCAGTTCATCAAAGGCCTTTGCTATATCCAGAAGCTCCGGCTTGTCCCTGTCGTTGACGCTCAGCAGCACAGTACCCTCCTGAGGCAGTCTGGTCTGGGTAGCTTCCTGAGCCTTATAGTAAGCCTCCCCGAATGAAGGCGAGATACCAAGCACTTCGCCCGTGGACCTCATCTCAGGTCCTAACACAGGGTCTACCTCCTGGAACATATTGAAGGGGAACACGGCCTCCTTGACGCCGTAGTGGCCTATCTTCTTGTCTTTCAGGCCAGGGACGGGAGAGGGCTTGCCAGTAAGAGGTGCGGTTATTATCTCAGTGGCTATCCTTACCATATTGATGTCGCAGACCTTAGAGACCAGTGGCACCGTTCTCGACGCCCTTGGGTTAGCCTCCAGCACATAGACCGTATCGCCCTCGATGGCGTACTGCATATTCATAAGGCCCTTGACGTTCATCTCAACGGCTATCTTCTTAGTGTACTCCTTGATAGTAGCCACAGTCTCAGGCGAAAGGTTCTTTGAGGGCAGTATGCAGGCCGAGTCGCCGGAATGTACGCCGGCCAGCTCGATATGCTCCATAACAGCCGGCACAAAGCAGTGCTCGCCGTCAGATATAGCGTCTGCCTCGCACTCGGTGGCATGGTTGAGGAAGCGGTCAATGAGTATGGGTCTGTCCGGTGTAACGCCTACTGCGGCGGACATATATACTCTCATCATCTCGTCGTCATGGACTATCTCCATACCTCTGCCGCCAAGAACGTAGGAAGGCCTTACCATTACGGGGTAGCCTATCTTGTTGGCGATCTCAAGAGCCTCGTCAACGTTCACGGCCATGCCGGCCTCAGGCATAGGTATGCCAAGCTTGTCCATCATAGCACGGAAATGGTCCCTGTCCTCCGCCAGGTCGATGGTCTCCGGGGTGGTGCCAAGGATATTGACGCCGTACTTTTTCAGGTCATTGGCCAGGTTCAGAGGAGTCTGTCCGCCGAACTGAGCGATAACGCCCACCGGCTTTTCCTTCTCATGTATACTCAGCACGTCCTCCAGAGTCAAAGGCTCAAAGTAGAGCTTGTCAGATGTATCATAGTCTGTAGAAACAGTCTCGGGGTTGCAGTTGACGATTATGGACTCAAACCCCAGCTTTTTCAGTGCGATGGCCGCATGGACACAGCAGTAGTCAAACTCGATGCCCTGCCCGATCCTGTTGGGGCCGCCGCCCAGGATCATTATCTTGGGTCTGTCGCTGGACGGGCTCTCGTCCTTGTCGAGATGATAGGTGGAGTAGTAGTAGGCAGCGTCCTTTGTGCCGCTTACGTGTACGCCCTCCCAGGCCTCCTTTATCCCAAAGCCGATGCGGGCGTTCCTTATCTCCTCCTCGGTCACACTGAGCAGCGAGCTGAGATATCTGTCGCTGAAACCGTCCAGCTTGGCCTGTCTCAGCTTATCTTCATCAGGAACGCTGCCCTTGTTCTTCAGCAGCTCCTCTTCCTCGTCCACCAGCTCCTTCATCTGCTCTAAGAACCAGTGCTTGATCTTTGTCAGCTCCCATATCTCGTCGATAGTGGCGCCCTTGCGCAGCGCCTCATAGATCAGGAACTGTCTCTCGCTGGTGGGGAACCTGAGCTTACTGAGCAGCTCTTCCTTGCTGAGGCTGTTGAAGTCCTTGGCAAAGCCTAAGCCGTAGCGGCCGGTCTCCAGGCTCCTGATAGCCTTCTGGAAGGCCTCCTTGTAGGTCTTGCCTATGCTCATGACCTCGCCCACGGCCCTCATCTGGGTACCCAGCTTGTCCTCGGCGCCCTTGAATTTTTCAAAGGCCCATCTTGCAAATTTGATAACTACATAGTCCCCGTCCGGCACGTATTTGTCAAGAGTGCCGTACTTGCCGCAGGGTATCTCGTCAAGGGTCAGCCCGCAGGCCAGCATAGCTGATACCAGCGCTATGGGGAACCCGGTGGCTTTCGATGCCAGAGCGGAAGAACGTGAGGTCCTTGGGTTTATCTCGATGACCACTATCCTGCCGGTCTCAGGGTCCCTGGCGAACTGGCAGTTACAGCCGCCGATGACCTGGATAGACTCGATTATCCTGTAGGACATCTCCTGAAGCTGTGCCTGAACATCCTCCGGTATGGTCAGCATAGGCGCAGAACAGAAGCTGTCGCCTGTGTGAACACCGATGGGGTCGATATTCTCTATAAAGCAGACCGTTATCTTGTTGTTGCTGGCGTCTCTTACGACCTCAAGCTCCAGCTCCTCCCAGCCAAAGATGCACTCCTCTACCAGGACCTGGCCCACCAGGCTGGCCTGGAGACCTCTTGCGCACACGACCTTCAGCTCGTCAACATTATATACCATGCCGCCGCCGGCACCGCCCATTGTATATGCAGGTCTGAGCACCACGGGGTATTTGAGCTTTTCAGCGATCTTAACTGCCTCGTCAACGCTGTAGGCCACCTCGCTCTTCGGCATACCTATGCCAAGCTCCTTCATGGCGTTCTTGAACTCTATCCTGTCCTCGCCTCTCTCGATGGCGTCTACCTGAACGCCGATGACCCTCACGCCGTACTTGGCCAGCACCCCGGCCTTGTCCAGCTCGGAGCAAAGGTTCAGTCCGCTCTGTCCGCCAAGGTTCGGCAGCAGCGCATCAGGTCTTTCCTTCTCGATGATCTGGGTCAGCCTGTCAAGATTGAGGGGCTCGATGTAAGTTATATCAGCCACATCGGGGTCCGTCATTATCGTTGCCGGGTTAGAGTTCACCAGAACTATCTCATAGCCTAAGGACCTCAGCGCCTTGCAGGCCTGAGTTCCCGAATAGTCAAACTCGCAGGCCTGTCCGATTATGATAGGTCCTGAGCCGATTATCATTATCTTATTGATGTCCGTTAACTTTGGCATACTAAAACTCCCATCCCGCACTGCCGTGCGTTTATTCAACTTTATTAAAGCGGTAGCATAAAATTGCCCTTAACCTATATCATAACATATTTCATCACAAATTGCAAGTACATTTTTACATTCCTGCATGAAAATATTGTGTTCCGGCCGGCCGTGATATTAAGCCGTGCCGCTGAGGGGCCGACATAATAATGGCCCCTCAGGGCGTTATTACCGGCTCTGAGGGGCAGGCGTTCACTGCTTGAACATTTTCTTCACACACTCCATGGTACCCATGACCAGGAGCCTTTCGTCCTCGGTGAAACGGTGGTCGATAGTAGCCATCTTAAAGTCGTTCTCTATCTTCACCGCCAGGACGTTTACATGGTATTTCTGCCTGACATTGTTCTCTATCAGGTTCTTGCCGACCCATGACTCAGGCACGGATACCTCATAGATAGCGTACTTGTCGTTGAGGTTGAAATAGTCAAAGACGCCCTCTGAGCCGAACCTGACCGCAAACCGCTCCGCAGTTTCCTTCTCGGCATAGATGACCTCATCAGCGCCGTTTCTGAGCAGGAATTTTTTATGTATGTCTCTGTTGGCCCGGGCGAAAACGTAGTTGGCGCCCAGCTCGTGCATAAGACAGGTAGTCTCCAGAGAGGCCTGGAAATTATCGCCTATAGCGCAGATACACACGTCGAAATTATTTATGCCCAGTTCTTTAAGGAACTGCTCGTCGGTAGCATCGCCTATCCTCGCATCGGTAACGTATTTCAGGGCGGAATTCACTCTGTCCTCATTGACGTCTATCGCCAGCACCTCGTTTCCCATCTTTGTCAGGGATTTTGCCATGTGCTTGCCGAACCTTCCCATACCTACTATCAGAAATGAACGTGCCATCGTGATTCTCCTTTACCTTACTATTTCCTTACTGCTTTTCTTTTTGTTGGTTTTTTACAGCATTATCTTCTCCTCAGGCAGCTGGGATCTGTTGCTGGCGTGGGCGTTGCTGAGGGAGACTATAAAGCTTATGCCGCCGATACGGCCGAAGAACATTATAAAAATGACTATCGCCACGGACAGGTCGGACAGCGAGGTAGTGATGCCCATTGACAGCCCCGTGGAGCTTATGGCGCTCACCAGCTCGAAGACCACCGCCGTCAGATCTAAATTATCCACGCCCGTGATTATCATGGTGCCGATTATGACCACCACCAGATAAAGGCTGGTTATACAGCAGGCGTTTCGCACCGTAGCGTCGTCGATACGCCGTCCGAAACATTCCACGGACTTTTTCTTCCTGAAAACTGTGCCTATGGTAAGCATCATCACCGCAAAGGTCGTGACCTTTATGCCGCAGGCCGTAGACCCCGGGGAGCCGCCTATGAACATAAAGCATATGAGCATCAGCACAGAGGTCATCCTCAGGGAGGTTATGCTCACAGAGGCGAACCCGGCGTCTCTTCCCGAGGTGATGAGCATTGAGGAGGCCACTATCTTGCCCCCCGTGCTCATGTCCGACATGGAATTGCCCCATT
>JAFVCV010000015.1 GCA_017478965.1 Ruminococcus sp. | reverse complement strand
TGAAAAACAAGTAGGGCTTCTGAAAAGGAAAATGGGCAATGCCTTCCATACGTCTGTAACGGAGGACATTGCCCTTTGCTTATGTTATATCGAAATATGGCTGCTTGATTTTACATTGTATCCATTAAATGTGGTTTCCGAGCAAAGCAAGAGTTAGCGGGCTTGATAAGTAATGCACTTAGTAACTGATTAGCAAACTGATTAGCAAGAAAAACAATAGCTATTTGATTTAATTTGTTATTGAAATATTAAGAATTAAAATAGTGAAAAATGATGTTTTGTACTGTTTTGTTCTTATAGTTTGATTAGCGTTATACTGTTTTTTTAGTGATTTGATTAGCAAACTGATTAGCAAGCGTTTTGAAGTCGCTTAGTCGGGTTAATTTTTGGACACTTGGAACAAAAATTAAAACCCTCGAAAACATCGCATTTTCAAGGGTTTTAAGGGTTATATATGGCGGAGAAGGAGGGATTCGAACCCTCGATGAGCTATCAACCCATACACGAGTTCCAGTCGTGCGCCATAAACCGGGCTAGGCGACTTCTCCGTTTATTCAGCTTAATTATTATAGCACGATCTGACCATTTTGTCAAGGGGTCTGAGAAAGTTTTTTTGTTTTTTCTTTTTGTTTCAGCTGCGGCATGAAAAGGTTATATGCGGTCATGGACAGAAAAGTCTTCTAAGCTCCCGAACTGTTTCGGTCAGCCCTTTACAATTGTTACGAAATGGTGTATAATATTTACAGTAAACGTTTCGCAGGGCCTTGGCTGCCCGGCGGTTTTGATCTTTGAACATGAGGACGGAGATAGAATGAGTATCAGATTATCAAAAGAAGAGGCGCAGAAAAAACTCGATGAGCGGAAAGAGGCCATAAAAAAGGTCTGCCTTACAAAAAACAGCATGAGCGAGCTGACTTCCAGGGTGGCGCTGGTCCTGGATACTTCGGGGTCTATGACGCCGGCCTTCCGCAGCGGTATGGTCCAGGCGGTCATCGAAAGGATACTGCCTCTGGCTATGGCTTTTGACGACAACGGCGAGATGGAATTCTGGACCTTTTCCTACTCGTTCCAGCGGCACGAGCCGATCACCAGGAGCAATTTTTACACCTATCTGAAGGACAACGGCATCAGTGCCGCTGGAGGGACGAATTATGAGCCGGTGATGATGGACGCAGCCAGGTATTTTATTCTGGAAGAGCCGGAAAATATGCCGAATTATATTATTTACATTACAGATGGGGATAATTTTGACCCTCAGCAAACGGACAAGGCTATCAAGGCTATCTCTAACTTCCCCATATTTTTCCAATTTGTTGGGATAGGGGACCCGAAGGGCTTTAAATATCTGGAAGGGCTTGATGATATGGAGGGCCGGTATGTTGATAATGCAAATTTCTTTGCGATCAATTCCCTGGAGGAAATGGACCGGCTTACGGATAATGAGCTTTATACAAAGCTTTTAGATGAGTACCCGAAATGGCTGCAATATCCTCAGGTCAGGGAGCTGATAGCCGGGGGAAAGTCTTTCTGCCATGACAAAAAGGCAAGAAAAAAGCTTGAACCGGCAGAAAATAAGGTCTGGGAGATCACTAAAAAGATCCTGAAGATAGCGGTGGATATATTAATAGATTAATAGCGTTTGTGTGAAGGAATGAAGGTCGTGTGATATGGGCGGCAAGCCGGGAAACAGGATAGGGGAACTGAGAGAGAAGGCAGGGCTGACCGTGGGAGAACTGGCGGAAAGGTCCGGGGTATCTGAAAAGGATATATCAGAATATGAAACCAGGCCTGACAGGACAGCGGCCATGAAACTGGGGACTTGTCTGCGGCTTTCCAATGCCCTTGGGGTAAGGATAGAGGAGTTGTTGAGTGAGTCAGTGGCTGACAGGGACATTTTTGAGGAGGGTTATATGCTCTTCACCACGGGCCACTGCCTGATGGCCTGTAAGGACGCAGGAAAGCCATTCAGCGGTATGACAGAGGGTTCCTGCGGCCGTGTGTTTCTGGCGGAGAAACAGCTTTTTCACAGCTGTGAAGAGGCCATGGCGGCGCTTGAAAAATATAGCCCTGAGGTGGGGCCGGCCCTTAGGCTGCCGGAAAAGCCGGGGGAAAGATACAGAGAGGTATGTGAATATTTTATCCAGCGGGTCCTGACCAGGAACGGAGCGGTGATAAGCGTCAGGGGCGAACGCAGATATGCGGTCCTGCCAGCGGGAGAAACGAATTCTCCGGGAAAAAATTGATAAAAAACATTCTCTGAAGTTTGTGGACTTTATACAGAAAGCCGAAGTTTGGCGGGACCTATTGACAAAATGGCGGGCAGAGTGTAAAATAACAGTGTTACGTAACGATGTTACGTAACACTGTTATTGTTTTATTCGTTAACGATAAAGGAGAGCTTATGAGCGAAAACAACGAAAACCGGGAAAAGCTTCTTGAATGCGCAAAGAAGGAGTTTCTCGAAAAAGGCTTCATGAAGGCCTCGCTGCGGAAGATCGCAGCCGATGCGGGGCTGACCACAGGGGCGGTGTATTTCTTTTTCAAGGACAAGAGCGGACTGTTCGGGGCGGTGATAGATGAGCCGCTGAAACAGCTTATGGATACCCTGGAACATCATCTGAATGAAGAGAACGGGGAGGACTTTTCCGCTTATGAGCCAAGAGACGGCGACCACGACAAAATGGCGGAGCAAATGATCGAAGTGCTTTATTCGCACTATGACGAGATGATGATACTGCTGAACAAGGCGCAGGGCTCTGAGTACGAAGGCTATCCTGACAGGCTCATAGGGCTGCTGGACAGCTATTATTACGTTTTTGCGCAGAAATATGCTGATAGCGTGCCGGGCAAGCGGGTCAACGGATATATGGTCCATTGGTTCAGCCATGTGCAGATAAACGCTTTCGTTCACCTGCTTACCCATGAAAGAGACAAGGATAAGGCGCTGAAAAACATCAAGCCGGTACTTGACTCTATTGTAAGGGGCTGGCTCGGCTATGTGCTTGAGGACGACAGTTAGGAAGTCGGGACAGGCGTCCCAGTATGGGTTGGAGTTAGCTAAATCTAACTTTTCGGCCGGCTAAGGACGGTCAAAGGTGCGCACGGTGAGAAAAAATGTTTTTTTACCGCTTACGATGCAAAATAATGATATGGAGGAGATCTTATGTATCTTGAGGTCACAGACGTTAAGAAAAGCTATGGCAAAGACCAGAGCTATATACAGGTGCTCAAAGGAGTCAGCACCACGGTGGAAAGGGGCCAGATGTGCGTCATACAGGGTACCAGCGGCTCCGGCAACTCGACGCTGCTAAATTGCATAGGCGGACTTGACACTATGGATTCCGGCTCTGTCAAGGTAGACGGCAAAGAGATATTCGGTATGAAGCCCGGTGAGCTGGCGGACTACAGAAGGGACAATCTCGGGTTCATTTTTCAGTTTTATAACCTGGTGCCGAACCTGACCGTCAGGGAGAACATACAGGTCTGCGAATACCTGGCCGAGTCTCCCCTGGACATGGACGACCTGCTGGATACCTTAGGACTTATGCCCCATGGCGACAAGTTCCCCTCACAGCTCTCCGGAGGTCAGCAGCAGCGCTGTGCCATAGCCAGGGCGCTGATAAAGAACCCCAAGCTTTTGCTGTGCGATGAGCCGACAGGGGCTCTTGACTCAAAGACTTCCCGAGATATCCTGGTCCTGCTGGAAAAGATAAATCAGAAATACGGCACCACCATGCTCATCGTCACCCACAACAATTCCATAAAGAACATGGTACATAAGGTCATCATCATAAAAGACGGGCTCATCAAGAAGGAATATGAGAACGAGGTGAGGGTCCCCGCCGCAGAGCTGGAGGACTTGTGATGGACAGAGTTTTGAGAAAAAGGCTGCTGAGAGACCTCAAACAGAATTTCGGCAGATATGCGGCTCTTATGGTGCTGATAGTAATGGGCATTTTCCTTGTTATCAGCATGGTGGACGCCGCCGAGGTCATCATAGGCGGCACGGAGGACATGAGAGAGGTTAGCATGACCCAGGACGGCAGCTTTACTGTCTTCCTGCCCCTGACTGAGGAGGAGAAGGAAAAGCTGTCAGAGGGCGGCACGGTCATAGAGGAAATGTTCTATCTTGACCTTCCCGCCGGTGAGGACAGGGTGCTGAGACTTTACAAAGACCGGGAGAACATCGACCTGGTACAGCTCGACGAGGGCAGGAGCGCCCAGAAGACCGGTGAGGCGGTCATTGAAAAAAGATATGCCGCCGAAAACGGCCTGGACCTCGGCGACAGGATCACTGCCGGCGGGGTGGACTTCACTCTGGTGGGTATTGGGTCTGTGCCGGACTACGACAACCCTTTGCAGAAAATGGGTGACACAGCCGCACAGAGCAAGAGCTTTGGCCTGCTCTTCGTTACCGGTGAGCAGTACGAAAAGGTCAGGACCGAAACGGTGCAGAAGGCGGAGGAATACAGCTACGGCTACCGTCTTGGCAAAAACGTTTCAGACGACGATCTTAAAAACAGCATCAAGGACCTGGAGTTCGACTACACCAAGGTGGACAACAAGTATTTCAGACAGACGATAGATGAGATCCTTGGAGACAGGGACGAGATAAAGGACGGCGTTGCAGAGCTTTCTGACGGCACCGGGGAGCTTTATGACGGCATGGAGGAGCTGAGCGGACACAGTGATGAACTGAGAGAGGCCGCAGATGAGCTTTTCGAGGGATATCTTTCCCAGGCACAGGCTTCCATTGACAGCAGCGGTATGCTCAAGGCCCTTATGGGAAAGACGGTGCTGACAAAGGATAACTACCGTGAGGAGCTTGACAAGCTCATTAAGGACACAGGTTCTGAGGACCTTTCTGACCTCAAAGAAAGCCTTGCATCCATCGAGGATTTCCGCCAGGGGATCTATGACTACACCGACGGCGTAGGGGAGGCCTATGAAGGTTCGGGGGAGCTGAAGGACGGCGTGGAAGAGATGCAGGAGAACGTTGACGAGCTGCTGGATAAGATATCCGACATAGATATCGACAACCTGACAGCCTTTACCGCCCGTAAGGACGACCCCCGCATCGAGGCCGCCGCAGATGACGTGCAGACCAACAAGGTGGCAGGTCTGGCAGCCGGGGTCATAGTGCTCATACTTTTTGCCTATGTTATCTCCGTATTCGTGGTACATCAGATAGAAAAAGAATCCGGGGTCATCGGCGCCCTCTACGCCCTTGGCGTCAAGAAAAAGGACCTTCTCCGCCACTATGTCGCCCTGCCCTCAGCAGTGGCCCTAGCGGGAGGACTGGCGGGCTTTGGCCTTGCGCTTACCCCTATGGGCATCAGATCTAAGATGAGCGACAGCTACGGCTATTTCTCTATCCCGGTCTATCCTATGAGGATACCGGCATATCTCATCGTTTACGCCCTGGTGCTGCCGCCCCTGATAAGCGCATTGGTCAATGCGCTTGTCATAAACAAAAAGCTTTCGCAGACGGCCCTCTCGCTCATAAAGAACGAGCAGAAGGCCTCAAGCTACAGGCAGTTCAGGATAAAGACCCGCAGCTTTCCGAGAATGTTCCAGATAAGGCAGATGGTAAGGGAGATACGTTCCTCCGTCACCATGGTGATGGGTATGTTCCTGTCACTTCTCATAGTGATGCTGGGCATACAGATCTATGTTTTCTGCGAGAACGTAAGGATACATAACATAGAAGACACCAGATATGAGTATATGTATCTTTACAAATACCCTGAGAGTGAGGTCCCGGCCGGCGGCGAGGGGGCCTATATCGAAAGCCTTAGCACCGGTCTGACCGGGTCCCCTCTGGAGGTCATGGTAATAGGCCTTGACGGAAAGAGCAGCTATTTTGATGCAGTTCCCGAAAAGGGCAAGACCAAGGCGGTCATAAACGACTCGCTCCACGAGAGACTGGGCCTTGATAAGGGCAGCAAGGTGAGCTTTTCGGACAATGCCTCCGACAGCATCTACACCTTTACCGTCACCGGGATATGTGATTATTCTCCGGGCTTTACCATCTTTATGGACATCGGCAGCATGAGGGAGCTGTTCGGCCGGGATGAGGACTACTTCAACGCAGTTTTCTCTGACAAGGACCTTCACATCGACGAGGGCAGGCTCTATAGCATCACCACGAAGGCCGATGTGGAAAAGAGCGCCAAGGTGTTCATAGAGCAGATGCACTCCCTTATCTACACCCTTTTTGTCGTCGGAGCTGTGATCTTCTGCATAGTCATGTACCTGATGATGGGCGTGACCGTTGACAGGGCGTCTTTTGGCATATCGCTGATAAAGATATTCGGATACCGCTCGAAAGAGGTCAGAAAGCTCTACCTTAACGGCAATCTTATCATAATCGCTGCTGCGGGGCTTATCTGCATACCCGCAGCCAAGGCAGTGATAGAAGCCATATACCCCTCCATGGTGGCTAACGTGGCCTGCTGCATGAAGACCGACCTGACGCCGTCGGTGTTCCTGCTGCTGTACTCTGCGCTGCTGCTCATCTATGTGGTCATAAATGAGCTGCTGGTCTTCAAGATAAAGAAGATAACCCCCGCAGAGGTCCTGAAAAACAGAGAGTGATCTCGTCCATAAACAATTCACACACTGCCTTTTCTCTGAAAAGGCAGTGTGTCTTTACATCGGGGGAAGAATGTGTTATAATAATCTCACGGAAATAATGCAGGAAAGCAGGTGAGCCCGTGGAGGAGAAAAAAGACAAGAAGGCCGTCAGCAAAGACCGCATACTTTTCACGGTCATGGGCCTGCTCGCAGCAGGTGCTGCGGTGTGTTCGGTGCTGCTGTCAAGGGCCGGGGAAAGCCGGACCGTGGTGGTCTACAGCAGCTCATCACAGTCGGCTCAGAGCGAGACAGAGCTTGACCCGGAGGATATGAGGGCAGCCTCTCACAGTAAAAACAGCACTAAAAGCAGCTCTTCCCGCAGCAGCTCCGAGGGCACTGCTGCTGAGATACCCGACAGGGGCCTGCCCTTTGGGGAGGACGATGAGAGCGAAGACGCTGAGGAGGAGAGAGCCATCAGCTACCCGGTGGACGTAAATCTGGCGGATATGGAGGAGCTTTGCGGGATAAACGGCATAGGCGAGGTCAAAGCCCAGGCCATACTGGACTATCGCAGCAGCGTCGGCAAGATAACCGACATGGAGGAGCTGCTGAGTATAAGCGGCATCGGTGAGAAGACCCTGGAGGTCCTGAAGGAGCACCTCTATGTGGCCCCTGAGGACCATGCGCCTTTGCAGCAGGAGGAGCCTGCACAGAATGAAGAGACAGAGCCTGAGGGCGGTGAAGAGGAAAATGTGCAGGGCGAAGCCGCCGATGAGAATGCTTATGATGTCCCGCAGGAAAGTCCCCCTGAGGAGCCGGAAGGCCCTGAGCCGGTAGACGTCAATCAGGCAGGCTGGGAGGAGCTGAGAGACAAGCTCATGATAGACGGGGAGCTTGCCCGGTCTATAACAGACCTCAGAGAGACTCTTGGCGGACGCTTTACCAGCGACCTGGAGCTTTTGTACAGCGACGGCATGACCAGAGAAAAGCTGAATGAGCTGCGGCCCTATATCATCATAGAATAAAAATACCGGCCATTCCCGAAGGAATGACCGGTCTGTTTTTTTATCCCCAGTAAGAACGCCAGATGTAGAAATAACCGCCCCAGGGAATGGGGAAGGAATAGGCGATCTTGCTGCTCACCGTGTAACCTCTGTTGCACCAGTAATAAATGTCAAGGTCGTTGGCGATGTCCTTATAGACTGCCTGGTCCGTCACTGCGCCGAACACAGCCAGCTTGACCTTCTCAGGGACTCTGTCATAGGAGCATCCGTCCCTGGTAAGTCCGGCATCGGACATGAAGTTGCCGCTGTTGTAGATGACCTGCTGGATATTCGAGTAGTTTCTGTAGTAAGGCGCCCATAGTCCGTCGTTATCGTACTTTGCAGCCACATATCTGTTGACAGTGCAGTCCGCTACATATACTATAGGCTTATCCCACATACTGTCATTTATCTGACCTACCTCGTGGTAAACTATCCTGCACATTGCCTGCCAGCCGGCATAGTCGTAATCCATCCTTGCGGTGGAAATGGTCTGCACCGGGGAGAATTCCGAATACTTGTTGCCCGCATAGACGGCCCTTATCTTGAAATTGTACTTCACAGCCCTTTCAAGGCCTGTGATCTTTTTATGGTCAAGGCTGGTGGAGCCTACGCAGGTCCACTCGCCGCTGCCCTCTCTGTTCATAAAAAGCTGATATCTTGCAGCGCCGCTGAGCTTTTCCCAGTGGAGGACGATGGTATCTGTCTGCCTGTTGTACGGATGAGTCTCGCCGCTGTCATACATGGCATCGGCTGTGAAGACCGGTGCCTCGTAGGTCTGCGCCGCCGCTCTCAGTGCGCTCAGGTCCGTCATGACCGCCGCCATGACAATGACCATCATCAGCACTGCGAACCTCTTCAGTGCAGCAGGCTTTCTTATACTGCCGGCAGCTTCTGTGCCGTCCATATTCTCAATATACATATAGTATCAGGCCGATCTCTCTTTTTATCTCCGGCCTTTTTTCACACCCTTTCATCATAAGCAGGGCAGGCCCCGCATATTATTGAACAAAGTGTCTCCTGAAATGATCGTTTCTTTTTCGCTGTACCGCTTTGTAACCCGAAAAAACAGAACTTTCCGATGAATGATTACAAAGAGATTACAGACAACGGTAGTATTGTAACATATACCGCCGCCAAAGTCAAGGCTTTCAGGACAATTTACAGAGACTTCAACAAATTTTGCTAACAAAAGCACATATTTTTTGGCAGTAACGCATATAATTGTAACACGAATAACGGTCCGCTGGTTTGAGGGGTATTTGTTAAGATATTATGACCCGAGAGCGGCGGAGCAGAAAAACCGACACTGCTGCGGAAAACGGCGGTTTCATATTTTTATATCACTGCGCAGCAAAGAAAGAGGTGTAAAAAATGACAAATTATTTACCCGAGGGCAGGGTCTTCAATCTTCCTGAGAACCGTTACTATCTCAAAAGCGAGGAAAGGCTCCTGGAGGCCTGCCGCATGGGGATAACTCTGGAGAGCCGTGCGCTCATGTGCGACCGGGACCACGACCTTATCGTCGAGCTGCCCTTCGGAAGGGGACTTATACCCCGTATCGAGGGAGCGGTGGGCATCGAAGAAGGCACCACCCGTGACATCGCTCTGCTTTCCAGGGTCAACAAGACCGTATGTTTCAAAGTCATGGAGGTCCGCAAAAATGCCGCCGGTGAGGGGGAGTATATCCTCTCACGCCGTCAGGCTCAGGAGGAGTGTATGAAAAACAGCATCTCTAAGCTGGTCCCCGGGGACGTGATACCTGCCCGGGTAACTCATCTGGAAAGCTTCGGAGCATTTGTCGATATCGGATGCGGGATACCCTCGCTTATCCCCATCGACGCTATCTCAGTCTCACGTATCTCTCACCCTGGCGACCGTTTTTTCAACGGTCAGGATATCTTCGCTGTGGTAAGCGGAAGAGACGGGGACCGCATCTGCCTTTCCCACAAGGAGCTTCTCGGCACCTGGGCCGAAAACAGCGCACTTTTTGCCCCCGGGGAGACTGTAGGCGGCGTGGTCCGCTCCGTGGAGGACTACGGCATATTCATTGAGCTGACCCCAAATCTTGCCGGGCTTGCCGAGCCTAAGGAGAACGTCCGTCCCGGGCAGGCTGCCAGCGTTTACATAAAGGCCCTTATCCCCGAGAAGATGAAAGTCAAGCTCATCATAGTCGATGTTTTCGACGACCTGTGTTTCCCGGGAAAGCTGGATTACTTCATTGATTCAGGCCGCATCGACCGATGGGTATACTCCACCCCTGAAAGCGGCAGGGACATAGCTACGGTATTTTAACAAAACAATGTCCCGGCAGGGCTGCCGGGACATTGTTTTTGCTTATCGTTTTCCGACTGATCCTTCGCCGCTTTTGAGAGATGGCGCCGTTCATTGCAAGCAGACTATGTTATCACAGGCTGTCCGGAACTGACCGGTCAGTTTTTATGATCCTCTATTATAGCGTAAAAGGCGGGCTTTGCTTTGTAATCGCCGTCAAACAGCAGGGGCTGACCGTATGATCTCCAGCTCCTGTCATCAGTGATTCCCCAGAAGATAACTGCGGATATGTTATCTTTGTGATCGTATGCGGCTTCCATGATGCCCTTGTAATACTCGGCCTGTGCCTCAAAATATACGTCATCCGTGTCGTTGGGAACGGTAGCGTCAAGCTCAGTTATCTGGATATCCAGGCCGAGGCTGCAATAATTGTCGAGGGCTCTGTTATACATATCCACTGACGGGAATGCGTCAGCGCCTTGGCGGACGTCAAGATGCGACTGCATACCGATACCGTCGATAAGGCCCTTTCCTTTCAGGTCCAGCGCCATATCAATGATGGCGTTGAGCTTATTGTCCATATATTCGTTGTAGTCGTTATAATAGAGCTTGCAGCCCTCGGGAGCATACTTTCTGGCATAGGTGAAGGCCTGCTCTATGAAGGAATTGTCGCCGTAGACCTGCACCCATGCGGACTCGCCCTCATTGACCTTATTGTCACCGGCCTTTCTGGGGTTTCCGTCCTCCATCCAGGCTTCGTTCACAACGTCGCAGGCATAGAAGTCTATATCGGGATAAAGCTCGGTAAGCTTTTCAAAATAAGCCTTTATGTAGTTTTCGAGACGGACGTTCATCTTCTCGGGAGATACCCAGTCTCCCTTAGGATCGTACCCTTCCTTAAAGAACCAGGTGGGAGTCTGAGAATGCCATACAAGAGTATGGACACGCACGGGTATGTTATGCCCCTGCGCATAGTCAAGAACAGGCTTTGCTTTCTCGAAAGAGATCTGAGGATGCTCGTCGTCGCCGTTTAGCTGGAAATACTCGAGACTGGCGTCTTGATCCAGCACATAATCCGGCTTTAGCTCATTTCCGACCGTAATGCTCTTATCGAAATGTTTTTCAAGAAGTGCCGTTACATTTCTCGATTCAAGGTCTGTGGGTGTGATCGCTGTACCGATCCTGAAATCGTCCTCGAAGACCTGGCTGAGAGAATCAATATCAAACTCGACCTCTATCGGAGGGAGCGCAATAACGTTTATAAAGTCGATAAATATATCCGAGGTGCCGCCCTCGAAGTAGATATACCCGCTTTGGAAATCACCCGGTATGGACACCAGCAGCTGGTTTACGTTGTGCCATCTGCCGCCCTCTGTGGTGGTGAGCAGCGGCTTGGTCTGGAGATCACCGTTAGTATCGGTATATTCAAGGCCTATGGTAATGGGCGATCTGTCCCTCTGCATAACGGTGAGATTAACGGAGTATTCCATGTTTGGCTCGCAGATGCCGTCCAGCTTGAGCACAGGGCCGTTTTTTTCATTTGTTCTGCCTGACGCACAAAGGCTCTTTTTGCCGCTCTTTACCATCTCGTCAGTGACAGCGATAGTAGTGGGGTCGTCGTCGCTGCGTGCAGCGAACCGGCTGGTATCCCCGTCGTCAAAGGTGGCGAAATAAAGAATATCCAGGCTGTCAGGCATCACGATGCTGCCGGTATTTTCGTCGATATCCTCCTCAGAGACTTGCTGGACACTGCTCTGAGTGCCGGAGGTGTCATCAGACTTGCACGAAGTTATCATACACGCAGAACATACCACCATACACATAATAAGTAAAAGCTTTTTTTTCATAATTATTCTCCTTTTGCCGGAGCGGTACACCTCCGGCGAAAAATCTTAAATATACACAGATTATAGTAGCACGAAAAGCCGTAAATGTCAAGCATTATCTTTGTGTTACCCATTGGAGAGCAGTGCCGTTATCATAAGCTCTTTGACTGCGTGAGGGATGCCGCTGAGATGAGAGCCGGATATGTGGTTTGGATCATCCCAGGGTCTTTATATAGTCTATGAGTTCTATGACCATCTTGTATTCTCCCGGTATGGGGTAGGTCCCGCCCATTTTCACAGCCTCTTCACGGACCTTTTCTGCGGCTGCTTTATCCTGGTCCATCATCAGCTCGTAGGCGTACCTATAGCACTTTCTCTGTACAACATAGTTTTCCGTTGCGCTCATGTATTTTTTCACCTTGTCGGTCATCAGCCCATCGACTTCTTCTTTAGACGCCCCGGTCAGCATCATGCAAAGCATTATCTCCCCCACGGCTATGTTTTTGTAAAGCTCCAGACCCTGGCTGTTGTCAGCAAGTTTCTGAAAGATCTCCCGTGCCTCTTCAAATTCGTGGCGGTATTCCAGCATAAGCCCCACGTCGATGGCGCCGCCCTGCTGAAAGATATCGCCTTCGGGGTCGGCTGTCTCAAAGCGCTCCGGCGGGATATCCCCGTAGGTCTTCCCCCTGGACAGGTACCCGTTGACGATGATGGTATTCATGAGCGCTCTGCGTGCGTCAGGGTCCTTTTTCAGTATAAAAAGGTTCTTCCCGTCATTTGGCACTCCGCCCGGCGCCATAGGTATAAAGTTGACCAGTCCCTGGTATATGGAGATGATACCGAAGACCGCTGACATCATTCTAGGCCAGGGTCCGGAAGAAAGCACGAACACCAGAACCGATATCAAAGCGCCTATGCCGTTGAAGATGACGCCGCCGGCGTGGTAAAGGGCGAATGGGGCCTCGCTGAGGTCGCCGCCCTCCGGGTAGGTCAGCAGGCACTGTCCAAGAGTGCCGGGAATACTGAATTTCTTGCGTCTCAGCTTGCCGTCCTCTTTCACTACCGTAAAGGTGAGCACTCTTTAGCTTATGAACTCATACCCGGTCGCCCGCCCCATCACCAGGTGGCCCGCCTCATGCAGAACAGTGGAAAGGATCAGGGCCGCAGCGAACCAAAGCAGGGCGGCGATCAGCCCCGCCAGGGCCGGTCCCTTGCCGGAGGACTCCTTGATGGCTTTCAGAAACTTACCCAGTCCCATACCGGCCAGCAGTCCCATGCCTACGCCTATGACCATGAACACCAGTCTCATGAGCAAGACTTTGATATCACTTTTTTTCTTTTCCATTTTTTATCATCTCCCAGTAGTTCTTTGCGCTCTGCTCGTTTTTGTTCTCTCCGTATTTATAGTATACCCTGTCCTTGAGTGTGTCCGGCAGATACTGCTGCTTCACCCAGTGGTGGGGAAAATCGTGGGGGTAAAGGTAGTGCTGTCCCTTGACCGCCGCCCCTTCGCCGTCGAAATGCTTGTTCTGCAAATGCCTTGGAAAGTCCATGGCCCCGCCTGCCCTAACGTCTGCCAGGGCGGCGTCTATGGCGCTCTCGGCGCTGTTGGACTTGGGTGCGGTGGCAAGAAGTATCACCGCCTCCGCTAAGGGTATCCTGGCCTCCGGCAGGCCCAGCTGAAGGGCAGAGTCCACACAGCTCTTGGTTATGGCCGCCGCCATGGGGTAAGCCAGTCCCACGTCCTCGCTGGCGATGACTAAAAGCCTGCGGCACAGGGAGATGATGTCACCGGCCTCGATGAGCCTTGCGGCGTAATGCAGGGCCGCATTTTCGTCAGAACCTCTGATGGACTTTTGCAGGGCCGAAAGAATGTCATAATGCTCGTCGCCGTCCTTATCATAGCGCATATTGCTGCGCTGGGTCAGTTCCCTGACCGTGTCCATTCGCACCGTCAGCGTCTCGCCGTCGCTGTCAGCAGACAGTATGCAAAGCTCCACAGTGTTAATGGACTTTCGCACGTCCCCTCCGCAGCCCCTTGCGATGTGCTCTACTACGCCGTTTTCCAGCCTGAGTTTGAGCTTCAGCTCATCAGCCATGAGCCTGAACGCCCTTCTGATGGCCGGAGCGATATCCTCCGGCAGCACAGGCTTGAACTCAAAGACCGTTGAACGGCTTATGATGGCGTTATAGACGTAAAAGTACGGGTTCTCGGTGGTGGAGGAGATGAGGGTTATCTTACCGTTCTCGATATATTCCAGCAGGCTCTGCTGCTGTTTTTTGTTTAAATACTGTATCTCGTCCAGGTAAAGCAGTATGCCGCTGACTCCGCCGAGAGTCTCCGTTTCTGCGATTATGGACTTTATGTCCGCCACCGAGGCCGAGGTGCCGTTGAGCTTATACATGGTCATGTTGGCGTTCTCAGCTATAAAACGGGCCACGGTCGTCTTACCTATGCCGGAGGGTCCGTAGAAGATCATGTTGGGTATCGTGCCGCTCTCGATTATCCTTCTCAGGGGCCTGCCCTTTCCAAGAAGATGGGGCTGCCCGACAATGTCGTCTAAGGACCCGGGCCTTATCCTTTCAGCAAGTGGTATGCTCATATCATTTCTCCGTTACTGATTATTCTGCGCATATCAGCGCACTATCATCATACCATATTTTTCACCGGTTGTAAATAGCGAAAACAGTTTTCCCTGAACATGGCCTGGGCGGGGTTTACTTTTGCGCCGGACTGTGCTATTATTATATTGACAAGATCATTGCGACGGAGAGTGTAAGATGAAAAGAGCAGTTATAGGCATATTAGCCCATGTTGATTCCGGCAAGACTACCCTATCGGAAGGGATACTTTACAAGAGCGGCGTGATACGCAGACCGGGCAGAGTTGACCATAAGGACGCTTTTTTAGACACCGATGCCATCGAGCGTGACCGGGGGATAACCATTTTTTCCAAGCAGGCAGTCTTTGAGTGGAAGGACACGGCGTTCACTCTGCTTGACACCCCGGGCCATGTGGACTTTTCCGGTGAGACTGAAAGGACTCTCCAGGTCATCGACGGAGCGGTGCTTGTGGTCAGCGGTACTGACGGAGTGCAGAGCCACACCAGGACCCTGGCGGGCCTCCTGGAGAGATACGGGGTGCCGGTGTTCGTTTTTGTAAACAAGATGGATATGCCGGGGGCAAGGAAGGACTTCGTCATGAATTCCCTGACCGCCGCCATCGGACCGATGTGTATAGATCTCACCAAGCCGGAGCAGGAGCTTTCGGAGGAGCTGTCCCTTTGCAGTGAGGAGCTGATGGAGGAGTATCTTGAAAGCGGAGCGCTTTCCGACCGGACAGTTGCCGCTGCCGTAGCAGAGCGCAGGCTCATACCCGTAGTTTTCGGGTCGGCACTGAAGCTGGAGGGCATAGAAAAGCTCCTTGACACCGTGGAGAGGTACATACCCCTGCCGCCGCAAGAGAAGGAGTTCTCAGCAAGGGTATATAAGATAGGTCAGGACAAGTCAGGGGCAAGGCTGACCTATATGAAGATCACCGGCGGCACTCTGAGCGTCCGGGACACTCTGGAGTATACTGACCACACAGGTGAGAAGAAACAGGAAAAGGTAAGCCGTATAAGGATCTACAACGGCGAAAAGGCCGCCCTGACCGAAAGCGCCGAACAGGGGCAGGTCTGTGCGGTGCTGGGACTGAGCGGCGCATATGCGGGCCTTGGCCTGGGCGCCGCCGGCGGAGGATACAGCCCGGTCCTGGAGCCGGTGCTGACCTACAGTGTCGTTCCTCCTGAGGGCATGGACGACCATACGGTCCTGGGCTATCTAAAGACCTTGGAGGAGGAGGACCCCACTATGGCCGTGGCCTACGACCAGCGGCTCAGGGAGCTGACCGTTGCCCTGATGGGGGAGGTCCAGGCCGAGGTAGTGAAGAGGATAATGAAGGATCGTTTCTCAGCGGACATCAGCTACGGACAGGCCCGCATAGCCTATAGGGAGACTATCGCCGCACCTGCCGAGGGCGCAGGACATTTCGAGCCGCTGCGCCATTATGCCGAGGTCCATCTCAGGCTGGAGCCGCTGCCTCGCAACAGCGGACTGCGGTTCGGTTCCGATTGCAGCGAGGATATCCTTTCCCGCAGCTGGCAGCGGCTCATTCTTACCCACCTTAAAGAAAAGACCCATCTTGGGGTACTGACCGGCTCGCCCATAACCGATATGCGCATCACTCTTACCGCAGGCCGGGCGCATATCAAGCATACCGAAGGCGGGGATTTCAGACAGGCCACTTACAGGGCCGTGAGACAGGGGCTGAGGTATGCCGAAAGCGTTTTGCTGGAGCCTTATTACCGGTTCCGGCTGGAGATACCCGCAGGCTGCACAGGCAGAGCGCTGACGGACATCGAGAGAATGGGAGGGACCGTGGAGGCCCCGGAGACTGACGGGGAGACGGCTGTCATAACCGGAACAGCTCCGGTGTCAAAAATGAGGATGTATCACAAGGACGTGGCAGGCTATTCAAAGGGCAGCGGCAATCTGAGCTGCACGGTCTGCGGATACGGCCGGTGTGTTGACAGCGAAGAGGTCATAAGTGCCTCGGGCTACGACCCCGACGCTGACACCTTCAATACCGCAGATTCGGTGTTCTGTTCCCACGGCTCCGGGCAGATCGTTCCCTGGGACCGGGCCAATGACTATATGCACGTCAGCGCCGAGACCGGCAGGCGGCAGTATCAGCAGGCTGAGGAGCTGAGGGCCAGAGCGGACAGCTTCGTGAAAAAGGCCGCCGCTGATGAGGAGCTTATGGAGATATTTGAGCGGACCTACGGCAAGATAGGCCGAAAAAAGCCCTATGCCATGCGCACCCCCAAGGAGCCTTCAAAGAACAAGTCAAAGCCACGTCCTGTACCGAAGGGGCCGGAGTATCTGCTGGTGGACGGCTATAACATCATATTCGCCTGGGATGATCTGAAAAAGCTTGCGGACAAGAGCCTGGACCTTGCCAGGAGCGAGCTGATAAACCGGCTCTCGAACTATCAGGGGTTCAGGGACTGTGAGCTGATCTTGGTCTTTGACGCATATAAGATACCCGAGCCGCAGCACAGCGAGAAAAACGGCAGCATCTCCGTAGTGTACACCCGTGAGGCCGAGACTGCCGATACCTATATCGAACGCACTGCCCATCAGCTCGTCAAGGACCACCGGGTGAGGGTGGCAACCTCTGACGGCATGGAGCAGGTCATAATCCTTGGCTCCGGCGCACTGAGAGTCTCGGCGCAGGAATTCAGGCGGGAGGTCGAGAGCGCCGAAAGGGCGATCAGGGAATACATCGAAAGGCTCAACAGCGGAAGACTTTAGCAAATACGTCCCGATTTATTGACAACCGTGCCGGAATGTGGTATGATTTTATCAGACTGAAACTGGATCGGAGGAAGAATAATGAAGCTCATTTTTGATGTTGAGGACAAGCCTTCGGGCAGCAGGCTGGCGGTCTTTGCCCTGCAGCAGATGCTGGCTATCCTGGCGGCAACTATCGCAGTGCCGGTCATCATCGGCAACGGACTGACCCCGGCTGCGGCTATGTTCGGCGCAGGCGTCGGGACCTTAGTCTATGTGGCTTTCACCAGGCGCAAAAGTCCGGTCTTCTTAGGCTCGTCCTTCGCCTTTATCGGCTCCATGGCTGCTGCCTTTGCGGGAGGAGTCTCTATGCAGCTGGGTATGCTGGGACTTATCATCGGCGCAGCTGCGGCGGGGCTGGTATATGTTATCATTGCGGCGCTCATAAAGGCTGTTGGAGTGGATTGGCTCAATAAGCTCATGCCCCCGGTGGTCATAGGGCCTACGGTGGCTATAATCGGGCTTTCCCTGGCAGGCAACGCCGTGGGGGACTTACAGAAGAGCGATGTAACTGTGACTGAGGGGACCAATTATGCCGCAGTGCTCTGCGGGCTGGTCACGCTTTTCGTCACCATGCTCTGTTCCACCTACGGCAAAAAGATGTTAAGGCTCATACCGTTCGTTCTGGGGATCCTGGCGGGATATGCCGCTGCTGCGGTGCTGACCCTCATAGGCATTGCCGCAGATGCGGACAGCCTGCGGATCATCGACTTTTCCGTCTTTGAGCGGACCATGTTCCCCGAGGGAGGTCTAACAGTGCAGAGCCTGCTTTCTGTGCCGGACCTGGTGTTTATGGAGGCTTTCAAGGGCGCAGGGGAACTCAGCGCAAGCTATCTGCTGACAGTGTTGGTGGCATATGTACCTGTGGCCCTGGTGGTATTTGCCGAACACGTAGCGGACCACAAGAACCTTTCCTCAGTCATCGGGCGGGACCTTCTCAAGGACCCCGGCCTGTCGAGGACACTTCTGGGTGACGGCGTAGGCTCGATGGCAGGGGCTTTCTTCGGGGGCTGCCCAAACACCACCTACGGCGAGTCCGTTGGCTGCGTGGCCATTACCAGGAACGCCTCTGTGCTGACCATAATCGCCGCATCTGTGGGCTGTATCCTTTTTTCGTTCATCACCCCCTTCGTGGCCTTTATTGACTCCATACCCTCCTGTGTCATGGGAGGAGTCTGCATCTCCCTCTACGGTTTCATCGCAGTTTCAGGCCTGAAAATGCTGAAAAACGTTGATCTTGACGACAACTGCAACCTTTTCACCGCTTCGGTCATTCTTATAGCCGGTATAGGCGGGCTGAGCCTGAGCTTTGGTTCAGTGACCCTGACCGAGATAGCCGCAGCCCTTATCCTGGGTATCGTCACGAATATCGTACTGTCCCGAAAAAAGGACAGCGACCCCGAACCGGGCAGCTCTGACGAATAGCGTCATATTTCCAGTTCTGCTTTTTGTTTGTCCTTTTTTACTTTTGTGTTGCTGATAAGACAGATCGGGACCTCTGTGTGTATTTGAATAGGAGATGATACTGTGAACTTTTTATGCACCTGCTGCAAGCAGCGTATCACGAAAGGAGAGCGGGTCTCTCGGCTGGTCGAGAGTG
>JAFVCV010000014.1 GCA_017478965.1 Ruminococcus sp. | reverse complement strand
ATATCGTAAAGACGTTTTTTCAGGGCGTTGTTCTCATCATAGAGCTTTTTCACAGCTTCAGCGGTCTTTTCGGGCTTAGCTGACAAAAGCACAGAAATGCTGGTGACAGTCTCCGTTCTTTCTCTGAAAAGGTCAAGTGCGTCAAGCCCGCATAGGATATACACCCTGGTCCCTCCCTTATAGCTCTGTGCTGAAAGGACCCTGACCATACCGATGCTACCGGTAGAGGGAAAATGGGGAGCACAGCAGGCACAGCGGTCAATACCCTCTATGGTAACTATCCTTATGCCCTCATCAACGGAGAGCTTGCTGCGGTATTCAAGCTTTGCAAGCTCCTCTGCGTCTGGGTAGCTTATTCTGATGGGGATATCTTTAGCTATGGCCAGATTTGCCTGCTGTTCACATTCTCTAAGGTCATCCATGCTTATCTCACCGTCAAGGTCAAGAGTCACATATGAAGAGCCTAAACGAAATCCCACATTGTCAAGACCAAGCTTTTTATGGATAAATCCCATAATAAGATGTTCGCCGGAATGTCCCTGCATTCTTCTTATTCGGATATCCTCATCTACACTGCAATGCACAGCCGCACCGATCTGCAATGGAGAGGTACACAGGTGGACCACCTGACCGTTTTGCTCGTAGGTGTCGATGACCCTGGCGGTCCCGATTATACCCACATCTCCCGGCTGTCCCCCGCCCTCGGGAAAAAAGGCTGACCTGTCAAGAATTATCTCATAGCCCTTTGACGTTTTTCTCACATCGGTAACTGCCGCATCGAACTCTAAAAGAAGTCCGTCATCATAAAGTCTTTCAGTCATAATGCTCTGCCTTTCCGTCCGCTTTGATAAGGCGGGCTTTTTTTGAATTTCATTTTATCCTCAGGCTTTTGAGATATTCTTTTATCTCCGGAGCTATCCTGCGGCTTTCGATACATTTCTGAATTGTCTTGTTGTGGGTCCATTTATCAAGTCTGTTGTTTTCTACTATGATAACAGCGCTTTCATACTGTTTGGCCATGGCAGTTGCGAAATACCAGGCACGCTCCATATTTATGTAGTATTCCTCTGACTTTATATCTGCTACGATATCGAGATATCCTGCACTGAAATCCTCATCAAGGAAATGCTGCATAAGCATACCTATGGCGAAACGCACAGTGTAGGTGTGTCCGGAGCCTAGCCATTTTCTTATGCAGGGCAGGAGAGCCTGCCTGTTCTTTTTGAATATCTTTGGCGAAAACTGATCGCAGGTAGCCCAGTTATCAATATAGGGCAAAAAAAGCTCAGTCCTTTCAAGACAGCGCTGAAAGTCCTTATCAAGGGAAACGACGAACGCATGGAGCTGGTCTTCATCAAAACAGCTGTGCGGAAGTTCAGCCAGAAAAACAGAAGTATCCTCATCAGCTGCTATCCTTTTGGCAAAGGCCCGCAGCTGCGGGGTCCTGACGCCGAAGATACTCTTCCCTGACAGCTCAGGGATAAGTTTCTTCTGAAAGAGCAGATATTCTTTATCACTCATTTTTTCAAGTTCTTTTCTTATCTCATCCGGTTTCATTTTTTTCCTCCTGAACTTATATATAAAAAAGTCGAACACCTTGCCTGAAAGACACGTCATGATCGGGCCTGAACGCACTGAGCTGTCCGGCAGGGCATGGTCATTTTATCTTCCGTTTCTCATTACCTCACATAACTATATCCATAAGCTTTGCTTAGGCTGGCGATTGACAGGTCAAAGACTATATGTTACAATAAGAGAGAACGGGAGACGGTCTTAAAAACAGAAAAATATATATCCGTTTGTCTGAGACGGCAGCAAAGCTGGCGAAGGACCGGACAGGCTGATAACGGACTAAAAAATATACTGCCATAAAAGGAGAATGATCTTATGGATCTTTGCATGATCTTTCCGGGCATAGGATACAGCTGCGACAAGCCGCTGCTGTACTGGGCGGCTAAACTGGCCGCAAACAGCGGATATGAGGTCAGAAGATACAGTTACGCCGACCTGAACAAGGACATCAGGGACAATGAAGAGAAAATGCAGGCCGCAGTTGCTAAAGCCATAGTGCAGACCGAAGAAAAGCTGGACAAGGAGCAATTAAAAAGCTATGACAGGATCCTGCTCATTGGCAAGAGCATCGGCACTGTAGTCTCTCTGGCTGTGCGTGAAAGTTTTGAACTAAATGCCAGAGCCGTGCTTATGACTCCCCTTGAAAAGACTTTCAGCTACAATGCAGCTGACTGTATCGCATTCCACGGAACTGCGGACCCATGGGCAAATACTGAGCGGATAGAAGAACTTTGCAGGAACGCAAATGTACCGCTTTTTGAATACCGGGACGCCAACCATTCTCTTGAGACCGGCGACGTTCTCAGGGATATGGAAAATATCCGAGACGTTATCGCCAGAACAGCCGATCATATCATGGTCATCTGACCGTCAGGCGGGCCAAGCTGACTTACTATCCAGTCCATCAGGACGTTGGTCATGTATTCGATCTCCCTTTCGTTAAGCGCTTTGCCGGTGGGGATATTGTGCCATTTTTCCAGACAGCCCCGGCAGCAGCAGGCCGTGGCGTGCTGGGCTATAAAGACCGGGTGGCCCTTCATAGGGGTCTGTTTGCCGTCATTTTCGGGATTTTCTTCGCCAAGCCGGGTAATAATGAATTCTCTGGCGTGGGCTGCGATGACTGACATTCCCTTCTCACGGATATATGTCATATCCTTATCCGAAAGATGGAACCGGCTGCGGAATTTGGAGCGTGACAGTCTCTGGAAAAGTACAGACCTGTCCGGGAGTTCATACTTTATATTTTCGGCCATGCCCATACCGGGTACATAGCTGTAAAACGACTTTTTTGCCTGTGACATCTGTAGTTTGCGCTCAATACGGTAGAGCCTGCCGTCCTTGATAAAAACAGCGCCGGTCTGCTTGAAGGTAAATGGGACGGCGTTTCTTACACACTGGCGTCTCAGCTCCCGGACCCAATCACAGCTGCACGGTCTGGCATTGTCACCGGACTCTCCTCCGCAGGTCACGTGTTCGATAAGGCCGGTGGAAAGATATTTGGAAATGTCTATCTCACCAAGCATAGGCTCCGTGATGACCTCACGGTGCCTGATGGGTGCGGCAAGCAGGACCGGCAGCCTTTTATCAGCCATTTCCTGGTTCTCACAGGTGCTGCATATCGTCACATTGTCCCAACCGCTGCCCCAATCCTCAGGGAAACAGCTGACTGCTCTTTCGATGCGCTTTGTGATGATGTAAAAATGGAGGTCCCTGCGCTGCCTGATGATGTCAAAGCAGCCCTCACGCCACGGGTCCGCATCTTCAAGAAAAAAATCGGAGGTCATGCAGGCGAAGACCACGCCGTCCTCAGGTGAAAGCTTGAAATTGCCTTTTCTGTCCTTTCTCAGCGGGAGGTCATAGTCCCTGGTCTTAGTGACAACAGATGCGTCCTTTCCGATGCTCTGATCTCTTCTGTAGACATAGCAGTTCGCACAGCCGGGGCTGAGTTTATGACAGCCATGCCAGGGATTCCAGATAGGCATTTTCTCACTTCCTTTCACTGATGATTATAGCATATTTACAGAGTCAAGTCAACCAGCAAAAGAATCAGGAGGATAAAAATGGGAAAAGAAGATATTACTGTAAACGGGAAAGAATGTACGCTGTTCTGCGCAAATGCCCCCGCAGCGCTCATAGTTCAGCCGGCGGACCTTGAGGAATGGGTGGGCCTTGAGAATGAATATCGCAAAGCGGCAGAGCTTTGCGGGAAAGATATCTGCCTTGCGGCACTGCGGATAAATGACTGGAATAATGAGCTTTCACCCTGGAGAGCACCGGCTGTCTTCGGCAATGAGGGCTTTGGGGACGGTGCAGAAACCACTCTTGGTTTTATAGAAAAGGAACTTCTGCAAAGACTTTTTGAAGAACTTGGGAAAGAGCTGCCGGTAACGATCGCCGGCTATTCTCTGGCCGGACTGTTCAGTCTCTGGGCAGCAAGCAGGTCCCAGGTATTCAGCGCCTGCGCCGGAGTATCGCCATCAGTCTGGTTCCCGGGATGGAGAGAATATATGACTGAAAACCGTTTCAAATGCCAAAGCGTGTATCTGAGCCTTGGCAAAAAAGAAGAGCGCACACGCAACAGGACCATGGACTCTGTGGGAGAAAACATAAGGGAAATGGCCGGAATGCTGGAAAAAGCAGGAGTGACCGGCATCCTGGAATGGAATGACGGAGATCATTTCAGAGAGCCAGACCTGAGGACCGCAAAAGGCATAGCATGGTGCGTAAACAGAACGTTAAAATAAAAACCAGGCGTCATCAGGCAATGGATACAGCTTGTTAATTTTCTATGAATACCATTGACAATATGTTATTGTTGTGATATACTGATATACTAACCAAAAATCAGTATACAATATGGAGGGGACAATGATGGACTACAGAACACTTTTATTTTCAGAACTTAGACTGGTGCCTGTTTCGCTGGATAAGAACGAGCCAATTGATGAGTACAGGCTGCAAAAGGCTATGACGGTCAACGAAAACATTATTTCTTTAGGTCACACACTGTCTCCCAAGGGCATTATCGACCTGTCGAAGTCCCCTGATCTTGACAGGGCATTTGAGCTGGTGAGATCCTGCATAGGCGAAGTCAAGGCCAAGCCTATGTACCCGAACTTTCCCTCTCAGGTCATGGAAATGGACGAGGCTGTTTTCAGGTTCCATCAGATTCTCCACTATATGTCTACATATGGGATAGAGGAATTCACCGGGGCAAAGGTGACTAAGGGGTGGATCCCTGAGGTGGAGGACACCGAAAAGATCCGGGAGGACCAGGCTCTTCTGACGGCCAAGGTCATCGAGATCATCAGCGATAAGGATATGTATTCGGTCCCATACAGGAAGATACTCACCAGGACAGAGCGAATGACAGACAAGGAGAGAATGGTGGTGCTTGAATGTCTGAAAGAGCTTCCTGCGGAGGAGATAAGCGGCGTGACCGTCACCTTCAAGCAAAATCTGCTGGATATATTCAACACCGTTTTCACTTCCGGCGAGCTTGACTCTGAGGACAAGCTTGCAGTTCTGCACAGCCTTTGTCAGCACACAGGAGATGTATTCAAGTGCATGGACTATGCGCTGACCAGGGCAAGGTATCATTTCAGGACCTCTCAGAAAAGGCTTATCGTCAAGCTGCTGGAAAGCTACTCTGTTTCTGACTTCAGAACGAACCTCATTCTTTCCAACAAGAAAGGCGAGAGGACCATACTCATGCTCAAATTCATTGATTACAACGAGTATTCAAGGAGCGAAGAGCATAAGGGCGCAGTGGCCGCTTTCAGAAACGGAGAGCTGAGGTCATGGGAATCCAGAGCCAAGTATCTGGCAGAAAACAAAGAGCCGGAGGCTCTTGACTATTATGCCTCAAGGCCAGGCATGATGCTCAGAAGTCTGACCTATCTGGTCAGGAAGGGCTACAATGTGGAGGATATCGGTGAAAGACTGCTGACGAATGCCGGGTCGCTGAAAACACAGACTCTTATCAGTCTGCTCACCTTTTTCAGAAGGCCTGAGGCTGATTGGGACAACGAAGAAAGATATGCCGAGGCACAGTCTCTGTGTCCCCTGCTGGCAAAGCTCCTGGAGAAGAGACTTTCGGTAAACGACACAGCGATCAAGGGTAAGAAAGTATATTTGAACACACCGCAATACGATCTGGAGCACTCGCCTCTCAGAGTGACCGACAAGTCTTCGGAGGGCGGATATATACGCAGCGGCGTGGCCTACAGGATACCGGAGGATGCCAGGAAGATACGCTTTTTCGTTTACTGGAACGATAAGGAAAGAGTCGATATCGACCTGCACGGGACAGCCGTTGATGTAAACGGTGAGAATATTCACATCGGCTGGAACACGAACTTCAAAAGCGGCGCTCTGGTATTCAGCGGCGATATGACCACCAGCGATTCTGCCGAGTATATCGACCTTGACCTGGAGAGGGCCGGGAAATATTTAGACACTGTTTCAGCCAGCATCGACGTCTATTACGGTCACAGCACCTTTAAAGAGATAGAGGTCTGCTTCGTGGGAGCTATGGCTGTCAGGAAGACCGGGGAGGACATCAAGCTCTACGATCCCAAGAACTGTTTCTTCACACACTATCTCACGGGGGAATACAGAACAATAAACTATGGCTATATCGACGTTCAGAACAGGACCATCGTTTTTGACGGACTGGAGAGCAGCGGAGGCTGGCACGAGACGGTAAAAAGGAACAATTCATTCCCTATCAGCGCCTATCTTGAAATACTGTTCAAAGCTCAGGGCGCCGAGACAGTTGAGAATGCTGAAAAGGCCGATGCGGTCCTTGTCATGGGCAAGCCCTCCAAGGAAAACGAGATAAGCCTTATCGACAATAACTTTTTCATGGAGGGTTGACTTTCAGGAATAAATAATGTATAATTAAAGTACAGTAGGCGTTCGCTGCACCCTTTGGAAAGCATACTTTTATCAATGTGGTTTTTGATATCGTGCAGATGAGCTTGCTTTCAGATAGCTTACTGTGTTTTTTTGAATTGCTTACAAGCGTTGTCAGCAGGCTGCGGTCTTAGGACCGATGGACGTGACATACTTTTATCTACGATCTGAAGGGCAGCGGTGTGGTTTCACATCTGCTGCGAAAATGACCTGCGGACAGCTCGTCACGACCCGGCTTGTACAGCATATTTGGCAGGCTTTTTTAGCAGGACTGTGCTCTCGGCGGGCAAATGACTTACTTTTGTCCGAGCATTTGCTGCCGGAAAGCACGTCAAAAGAAAGCCTGCCGAGGGAAAACTCAGACCGGGGCATATGTCCCGGTCTTTTTTGTATCAGGGGGTGATACATATGGCGGGAGCTCTACTTACCAAGTGGGCAAAGCTTATCATGATAACCTTTTTGCTGTTTATAGCCCAGCTCATCATAAGCAAGCTGAGCTGGTATGTATCGGCAGCTTTTGATCTTTCTGCAATAGACAGGGACGGGACCTTTTTACAGGTAACTGTCCATCATATTGTACAGATGGCGGTAGCATTGATAATGATGCTAATTCTTCACAGATCAAAAAACATTACGGGTTTCAAGCTTGCACCGTCTTACGATAAAAGGGGTGTAAAGTATACTCTGCTTTTCTGCACCATTCTGCTTGCATATTATTCAGTGGTCTACACAGTCGGCCACTTCACACAAAGTATCGCTGTTTATGAATATGAGCTGAACAGGACCAATGTTTTGGGGACCCTCGGTTTCCAGCTGCTGCTCTCCGGTCCGTCTGAGGAGATACTTTTCAGGGCACTGCCGATAGTGCTGTATCAGCAGATACTAAATACTGAAAATAAAGCTGACAGAGCCATAGCGGTGGGACTGAGCGCCTTGCTTTTCGGAGCAGGACATATAAATGTCTTTCAGTTCAATATCCCCTGGTTCCAGGTTTGTTATGCTGCTGTTCTGGGAACAGTATACGGTTACACGTTCATTAAGACCAACAGCATTATCTACCCCATGGTCCAGCACAGTCTGAGCAACGTTATCTCTGTGGGAGGATGCTATCTTTATATGATGTTCCTCCGTTGATGAACACAACATGAAAACGCCTTCGCAGATCACGAAGGCGTTCTTTATTACAGCACTGTTCAGTCTATGGAGCAGCATTTTATATCGGCCGTCTGAAGATCTCCTTCATCTTTTCAACAGCGTCGATCACCCTGTCGCACCATAGGTCGAATTCCTCATCGCCGTTCTGGTATTCAGGATGTTCCAGAATATACCTGACTGTCCGGCGAATACCTTCTCTTGCGCTTACCTCAGCTTTGAAGTCCGGTACCAGAGACTTTATCTTACTGTTGTCAAAAACCACGGAATTTGACTTGTCGCCTATCAGACTCCCCAAAAAGTCATAACTGCTCATATCCGCCAGAGTCTGCGAGGACACATAATAAGGCTTCAGCTCCACGCCCAGAGCGTCAGCTATCGCTTGGTATATCTCGTTCCAGCTCAGGCTCTCGTCTGAGGTTATATGAAAGGCCTGTCCGATGGCTTTATCATTTCCAATAAGCCCGGCATAGGCTTTTGCAAGATCGCTGTTATGGGTTATGGTCCAGAGTGAAGTGCCATCGCCATGGATAATTACCCTCTTTCCCTCTTTGATGCGCTTCACGACCTGCCAGCTGCCGCCGTTTCCGTGTACGCCAAGAGGAACGCTCCTTTCATCATAAGTATGGCTTGGCCTTACTATGGTCACAGGGAAACCGTCCTTACGGTACCTTTCCATAAGGTACTCCTCACAGGCCTTTTTGTTTCTGGAATACTCCCAGTAAGGGTTCTCCAGGGGCGTTTCCTCGGTGATAACATAACCAGCCGGAGGTTTCTGATAGGCCGAGGCGGAGCTTATATAGATAAACTGCTTTGTTTTATCCTTAAAGAGCCTGTAGTCTCTTTCAAGCTGAGATGGCACAAAACCGATGAACTCCCCTACGCAGTCAAAGCTCATGCCTTCAAGCTTTTTCGCTGCGTCTTCCTCGTTATTTATATCAGCCCTGATGGTCCTGACGTTATCGGGCAGTGTGCAGCTGCGGTTCCCACGGTTAAGAAGATAAAGCTCATGGCCCTGAGAGGCTAAAAGCCTGGTAATGGCCATACTGATGGTGCCGGTGTCTCCGATAAAAAGTATTTTCATCTTATCAACTCCTTAAAGCTCTGCCTTAGCGGCGATGTTATATATCTCGGTTATGTCCTTGGCAGAAAGATGTACAAATCCGCCGGTGCGGCTGTCGCCAATGCCGAATTTTTCTACAAGGACCGGTATATCCTCTTCCTTTGCGCCAAGCTCTGCGAAATTGATCGGCATACCTATGCTGTGAAGAAAGAGCCTGAATCTCCTTATGCCCTCCACTGCGGTCTTCTCCGGGTCCTCAAAATCCATCATGACCCCGAAGACTCTGGTAGCCATCTGACAAAAGCGCATAACATCGTGTTTATACACGAATTCCATCCATGCGGGCATTATCACGGCAAGGCCCGCACCGTGGGCGCAGTCATACAAAGCGGAGAGCTCATGCTCGATGCCATGGCTGTTCCAGTCCTGTTCCCTTCCTACGCCGACTATATTGTTGTGAGCCACCATTCCGGCCCACATGATATTGGCTCTGGCCTGGTAATCGTCCGGGTCTGCGATGACCCTTGGAGTTTCCTTGACCATGGTCATGAGAACAGCCTCACAGAGACGGTCAGTAATCTCCACTTCCCTGGTGTTTGTGAAATATCTTTCAAAAACATGGGCCATTATATCAGTTGCACCGCAGGCAGTCTGATAAGCAGGCAGAGTCTGTGTCAGCTCCGGGTCAAGGACTGAGAACCTGGGTCTCAGAGCATCAGAGCCGGTGCCACGTTTAAGCAGGCCCTCCTCCTTAGTGATGACCGAGTCACCCGAGCCTTCGCTGCCCGCAGCAGCTATGGTGAGCACAACGCCTACCGGAAGCGCTCTCTCGATAGGCCTGCCCTCATAAAGATCCCAGAAGTCGCCGTCATACAGTACTCCTGCTGCAATAGCCTTAGCGCTGTCTATCACTGAACCGCCGCCCACTGCAAGTATCATATCTATGCCTTCACTGCGGCAAAGTTCAATGCCCTTATAGACCAGGGAATCCCTTGGATTGGGCTGCACTCCGCCTAGCTCAACAAAGTCCACACCGCTCTCTTCAAGAGAACGTCTCACTTTTCCCAGCAGACCGGATCTTTCAGCTGAACCGCCGCCAAAATGTATCAGCACCCTGGTGCCGCCGTATTTTTTTACATATCTGCCGCACTCGTTCTCTCTTCCCTTTCCGAACACAAATTCGGTCGGGCTGTAAAAATTAAAGCTTTCCATTTTTTGTACCTCCTGTTTTATGACTGAGCTATGTATATATTGTAACATATCCTATACTGTGTTTCAAGGAGAAATAATAAAGCTTAGAGATTTTTTCAATTTTTGTGTTTATATATCATATTTTTATTTCGGATAAATGCTATAATATGATAAGGATATAATAAAATATATCAATAAAGGGATGATGAGATGAAATTTATAAAGGGTATAACTTTTGCACCATTTATCGGAAGAGACAAGCTTTACAAAAAAGAAACACTTCAAAGTCTTGACGCTATGGCTGAGAGAACAGGGGCTGATACAGTTATACTTGTACCTAATGGCTTGCAGGACACACCTCAGTCCGAGATCATAGACTTTCATTCTGAGGCCACAGTTTCGGACGAAGAGCTGGAGAGCTTTATCGCCTATGCCCACGGTAAGGGCCTGAGAGTGGCACTGAAACCTACCGTAAACTGCCGAAACGGTACCTGGAGGGCACATATAAGTTTTTTTGAAGAAGACGTTCCCTGTGAGCCAAAGTGGATAAACTGGTTTTCCTCATATTCAAAGTTCCAGTGCCATTTTGCCAGGCTGGCTGAAAAAACAGGCTGCGAGCTGTTCATCGCAGGATGCGAGATGGTACAGTCGGAGCACAGAGAGGAAGAATGGCGCAGAGTAATAAGCGATATCAGAAAGGTCTACAGCGGTCCTGTATCCTATAACACGGACAAATATCAGGAGCACAACGTGAAATGGTGGGACGCTGTGGATATCATATCCTCCAGCGGCTATTATCCGATCTCGGACTGGGAAGAGCAGCTGGACCGCATCGAAAAGGTAGTCAAAAGCTATGATAAGCCGTTCTTCTTCGCAGAGTGCGGCTGTATGTCCGTGAAAGGCTCAAACCTGGTGCCGAACGACTGGTCTGTGAAGGGAGGACCGGACCCTGAGGGACAGGCTTGCTGGTATAGGGCAATGTTCTCTGCCTGCGAAAAACGCAGCTGGGTCGGCGGCTATGGGGTGTGGGACTGGTGCGGCAGGCTGGCTCCTTTAACGAACACACTGTCCTGCGGAGGCTACGGGATATACGGAAAGCCAGCCGAGGAAGTCATCAGAGAATTCTACCATAAAAAATGACAGACCAAAAACGCTGGTCTGTCAGCTCATTTTCTGCGTTTTCTTTGAAGCCTGAATTGCTTGGGAGTTACTCCACGGTATTTTTTGAAACTGCGGATAAAATGACTGCAATCAGAAAAGCCGGTCTGGAGGCTTATATAATTGAGGTCATGAACAGTGAAGAGAAGGTACTCCTCAGCTTTGAAAATACGCATTTTTTCGATATATTCCTTGCAGGTCATCCCATACTGCTCTCTAAACTTTGCGGCAAAGCCCGAGTAACTCATATGGCATTTATCAGCAATGTCGCTGACCCTGATATTGTCCTCCAGATGAGAGTCGATGTATTCAGTGATGTTCTCTATGCCGTATGTCATGTCGGCCTCAGCGGGACATTTGTCGATATCCAGCCCTTCATCTATCCAGAGCCTGACTAAGCTGAAAAGCAGTCTGTAGATAAGAGAACGAAGTATGACGTCATAACCGTAGCGATAGCTGTTCTTCTCTTCTATGCACTCCCTGAACACCCGTTCGCAGTCAAGCGAGCCTATGTCCTGCCCTTTAAAGTGGACCTTCATATGCTCGCTGCGTGCAAATCTGAAAATATTTGTCAGCGACGGCGCATAAGAGGAATAGCTTGGAAAAAGCGAGAGATCGAATTTCAGCACCGCATACATAGGCGCAAAGCCTTCCGCCGAATAAATCGAATGTACGGAAGACGGAGGGAAAACCATAAGGTCCCCTTCACTGACAGTATGATTTTCCCCATCGCAGACCATCTCAGCACTGCCCCTGAGCATAAAGATGATCTCAGCAAAATAATGCCAGTGGGGCCTGACAGGGAAGATTTCTTTGGCAGAATCAAAGTAAAAACATTCGATGGGGTCGTTAAGGCGGTCCTGTTTTTCAAAAAGATAATACATAAAAGCACCTCGGTCTTACTGACATTATGATATCATTATAACATATTCCGGTATCATGTCAAGAGGTGTAACGAAAGGACGTTTCTGATGAACAGAAAATACTTTGAGCGGACAGCTGGTCATATCAAAAAAAGCCCTTATGAGATATTCGTTGACCAGGCAGGATATATGCCTGACGATGAAAAGATCGCAGTCCTGCCTTTCAGCTGTGAAAGCTTTGAGGTAAAGAACGTAAACGGTGAAACTGTTTTCAGCGGGAAAACAGACTATTTCGGACTTGATAAAGCCTCAGGGGACGAGATATGGAAAGCAGATCTTTCAGATCTTAAAGACAGCGGCAGGTTTACCGTTTCGGCAGGCGGCAAAAGCTCGGCAGAGTTTGCTGTGGGAGAGGGCGTTTACGACAACGTACTTCATGATACCGCTAAGGCATTTTACTATCTGCGCTGCGGCTGCGGACTGGATAAACGATATGCAGGGCTCTACAGTCATGGCCCTTGCCATAACGCTAAGGCGGTCCTTTGGGAAGACAGGTCGGTTTTCAGGGACGTCAGAGGCGGCTGGCACGATGCTGGAGATTACGGCAGATATGTGACCGCCGGGGCCTGTGCGGCGGCACATCTTCTCTATGCTTTCAAGCTGTTTTCTTCCGCTTTCATAAACAGAACGCTGGATATCCCAGAAGAGGATATGCCGGACATTCTTTCTGAGATACGCTGTGAGCTGGAATGGCTGATGAAGATGCAGAGAGAGGACGGCGGAGTTTTCCATAAGGTCACTACCATGGTCCACGCTCCATTTGTAATGCCTGAGGACGATAAGGAACAGCTGTTCATTTTCCCGATATCGTCAATGGCTGCCGCCGACCTTGCAGCAGTCTGCGCATTGGCCAGCGGGATATACCGCCCCTACGATGCGAGCTTTTCCCAAAGGCTGCTTTCAGCTGCAAAGCTTTCTGCCGAGTGGCTGGAAAAGCACTCGGAGTTTATCGGTTTTGAGAACCCAAGGGGCTGCAACACCGGTGGCTATGGCCAGGGAAACGACCGTTCCAACAGATACTGGGCCTATGCGGAGCTGTACGCCGTCACAGGTGAAATGCCTTACCATGATAAAATAACTAAGCTCTTGAAAGATGACTTCCCTCTGACGGCTTTAGGCTACGGCGAGCTGGGAGGACTTGGTTCTCTGGCATATCTGCTCTGTGACAGAATGAAGGACCAGGATACGGTCATTAAGCTCAGGAAAGCATTTTCCGACCGGGCAGAGCAACTGAAAAAGCTTTCTGACAGCTGCGGATACGGCGCAGCAATGGGCGAAAGAGACTATCACTGGGGCAGCAATATGAGCGTTATGAAAAACGGCATGGTCTTTGCGCTAAACAGCATAATAAACTCAGACCCTGACGGCAGAAAGTATGCAGCCAGACAGCTCCATTATCTCCTGGGGACCAACGCCCTTGGGATAAGCTACGTCACCGGCAACGGGGCTTTCAGGACCAACTACCCTCACCTCAGGCCTGCCTTTGCGGACGGTATAGACGAATGTATCCCCGGCATGGTGGCCGGCGGACCAAACAGCCTGCCGGCAGACCCCTTCGCCGTGGAGACAATACCTGAGGGAACGCCGCCTATGAAGTGCTATGCCGATGACACCGCAAGCTATTCTCTCAACGAGATAACCATTTACTGGAACTCACCTGCGGTGTTCGTCCTTGCATATCTATGCGATAAATAATGATAACTGCGCCGTTTTTGCAATAAATGGCGCAGTTTATTTTTTATAAAGTTCGCCGAAGTAACGCAGTCTGTATTTCTACAGCGCTATCCTGTAAACGTCGGCCCTATTTCCCTCGTGGTCGAAGCTTCGCTCATATACGCCGCCGTTTCTTACGATAGTCTTAACTGAGGGAAGATTATCGCTTTCCACAGAAAGATGCAGTTCTTCAAGCCCAAGGCCCTTTGCCGTCTCTATTACCAGCCGCAGCATTTCGGTGGCGTAGCCTTTTCTTCTTTGCGTTGGGCGGACACTGTAACCGCAGT
>JAFVCV010000013.1 GCA_017478965.1 Ruminococcus sp. | reverse complement strand
TTGATACTGTGCATCAGAATTTAAAACGAAAGGTCGGGTATTATGGAAAATATCATCAGCCTTAAAGACATCGTCGTTGAATTCGAGGACGGCGAGAGGATACTGAAAAATATCAGCCTTGATATAAAGGACAAGGAGTTCGTCACTTTCTTAGGCCCCTCAGGCTGCGGAAAAACTACGACTCTGAGGATAATCGCCGGATTTCTGGAGCCTACCAGCGGCGACGTTTTCTTCGACGGGCAGAGGATAAACGGAGTACCTCCCCACAAGCGAAACGTCAACACCGTTTTCCAGAGATATGCACTTTTCCCCCACCTGAACGTCTACGAGAATATCGCCTTCGGCCTGAGGGTCAAAAAGGTCAGCGAGAAGGAGATACTAAAAAGAGTTGGCGAAATGCTGGAGATGGTGAACCTCAAGGGTTTTGAGAAACGTGCTGTGGGAAGGCTCTCCGGAGGGCAGCAGCAGCGTGTGGCCATAGCAAGGGCGCTGGTAAATCACCCCAAGGTCCTGCTGCTGGACGAGCCTCTCGGGGCACTTGACCTCAAGCTCAGGAAAGAGATGCAGATAGAGCTGAGGCGTATCCAGCAGGAGCTGGAGCTGACCTTTATCTACGTCACCCACGACCAGGAAGAAGCCCTTACCATGAGCGACAGCATAGTGGTAATGAACAACGGCTTTATCCAGCAGATCGGCTCGCCTACCGATATCTACAACGAGCCTGTGAATGCTTTCGTGGCAGATTTTATCGGCGAGAGCAACATCATAAACGGCTCCATGCCAAAAGACTGTCTGGTGGAGTTCACCGGCAGGACCTTCGAGTGCGTTGACAAGGGCTTTGCCCCGAATGAGACAGTTGACGTGGTCATAAGGCCTGAGGATGTGAAGATAATACCCGCCGACAAAGCCAAACTCACGGGGATAGTTGAGAGCGTGGTATTCAAGGGCGTCCACTATGAGATGATAGTGGACGGCGTTGACCACAAATGGATGATACATTCCACCAAGGCCGAGCCTGTGGGTACCATGATCGGAATGGACTTCGACCCCTTTGACATACACATAATGAAAAAGACAGAGGAGGGACAGCAGTGAAACTGAAATACTTTTCGGCGCCCTACTTAGTCTGGATGGTGGTGTTCATTCTGGTGCCGCTGCTGATGATAGCTTATTTCGCCTTTACCACTGACGGCGGCGGGCTGACCATCAAGCATATCTCAGACGTGGGGCAGTATGCGAACATCTTCGTCAGGTCCATCTGGCTGTCATTAGTGGCCACGGCCATCTGCCTGGTAGTGGCCTACCCGGTGGCTTTCATTCTTTCCCGTATGGAAAAACACAAGCAGGGCACAATGCTTCTGATAGTCATGCTGCCTATGTGGATGAACTTTCTTCTCAGGACCTACGCCTGGATGACACTGCTAGGCAATAACGGCATAATAAACCACCTCTTCGGGCTGGTGGGCTTAGGTCCCTATAAACTCATAAACACCTCCGGCGCAGTGGTCCTGGGAATGGTATATAACTACCTGCCATTTATGATACTGCCCCTTTACTCCGTTATGGAGAAGATCGACAAGAGCCTTTTCGAGGCCGCCGCCGATCTTGGGTGCAATTCCACGGCAACGCTGCTGAGGGTCATAATCCCCCTGAGCGTCCCGGGGATAACCTCAGGGATAACCATGGTATTCGTGCCGGCTATCTCTACCTTCATAATCTCCAGAATGTTGGGCGGCGGCTCGAACCTTCTCATAGGCGACCTTATCGAGATGCAGTTCTTAGGCAATTCCTATAACCCCCACCTGGGTGCGGCCATATCCCTGGTGCTGATGGTCATTATACTGGTGATAATGACGGTCATGAACCAGTTCGACCCCGAAGACCAGGTGCTGATGTAAGGGAGGACAGAAATGAAGAAACTCGGAAAAGTCTACATGGCCCTGGTGCTCATGTTCCTTTACATACCTATCTTTGTGCTGATCGTTTTCAGCTTTAACGAGACAAAGAGCCGTTCGGTGTTCAGCGGCTTTACCCTTGACTGGTACAACAGGCTGTTCCATAACAGCATAATAATCTCTTCTCTTATAAACACCATCATCATAGCCGTGGCGGCAAGCATCATCTCAACGGTCCTTGGGACCCTGGCTGCCATAGGCATTAACGGCATGAGAAAGGTGCCTAAGGCGGTGGTAATGAACATCACTAATATGCCTATAATAAACCCTGAGATCGTCACCGGCGTTTCGCTGATGCTGCTGTTCGTTTTCTTTGCGGCAAGAATGAATTTAGAGTTCGGCTTTGTGACCCTTCTCATCGCCCACATCACCTTCGATGTGCCTTACGTTATCCTTAACGTCATGCCAAAGTTCAATCAGATGGACCCGCATATCTATGAGGCCGCACAGGACCTTGGGTGCAGCCCCATACAGGCCTTTGTCAAGGTGGTCCTGCCGGAGATAATGCCCGGGGTGGTCAGCGGTTTTCTCATGTCCTTCACCTATTCTCTGGACGACTTCGTTGTCAGCTACTTCACCACCGGCTCCACTTCCCAGACTCTTCCGATCACCATATATTCTATGACAAGAAGGAAAGTCAGCCCTGAGATAAACGCCCTTTCCACCATGATCTTCGTGGTGGTGGTAGTGGTGCTGATCGTCAAGAGCTTTATCGAGAACAAGGCCGCCCGCAAAAACGGCGCTTTCAGGGAGGAACACTGAATGAGAAGGAACCGGAAAAAATTCAGGATGCTGCCGCTTTTTGCAGCAGCGCTCATATGGGCGGCGCCGCTGACCGGGTGCAGCTCAGATACCGAAGATACGGAAGAGGAAGAGGAAGAGAGCCAGGCCCAGACCCTTACCGTCGAGGACAAGGACTACTATACCAGGTTCAAAGACCAGGGCATCTCAATAAACGTCTATAACTGGGGAGAGTATATCTCTACCGGAGCCGATGAGGGGACTCTTGACGTGAACGGCGAATTTGAAAAGCTTACGGGCATAAAGGTCAACTACACCAACTACGCCACCAATGAGGAGCTTTACGCCAAGCTGAAAGGCGGCGGAGCGGCCTACGACGTCATCATACCGTCGGACTACATGATAAGCAAGATGATAAAGGAGGGGCTTATCCAGCCCCTTGACACGGAAAATATCCCCAACCGCAAGTACATAATGGACAATTTCCGCAATCAGGCCTACGACCCTGAGGACGCTTATTCGGTACCCTACACCTGGGGAACGGTGGGGATAATCTATGACACCACCATGATAGACATTCCCCCGGAGGATATAGACTGGGACCTGCTGTGGAACGAGGACTATGCCGACCAGATACTGATGTTCGACAACCCCCGTGATGCCTTTGCCATTGCCGAGCTGATGCTGGGGTATTCCCTCAACACCGAAGACCCGGAGGAGCTTGAGCAGGCGGCCTTCAAGCTCAGACAGCAGAAACACATCGTCCAGGGCTATGTTATGGACGAGGTCTTCGACAAGATGGGGGCGGGAGATGCACTGATCGCACCCTACTATGCCGGAGATGCACTTACCATTCTCGACGACAATGAAGACCTTGATTTCGTGGTCCCTGCCAGCGGGACGAACCTGTTCGTTGACGCCATGTGCATACCCACCTCTGCCCGGCAGAAGGAGGCCGCAGAGATGTACATAAACTTCATGTGCGAGCCGGACATAGCCTATGCGAACATCGACTACATCTGCTATTCGACCCCTCACAGCGCCGCTTACGAGATGCTTGACGAGGAAGTCAGGGAGAGCCACGTGAGCTATCCGGACAGCGATTTTATTGCTGAAAAGACCACAGTATTCGTCAACCTTTCCGATGAAGCCAACGCAAAGATGCAGAAGCTCTGGACAGAGATGAAGTCTGCCGAGGACGAAAATTCCAACCGATGGCTCATGCCCACATTCCTTATCATCTGCGTGGCGATAATAGTATTCGTACTCATAAGGCGCCACATCAAGAACAAAAAAGACATTTTCTGATCTGTCTGTCCCCGTTTCTCTCAGAGAAGCGGGGATCTTTTTTATAAACAAAAGTACCCGAGATGAACTCGGGTACTTCTGATAGGGTAATATGAAGGATATATATAATATTGAAAAATAAGCTATATATTCTCTGTTATTCTGCGGTAGGCTCGGTCTGGATGTTCTCGTTAGCCTCCTTGATGAGGTAATCAACAGCCTTCTCGTACTCAGATACGGTAGCAGTCCATGTAGAGGTGTTGCCGCCGGTTATCATGGTAGCCTGTCTTACGTCCTGCATGGTGGACGAAAGCTCAGCAGATACGCCGTCCTGGAAGTCGTATACAGGGTTCTCGTTAACCAGTCTCAGAATCTCTTTCCTCATGTTTATCATGTCATCGTTCCAGAGATAGTCTTCCTGCTCGGTCTTGAGAGTCAGCTCCTCACTGTCAGCAAGGGCGTTCATACGGCAGTTCATGAATGCAGCCCAGCCCTCAGGGTTAGGAGCGTTCTTGCACAGGAAGTAACCGTCAACACGGGCAGTTACATAGTACTTGTCGCTGTCGTCCATTCTGGGCATAGGAACGAACATGATCTCGCCTGCCTCAACATCGCCGAATGCAGTAACGCTGGAAGGTATACCCTCAACGCCCCACAGACCAACAGGTATGAACAGAGTCTGATATGTACCCAGACCTTCACCTGTTACACCGCCGCCTCTGGTAGACCAGTTGTTGGCAGCTCTGTCGTAGCAAACGTCGTTCTTCTGCAAATCGTACATCAGCTCCTGGACCTTTGCTACCTGAGGATCGTTCATGTTGTTGACAAGCTGTCCGTCCTTCAGACCGATCAGAGGAACACCGCAGGTGTCGTTCAGAGCCTGTGCATACCACCAGCCGTCAAGACCAACTATGTCGTTGTCCTGATCGGTGAAGTCGATACACATCTTGGAGAAGTTGGACCAGGTCCACTCGTCCTTCCAATACAGCTCAGCAGGATCGTCAAGACCGTTATCTGCTATGGTCTTGGTGTTGTATACGCATACGAACTGAGGATAGGACTGAACGCCGGCAACATAGTGGCCGCCGTTGAATACGAAGTTGTCGTTAGTTACCTTTGCAGGTGCCCACAGGTCAGAATCCAGGTCGATATAGTCATCGATCGGCTCGAACATTGCCTTGATAGCACCCTTGGGGAAACCGTCCATATCCATTGCGGAGAAGAAGTCAGGCGAATCGTTAGCCATTATGAGCTTAGCAAGATCGGTATAACGAGCGTCCCATGTAGTCTGTACATACTCGATGGTACCGTCATACTTATCCTTGAACAGCTGCAGCTCAGGGCTGGTCTTCTGACCCTCGCCGGGGTTGATATCCCAGTGTGAGAAGAACTTGATGTTCTTGTTCTCAAGCTCGATATCCTCCAGCTTGTCAGCTATATTGCCTATCAGCTCTTCTTCCTTCTCATCGTGAGCAACGGTCTGGGGAACGCTCGATGCATCGCCTGAACCGCTGTCAGCGTTGCTGCCGCCGCAGGCTGCAAGCCCGCAGCAAACTGTGAGTGCGCAAGCACCAGCTAATAATTTCTTGAGTGTCATGATAAATATCCTCCTTATTTTTCTTAGGCCGAATGCTGCCTTCCATAGTATCCAAGCTCATTCGCCTAACCGGCTTGTACATTCCCGCTGTACAATTCCACGTACTTATTGTAACAGAAAATTCACACTGTGTCAATAGTAATACCCTACACAATCGAAACTTAAATTTTGTAGACTTTAAACAACAATTATTAAAAGAATTACATTTTTATTACTCAGTGTTTACGCATTAAATACGGGCTGTTTTCAAGCCGTTCTCCTTATCAACGTTTATAATTTTATAGCATAATGCTAAAAATTACTATTCAAATCTTGCGCTGCTTTTACCATTTATTGCGAATTTTGTAATTATTTTAGCAAAATTACGAACTTAGGCGGATATTTTTGTCTGTTTTGACCACTGCTTATATTTGGCCAGCAAAAACGCCGCTGTCGTTCTCTGACAGCGGCGTCATCTTTATTTTTTTTACACTTTCAGCCAGGCGCAGGCATATTCCAGTGCCTCATAGAGACTCTCCTTCTTAGCGCTTTTCACTATGGCTTCCGTTGGGGGGACCTTGGGATCGGTGGCCATCTTCCTGATAGTGACCTGGTTGGCCACATCAATGCCGCCCACGTTCTCGGTGCTTTTTATCTCTATCCATACGATGAACTCATCGTACATATTCCCGAAATACAGCTGGTTCCCCTTTCTCACCAGGGGGAGTCCTTTGTAGGTGAAAAAACCGTTCTTTGCATCATTCATAATATCTCCGCCTTTCTTATATCGTTATTCGTTTCTCTCTCCGGGAGAGCAGCTTTATCATTATACCACTCTCCATAGTAAAAATTTGTCCCATCCGGTCAGTAGGTGTCTACGACCTCTTTGCCGTTATCAAGATTTTCTACATTTTTCAGCAGATTGTCCACCCAGGTGCTCTGTATCCTGAAAGAAGGCTTGCCGTTGAGCTTGACGATGTACCTTCTTGCGGTGTCCTTATATATCTCCACCACATCGCTGCTGCCGTCGATGAGCTTCTGCTCGATCCTGACCTCCCAGTCTCCCTGCGGCTCGTCAAAGCACAGCTCTCCGGTCGGGCAGGTCATGATATACTGGAACAGGGTCTTGAAGTTTGCGATGTCGATATCCTTCCCGCCGCTGGTAACACTGGTCACGTTGGCTGAGCCGCCCTCGGCCATCAGGTCCTCGCTGTTCCCGTCAGAAGTGACCTTATACTGGTGGCTCTTTCCTCCGTTCTCGACCGTAAGGGTGTCGATATCGACGATGTAGTTCGACAGCATTATGCTGGAGATGACGTCCTCGATCTTAAAGCTCACCCAGGGCAGGTTCCCGGAGCTTATGGTGTAAATGGCGTCCTGACCGGACTGTCCTTCCAGAGTGCAGTAATAGCCCTCTGCACCGGCGGCCTCTTCCTCCTCGTCATACTCTGCCTTATTGCCCACCGTCAGCGTATAGTCATACTCATCGCCTTTCAGCTTCACCACACACACCGGGTCGTTTAACCCGAGTCTTTCATAGTCCTCCTCAGTGGGGTCTATCACCGAACACTCCGCCGCCTTCAATCCCCACATACCGTGAGTGACATCGCTGGAGCTTGTGATATTAAGATATGAGAATATAGGCGAGGAAATGACCTGGCTGGATATCATGCCCTGTATTTCCTTAGGGTCGTTCTCAAAGACCACATCATAGTCCCAGTCCCTGCGGGTGACGGTCTCCGTGCCGTATTCAGGCCAGTCCTGGTCCGAAGGCTTTATGATAAGGTTCAGGTCAGCATAGGCATTGGCCGGGTCGGTGAAATATTTCACCCTTGAACCCATTACCATATAAACGTTATTGCTGTCCCCAAGCCTTACATATCTGTACCTTTCCTCCGGCATGACGTCCCCCACCTCCAGGGTAAGGGTACTGCCGTCGGCATAGGTTATCTCTGCGCTGGCGGCAGGTTCTGCCAGGCCGTATTTTGCCAGGTCCTCAGCGTTTTCCTCCACCAGCTTTCTGGCCTCCAGGACGCCGCATACGTCCGCAAGGCCGCTCTGAAGTGTGGAATTCTGGTTAAGGCTCCCCAGCTCCTCTATGGTCCAGGTGGTCTTGCCCGAAACAGGCTTTGCCAGGGTAAAGCCCCCGTATTGGTTTTTTACCTTTACTCCGCTGACCTGATCGGCGCCCTTATCTATCAGCACCACCTTAGTATTCTCCCCGCTGTCCGCAAGGGCCTGCGAGGCTGCGTCGGCGGCACTGCTGCTGTCCTTGTCGGGTGAGGTGGCGTTCAGAAACACCATGACCCCTGCAAGGCTTGCCGCTAAAACGCCGCAGACGATTATGCCTTGTATTTTTCCGTTCATGCTAAATGATCCCTTTTACTTGTTCTTTCTTCTTACCCATACGACTATGCCAACTACCAGCACCGCCGCAGGTATGATGGCGCTGAACACCCATTTGAGCACGGTCTTCTGCTGCTCGTTGATATCAAAGGCAGTGCCTGTGATGGTCTTCGGCTGGATAAAGATGCCGTCCGTCTTATGGGTGATGCCGTTTAAGATGCTGAAGAAATACTCACTGTTCTGGTACTGCTCTGCGGCAAGGATATTATTTTGCAGCAGATATTCCGAACCGAAGCAGAGTATATTGCTGTAGAAAGTATCGCCGCTGCCGTCGTTGGCGAACCTGGCCTTGGAACCTACTGCGAAATAGCACTGTTCGCCTCTTTCCAGGGTATTCACCGGCACATACTGGAACATCTCGTTATAACCCAGCTCTGCGGTATAAGCGTCCTTGGAGGACATCACATACTTCTCGGTAGTTACCATGTTTTTCTCATCAAAGAGAGTGTTAACAGGGCGGTTGTACATACTTACCACCGTGAGCTTGTCCGCCTGGATATCCTGGTCGAAGTCATCGGAAAGGCTGGAAGCAATAACGTTGAACTCATTGTTTATATACTGCTCCTTATAAGTCTCGCAGATGACCCCGGGTCCTACCTGAAGTCCGTACTCTTCCAGAAACTCGTCCAGGTTAGGCGTAGCACCCTGGCTGTAGGAGGCGATGTAGATGAGCTGCTTGCCGAGCATATCGCCGTTTTTCAGAAAGTCGCTGACCTTTGCCACCTCGTTGTCCAGATAGTCCACCGTAGGCGCCGGGATAACGATGATATCCGTAGTCTCCGGGATATCCTGTGTGGTGATATCTATGCTGTCAACATTATATCCGTTGGAGGTCAGCAGGGTCTGGAAATAGGTCAGGGGCGAGCCTCCGGTGATGGGGTCCGCTACCTCCTGCCTGCCTGTGAGGAAGGTCACATAGAGGGGGTTGGGGTCAGTGACGGTCATCAGCGCCGATGTAAAGGCCTGCTCGGCATTGGACGAATCAACATAGCCCCCGTAGTATGAAAGGAAGGTCATGTCGCTGCCTGCCTGGGCCGCCAGCATCTCGATGCTGTAGCCGGACTGGGAGAGCTGGGTAACGAACTCGTCCCTGAAACTCAGCAGGTCCAGCATACCCAGCTTTCTGGTCCTCTGCACCTTTTCGCCGTCAACTACCGTATTCGTCTCGAAGATTATATCGAAGGCCGAAACGTTCTCATAATTGCGTATAACGTCCGGGTTCTTGTCGATGTCCACAAAACGGTAGGTTATATGGTGGTTGAGCTTGCAGTAATTTTTCAGGAGCTCCACCGCCTGCTTGTTATATGCGTTATAGTTTTCGTAAACGTCCTCGTCTGAGAAGATCGTCACCAGCACGTCAACGTCAACGTTCTTAACATACTCCTCGCTTTTTTCAGACATAGAATATATCTTGTCTCTGGTAAGGTCCACTGTTATGGGATAGCGCTCGAAAAGAGTAGTCGTCACCACATTTATCAGCACCAGCACCGCAATAAATACCGCCGTGAAAACAGTGGCCATGGTCCCGTGCCTGAATTTCTTTGCCCCGAACTCGGCCCTGGTCTTATCCCTTGGCTTGCGGTCCTTCTTAGGCTTTTTGCTTTTCTCTTCTTTCAGGTCCTTATTCTCCTTCTCCTCTTCAAGGACCTTTTTCAGCAGGTCGCTGCTGCTCGTGGATACCTGCTCTTCGGTATCCTGCTCTTCGATATTCTTACTGTTGTCAGCCATTTACCTGCACCCCCTTAGCTCCAGCGGCGTTTCTCAAGCACTCTCACAGTCAGGAAAAGGAAGGCTGCGATGGCGCTGATAAAGAACACCACGTTGGAAAAGTCGAAAACGCCGTAGGTAAACGAATAATAACGCTCTCCGAAGGACAGCTTTTCCAGCACCGTCCTCAGGCCGCTGAAAATGCCGCTGTACCACTTCTCCTCGTCCACCGCAGGGATAAGGCTGCCGATGATGGACATGAAGGAAACGGCGATAAGTGCGATAAAGCTTGCCACTGCCGCCACCACCTGGTTCTCGGTGAAGGACGAGCAGAGTATGCCGATGGATATGAATGCTCCGCCCACCAGCAGCAGCGCCAATATATTTGCAACGATAACGTTCCAGTCCGGCTGACCGTAGGCGGAGACTACCACCGCCATGACTGCCGTAATGGAAACGGCTATGGCATAGATCAGGAATGCCGCAAAGAACTTCCCGGCCACTATGCCCCCCAGGCTCACAGGCGCCGTCAGCAGGCACTGGTCGGTCCTGGTCCTTTTCTCCTCCGCAATGGTCCTCATGGTCAGCACGGGGATAAGTACTATTATTATGGTAAGCAGCGAATAGAACAGTGTGTCCAGCCTGGTGTAGCCGCTGTTAAGGCTGTCCACCGAGAACATTATGCCGCTGTAGGCAAAGAAAGCCGCAATAAAGATATAACCTATGGGTGAGGTGAAATATGACCTTACCTCACGCCTGAACACAGCGCCCATTACTCCTCAGCCTCCTCTTCCTCGCCGCCGGTAAATCCCGGGACTGTTTCGCCCATGGTGAGCTTGAGGAATATATCCTCCAGGGACATCTCTGCCGACCTTAGCTCCAGTATGGTCCATTTGTTCTCAGCCATTCTCTCAAACAGCTCATACCTTATCTCTGTGCCCTCTCTTGCCTCTATCCTCAGGTCACAGATACTGTTCTTATGCTCAGCGTCGCAGTAGACCCTGTCAACGCCCTTTATCTTCTGTATCGCTCTTATGATGCTGTCCCGGGGGCCGTTTATCTTACATATGAGCTTATTGTCGCCCCGGAGCCTGTGAGAGAGGTTCTCCTCGGTGTCGTTGGCCACTACCCGGCCCTCGTTTATCACCACTATCCTGTCGCAGACCGCCTGGACCTCGGAAAGGATATGAGATGAGAGTATGACCGTGTGGTTCTTCCCCAGCTTTTTGATAAGGGTCCTTATCTCGATTATCTGCTTAGGGTCCAGGCCCACCGTAGGCTCGTCCAGTATGAGCACCTTGGGGTTGCCCACCAGGGCCTGCGCCAAGCCCACACGCTGTTTATAGCCTTTTGAAAGGTTCTTTATGACTCTGTTATAAACGTGCTCTATCTTCACAAGGCTGCAAATGTCTTTAAGATGCGAGATCTTCGGCAGCTTACATTTTTTCAGATCGTAGATGAAATAGAGATACTCCTTCACGGTCATATCCATGTAAAGGGGCGGTATCTCCGGCAGATAGCCTATCTTCTGCTTTGCTTTTATAGGGTCCTCCAGGATATCCACACCGTCTATGAGCGCCTTGCCGGCGGTACAGGATATGTAGCCTGTAAGAATGTTCATCGTAGTGGATTTCCCGGCGCCGTTAGGGCCGAGAAAACCCAGCACCTCGCCGTCCTCCGCCTTGAAGGACACGTTGTTGACGGCTTTCTTGTCGCCGTAGTGCTTTGAAAGCTCAATTACCTCTATCAATTCATTATACCTCCCAGAGCCGGGTCGCTCTCTCTTCCCGGCGGGTAAAATATTTCTCTTTATTACTTTACTGCATCAATGTGTATACGCTGTGAAAGCTGATTGAAACTGACAGGAGCATTCAGAGGGTGCCGTTTTTCTGCCTGCACTTGTTGACATACTCTATGCTCAGATAATCCAGGGTGCTGTCCCCCAGAAGATAGGCGTGATTATAGACGACCCCGCTGTTTCCCGACAGTCTCAGCTGGAAATTCTGCGCCGAGCCGCAGAAGGCTGTAACGTCCTCCTCCAGTGCGTGCAAAAGCTCTATGCAGCGCTTATTGTCCCCAGGGTCTGCGGGGGTAACGTCCACCATCAGCAGATAGTTCTCCTGTTCAAGACAGCTTTTCAAGTCCTGCTCCCGGACGCTCAGTCCGTTCTCTGTATCCAGCCACCTGTCCCTCAGTTCCTCCTGCCGGCTGTCAAGGTCCTCATCGGTATTGAAGACCTGTATACATATCTGCACCTCGCTGTTCTCATAGAAATAGCTGCCCCTCTTCTGAGCGTCGGGAAAGTATTTCTTCATCAGCACCTCGTAGAACTCCTCGCCGGCGTTCTCCCCTATCTCGAAATTGACAAAATTGGCTATGGCGGCCTTCTTCTCCTCCTCGGTCACCTCTTCCTCCTTGCCTCTTTCATAGATAAGCTCGATCTTCCCCTCTCTGGCGTCGCCCTTGCGGTCGGTGTATCCCACGTTCCATCTGCGGCTGACTATGCTGCTGACGCCGTCGTCAATGCCCTCGCCTTCGCTGACGGTATAGCCCCCGCCCAGGGTATAGTCCAGGAAATCCTTATACTCGTCGGGCAGATCTGTCTTCTTCGCCCCGCATCCGCCAAGCAGCAGCGCACACACGCCCAATCCTGCCGCAAACGCACACAGTCTCCCTGCGGACCTTTTCATTCTAAGCTCACACTCCGTAAAACTCTCTTACCCTCCGGGTATCACGGGCTATCTGCGCCCTCAGTTCCTCAATGCTCTCAAAGCCCTGTTCAGGCCTTATGAACCTGTCCAGCAGCAGTCTCAGGCTCCTGCCGTAGAGGTCCCCGCTGAAATCTAATATGAAGGTCTCCGCCAGCGGTGCGTCGTGTGCCTTCAGCGTTGGCTTTACGCCCACGTTCGTCACCCCGAAATATTCCTTCCCATCTATTTCCACCCGAGCGGCATAAACACCGAATTTCGGCATTATCTGTCCCTGCGGTATAGCCTGGTTGATGGTGGGGAAGCTCCAGGTCCTCCCAAGCTCCCTTCCGTGCTCCACATTGAGCTTCAGCCCGAATGTATAGCCTAAAAGCCTGTTGGCCCTGTCGATATGTCCGGTCCTTATGTACTCCCTTATGCGGGTAGAGCTTACCTCCTCCCCCTCATAGGTGAGCTTTTCGCACACCATGACCTCTATGCCGTATTTCTTCCCGAAAAAGCATAGACTGTTCACGTCCTCCGCAGCACCTTTGCCGAAGCGGAAATCGCTGCCGCAGACCAGTGCTCTGCACCTGAGCGTCCTGATGAGCACCTCCGTGAAGAACTCCTCACCGCTCAGATCTCTAAGCTCCCCGAACTCCGGCGAGCATATACAGTCCACCCCCAGCTCTGCGAAATGCCTGCGCTTTTCGCTGTCGCTGAGTATCATCTCTATCCTGCCGTCGTGGCCCTTCGAGGTCACCGTATCGGTCTTGAAGGTGAACACCGCCGAGCTTATGCCAAGCTCCCCGGCATACCTTACCGCCTTGTTTATGACCAGCCTGTGCCCCCTGTGGACTCCGTCAAAAAGTCCCAGTGCGCAGACCGTTTCCTTTTCGGACACACTGTCCTTGTAGATATCCTGCAAAATGATCCTTCCTCCCGGGATGATCTCTCCTGGAAAACCTTTTGCCCCTGTCAGACAAAAAAATTTTTCAGGCTCCTCAAACAGCCTCCGGCGAAATGCCCAAGGCCCAGAAAGCAGCCGTCTCCTCCGTAGACACGGTAGGTCCCTTCCTGTGTTCCCGTTCCGACCTGTTCCGTCCTTAGCCTTACTCCGTTTTTATAAAGGACCGTCAGCCTTTCGTCAAGGTGAAGCTCATCATAGACCGCAAAAGCCCTGTCAACAGGCATCAGCACGCTCTGCGCCCCCTGCTCGCTGACACTCTTCGCTATAGTCTCCAGACTCAGGCAGTCCGAAAGTCCGAACCCTCCCGAATATGTTCTTAGCAGCGAGGTCATGGTCCCACCGGAGCCTAGCCTTTCGCCCATATCCCTTATCAAAGACCTTACATAGGTCCCCTTCTCGCAGTCAATGTCCATGATGCCCTGCCTGGTCACGGGGTCATAGTCCTCTAAAACTATGCTCCTTACCGTCACCTGCCTTGGCTCTCTTTCCACTGTGCGGCCCTCTCTGGCCAGCTCGCAGAGCTTTTTCCCGCCTATCTTCACCGCCGAATACATAGGCGGCACCTGCGGTATAGTCCCTATAAAATCAGGCAGCAGCTCTTCTATCTCCTGCCGGCTCACCGGTCTGCCGCTCTGCGAAAGAACTTTACCCGTGATATCCTCAGTATCTGTGGAAAGACCGAACTGAAAGCCTGCCCGGTAGCATTTTCTCCTGTCCGGCAGGATATCGCAGGCCTTGGCAGCCTTGCCCACGAATACCGGCAGCACTCCCTCAGCCATAGGGTCAAGGGTCCCGCCGTGGCCTATCTTCTTGGTCTTCATTATCCCCCGCAGCTTTGCCACCACGTCGAAGGAGGTCCACCCTCCGGGCTTGTAGACTGCGATCATGCCGCTTATCTCACTCATCTCTGATCGCTCCGAGACTTTCCTCTGCGGCCTTCAGCAGCAGCTCCGTGACCTCTTCAAGGCTGCCCTGGATCTCACAGCCAGCGGCCCTCTTATGTCCGCCGCCGCCGAACCCTGCGCAGAATGCACTGGCATCAGCCTCCTCGGTGGTCCGCACGCTTATCTTGAAGACCTTCTCATGTCTCTGCTTGACGGTGATGCCTATTATAACGCCCTCCACTGACAGCGGTATGGACGCAAGCCCGTCGAACTCCGCCGGGTCGGCCCCGGTCCTCTCGATAAGCTCAGTGGTGAGCACTATCATTGCGCACCTGCCGCCGCAGTAGTACTTCATGGACCCTGTGACGGTCTGCTCGATCTCTATCCTGCTGCGGCTGCGTACATCGAACATCTTCCTGTTCACATTGGCGTAGTCGATGTCATAGGCCATCAGCTCCGCCGCAGCTATGTGGGCGTCAGGGCTGGTATTCTCATACTTGAAGCACCCGGTATCGGTAGCTATGCCGGTATAAAGGCACTTGGCCGTCAGGCTGCTCATGGGCCTGCCCCACTCCTTAATTATCTTATACAGTATCAGCGCCGCCGCCGATGCGTTCCCCTCAACGTGGGAAAGCTTGGCGAACTGCTTGTTGGAAAAATGGTGGTCTATACAAAGGTCCACCGCACCCTGCTGCTGATATTCAGCCAGCCTGCTGCCCATGAGATTGGGGTCTGCGATGTCCACCGAAACTATATACTCCGGCTCAAAGTCCTGCGGCTCATAGCCTTCGTACATAAAGCTATACCTGTCCGGAAAGCCGTCGGAATTTATGACATTCGCCATTTTGCCCATGTCTCTCAGATACCAGCACAGCCCGAAACCGGTGCCAAGGGTATCTCCGTCCGGGCTTTTGTGGGTCAGTATCAGAAACTTATCGTGGCCCTCGAAAATATCTATTATCTCTCTGTATTCCATAACCTGTCCTTGCTATAGTCTCCGGCCGTTATTCTTCTCCGTCTTCGCCGCCGTCCCCCTCCGGCTCCTTTGGCACAAGCTCCCTGAGCCTTCGGGTTATCTCTGCGGAATGTTCTATCGAATCATCGGCTATGAATTTCAGCTCCGGGCTTTTTTTGAGCCCCAGCACGTTGGATATCTCCCTCTTGAGATACCCAGTGGCGCTCTCAAAGCCCTTTACTGCCTTCTTAGCCTCATCTATCCCCCTGAAGCTGGAGATATATACCTTGCAGTAAGACCCGTCGCTGGCCACATCGCACCTTACCACTGTAAGGAACTGCCCGCCGTTTATCCTGGGGTCTTTCAGCTCCAGCATCTTCCCGGAGATTATCCTTTTTATATCCTCGGACATACGTCCTGCCTTATGTGAAGCCATTTTGTACCTCCCTCGGGTCCTGTTATTCTCTGTATTCTTCCATATAGAAGGCCTCGAAGATGTCGCCCTCCTTGATGTCGCTGAACTTCTCCAGAGTTATGCCGCATTCAAAGCCCTCGGAAACTTCCTTAGCGTCGTCCTTGAACCTTTTCAGCGAGCTCATCTTGTCTTCAGCGATGACGATGCCGTCACGGACCACTCTTATCTGATTGTTCCTTCCCACCTTGCCGTCAAGGACATAGCAGCCTGCAACGGTGCCTACAGAGCTTATCTTGTAGACCTGTCTTACCTCGACCCTTGCAGTCTCCACCTCTCTGAACTTAGGTGCGAGCATACCCTTCATAGCGTCGGTTATCTCTTCTATGGCGTCATAGATTATCCGGTAGAGCCTGATGTCCACGCCGCTCTGCTCGGCGTTGGCCTTTGCCACAGGGTCAGGCCTTACGTTAAAGCCCACGATTATAGCGTTAGACGCATTGGCAAGCATAACGTCGCTCTCGCTGACAGCGCCCACCGCACCGTGGATCACCTTTACTCTTACCTCATCGTTGGATATCTTCTCCAGGCTCTGCCTTACGGCCTCTACTGAGCCCTGAACGTCAGCCTTGACGATTATGGGCAGCTCCTTCATCTCGCCCTCGGAGATCTGTGCGAACAGATTATCCAGAGTTACTTTCTGGAACTGTCTGAACTCGTCCTCCTTGGCCTCATGCTTACGCTGCTCCACCAGCTCTCTTGCCAGCTTTTCGTCCTCTACTGCGTTGAAAGTCTCGCCTGCGGTAGGAACTTCGCCCAGACCGGTTATCTCCACCGGTGTGGAAGGTCCGGCCTCCTTGATGGTCCGTCCACGGTAGTCGGTCATGGTCCTTATCCTTCCCACAGAGGTGCCGGCTATGATGACGTCGCCTGCATGTAGAGTACCGTTCTGCACCAGCAGGGTAGCCACAGGGCCCTTGCCCTTATCCAGCCTTGCCTCGATGACAGCGCCCTTGGCCAGTCTGTTGGGATTGGCTTTCAGCTCCTTCACCTCGGCCACCAGCAGCACGTTCTCCAGCAGGTCGTCGATACCCATGCCGGTCTTTGCAGAAACAGGCACAGCGATAACGTCGCCGCCCCACTCTTCGACCACCAGCTCGTGCTCGGTGAGCTGCTGCTTTACTCTGTCGGGGTCTGCGCCCTCCTTATCCATCTTATTGATGGCAACTATTATAGAGACCCCCGCAGCCTTTGCGTGGTTTATCGACTCTATGGTCTGCGGCATGATGCCGTCGTCGGCTGCCACTACAAGTATGGCGATATCGGTGATGTTGGCGCCCCTGGCTCTCATAGAAGTAAACGCCTCATGGCCCGGAGTATCCAGGAAAGTTATCTTCTGCCCGTTGCGGGTCACCTGATAAGCGCCGATATGCTGTGTGATGCCGCCGGCCTCGCCCTCGGCAACGTTTGCGTTCCTTATCCTGTCAAGGATAGAGGTCTTGCCGTGGTCAACGTGGCCCATTACGACTACTACAGGGCAGCGCTCCTGAAGGTTCTCAGGTGCATCGGCCTCGTCCTCGATAAGTCTCTCCTCGATGGTGATGTGTACTTCCTTCTCCACCTTTGCGCCCAGCTCCTCAGCCACCAGGGATGCGGTATCGAAATCAACGGTCTGGTTTATGCCGGCCATCACCCCAAGTCCCATGAGCTTTTTGATGACCTCAGTGGCAGTGACCTTCAGTCTGCTGGCCAGCTCTGAGACTACTATCTCATCGGGTATCATGACCTTCAGCTGCTGCTTTCTGGCCTTTTCCAGAGCCATTCTGTTGAGCTTATCCTGCTCGCTCTCTTTCTTATGGGAGTGCTGCTGCTTTTTATACTGCTGGCTCTTCTGGGTGATCTTCTGCTTTTTGCGGAAGTTTTCATTTTTATTGCCCTGCTTGCTGGTAGCAAGGTTATCGTACTTTTCGTTATACTTATCCAGCTCGATATAGCTGCCCCTGGTGTCAACGGTCCTTCTGCTTGCGCCGGACTTCTCCCCCTCGGAGCTTTCGGAGATGGTATAGCCCTTGTCGCCGCCGCCGAAGGAGCTGCCGCCGCCAAGCTGCGTCTTGACGCCGTGGTCCTGTTTCCTGGCCTCTTTCTTCTCCTGCTTGCGGGCCTTCGGCTCGGTCTTCTTCTCAGGCTGAGGTGCGGGCTTTTCAGCCTTTGCAGGCTCAGCGGCCTCCGGCTCTTCCTTCTTAGGCTGTGAAGGCTTTTCCGTCTTATCATTGACAGCCTTCTCAGCTGCTTCCTTTTCAGCCGCAGGCTTTTCAGTCTTCTTCTCAGGCTTTTCGGCCTTCACGGCGTTCTTCTCAACGCTCTTCTCAACGTTCTTCTCTGCCGTCTTCTCAGCCTTCTTCTCAGGCTTTTCTGCCTTAGGCTTCTCAGGCTCTGCGGGCTTCACATTATTGGCGAAATAAGCGTCAAAGCTCTCCACCTGGTTTTTCTGCGTGAAATATTCAAAAACGTAAGAAAGCTCCTTTTCGCTCAGAGCAGTCTGCGTCTTTCTCACAGTACCGTCCAGTGCTGTGAGACAGTCGATGACGTCGTTATTGGTAAGTTTAAGATCCTTAGCCAGCTCACTGAGCTTGATCTTGGTCTTGCTCGATTTGGTACTCATAGGCAAATTTATTCCTCTCTTTCCGGGACCGCCCGCCGGGGGCCTGCCCTTATGAAATGCTTTATGTCAAAATCTCAAAGGAGGCCGAACTCCGCCGGGTCCGCCTCTATCTCCTCAAGGCCCTTGGCGCAGGACTTCGCAAAACCGCTGTCAGTCATGGCGATGACCCCGCTGCGCTTGCCTATGCACTGTCCCAAGGAGTCCATATCCACCCCAAGGGCATAGAGCCTGACTCCGTTCCTGGCACAGGCGAACCTTATCTCTTTGAGAGACCTCTCTGAAAAGTCCGAAGCAGTGAACACTGCTTTTGCATTACCGTTGGCGCAGGCGTCCTTGACCATGTCCATGCCCACGACCATGCGCCCTGCCTTCCTGCACATGGAAAGCAGTCCAAGCTTATTGCTGCTCACTTTTCAGTTCCTCCTCCATCCTGTCGTATATCGGATCCTCTATCCGGCAGGAAAAGCTCTTCTCCAGCCGCCGGGCCTTTCTGGCCTTGGCCAGGCACTCTGTATCCCTACAGATATAAGCTCCTCTTCCCGCCTTCTTGCCCGTAAGGTCCACCGAGATCTCTCCCTCGCTGCTGCGTACCACCCGCACCAGCTCCTTCTTAGGCTTCATCTCGCCGCACCCCAGGCACATTCTCATAGGTATCTTCTTGGTCTTCATGCTTTATCTATTCGCCGTCCCCGGCATTTCCCTGCTCCGCTGCGGCCTCAGGCTGCACCTCGGGGATAATATCTATCTTATAGTTCGTTAGCCCTGCCGCCAGCTTGGCGTTCTGTCCCTTATTGCCGATAGCAAGGGAGAACTGGTTGTTGGGCACCACTACTCTGCACTTCTTGATGACCCTCTCGAACTCTCTCTCCTCGCCCTCGTGCTCGATCCTGCGCTCGGTCTCCAGCAGCTCTACGCTCAGCACCTCCGCCGGGGCAAGAGCCTTTGCGATGAACTCAGCCTCGTCCTCACACCAGTTGATAACGTCTATCTTCTCACCGTTGAGCTCAGATACCACTGCGGATATCCTGGACTTCCTCGGCCCTATGCAGGCGCCCACGGCGTCAACGTTCTTGTCCTTGGACCATACCGCTATCTTGCTCCTCACGCCGGCTATCCTGGAAATAGCCTTTATCTCCACGGTGCCGTCCGCTATCTCAGGCACCTCCAGCTCGAAGAGCCTCTTTACCAGGTCCTTATGGGTCCTGGAAAGCTTTACCACCGGCTGCTTTCTCTCTGTGCCCCCGAGACTAACGATATAGACCTTTATTATATCGCCCTCTCTGAGCACCTCGCCGGGTATCTGCTCGCTGCGGTAGAAATAGTGCTCGTTCTTGTCGATGGTTATGACCGCATTGCCCGTGGCCGGCTCCACCTTCTGCACGGTGGCGGAAACTATCTCATGCTCTCTGTCCTTATACTGCTCGATGAGCTTGTTGCGCTCAAAATCCTTGATATCGTGCTTTATGGACTGCTTGGCGTTCTGCGCAGCCACACGGCCGATCTTAGTGGGATTTACCGGTATCTCCACCCAGTCGCCCTCCTTGACGTCCGGGTCGTAGGTCCTGGCCTCCCCGATGTAGATCTCGTTCTCCGGGTCGTCCACGAACATCACCTTCATGACCTCCTTGAGTATGCACATCTCCAGCTTGCCGCTCTCCGGGTCGATGTCCACCCTTATATGCTCGCTCTCAGGGTACTCCTTCTTTATCGCCTTTATTATTCCTTCCTTGATCTTCTCGATCAGCTGATCCTTATCTATCTCGTTCTCCGCAGACAGATCTGCCAGCGCCTTAAAAAACTGCTCGTTCATTTTTTGCCTTTTTCCTCCTTAATAGTTATTCGGTATATGCAAAGCTTATTTCTCAGTCCTGATGCTCCCGATAGCCCGGTCCTCAGTTCAGGTCCGCCGCCTTTATCTCCTCCTCCAGGTCGAAGTCGTCATACAGCTTGACAAAGGCGCAGTCGCTGAGTTTAAAGGTCACGTTCTCCACCCCGTCGCCGTTCTCGTCCAGGGTCTGGCAGGCGATGATCTTTTCCTCCTCATCGTATCCCACCAGTCCGACTATGAACTCCCTTTCGCCGTTCTCGTCGGGCCTTATGAGCCTTACTCTCACCACGTCCCCTATGCAGACCTCGAAATGTATCGGCTTTCTCAGCTCCCTGCCTAACCCGGGGCTGCCGCACTCGAACACATAGCTCTGCGCTATAGGGTCCTCCTCGTCCAGTATCTTGTTGAAGGGCCTGGTGAAATTCTCACAGTCCTCCATGGTGACTCCGCCGTCCTTGTCTATCAGCACCCTGAGATACCAGGTGGCACCCTCCTTCTCAAAGCGCACGTCCCACAAGAACAGCCCCAGCTCATCTGCCAGCGGCTGTGCGAGCTGCGTGATCCTGCTGACGGTACCCGGCTTTGCGCCGCTGTCCCCGCCTTTCTTTTTTGCCATACTGACCCTCCTCACGGCTTTTTCTGACCTTATCCATGTCCCTATACAAATACAAAAGACCGGAATTTTTAAGTTCCAGTCTTTTAATAAAAGCCTATTGTAGTTATTATAACATAAACTGCCCGATTTTGCAAGGAAAAACAAGGCTTTTCGGCTCCAAAAACGAAACTTTTAGAATATAGTTTGTAAACATTCTGTGAACAGCACTATTTTCTCTTTTCGTTTTTCTTATCCTCCGCTTTGTTTTCCTTCTTATCCGGCCCCTCTGCGGTCTTGTCATTATCCTCGTCCCGGGCGGTTTCCAGCGGCAGATCGAACTGAGGAAGCCTCCGCTTTCTGCGGCCCTCCACAAAGTCCAGCGGCACCGTGAACATTATGCCGGTATTGGGCTGAGAAAGGTCTCCCACCGTATTATAGACCACCCTCCTGGCTATATCCAGCTGGTCGTCGTTTATGACCGAGATGATGGTCCTGTTATCCTCCTCGTCCCCGGTGAACATACTTCTTATAGAGGCGCTGAGAAAGCTGGACTCCATCCTCGAAAGGGTCATGGCCATTCCCGAGGACCTCATTATGGTGGCGCCGCCTATGCCTGCTGCCCCCATGCCCTCCAGAAGATACTCCAGAGCATCGGTCTTATTAAGTATGATAACAAGAAGTTTCATTCTCTCACTTTCCTCCCACCGCTGTCCTGTACTGTCATGCTGCCGGGGACTCTGTGCCTTCACTGCCCTCAGAGACCGGCGTTTCTTCCTTCACCACCGGTTCGCTCATGGCTTTTTTCAGTTCTTCCACAAAGGTGTCCGACACCGTAAATCTCTCGCTGTCGCTCCAGACCCCCACCGGTATCATTCTGGTGGCCGGAACTATGCCGCTGGCGAGCATGGTCTTCAGATAGGATTTCTGCAGCTTCCACTCGTCCTGCGAAAAGTCCGTATCGCTGTTGGAGGTCATTATATTGTAGATATTGTCCAGATTGTCCGTGATTATCTTAGGCTGCTGGAAAGCGTTGTTTATCAGCGCTTCCACGGCTTCACCGAGAAATTCCACGTTCCCCTGCTTGCCGCTTGCGAAGACCGGATACTGTGTCAGCAGCCTTATCTGTCTGCCGCTCAGATTTACCAGCTCGCCCTTGGCGATGGAGATATCGTTCTCGTCATTTTCCTGCGAAAGATAGTAAAGCTCCTCCGTCGAGGTATAGGTCATGCCCCCGCAGACATCGGCAACTTTCTCAAAAGCCTCATTGGACATACCGATATAGTTGTCGATGGTTATGCCGTAGGTCTTCTCGACGTTCCTTGCGACGCCGTCCATACCCTCGCTCTCATAAACGTCCCTAAGCGTCCTGGAGCTGTCGCCTTTGAGCACAGTCCACGACGGTATCGGCACAACTATCATGCTCTCGTTCTCCGGGTCTATCCTGATGAGGGTCATCTCCGTCAGCACGTTCTTGCTGTTTATCCTGCCAAGAAGGTCATTGTAGGTATGGTTGCTGACCACCTGCTCCTCATCTGTTTCATTCTGTATTATATGGAAATACTTCAGCAGATATATCGACAGCATCAGCAGCAGTGCCATAAAAATGATTATCGTTATGAAATACACCAGCGCCACTGGTGCCTGAGATCTTCTCTTCTTTTTCTTTTTTGCAGTTGCCATATACTTTCTCCTTTATCCCTGTTAAGTTCCCTAAAGCTTTACCCGCCGGAAACCTTTTATATCCTCAGCGCTCCCCATGAAAAGCTCCCTGTTCGCATCTAGGGAGACTATCTCCAGCCGCAGCCCTGCATTTTTCGCCATATTCACCGTCTGCAGGGTCCCTGAGCCTGTGGTCTTCTCTCTCATCGCTCCGATTATCCGGGAGGAATTCTCCACCATGAACTGGTTGCGCAGCTTATACCTTCCACGCTCTGTGATAGTGCTGCATACTACGGCGCAGTCGCACTCCTCCAGAAAAATATCGTAATAATATCTGTCTACGGCCAGCCGCAGTTCTCTTCTCTGTGAGCTGTAGGGCAGTGCGCAGACCAGCCTCATACCTTCATAGCGGCCGGACCTTTTCATGTCGAACAGCAGTTTCATGCACATAAGGTCGATGCCCTCTGCCATGCCGGAGACAAAGGTCCTGTATCCGTCGCCGTAGGCCTCACTGCACAGCAGCGCCAGCATACTCAGCAGTCTCCTCATAGGCTCGCTGTCCGTGTCTCCCCCGCAGGGAAGGTCCTTTCTCCTATGGCCGGTGATGCAGCAGGTCCTGGCCCTGTCGGTAAAAAACTCCCCTGGTCTGATGAACTTCATACCGCCGCCGCCTTTCACTGCATTTACAATATATTATAACACATATTTTTCTTTTTTTCAATAGCTGCGAAAAATTTTGGCTCCTCGGGACGATCCGGTCCCGCAAGAGCAGTTTTCAGGTATGTGTTCCCCAGCCCCCGGGGCTCCACTGCGGCAGCGGACAGCTCTCAAAAAGCCACTAAAATGTTAAGCGGATATTACTTTATGTTAATTGGTATCTTACGGTTTTCAAAAGCCCGCCGCAGAGGAGCTTTGATTGTGCATAATGCTGAAAAAGCGGCGTTAATTTCGTTCTCTTGCACATAGAAAAATCCGGCAGGATTTGGTATACTATACTATGTGGTATTGTGCGGCGAGGGGCCGGTATCTCCGTCACCTCGACACATACGATGATAAGATATGTTTACACGGATGATTCGGTTGTCCGGTATTTTTTTGCACAGCGGAACGGTCCGCAAATTCTTTTAGGAGCAAGCACCATGAAAAAAACAAAGAAGTTCATCACTGCGGCTTTGGCCGTGAGCATATCCAGTCTGATGGCGTCGGGCTGCTATCTTCTCCCCGATGAGGAAGAGGCTGCGCTTCCCCCGGCAGTAAAGGCCAGCGACGTGAGCTACACCACCATAACGGCCCAGAAGAAGGACCTGGAGAAAAAGCTGATCGCCACCGGCACCGTTGCCGCCCAGAAGCAGTATCCCCTTTCCTACGAAAAGCAGAACGGGGTCATCTCCGAGTTCTACGTAAGGGCAGGCGAGGAGATACATGAGGGCGACCCCATCTGTGCGGTGGATACCTACGACTTAGACTACCAGATCGAGGAGAAGGAGCTGAACCTCAAAAAGGCAAAGCTAAATGTGGATATGATCTATGAGAACGACGGCACACAGGCCCAGATAGACTACGCCTATGTAGACGTTCAGCTCATCGAGAGGGAGCTTGACAAGCTCAGGGAGCAGAGGGAGAACTCTGTTCTCAGGTCCCCTATAGACGGGGTGGTGTCCTCTCTGGCAGACGTCAGGGTGGGGGACAGCGTCAGCTCCGGGCAGACGGTCGCAACGGTCATCGACGTTACTGAGCTTTACATCGCTGTAAAGCCCGAGGACCTGACCAAGTTCGACATCGGCACCGCCGTTGACATCAGGATAGGGCAGGAATACTATGAGGGCGAGGTATTCATGAACCCCTCAGCCCTGGCGGAATACCAGGAGGAGATAAAGGCTTCCCACGAAAGTGAGGACAAGACCGCCATCGCCTATGAGGCGGACACTATCTACGTTAGATTTACCGGCGACGCCCCGGCGGACTCCGTAGGACAGCTGGCAGACGTTATACTTATCCTTGACCGGGTGGAGGACACGGTGGTCATCTCCAACAACCTTATAAAGAAGGTAGACGGCGAGACCGTGGTCTACATACTGAAGGACGGCGAAAAGACCCCTGTCAATGTTGAGACAGGGCTCAGCACAGGCTCTCAGACCCAGATACTTTCGGGCATCAATGAAGGCGACGAGCTGATACTCAAGTAAGACGGGCGGGGGAAAAGATAATGTTTACATTGCTGCTGCGCAAGATGCGCAATACAAAATGGATGGTGTTCTGCCTTCTGATAGGCTTCATCATGGCCAGCGCTATGATGAGCACCATACCCATATATATGAACGCCTCGCTACAGCGTATGCTGGTAAAGGACATGGAGGCCTTCCAGGAGGAGTTCATGATATTTCCCGGCGCCTACAACACATCGAAGAACATCAAGAGCGGCACCCCGACCTCAAAGCAGCTTGAACAGCTGAAAGAGTACGGCGTCACCGTTGACGAGCAGTTCAGTCAGATGGATATGCCGGATATCGGCAGCAAGAAGGTGGTGCTGGACAACTACCTTTACTGCAAGTCCATAGCCGTAGAGGAAGGGCAGAGCCCGGCCAGGCTCACCCTGGGCGGTATGTCTGATATCGCTGAACATTCCAGGGCTTCCTCGGGAAGAATGATGGAGAAGGGGCTGCGCAGCGACGGCGTCTTTGAGTGCATGGCAACGGAGAAGTCACTGAAGACCAACGGCCTGGCCATGAACACCGTTTACGAGATAGCCAATATCGCTGACCCGTCGGCCTCCATAAAGATAGAGATCGTGGGTATGCTTGACGTGGCCGACGAGAACGACCCATTCTGGGCCGAGGGTATCGACGAGGAGTACACCGCCACCGTATTCACAGACTATGGCACCATGGTCGATGAGATGATACCCACCGGCAATGTCAATGCCGTCAAGGCCGCCTATAACTATTTCATAGACTATACCTCCCTCAATATCGGCGAGCTGGATTCTATGGAAAATCTGTACGCCAGGCAGAAGGCATATTATAAGGAGCAGAGCATAGGCTTTTCCATGCCCGCCAAGGATATCCTGGTGGACTACGCAAAGCGCTCATCCCAGCTTACCCTGCTGCTGTGGATGCTGCAGATACCTGTTATACTTATGATAATCTTCTACCTGTTCATGGTCTCAAAGCTGAACATCGAGCAGGAGAAAAATGAGATAGCCATTTTCAAGAGCCGTGGCGCCAGCGGAAGGCAGGTCCTGGGGATATATGCCTTAGAGTCCCTGGTGCTTGGACTTATAACCGCAGCTGCGGGACCCTTCGCAGGTCTGGGCCTTTGCAGGATACTGGGAGCCTCCAACGGATTTTTAGAGTTCGTCAACAGGAAGTCGCTTCCTGTCCACCTGACGCAGCAGGCATTCTTCTATGCCGGGGCGGCGGTGCTGGTGTTCTTTATCACCACCCTGGTGCCTATCGTGCCCGCCTCGAAGACAACTATAGTCGAGCATAAGCAGTCAAAGGCCCGCAGCAAGAAACACGCCCTCTGGGAAAAGGTCGGGCTGGATATCATTCTCATCGCCGGTTCCTTAGCGTGGCTCTACTACTATAACCAGACTCAGGATATGCTCAGGGCCCAGGGCGTCACCGATACCACCGCCACGGTGAACCCGCTGATGTTCGTGGCCTCTACCGGGTTCATTCTTGGCCTGGGGCTGTTCCTTATAAGAGTATACCCCTTCTTTATAAGAATTATCAACCGCATAGGCAGAAGGTTCTGGTCGCCGGCACAGTATGTGGCGCTGACGAACATCGGCCGGTCTACCACCGGCAGGGAGAGGTTCCTTATGCTGTTTCTGGTGCTGACGGTGTCGTTAGGCGTGTTCTTCGCCAATACCGCCAGGGCCATCAACCGCAATGCGGAAGAAACGGTATATTATTCCACCGGCTGCGACATCGTCCTCACTGAGGAGTGGTATTCCAGCAAGGTGGAGGCAGCACAGCGCAGCAACCAGCAGAGCATGGGCGGTATGCCCGCCGGGGCCGCTCAGGTCCAGGAGGAAGAGGACGACGGCAGCAGCAATGTAGTGATTACCTATAACGAACCGCCTTTCGAGCGCTTTGAAAAGCTCGCAGGGGTCCGCAGCGCCACAAAGGTCTTCCGCAAGGACGGCGTGACCATCAAGAGCAGCAAGATGACCGTCACCAAGCGTTCCTCCGGCGGGGAAGAAAAGAAGTCCGGCAGGGACCGGAATGACTTCCTTGACCAGGACACCGGCACCACCTCCGCCAACACCGACAAGAACGTCCAGCTCATGACCGTTCAGCCCGGTGAGTTCTCAAAGGTCATAAGCTTTGAGCAGCGCCTGCTGCCTGTACATATCAACAACTACCTTTCGGCCCTTGCCGAATATACCCCCGGCGTTATCCTTTCTTCCAGCTTTAAGAGCTACGGCCTGGAGCTGGGGGACACGGTGGAATGTGAGTGGGGGGCCAATGCCTCCTTCGACCTTACTGTACTGGCCTTCGCAGACTACTGGCCCGGCCTCAACCCCTACGCCGAGGCCAAGGACGGCACCTATATGGACTTCGCCGTTATGAATTTCGACTATGTGAACGTTCAGACCAATATGGAGCCTTATCAGGTGTGGATAGACCTGAACGAGGACGCATCGGTGCAGGAATTCTACGATTCGGTAGAAAAGGCCGGCATCGAGGTCACAGGCATAACCTCCGCCAAGCAGGACATAGTCACAAAGAAGAACGACCCCATGCTACAGGGCATGAACGGTGCGCTGACCTTAGGGTTCATCACCATTATGATAATGTGCATAATCGGTTTTCTTATCTACTGGATCCTTTCCATCAAGAGCAGGACACTGCAATTCGGCATACTCAGGGCAATGGGAATGAAGTACAGGGAGATAATAATGCTCATAGTCTATGAGCAGCTGCTAGTCTCCGGGGTGGCCATACTTGCGGCCATCTTTGTGGGCGGCATCACCAGCGAGCTGTTCGTACCGCTGTTCCAGAGCATTCTCGACGTCACCAGCAGAGTGCCGGAGTTTGCGGTCATACCCGAGCGGGAAGACTACCTGAAGCTCTATGCCGTCATCGGCGCCATGCTCCTGGCAGCGTTCCTTGTCCTTGGCAGACTCATAGGAAAAATAAACATCTCCAAGGCACTGAAACTGGGCGAGGACTGATACCGCCTGACACAGGCCGGACCCTCAGGCGCAGCGATGAAGAATATAACGCTCAACATAAAGGCACCTCTGTCGGATACCTGACAGAAGTGCCTTTGTTTCATATTCGCAGATGATAGCATTTCAATGCCGCCGGACTTACGCAGGGCAGGTCTATTGATCTAAAAGATCCCGGTCCTCAAACAGTTCTTCGTCGTCCCTGCGGATTATCAGTTCGGGCTTGAGGATATAACAGGGCTTGTCCCCGGACAGGAATGAGCCGCTTATGAACCTGGCATTGACCTGCTCGTTGACGTCCGGCGGGGGAGAGATCTCCTCCGGCAGCAGGTCCTTGAAGCCGGAAATGCTGTCTACCATAACGCCGATGGATTTCAGACTGTCGCAGACTATCATGCAGTCCCGCTCAGAGAATTCCTTGGTCTCAAAGCCGAACCGCCTGCGAAGGTCGATGATGGTCACGTTCTGCCCGTCGTTTACGATATCCCCCAGGACATAATCAGGAAAATCCGGTATCCTGCGGGGTCTCTGGGCAGGCAGTATCATCCTGATATCGGAAAAGCACATGGCGTATTCCCTGCCCGAAACGCTGAAAATAAGATATTTGCTGTCACTTTCACTCATAATGATACACCTGCCTGTAAAATATTATCTGTTCAGCAGATCCTTGGCAGCAGCTCACCGCCGGGCTGAGGGAGAAGGGTCTGGGAGCCGATGACTGTCTCCATCACGACCTTGCCCTTGTTCTCCTCTGTGACTCTGCCTATGATGGCTGCATTCTCTGAATACTTGCCCTCCCTGAGCTTTTCCACCAGGGCCTGAGCCTTTTCCATGGGGGCAAAGATGACCAGTCTGCCCTCGCAGGCCAGATACAGCGGTTCCAGTCCCAGCATACCGCAGACGCCCTTGACTCTCGGGTCAACAGGTATCTTGTCGGCATCAAGTGCGATGCCCACTCCGCTCTGCTCTGCGATCTCATAGAGCACTGTGCCTACGCCGCCTCTGGTGGCGTCACGGATAACATGGATATCATCTGTCACCTCGAACATGGACTCCACCGTCCCCCCGAGGGGAGCGCAGTCACTGTCCACATCTGCCTCGATGCCGTAATCGTCTCTGGCAAGGAGTATGGCGCAGCCGTGCCTTCCCACGTCGCCGGAAACTATCACTGCATCGCCGGGCTTTGCAAAGCTGCCGGAGGTATGGGCGTTGGCCATGATCTTCCCCACGCCGGTGGTGGTTATGAATATCTTATCCACCTGCCCCTTGCCGGCCACCTTGGTATCTCCAGCGACTATCTTGACGCCGGCCTCGGCGGCGGTCTTTTCCATAGCGGCGGCTATCTCCTCCAGCTTGTCCAGGGGAAAGCCCTCCTCGATAACAAAGGCACAGGTCAGATAGAGGGGTCTTGCGCCCATGCAGGACAGATCGTTGACGGTCCCGCAGATACTGAGCTTGCCGATGTTCCCTCCGTTGAACTCATATGGAGAAACGATGAACCCGTCGGTGCTCATGGCAAGCCTTCCCTCGCCTATGTTCAGCACAGCGGCATCGTCTGCGGTAAATTCAGGATTTGAGAAATGGGCCTTGAAAACTCTTTCTATCAGCTCACTGGTCTGTGTGCCCCCGGCGCCATGGGCCAGGGTCACGGTATTTTCACTCATAAGATCAGCTCCTTTTCGGTTTTTATGGTATGTTCTATTATACCATATCGGTTCACAAAAGTAAAGACCTGCGCAGCGTGTTTTATCCAGGTGACTTTTGTTGGGGGACTTTATTTTAAAACTTTTGTTAAGATGCGCTTTTATTCTTTTGCGGTCAATATTCTTATATTTTTGCCTTTACTTTAGCACAAAATGATATCTAAATGGGAACGATATGCTATTTTTTATTTTTCCATCTTGCTTTATAATATTTATATCATCATATTTGGGGGAGAGCTTATGAAAAACAAAGGCATTTGCACGGCTTTGGCTGTACTGATACTAACGGCGGCCATAGGAGGCTGCGGTAATACGGCGGACAGTTCCTCAACGCCGGCTGAGGAAAAAAAGACGCCGGCTGGCGTAATGAGAGGTCTCAGCGCTGAGGAGTACGCTAAGGAAATGGGTATCGGAGAGAACCTGGGAAACACCTTCGAGGCCTACTGGTCGAGCACAGGCAACAAGACCTCCGGCGCTTCTACCATCGGCCAGGACGTTCCCCTTGAATATGAGAAATGCTGGGGTGCGGTGATGACCACGGAGGACTGCATAGACGGCATGGAAAATGCGGGGTTCAGCACCGTGAGGATACCGGTTTACTGGGGCAACATGATGGAGGACGACGGGACCTACACTGTTGACAGCGACTACATCGCAAGAGTGCAGGAGGTAGTGGACTGGGTCCTTGATGACGGTATGTATGCGGTCATAAATATCCATCACTATGACGAATACCTTATAAAGAACAAGCCCCGTGAGGAGGCCGAAGCTGCGGCAAAGGCGGTCTGGGAGCAGGTAGCAGAGTATTTCAAAGACTACTCTGACTATCTTATCTTCGAGGGTTATAACGAGAACCTTGGGTCCCACCGTGATGAGGACAGCATGACGGAAGAAGAGATCTATAGCTACGTCAACGAGATGAACCAGATATTTGTAGACACCGTCCGGGCTACCGGGGGCAACAATTCCCAGCGTCTTCTTATCGCATCGGGCTACTGGACAAACATTGATAAGACCAGCGACGAACGGTTCCATATGCCCGAGGACAGTGCGAAAGACAAGCTGATGGTCAGCGTCCACTACATTGACAATGCCATGTACTGGACCAACAACATCGGCGGCCCTCAGTGGGAGGAATACAGCAAGGGTCAGTGCGAGGAGCTGAAAGCGGCCTTTACTGACAAGGGCATACCTGTTTTCGTGGGAGAATGTACCTCCATCTACGAGCCGGACCGTTTTAGCAGCTCAGCGGAGATAACAGAAAGCTCCGAGGCACTGAGATACATGATGGACATGGCGGCAGACTACGGCTTTGTACCGGTACTGTGGGACGTAAACGACAATTTCTATTCCCGGACGGAATGTAAGATAAAGTCCGACAGTGACGCTGAGGTGGTAAAAGCCACGGCTGACAAGATAACAGCATAACAAAAAGGTGTCCTCTCGGACACCTTTTTTTGACAGAAGATCAAAAACACACCGTAGCCAGAGTTTCGGGAAAAGCTGTGCGCTGTCCCCGCAGGAGCGGCCAGGTCATAGATCCAAGGGACACAACTCACTTTCCTGCCAGATAAACGCTGCCGCCGATAAATTCCTTTACCAGCGAGTCGCTTTCGCAAAGCTGAGGGTCGATGGGGTCAATGGCCTCCAGGAGCATGAGGATAGTTTCAAAGCGCTCAAAGCCCTCATAGGTCTTGCTTTCCTGCCTGATCTTTTCCAGAAGGAGATCCTTATAGACCGCCGGCTCGTAGGCGATGAAGGTGTCGATGGAGAATTCAGGGGACTCTTCCGCCCTGTGCTTGTAGGGCAGTATGTATTTATCCTCCCCACGTGAAACGTTCTTGAACATCTCGAAAGTCTCAGCGGGACCACGGCCTCTGTAAAGCTCGTCACGTATGAGCCTTCTCATGACCCTTATCATAGATGGGTGGACGAGCCTGCCGTTTTCCAGCTCGATCCTGGTCCTGACACTGACGTACATACATCTTGCAAAGTCTCCGGCGGAACCGGTGACGGCAGGGTTAAGGGCATGGATACCCTCAAAGACGATTATATCGTCCTTCCCTCTTTTGAACAGATAGCCGTCCGATGAGGTCTGGGTGGAGAAGTGGAACTTAGGTATCATTACCTCCTCGCACCTCGAGATCTTTTCCATATGCTCACTGAGCTTTTTTATGTCTATCCTCAGAGGGGACTCATAGTCCGGCTTGCCGTCCTCGGTGAGAACGTCGTCGAACTCACCCTTTGGCAGAAAATAGTCGTCCATAGAGATAGTATGGGTATGCACACCCATATTGTCCAGCATATCGTCTATCTTCAATGCAGAAGTGGTCTTGCCGGACCCCGAAGGACCGGACAGGAGGATTATAGGTCTTTGCTTATGCTCCTGTGCTATCCTTTCCGCTGCCGTGCGAAGCTTTTTCTCATACTTTTCGTTACACTCTTCAATAAATGCCTTAGCCTCCAGGGCCTTGCGGTTAAGCTTATTAATGCTTATCTTTTTCATTTTCAGTTCCCCCGCTTACATTCGTTTGTTTATGTTTGTCGTTTTATGACAGGCCACGCCTGCTGTCCCCGGACCCCTTTCCGGAGACCTGGGTCACGGTGAGTTTTTATTGTTTTTTGCTTTTTCCGCTATTTCTTTCATGTTCTCTATCATGAACTGCTGGGCTGCTCTTGGGAAGACCAGGGCTTTATATGTCCTTCCCCCCGAGGACAGCTTTTCAAGCTCCACTATACCCGTCTCTTCCGTCAGTATCGTCGGCGCTAAACGGGTCTTTCCGTCTTCCTTCTTCTCCGTCAGATAGTTCTCGTTTATCAGCCAGCTCTGGACAGCGTCTTTAAGCTCGTTCTTGTCTGCGTCTATACCTAGCTGTGAAAGGAACCCGTCGCAGAGCTGCCCCAGTGTCAGCTCCTCATCACTGTCACTGAGCTCGTCAGTATGAACAGCGATATACCCGAACAGGTCCTCCTCAGCAGCATCTCCGCTATCATTATATGTATGCCCCTCGTTCATATACCTGATTATCTCTGAGGTGAAATCGCTGCCATATTTCTCCTGCTTGACCTTCCCCACCCCGGAGACTTCAAGAAACTCGCTCTGGGTCCTGGGAAGCTTTACGCACATATCTCTCAGTGCGGTGTCGCTGAAAACTATATAGGGCGGCACTCCCTCCTTTTCGGCCAAAGTCTTCCTCAGCTCTCTGAGCCTGCCGAAAAGGTCCGTATCTATGAGGCTTAGCTTATCCCTCTGGCCCTTTCTGCCCTTGCTGAAGGCGGCGGAAAGCTCCTCCCGGCGGCTGCGCTTTCTGACTGCCGGGGTCCTCATGCTGAGTTTCTTCTCCCCCCTGAGCACATCTGCGGCAGCTCTTGTAAGGGTCAGTGTACTGTGCTCGGCGGCGGCAAGGTAGCCGTCGGCGGCTAAAAATCTTATGACCGATCTGATAAAGGTCTCGGTGGAGCCAGCCATTATGCCGAAGGTGGAAAGGGTGGAAAGGCCGAATTTTTTTACGCTTTCCGTATTCGCCCCTCTCAGCACCTGGGAGATCACCGAGGCCCCGAAATGCAGGTTGCGCTGATGGAGCCTGTATACGCAGGAAAGTATCTTCTGCGCCTCCAGCGTCACGTCTTTCAGCTCCGTTTCGCCCGAGCAGTTGGAGCAGTTGCCGCAGGTGCAGGGCTTAGTCTCCCCGAAGTAGTCCAGAATGAACTGACGAAGGCAAAGACTGGTATTGCAGTAGGCGTTCATCTTATCCAGCTTTTGCATCTCTCTGCGGCGGTGGGCGTTAAGCTCCTCCTCCCCAAGCTCCGGGTTGTCGTTGGAATTTTCTATAAGAAATCTGTTAGTGACCACGTCCTGTCCGCTGTAAAGGAGCACGCACTTCGCCTCATTGCCGTCCCTGCCGGCACGGCCTGCCTCCTGGTAATAATTTTCGAGGTTCTTGGGCATATTATAGTGGACCACGTAGGCAACGTTCGATTTATCTATACCCATGCCGAAAGCGTTGGTGGCAGCGATGACCGGGACCTTCTCATAAATGAAATCGTCCTGGTTCTGCCGCCTTTCCTTATCGCTCAGCCCAGCGTGATACCTTGTGCAGGGTATGCCGTCGGCGTTGAGCTTTTCGCACACAGCCTCCACATTTTTTCTGGTGGAGCAGTAAATGATGCCGCTCTTGTCCCTGTTTTCTAAAACTATCTCCTTCGTCTCGCTGTACTTGTCCCTGGCGTGGACAACGCCGAAATACAGGTTCTTCCTGTCAAATCCGGTGGTCACGCACTTAGGCGCTCTGAGCGTGAGTCTTTTTATTATGTCCTCCCTGACAGCATCAGTGGCGGTGGCGGTAAAGGCGCTCACCACCGGGCGGTAGCTAAGGTGATTCAGGAACTCGGGTATTTTCAGATAAGAGGGCCTGAAATCCTGTCCCCACTGAGAAACGCAGTGGGCCTCGTCCACAGCTAACATGGATATCCTCACATAGCCCGCCAGTGACAGAAATGACGGAGTACAGAGCCTTTCCGGGGCAACGTAGATGAGCTTATACATACCCTGTCTGGCGTTTTGCAGGGCGGCATTATACTGCTGCTGGGTCAGTGAGGTATTGAGATAGGCCGCCCTTATGCCTGACTGGATAAGGGAACTGACCTGGTCCTTCATAAGGGATATCAGCGGCGAGACCACCACAGTTATCCCGTCGAACATCAGAGCCGGGATCTGATAGCACATAGATTTACCGGCGCCGGTGGGCATGATGCCGAGAGCGTCACGGCCCGAAAGAATGGCGTCTATCAGCTGTTCCTGTCCTTCTCTGAAACTCTGGTGGCCAAAGTATTCGGACAGTACGCTGTATTTATTCTTAGTTTCTGACATGATACTTTCCTTTACACGCCGGGGGATATTCACGGCCTTTCCCGGCAAGATAGCGGCTCATGATGAGCTAAGTACTATTATATCACGGTTTTCCCCGAAAATCAAGAGAATACGGCGAAAGCTGAGTCTTTCCGATAAATTTTTCCGGACCGGGGGAACAGATAGCACCGGCCGTCAGGCAGCAGACCAAAAAGAAAGCGGGTAGAGATATGCTGGCAGTTTTTTTCAGAGGCACGATACTTTATATAATAATAATCTTTGCAGTGCGGCTCATGGGCAAGCGGCAGATAGGCGAGCTGCAGCCATCGGAGCTGGTGGTGACCATCATGCTCTCGAACATCGCAACTCTGCCAATGGAAGACCTGAGCATACCCATGGCCATGGGAGTGGTGCCAATACTGACCATGGTGGCCCTGGACGTTTTCGTTTCTCAGCTCTGCCTGAGGTCCGAGCCTATAAGGCGGGCAGTCAGCGGTTCAGCAAGGGTCATAGTCTCCGGCGGGAAGGCCGACAAAAAAATGCTGCGTGAGCTGCGGTTCACCCCGGAAGACCTGATGGCCGCACTGCGCTCTCAGGGGATATTCGACCTTAAAGACGTTCAGTTTGCGGTAGTGGAGACCACAGGAAAGGTCAGCGCCGCACAGAAGTCATCCGCCGCACCAATTTCACCCGATGACCTTGGACTTGAAACGTCCGAATGCGACCCGCCCATGATGATAGTGAGCGACGGCAGCGTGGAGGGCTACGCTCTCAAGTCCCTGGGATTTGACCGCAAGTGGCTGGAAAAGCAGCTCAGTGAACGGAAACTGAGACTGGAGGACGTCTATATCATGACCGCCGACCGTTCGGGCAGCTGCACTTTTATTATGAGCGATAAAAAAGATAAAAATTGAAAATTACCAATCTCCCTGAAAAAAACACCGGGGCCTGAACAAAAACGCAACGCTGCGTTGCGGAAAATCCATCTCTGGTAGGTGGATTTTTTTACAAAAACGAGTATAATTATATAAAGAGCGGGACTGATGTGAAGGACCCACCGTCAGCGCCGCCTGAGAAAAAGAAAGGCGAAAATGAAACGAACCATCATATGTATCATTCTGACTGCGGCCATTCTTATCGGAGCTGCGGGGACGGCGGTCTACACCGGGAAAATGACCGAAAGGCTCTGCGGCATAGGTGAAGAGATAATAGAGGCCTACGAAAACGACGAGGACAGCCTTCCCGGTGTGGAAAGGTTCGCAGAGGAATGGGAGAGCTATTACCGGGCAATGTCAATGCTGGAGAACACCGGCGTTCTCATGAGCATCGACGTGAGCGTCAGCAGGCTCAGCGCCCTGGCAAACACCGGCAGCGAGGAGCTGAAAGCAGAGACACAAAGCATCTGCCGTCAGCTTGAAGAGCTGCACCGAAGACAGCTCCCCCATCTCAGCTCCCTGCTCTGAGCATGGCGGCCAGGGAGTAGAAAAAGTGCGGTTTTAGGGGTCTTTATGGAAATGTACAGTTTTTCTTCGGTTCTTTCCCCCGGAATTTGTAATTAGTCGAAAAATTGTACTGAAACCCTTGACAAACACTTTGCTATGTTCTATAATTAGTGTGTGAAATTATGCTGAACTATTTGTGACTTATTAGTCATGAAAGTTCAAAAATTTCACAAAAACGGATCCGCTGCCGTTCCCGATGAGGACGGGCAGGGCGGCGAAGGAACTATCTAATCAGAAAAGAGCCGGTGCGGCTCAATAAGAAGATATGGAGGTTTTCGTATGAAATTTTGTCCCAAATGCGGAGCGCAGCTGGACGACACCACGAAGTTCTGCGGAAGCTGCGGCACGGTCATTGAAGACTCAGCTCCTGCTGTTCAGCAGGGCTACGACCCCAATGCAGGCTACCAGCAGCAAGGTTATGACCCTAACGCAGGCTATCAGCAGCAGGGTTATGACCCCAACGCAGGCTATCAGCAGCAAGGTTATGACCCCAACGCAGGCTATCAGCAGCAGGGCTATCAGCAGCAGGGCGCTGCCGCAGTGAAGCAGCCTAATCCCACGGTGGAAAAGCTCAAAGCTTTCTGCCAGAAGAACGTCAAGCTCCTTGGCATCGCAGCAGCGGCGCTGGTGGCATTGATAGTTCTCATCATCGTTCTTGTGAACGTGAACAAGTATCAGAAGATCGACGCAGCGGACCTGTTCCGTGTTGAGTTCGACGGACTGAACAATTACGGCACCGCAACGGTCAATCTGGCGAAACCGCCTTACATGGGCGCTTCGGATTACACCGACCTTGACAAGGCCTACGCCATGAGGGACAAGATAAAGGACATCGACGGTCTGGAGGATCTGGAGGACCTGATGGACGACCTGGACGACTACACCGATGACGACGACATGATGTATATCGCTCCTTACTTCTCCATCGACGATGCTACTTTCCAGAAGGCATGGACCAAGGCCGATGACAGAGCTGAGGCTGCCAAGATGAGGAACGCTCTGTTAAAGACCAATAAGAAGGGCGAGTTCTACCTGAAGGCCGAGATGGAAAAGGGCAAGGACGGCAAGCTGAAAAACGGCGACAAGGTAAAGTTCACCGTGACCCTCAGCGAGGATTATGTGAATTACCTTAAAGATAACAAGATAAAGATAAAGAACCTTGAATTCGAGAAGGAAGTCAAGGAGCTGGAAGAGGGCATCGAATTCGATCCCTTCGACGAGAAGTACATAAAGGTGACCTTTGAGGGCACTGACGGCAGCGGCAGGATGAATATGGACACCGACGGGGCTATCGCCTACACCTGGTATGATTATGATAAGTCCTGGGATCTCTCAAACGGCGACAAGGTAAAGATCACCGCCGAGATCGGGCAGACCCTGAAGGAGGCCGGCGACGTTTACTACTTCGAGTATGACAAGAAGTGCTACATCGTAAAGGATAAAAATCCTTCCAAGGAATATGAAGTAACGGGCCTGACAGGGCTTGAAGAGCTGGATCCTTTCGACGGCATCAAGTTCGAGTATGACAGAGGCACACCGTTCCTGAGAGTCAAGAGAGTCATCAAGGACGATCTGGATCAGGAGCTCATCGACAGAGTGGATTACTACCTGGAGAACAACGAGGGCCTGAAGGTCGGCGACAAGTTCAAGGTAAAGGCCTACGCATGGAGCGGCCTGCAGAGCGACGGCTACAAGATCAAGGGCACACCTGACAGCGACGGCTACATCGTAAAGGAATATACTGTTGACGCAAGCTTCCCTGCTTATGTCACCAGCGACAACGGCGAGGCTGCTTACGAGGCATTCGGTTCCAAGATAGATGACCAGATCACCGATATGAGAAAGAATGTAAACGGACAGAGATGGATAAGCAACGTCGATCTTGATTCTACCGTTCAGTCCATTTCAAGCTTCAACAAGATCAGCACCTACGTTGGTTTCAACTCCAAGACAAATTACGACAGCATCGGCTGGGGCGAATATGTCAACAGGATAATCGGCGTTTACGAGATCAAGGTAAAGCTGGAGCCTAAGGAGGAAGACGGTGAGGAAGGCGAGAAGACCTTCTATGCTGTAGTTTACGCAGACGACGTCGTTGTTGAAGGCAGCACCTATTCTGACGCAAGACTTTACAACAAGTTCTTCGACAACATGGACGACCTGAGGAAGGAGTTCATAAACGTTGAGGGCTATACAGTAGTCAAGTGCGGCGGCGGTTCAGATGAGCCGGAGCCTGAGGTGACTACCACCACGACCACCACTACTTCCGCAGCAGAGGAAAGCTCAGCAGCTGAGGAAAGCTCTTCTGAGGCGTCTGAGGACAGCTCCGAGGCAGCAGTCACCACTGCTCCTGCTGAGGACACAGCAGACAGTGCCGCAGAGGCTGAATAATTGTCATGATAAAGATGCAGTCCCGATATCGGGGCTGCATTTTTTGTGCTTTACAACAGGGGACAAACATGGTATAATGAAGTTGGGGTCATTCGCAGCAGCGGATCTATGAGCTTTGTGGGCAGCTTTACTATGAGGAGGAGCTATGATAGACATATTCAGAAAGAGAAGACTGATGATATCCGAGAAGGAACAGATAGGGGCGACAGTGAGGTTTCTGGAAATTCCTGATGGGGGCCGGGTCCTGGACCTGAGCTTTGGCAATGATATCCTGCTGAGAGCGCTGGAACAGCGGGGTGCAGTGCTTTACGGGGCGGATATCTCTGAGGGGGAGTTTCGGCGGACCATCGACACCGTGGCTCTTTGCGGAATGACCAGCGTTTACGAGCTGCCCTATAACGACGGCTTTTTCGATGCGGTCACTACCGTTGAGACGCCTTCCTACTGGCAGGAACCTGAGAAGGCTCTGAGAGAGATAATGAGGGTCCTCAGACCGGGGGGACAGCTCATCTGCGGCTACACCTGCGACCAGGCCAGGAAAGATAAGGGCTATATCTTCCGGGACCCAAAAGAGCTGCGGAGAAATGCTCGTGCCGCAGGACTCAGGGACGTAAGGGTCAGGGTGCTGAAAAGCCGGGACACCTATCTGCTGACAGCTAAAAAGGCCGGTGAGACATGAGAGATGAGCTCAGGATAGTCCCCATGGACGAAACCAATTACACCGACGCCGCCCGCCTGGCGAGGGAGAACCTGAGGGAGGGATGGTCGGAAAAGACCTATGAGGAACAGCTGAAAAACCCCAGCGACAGGACCTATATCGCCTATTTCGGGGAACAGGCCTGCGGGTTTCTCAGCGCCTGGTACGTGCTGGACGAGATCGAGATAAACAATGTCGCCGTCGAAAAGGACTTCCGGCGGCTCGGTATCGGGCGAAAGCTTTTTGAAAGGCTATTTGAGGACCTGCCGGAGGCTGAAAGGACAGTACTGGAGGTCCGAGAGAGCAACGCCGCCGCCATCGGGCTTTATAAAAGCCTGGGATTTGTGCAGGCAGGGATAAGAAAGGATCTTTACAGCCACCCTGATGAAAACGGGCTGGTAATGATAAGAGAAAAGGGATAGGTGGACATGGATATTTCACTTAACAGCGATCTGAGCGTCGAGAGTCTCGGGGATGGCATCGAGATCTGCATCTCCGCCGAGCACAGGTTCGGAACAGATGCATTTTTGCTTGCGGACTTCGCAGGGGCAAGGCATAAGGACCTATGCGCCGACTTCTGTACCGGCAGCGGTATAATCGCACTGCTTATGCACAAAAATTTCCGGCCACGCAAGATCTTTGCGCTGGAGATACAGCCAAAGGCCCACGAGCTTTTAAAACTGAGCATTCAGCGGTCGGGCATAGAGACTATCCAGCCGGTCCTGGGGGACCTGAAGGAATGGAAAAGTCCCATGGAGCTGGACCTTGTGACCTGCAACCCGCCTTACAAGATCAACAACACCGGATTGAAAAACGACCTTGATGCGGTGTCTATCGCCCGACATGAGATGCTCTGCACGGTGGAGGACGTTTGTGCAGCTGCGGCCAGGGTGCTGAAATTTGGTGGAAGGCTGTGTATATGCAACCGTCCCGAAAGGCTCTGCGATGTTCTCACAGCCATGCGCAGCTGCGGCCTGGAACCAAAGCGTCTTCGGACGGTCCACAAGAACCCGGACTGTCCGCCATGGCTCATACTGGTCGAGGGCCGCAAGGGCGGCCGGAATTTCATGCAGATCGAAAAGCCTCTCTACGTCCGCTCACCTGACGGCGGTAATTCACAGGAGATGAAAAGGATATACAAGCTCATATAAAAAACAGCGTACCTGCCAAGGTGCGCTGTTTTTATGCAAAAAAGCTCCCCCATTTCCGGGGGAGCTTTATCAGATCAATGACCGTTTAAAGATCATTCCTCTTCCTGTTCTCTCTTCTTCTTAGCATTGACTGCTGCAAAGCACAGACCAACTGCAATAGCGAACTCAAGACCGTTTACCAGGATACCTGATCCGGTATGAGGATTGTCGTCGTTATTGGTCGAAGGCTTGCTGCTGGTGGCAGTGGAAGAATTCTTGCTGCTGTTCGAGCTGGAGCTGCCGGAGCTGCTGGAGCCTGAAGAGCTGCTTGAAGTGTCAGAACCGCTGCTGCTGCTGCCGCTGCTGGAAGAACTACTGCTGCTGCTATCACTGCTGTCGCTGGAATCGCCGGAGTTTGTGGTGTTGTCACCGACGGAGCTGTCGCCTGTGATAGTTCTGCTGCTGTCGTCGCCCGAAGTGGTGGTGTCAGGAGTGCTGGACTCATCAAATATCGGACGTGAGCTGCTGGAATCGGTATCGTCGTCCTGCTTGCTGGAATCAGTATCAGGAATTCTGCTGGAGTCGTCGCCGGGCTGCTCGGTCTTGGAGCTGTCGTCGGGAGTCTCGCTGGACTCAGGAGCGCTTGACTCGGGAGCACTGGACTCGGGAGCGCTTGACTCGGGAGCACTGGACTCGGGAGCACTGGACTCAGGAGCACTGGACTCGGGAGCACTGGACTCAGGAGCGCTGGACTCAGGAGCGCTTGACTCGGGAGCGCTGGACTCAGGAGCGCTGGACTCGGGAGCACTGGACTCAGGAGCGCTGGACTCAGGAGCGCTGGACTCGCTGGAATCAGGCACGCTGGAATCATCTGCGTCCTTAACATAGATACCGTCGCTGATAGTAATGGTATTGCCGTTAGCCTCAATAGAACCCTTGTCGTCACTTACCTCGTAGGTGTCATCGAAAGGAACTACGGAGCCGTTCTCAACTCTGAACTTGAACTCTGATTCGGTTATCATGTAGAGATTGCCATCCTCTGCCTCGAAGAACATCTCTCCGTCCTCAGAAGGAGCCTCTCTCAGAACATAGTCGCCGTCATCAAGAACGAATGTCTTTTCATCCTTGCCGGAAACCCAGGTCTTAACGACCTCTTCTGTAGTAGTCTTACCGGTAATGATCTTGCTGATCTCGATCTTTGCGCCGTTTACCTCAGGCTTGCCGTCGGTAAGAGCGACCTTAGACAGGGTAACTTCTGTTGCTATCCTATCGTCGATAACTATGCTGTCCTTATCGGTTGTAACAGTACCGTTCAGATAGTTTGAGGTAGACTTTGAACCAGGTATCTGGCCATCCTGTACTCTGAAGCTGAATACAGACTCAACTATCCTGTACTTCTTGCCGTTTGCCTCGATGAACTCACCGGGCTTGGTAGCAGTCTCAGTGAGAGTATACTCGCCGTCTGCAAGAATGAACTCGTTGTTATCGCCGTCCTCGGAATTCCAGGTGATGATCTCACCGGTCTCCTTGTTGGTGATGGTGATAGTTGCACCTGCAACTTCCTGCTCGTTGGTTATATCACGCTTAGAAAGCTTGATAGTTCTTACTGCTGCATCGTTAACGGTGATGCTGTCCTCAGTTGCGGTAACAGTACCCTTATAGGTATCTACCTCATTGGAAGATGTGACCTTGCCGTCCTTTACGGTGAACTCGAATGTGGAGTCAACAACGTAATACTTCTGGCCATCTACCTCGATGTAGGTGTCGCCGCTTGTAGCTGTCTCTTCAAGAGTGTAATCGCCGTCCTCAAGAACGACCTCACCCTTGTTCTTGCCGTCAGAATTCCAGGTCTCTACAACCTTGCCCTCAGAATTCTTGATGGTCAGGGTAGCACCTGCGATCTCCTCATCGCCGTCATCTCTGATAGCGGTCTTGGAGAGCTTGATCTTAACTACCTCTGCATCGCTTACCTTGATGGTGTTCTCAGTAGCGGTGATCTCGCCCTTAAAGGACTCGACCTTTTCAGAAGAAACGACCTTGCCGTTCTCAACTGTGAACTTGAATGCAGAATCAACTACATAGTACTTCTTGCCATCGTACTCAATGTACTTGCCGGCCTCAGTAGCAGTCTCTTCGAGAGTGTACTCGCCGTCCTCAAGAACGACCTCACCCTTGTTCTTGCCGTCAGATTCCCAGGTCTTTACAACATTGCCCTCAGAATCCTTGATGGTCAGAGTAGCGCCCTTGAGTTCGTCCTCGCCGTTCACTGCGGTCTTGGACAGATAGATCTTGCTAGTCTCAGCGTCGCAGACCTTGATAGCGGTCTCATCAGCCTCGATAGTGCCCTTATAGCTCTCTACCTTCTCAGAAGAAGCCACCTTGCCGTCCTTAACGGTGAACTTGAATGTAGAATCAACTACATAATACTGCTTCCCGCCGAACTCGATGTAATCCTTTTTCTCGGTAGTGCCGTCCATCTTGGTAGCGGTCTCTTCCAGAGTATAATCGCCGTCATCGAGAACTACGGTGTTGGTCTCCGTACCGGAGAGCCATGTCTTTACGACTTTGCCTTCAGAATCCTTGATAGTCAGGGTAGCACCCACTATCTCGGTATCGCCGTTGATATCAGTCTTGGAAAGCTTGATCTTGATCGTCTCAGCGTCAGTTACCTTGATAACGTTGCCCTCTGCCTTGACAGTACCCTGATAGGTATCAACTTCATTGGAGCTGATGATCTCGTTATCCTTGACTTCAAATGTGAACTCAGAATCTATAACGTAGTAATCTACGCCGTCAACTGTGATGTACTTCTTCTCTGCTGTGGAGCCTGCCTCCTTGGTAGCAGTTTCCTTCAGAGTGTACTTGCCGTCGTCAAGATAGAATTCCTCAGAGGTCTTGCCGTTGGAATCCCAGGTCTTAACGACCTTGCCGTCCTCATCATAGATGGTGAGAGTAGCGCCCTCGATCTCCTCAGCGCCGTCGGGTCTTACAACAGTCTTGGAAAGCTTGAAGCCTTCTCTTGCTGCATCGTTCACAGTGATGGTATTGCCCTCAGCTGTGATAGTACCTTCCTTGTCATTGACCTCCTCAGATCTTACGACCTCGCCGTTCTCCACGGTGAAACCGAACTCAGAGTCGATGACATAGTACTGGTTGCCTTCATCGTCGGTGATATAATCGCCGCCTTCAGTAGCAGTTTCCCTCAGAGTATAGTTGCCGTTAGGCAGCTCTACCTCGCCGGCGTTCTCGCCGTCGGAATCCCAGGACTCTACAACGTTGCCGTCCTCATCATAGATGGTGAGGGTAGCGCCCTTGATCTCCTCAGCGCCGTCAGGTCTGATGGCGGTCTTGGAGAGCTTGATCTTTGCGGTCTTAGCATCGCAGATCTCGATAGCATCGCCTGCATCGTTTGCACTGATAGTACCCTGTGTGCTTTCAACAGCCTCAGATCTTACTACCTTGCCGTTCTCTACGGTGAATGCGAACTCAGAGTCGATGATCTCATAATTCACGCCGTTGGGGCCTTCGATGAACTTGGTACCCTCAGCTGCGGATTCTCTCAGAACATACTCGCCGTCATCAAGGAAGATCTTATCATCGAAGTTGTCTTCGCCGGAGATCTTGGTGACAACGGGCTTTGCGGATACGGTGCCGTTCTCGACCTTATAGATGTCGAGCTTTGCGCCTGCTACCTCAGCCTCGCCCCTGATATCGGTCTTGGAGAGTGTAATGCCGTTTCTGGCAGCATCGCTGACTGTGATGGTGTTGCCGTCAGCCTTGATTGTGCCGATACCGGACTCATTCACTGGCTTGGAGTCAGTGATCTTGCCGTCTTCTACGGTGAACTCGAACTCGGAACCAACTACGAAGTACTGCTGGCCGTCCTCGCCGATAATGTAATTACCGTCTTCGGTGGCAGTTTCCTTCAGAGTGTACTTGCCGTTGTCGAGCTTGAATGTGTGGGTATCCACACCGTCAGAATCCCAGGTCTCTACCACATTGCCGTCCTTATCGTAAACGGTCAGGGTAGCGCCCTTGATCTCTTCCTTAGTGTTTATATCCTTCTTGGACAGTGTGATCTCAGCTCTCTTGGCGTCGCTTATAACGATAACATCGCCCTTGACCTCAACAGTAGCTGCGAACTTCTCGTCCTCAGTCAGTTCCTTCTGACCAACTATCTTGCCGTCCCTTACAGTGAATGTAAAGTCGGAATCGAGTATCTCATACTCAGCGCCGTCAGGTCCCTTGATGTACTTGGAATCCTTATCGGCAGCAGTCTCTCTCAGAACATAGTCGCCGTCCTCGAGATAGAACTTCTCATTGAAGTTGCTCTCGCCGGATACCTTGGAAACTATCGCTCTGCCTACAGGCTGACCGTTCTCAGCCTCGAATATCTCGATCTGTGCGCCTGCGATCTCTCCCTTGCCGTTGATATCGGTCTTGGAAAGGCTGAAACCGTCTCTCTCAGCGTCCTGGATCTTGATAGAAGTACCGCCTATCTCTACATTGCCGTTTGCGATAGGCTTGTCGTCGGTCCTTACAACGGCGCCGCCTGCAACGGTGAACTCTACAGCGCTTTCGATTATCTTGTAATCAACGCCCTGAACAGTGATGAAAGGCTTGTTCTCATCATCTGCATTAGTCTCTACCATCACATACTTGCCGTCATAGAGCTTAACGGTGTTCTTTTCAGAAGTGCCGGATACCCAGGTAGCAACGACCTTAGCATCTGTGCCGTTATTCTCATAGTCCTCAGCTTCGTAGAACGTAAGTCTTGCGCCGGGTATCTCATCGCCGTTGATATTGCTCTTGGAAAGCTCAACATCAACATACTCAGCCTCAGCGTCGCAGATCTTCACAGTAGAGGTCCTCTCGTCAGCGATAACGCCGCCCTTGGATCTGTCTACTTCGTTCTTGCTGACAACCTTGCCGTCCTTGACCTCGAAGGTAACGCCGTTGTCGATGACCTTATACTTGGTGCCGGTAGTCTCATCGTAAACAAAGTCGCCGGTCTCAGTCAGCTTGTAAACGCCGTCGGAAAGCTCTACTTCCCAAGGCTCCTTGCCGGTGCCGCTCACATGGCTCTCCTTAACACTGCCATCAGGATTGTAAAGAGTCAGTATAGCGCCCTTGACTTCATTTTCGCCTGTGATGTCCTTCTTGGAGATGGTAACCTTTACCAGTTCCTCAGTGGTAGCGTCACAAACAGTTATCTTCTTGTTTTCTGCATCAGCAATAAAATAGCTGTGCTCTCTGTTAGCCTGAACAGAGGTGTAAACATCATCGCCGCCCTCAACGTCAACGACTCTGCCGTTCTCGACAGTGAACTTGACCTCAGAGGTAACTATCTCATACTTGCTGCTGAACGCCTCATTGTCGGAAGGCTCTTCTTTCAGCACGTATGTGCCGTTCTCAAGGAACAGAGTCTTCTCATTGGACTTGATGATGCTGCCATCGCTGTCCTTCTCAGTCAGCAGTGACTCCCAGGTGGCTATCAGTTCGTTGATGGTCTTGTTATTTTCGTCAACGCCTACTTTGCGAACGGTCAGCTTGGCGCCCTCAACTTCCTTCTTACCTGTGATATCCGTCTTGCTGATGGAAACAGGGGTCTTTGCAGCATCGTTCACAACGATGGTGTTGTTAGTGGAATTGAAGGTAACATAGCCGTTCACGTTCTCGGTCTGGCTCACAGCGGTGATCTCGCCGTTCTCGATGGTGAACTCATAAGCAGAGGGTAAAACAGAATAGCCGTCGTTGAAGTCAGCATTCTCTGACTCGCCCTCTATGAGAACATATTCGCCGTCAGCAAGCTCAATGGTCTTGGACTTGCCTGCAACGGACTCCCACTCGGTAACGAGCTTCTCTTCGCCCTCATAGTTATAGCGGTAAAGCTCCAGCTTAGCGCCGCCTATCTCCTGCTCGCCGGTAACAGCGCTCTTGGTGAAGGTAACAGGGGTATGATCTATACCCAGCTGTCTGAAACCGTTCTGGTGTATCTGAGCGTGCATATTCTCAACGATGAAAGCCATAACAGAGCCGTTATGGGACATCGAATCGATCTTGATCTCGCACAGAGGTGCAAGTATAACGCCGCCGTCCAGCTTATTGAAGGTGTAAGTATCACCGTCGCTGCCCAGCATATTGAACATCAGCTTGCCTGCCTCAGGGCCATAGCCCGCCAGAGGCTTGCCGTCCACCTGTGCCTCACGGTCAAAATAATCGCCGTCAGTCAGTCCGGTGACATTCACTATCAGAGAGTACTCCTCTCCGCCCTCAGGTCCGAAAACGTGCAGACTTGACGTTTTCAGTTCTTCAGCGGTGAGCGTGATAACATTTCCGCCCGCAGCGCAGTCGACCTGTATCACCCTGAGGTTCTGGTCCACATCTTCATCAGGCTTGGTGACGATGGTACCCTCCTCCTCGGTGTTCTGCTCTGCCCAGTAATTCTGGTAATCATTAAGCGCCATCAGCGCAGGGATAAAGTCGATATTATAAGTAACATCGCTTACATGGTAGACCTCTTTCGCAAGGTTCTCGACCTCATTGAAAGCTCCGGTAGAGTAAGTCTCTTCGCCCTCGCTGTCCTTATACACCAGCCTGATACCGTTTCCGTTATTAACGGTCCTGTCAACGTAAAGGTCATCGGGTATTATCATTTTCCAAAGCAGCGGATCGTCCTTGCCCAGACCGTTGGTCGTCGTTATCATGGTGATCTCATCAGCCAGCACTTCGTCATCAGCTGTACCGATGCTGCCGCCGATATAGATCTGGTTCTCTTCACCGTCAATGTAAGCTGTTACATTTCCGGTAGAGCCAAAGGCGTGTCCCTTAGGATGGAAATTCTCGCAGGCAAAAATGCCTTCCATATGGTTCGTCTGATAATAAGCATAGGAAAAGACCGCATACTTATTAGCACTGCCAAGCTCCAGCTCGGTCGCATAGGTGAATGTGCCAAGATCGACCTTGCCGTCAGTATTCTCCGCCGCAACGACATTCGGCAAAGAGCCGGCCACAGAACTCAGCGCCATCAGACCGGCTGTTACGCCGGACAGGAACCTTTTCTGCTTAGGGACCTTTCTCTCCTTCCTTATCGGATTTTTTGTCATTGTCTTCACTCCTAAACTAAATTTTAACACGTGCCCCGTTCATTCTTCCTTGTCCCGATCATAATTCCTATCAATTACCCCATTTCCCCTCCTATTTTTCAAAATTTCGCTTCAAGTAAGAACAAATGTTTGATGCGTTGAACGCAACCCCCAAGGCAATTATAAATATTTGTAAATTTATTGTACATCATTTCGTAACCTTTGTCAAGCATTTTTTACTGTTTGACCTTAAAAACTCACAATTACGGTCAATTTCGGCGATATCCCGATTTTGAGCTTAAAAAACTGTACACTTTTCATATAAATTAAACATTTGAACTATTTACAAATAATACAAAAAGTCCTGTAAAATGTACATTTTTTGTTAGATATTGGGCCTGCTTCCGGAGGTCATACAACATCATGTGCCTAAGCCTTATATTTTACTGTATTATAATAGTATACCGAGACAGAGGGCCTGTAGTCCGCAATTTGTAAAAATCTGCCTATTCCAAAGGGCATGGAGAGGTCATTTTCAATAGACTTTTGTATTGAAATCCGGAAGGTTTTATGTTATCATTATCTTATAATGCCGGACTTTTAGGAAAGGGGCAGGGGATTTGAGATCGAAAATGAAACTTTCTGCCCTGAGGGAGATACACAGCACCCTTGGCAGATTTATGGCGATACTTGCCATTATTGCCCTGGGGGTCGGGTTCTTCTCGGGGGTAAAGATAACCACGCCAGCCATGGTCCACACCGTGGGCGGGTTCATGAACGACCACGAGCTTTTCGACTACAGGCTCATTTCCACCTTAGGCTGGGAAGAGGAGGACGCTGAAAAGTTTCGTCAGCAGCCAGGGGTGGTCAGCGCCGAGGGTGCCTACAGTCTGGACGTGCTTTTTACCAAAGAGAACGACCATGAAAGAGTGATGAAGGTCCACTCACTGACAGAAAATGTCAACAAGCTGGAAATTCTGGAGGGCAGGCTCCCTGAGGCGGCGGACGAATGTGTGGCCGATGCAAAAATGGGCGGTATGCCGCCTGTCGGCTCGGTCATCAGGGTCGCACAGAGCAATGAGGAGGAGACTAAGGACAGGCTCAGGTACAAGGAGTTCAAGGTAGTGGGGGCGGCCTATTCTCCCTATTATGTGAACTTCGAGCGGGGCACCACCTCCATCGGCACCGGCAGCATAGACGGCTTTGTCTATGTGGATAAGGAGGCCTTCGACATGGAGGTCTACAGCGAGATCTATGTTAAGCTTGACCATGAGTATCAGGTCTATTCCGACGAATATAAGGACTTTATGGACAGCGAAAACGATACCTGGGAAGAGCTGGTAAAGGACCAGGCAGTTGAGCGTTACGAAAGGGTCGTTTCCGATGCGGAAAAGGAGATAAGCGACGGCCGGGAAGAGCTGGAGGAAAAGCGGGCCGACGGACAGAAAGAGCTGGATGACGCCAGAAAGGAGCTGGAGGACGCCAGGACAGAGCTGGACGATGCTAAAAAGGAGCTGGACGACGCCAGGCAGGAGATCACTGACGGCGAGACTAAGCTTGGCGATGCAAAGGAAGAGATCGACAAGAACGAGAAAAAGCTGAACGAGGCCAAGACGGAGCTTGACAGCGCCAAAGCGCAGATAGACAGCGGCCGGTATCAGCTTGACAGCGCAAAAGCACAGCTTAACAGCGCCCAGGCCCAGGTCAGCTCCGGCAAAAAGGAGCTTGATGCCGCCAAGACACAGCTGGACGCATCGAAGGCACAGATAGACGAGAGCGAAAAAGCCATTGCAGAGGGCGAAGAACAGCTGGCGGCAGGGCAGGCGCAGATAGAGAGCGCTTTTGCTCAGATCGACGCAAGCTCCGCTCTTTTAGCAGGTCAGGAAAGCGAGCTTGCCGCCAGGGAGCAGGAATTCGCCGCACAGACCGCAGAGCTTATGCCGATATTCGATATGCTCCCCCCGGAGCAGCAGCAGTCCATAACCGACACCCAGGCCCAGCTCAACGCCGCAAGGCAGCAGCTTGAAGGTGCAAAGGCGGAGCTTGAACAGGGCCGGGCGCAGGCCGAGGCCGGCAAGGCAGAGCTGGAGGCGAAGGCCGCAGAGCTGGAAGAAGGCAAGGCGCAGCTCCAGGCCGGCAAGGCCCAGTATGAGGCGGGCCTGGCTGAATATCAGAAGGGCCTGGCTGAATATGAAAACGGCAAAAAGCAGTATGAGAGCGGACTTTATACCTACAGCGCATCTGAGCAGAAGTATTACAGCGGACTGAACGAATACAACAGCGGCAAGAGAGAGTATGAGAACGGCCTTTCGCAGCTCACCGAAGGCAAGGCCGAATATGAAAAGAGCCTTAAAGAATTTGAGGACGGCAGGAAGGAATATGAGGACGGGCTGGCCGAATATGAGGACGGCGAGAAGAAATATCAGGAGGGCCTGGCTGAATATGAGGACGGAAAAGCGGAGTTCGGCGAAAAGATCGCAGACGCCGAAAAGGAGCTTGCCGATGCAGAGCAAAAGCTTGCCGATCTGAAAGAGCCGGACACTTTCCTGCTTGACCGCAGCACCAACATCGGCTACGCCTGCTTTGAGAACGACAGTGAGATCGTCGAGCAGGTGGCAAGGGTCTTCCCCATATTCTTCATACTTGTGGCAGCCCTGGTCTGCATGACCACCATGAGCCGCATGGTAGAGGAGCAGCGGACCCAGATAGGCATTTTCAAGGCCCTTGGCTATTCCGAATGGGCCATCATGGGAAAGTTTTTATTTTACTCAGGCAGTGCAGCCATGATAGGCTGTGTGACCGGGTATGCTGTGGGAGTGGTGCTGTTCCCGGGGGTCATCTGGATGACCTATAAACTCATGTATGTTTCCCTTGATATACAGTATATATTTGACTGGAAGCTGGCCATTATCGCCGTGGCGGTATCAATGCTGTGCTCAGTGGGGACCACCTTCGTTTCCTGCCGGTATGAGCTTTCAGAGACTGCCGCAAGCCTTATGCGGCCCAAAGCCCCCAAGGCCGGCAAGAGGGTCCTGCTGGAAAGGATACCGTTTATCTGGAACAGAATGAAGTTTCTGTACAAGGTATCTGTGAGGAATATTTTCAGATACAAAAAGCGGTTCTTCATGATGATAGTGGGCATAAGCGGCTGCACGGCGCTTCTGCTGACCGGGTTCGGGCTGAAGGATTCGGTGGCGGGCTTTGCGGACGTTCAGTACGAGGAGATAGTAAAGACCGACGCCTCTCTGATATTCACCCCTGAGGGCGGCGGCCTGCCTAAAGACCTGGAAAGGGACATAAACAGCCTGACTGCCAGCCACAAGCTCATCAAGGAAAGTTCCTGGGACCTGGTGAAAAAGGACAAGGTAAAGAGCATCACCCTCATCGCCCCGGAGGACTATGAGGGAATGGAAAAATACATCACCCTCAGGACCGTGGACGGTGCAAAGCTTTCTCCGCCGGCCGCCGGAGAGGCCATAGTCAGCCAGAGCATCAACGAGAGATACGGTGTAAAGACCGGGGACGAGATACTTCTGCGGGACGGGGACATGAACGTGCTGAAGGTGAAGGTCGCAGGGGTCTGCGAGAACCATGTCTATAACTACATCTTCACCAATGCAGGGACCTTTGAGGAGCAGCTGGGGGAAAAGGCTGGATTCAACACAGTATACATGAACTTTCCCAGGGGGGCAGACCACAGCCAGACCGCTGCCGAGCTGCAAAAAAACGAAAGCGTAAATAACGTTACCCTTTTCAAGGAGGTCAAGGAGCGAATGACCAATTCCATGAGCAGCCTTGACTACGTGGTGCTGCTGGTGATAGCAAGCGCTGCCGGGCTTGCCTTCATAGTCCTTTACAATCTGACCAACATCAACATCACCGAAAGGATAAGGGAAATAGCCACCATCAAGGTCCTGGGCTTTTACAGACGTGAGACTTCGGCCTACGTGCTAAGAGAGAACATCGCACTGACCGCCATAGGTGCCGTGGCAGGACTGTTCTTAGGCGTTCTTCTCCACAGGTTCGTCATGGCGCAGATAGTGGTTGACATGGTGGCCTTCCGGGTCAGGATACTGCCAAAAAGCTTTGTTTTCAGCATAGTGCTCACCTTCGTTTTCAACTTCGCCGTGAACCTTTTCATGGAGACCAAGCTTGAAAAGATAAACATGGCCGAGTCGCTTAAATCTGTTGAATAGAACAGACTCTCCTCCCCTGACACGGGGAGGAGTTTTTCGTCTTGCTCCGGCGGGATAAAATATCTTATTTTTCATTTTCCTCTTGAATATGGCGGGGGTTTGTGATATAATCAACTTGAGAGATCTTACACAGCCGTCACGGCCCCGCTCTGAACGGCCTGACCTTACGGCTGTAAACGATATCATCCTGACTGCCTGAAGGGAGGTATGTAAATTATTATGTACAGTATCAATATGCTCGATATCGCACTTCACTCCTCTACTATCCTGCTGTGCGTCACCATATTGCTGTTCACCCTTATCCAGCAAAGGACTGATAAGCTTCAGAATAAGCTCTTCATCACCATGACAGTGATAATCTTCTGCAACGCCCTCAGCTCCGTCATATCGGCACTGGCCGAACACCATAAGATGACCAATGACACTGCCTTTACGGTGGTGGAGGTCATGCAGTTTTTATATTTTCTGCTGCATACCGCTCTGTGCCCCACGTTTTTCTGCTATGTCTCCTACGTCTGCGGCACCACCTCCAGAGTCAGCTGGAAAAAGCTGCTGCTCTATATGTCAATATTCATAATCACGGAGATACCGGTACTTCTGAACCCGTTTCTCCATCAGGTCTACTACTTTAACGATCAGCGGGAATTCTGCCGCAACTGGGCTGAGAATTCCATCTATCTGGCGGCGGCCATCTATTTCGCCCTTTCCATCGGAAAGCTCATGTTTTCCTGGAACGCCCTTTCGGCCAAGAAAAAGATCGCCCTTAGCTATTTCTACGTGATAGTTATTGCCGGAGTAGCTATACAGCTCATTTTCATCAAGGTCAAGTGCGAGCTGCTGGCGGAGGCTATCGGGGTGCTGGGTACCATGATAGCAATAGAGAGCGAGGACGAACGGATAGACGTAGAGACTGGCTTCAACAACCGGCGGGCCTTGCAGAGCGACCTGAACAGCTTTATGATAAACCGCAGCCCTGTGACCCTGGTGTGCCTGAAAATAACCAACGGCGATATTATACAGAGAGCTACCGGCTCTGAGAACACGGACATCCTGGCCTCCATCGTTTCGGATTATCTGAAAACAGTGACGCCTAGGTATTATATCTACATCACCAACCCCAGTACCTTTATAATAACCATAACCGACAACGATGAAAAGACCGTCAGCGCCATAACGAACAACATCATCAAACGGTTTAAATACCCCTGGCTCTTCAGGGAGACTGAGATAATCCTCAATGCCGTGGTGATGGCCGCAGATATGCCGGAAAGGCTCAAAAGTCCGGCAGACGTTTTCTATATGGCAGACAGCCCGGTGCCGGCGGACAATGACAAAAAGCTGCTGACCGGCAGCGACCTTGACTACCTCATCAGAAGGTCCGCCGTGGAGGACGCCATCAGCAGAGGTCTGGAGGAGCATAATTTCGAGGTCTACTACCAGCCTACCTACTGCGTGAAGGGCAGGAGGCTCCACGGAGCCGAGGCCCTTATAAGGCTCCATGACAGCCTTATCGGCGAGGTCTACCCCGACGAGTTCATCACCGTGGCCGAGCAGATAGGCATGATAGACGAGATAGACGATTTCGTGCTGAGCGAGGTCTGCCGGTTCATCAAAAGCGGTATCCCCGCTGAGAACGGAATGGACTGCATAAATGTGAACCTTTCGGTCATTCAGTGTATGCAGGCCGGGTTCGCTGACAGGATAAACGATCTGATAGAGAGCTTCGGCATCGACAAGGATTTCATAAATTTCGAGATAACTGAAACTATCGCCCCCAAGGACTATAAGCTCCTGAGCACTGTAGTAGCGGACCTTAAAAAGGACGGTTATCACTTCTCCATGGACGACTACGGCACAGGTTATTCAAATATCCAGCTGATATTCTCTCTGGACTTCGATGTGGTGAAGATCGACAAGAGCATACTCTGGAGCGCAGAGACCAGCGAGCTGGGGAGCGTCATTCTTGAAAACAGCGTGAGAATGATAAGACAGATGGGGCGGAAGATACTGGTAGAGGGCGTTGAGACCAAGGAGCAGATAGAGCTGCTGGAAAAGCTCTCGGTGGACTACCTGCAAGGCTATTATTTTTCTAAGCCCATACCGAAAAAGGATTTTATAACTCACATAAGTCAGGCACATAACTGAAAACAGCCCCGCTTTTTGGGCAAGGGCTTTGCTTTGTTTATGTGCCTGCGCTCTGATGAGCGCAGATATCACACAAGCCTCCGGATAGACAGAGAAAAAGCTGCGGCGGGCGCCACAGCTTTTCAGAAAGGGAAATTTATAATATGAAATTATAAGAGGATCAGCTTATCTATGCAGGTTTTGCATACAAGGCGAAAGCTGGTGTACATTCGCCTTGTATGGGTGTATCAAAACCATGACTGAAAATAAGGTGGAAATTGGAATAAACGTAAATAACTCTATCCTATACTTCGCCGGGTCCGGCTCATTTGCCCTTTTTCAGAGCCTTTCTGACTGTATCAGCTATATTCTCAGCGCTCAGACCGTAAAGCTTCAGAAGCTCTGCGGCAGGACCGCTCTGACCGAAGACGTCCTTAACGCCTATCTTTATCACAGGCACCGGACACTCCTCTGTAACTGCCTCGGCTACTGCTGAACCGAGCCCGCCTATGACACTGTGCTCCTCGGCGGTGACTATCAGCCCGGTCTCCCTGGCTGCCTTTATTACCAGCTCCCTGTCAAGGGGCTTGATGGTGTGGATATTGATGACCCTGACGTCTATACCCTCTTCTGCAAGCACAGCCGCTGCGTTTACAGCCTCGTTTACCATAAGGCCCGTGGCGATCACGGTAATATCCTTGCCGTCTCTCAGGGTAACGCCCTTGCCTACCTCAAACCTGTAGGTCTTTTCATCGTTTATTATCGGCACAGCAAGTCTGCCGAACCTCATGTATACAGGTCCGTCCAGCTCCAGAGCCGCTCTTACTGCCGCCTTTGCCTCAACGTGGTCCGCAGGATTGATTATAGTCATTCCCGGGATAGTCCTCATCAGTGCGATGTCCTCACAGCACTGGTGGGTCGCACCGTCCTCACCTACGGAAATACCCGCATGAGTTGCGCCTATATTGACGTTGAGATGAGGATAGCCTATGGAATTTCTCACTACCTCAAAGGCTCTGCCTGCTGCGAACATTGCGAAGGAGCTTGCGAAGACTCTCCGCCCCGTGGACGCAATGCCGGCGGCAACGCCCATCATGTTAGCCTCTGCGATACCGCAGTCGAAAAACCTTTCAGGGCAGGCCTTCTTGAAAACGCCTGTCTTTGTGGCAGCCGCCAGGTCAGCGTCAAGCACCACAAAATCCTCAAATTCTGTGCTAAGCTCTGCCAGAGCCTCGCCGTAGCTCTCTCTGGTAGCCTTCTTTACAACATCTGCCATTTCTCAGCCCTCCAGTCCGGCCAGCTGAGCGTTCAGCTCTGCCATTGCCTGATCGTACTGTTCTTTATTGGGGGCTGTGCCGTGCCAGCCTACCTGGTCCTCCATGAATGAAACGCCCTTGCCCTTTACGCTGTGCTGGATAATAGCCACAGGCTTGCCCTTTACAGAGTCAGCCTCTGTGAAAGCAGCGTCGATGGCGTCGAAATCGTGGGCGTCAACTGTGATGACGTGCCAGCCGAAAGCCTCGAATTTATCAGTGATAGGCATAGGCGACATCACCTCGGTGATCCTGCCGTCGATCTGCAGGCCGTTGTTATCGACTATAGCCCTCAGGTTGTCAAGCTTATAGTGGGCGGCGAACATAGCGGCCTCCCATACCTGACCCTCCTCGATCTCGCCATCGCCAAGAACGGCATAGACCTTGTAGTCCTTCCCGGCGATCTTCCCTGAAAGTGCCATTCCGCAGGCTGCGGAGATGCCCTGTCCAAGGGAGCCGGTGCTCATATCCACTCCCGGGATATGCTTCATATCCGGGTGGCCCTGAAGAAACGAACCGACGTGTCTCAGGTTCTTGAGTTCATCTGCTGCAAAGTAGCCTCTGTTGGCCAGCACCGAATAAAGTGCCGGAGCGGTATGGCCCTTGGAAAGGACCAGTCTGTCCCTGTCAGCAGCCTTAGGCTCACTGGGGTCGATGTTCATTTTATTGAAATAAAGATATGTCAGCGTATCAGCCACGGACAGCGATCCGCCCGGGTGGCCGGACTTTGCATTGTAAACGCCCTCGATTATGCCCATGCGGACCTTGCAGGCATTTACTTGCAGCTCCTTCTTTACTGCATTATCCATGATAAGTTCCTTTCTGCGCCGCTGCGCAAGCTTACTTGGTCTGAACGCCTTCCCAGTCCTTCAGGAAACGCTCGATGCCGTTGTCGGTCAGGGGGTGCTTTATCATCTGTCTGATAACGTTCATAGGAACAGTAGCGATGTCGCAGCCTGCCCTTGCAGCCTGTGTAACGTGGATAGGATTTCTGATAGATGCAGCGATTATCTCAGTCTTGATATCCTGAACGCTGAATATGTCAGCGATCTCCTCGATGAGGGCCATGCCCTCCATGCCGATATCGTCAAGTCTGCCAAGGAAGGGCGAAACGTAAGTAGCGCCTGCATTGGCAGCCAGCAGAGCCTGTGCGGCGGAGAAGATAAGGGTAACATTGGTCTTGATGCCCATAGCGGTCAGCTTCTTGCAGGCCTTCAGACCCTCAGCGCACATCGGCAGCTTGATGACGATGTTCTTGTGTATCTTAGAAAGGGGTATAGCCTCTTCCACCATCTTGTCGGCCTCCAGCGAGATGACCTCGGCGGATATCGGTCCGTCAACTATCTCGGTTATCTCCTGAACGACTTCCTCGAAAACTCTGCCTTCCTTAGCGATAAGGGAAGGGTTGGTAGTTACTCCGCAGATAACGCCAAGGTCGTTGGCCTCTCTGATGTCATTGGTATTTGCGGTATCGATGAACAGTTTCATAGCTATAAATTCCTTTCTGTTTTAAATTTTCCGGTCCCGGCTCCCCGGGAAGCTCTCTTCTTGTTTTTCTGATTATATTTTATTATATTCTAATATATTTTTCTATCCAAATATTGCGTTTGATTTTATAAATATTGCGAAACTTTCGTAGTTTTACTTAATTCTTTGCAGAAAAGGGGCACAACGGGCGCAATATTTGCACAAGTACAAAAAATGCCGCCCCATCGGGCGGCACATTGAACGCTGTTTCTACTTTATTTTACTTGCCGATGGCGGCCCGTACTTTATCAAGGTCAGGCTCACTGTCGCCCGGATTGTCAAGAAGTTTCCAGCACTCACTGATGACTGCTGCTTCGCCCGGTGCATAGCTCCTCATTTCCCCAATGACCTCACACTCCAAGAAAGCGTCGTTGGTATAAGTCTCAAAGTTGCAGGAATAGTCAGGGTATTTAACGAATTCGTACTCCCCGAAGGTCTTTACAAAGATCTGCTCATTCACTCCGTAAGCCGCAAAACCGTCTTCATTGTTGAAACCGGCCTTGAAGGCGCCCTTGATGTGGCGGTCCTGTCTGAGCCTTGCCTCGGTGTCGGTGAGCTTGAAGCGGGGGTCATTGACAGAAGAATAGTCCCAGAGACTGATGACCCTGTTGGGCAGAAAACCGCTTTTTCTTGTACACATAGGCACCTTCAGCACGCCGCCGGGGCATAGCCCGGTGATGGACCAGGCCGCATACTCAGCACTCTCAGAGCTTACGTTCCTGATGCTATGGGTGAGCCTTGCCACGGGCTCAGTGTCGTCAAGGGTCAGCTCTATGGAAAGCTGCTTGCCGAAGGGGGTGGCCGGGGGCGTGAAAGTCACCGTGCTCCCATTTATCTCATATGTCACCTTGTCGTTGTCGGGGCTGTAAGTCTCCGGCACGAATTCCGGCGCTACCCAGAGCCTGTGGCCGCCGCAGTTGTACCAGGTGCCATAGTCACCCGTATCAAGGGTGAATTTGCGGTCAAGGTCCTCCAGCATGACGTTCTCCTTACCCTCCAGGGCGAAGTAGATGACCCTTGGCCCTCTGTCGATAGTTACTCCCAGGACGGCGCTGCCATTTTCCATAAAAAGGCATTTGCCGAAATTCTTGTATTCTTTTTCCGTGAACCTGACACTCATGGTACAGTCCTCCTAAAAATCAAAATGGCCCCTATTGCGAAATTTTCCGAAAATGGGCAAAACTTTTCACTATATCCATTATATAACAAAGTTCTTCTTTCTTCTAACCATTTTTTGCGCCCTGATAAGCATATCTTGCTTACAGAAGTTTGTCTTAATTATTACATTTTATTAAAAATGTGGCTAAAGTTATTGAAATCATAGAAAAATCGTGGTATAATATTATTGTGATCGAGCAATATTTTTCTTGCTTTTTTTGGGGGAATATATAATATGATAGTTCATCTTGACGGAGATTTTGAGACGGTCGATTACAGCGGGAACCGCTGCTTTCTGCTGTACGACAATGTGGAGACTGAGGAATACCCTATCCACTGGCACAACGCCATTGAGATGATAATGCCGCTGATGAATCCCTTTGCGGCCATCTGCGACAATAAGGAATATCTCATGAAGGAGAGGGACATTCTCATTATCCCTGCGGGCACCCTTCACACCCTGAAGGCTCAGCCCGGGCGAAGGCTGATCTTTCTTTTCGACAACAAGACCATTGATTCCAACCCGGCCCTTAACGACCTTTATTCGGTGCTGAAGGAGCCGCTGCTGATAAACGGGGATTTTGATGAGGAATTCAGGGCCTCCATGGGAGGGCTGCTGAAAGACATCTACACCCTTTACAGCAATTTCGGTGAGATGACTGAGGTATATATCTACATCAAGGTGCTCACCATGCTTGCCAGGGTCAAGGAATATAAGCTGAACACTGTCAATTACGACGACGATGAGAAATATATGGAAAAATTCGGCAGCATAATCAAGTACATAGAAAAAAATTATATGTACAACATCACTCTTGACGATCTTGCCAGCATGGCGGGGTACAGCAAGTACCATTTTTCCAGGATATTCAAGCGATACAGCCGCACCACCTTTATCGCTTTTCTGAACCAGAGGCGTATAAAGGCGGCGGAGATGCTTTTGCTCGATGAGAACATATCCATCACCGAGGCTGCCATGCAGGTGGGTTTTTCCAGCCTTACCACATTCAACCGGGTGTTCAGGGACATAAAGGGCTGCACTCCCTCCGAATTCAGAAAGCTTTATAAGAACAACAACAATAACGAGTTCTGAGCTTTGCCGGCGTCCCGAAAACAATGAGAACAGCAAAGGCCCTCCCCGCCGGGAGGGCCTTGTTTTTATGCCTGTGTATTCTCTTCCAGAAAGCTCTCTGTAGCGGCGCAGAGGGCGTCCATCTGCTCCGGCGTGCCTACGGTGATGCGAAGATAGCTGTCTATGCGGGGCTTTTTGAAATACCTGATGAAGATGCCCTTTTCACGGACATAGGAGAAAATATCCTCCGCTCTGAACTTCGGGTGTGTGCAGAACAGGAAATTCGTCTCGCTGTCCGGCAGGTCAAAGCCCATGGCTCTCAGCCGTTCTGCGGTCCTGTCACGGACGCTCACGACCTTTCCCACAGTCTCTTTGAAATATCCCTCGTCCTCCAGGCTAGCCACAGCCGTCTCAATCGCCAGCTGGTCCAAGGGGTAGGAATTGTATGAGTCCTTCACCGCCTGCATATACTGTATAAGCTCCGGCTGGGCAAATGCCATTCCCACTCTCATGCCTGCCAGGGACCTTGACTTCGAGAAGGTCTGGGTGACGATGAGATTGTCGTATTCGTTTATCAGTTCCACACAGCTGTAACGCCCGAAGTCCGCATAGGCCTCGTCGATGATGACTATGCAGTCCCGGTTGTGGTCAAGAAGGTCCTTTATGAATCCCTTCCCGACCCCGATGGAGGTGGGGGCGTTGGGGTTAGGTACGACAACACCGCCGTTTTCCCCATAGAAGTCGCAAACGTTTATCTTAAAGTCCCCGTCCACCGGCTTAGTCTCAAAGGGTATCTTCAGAAGCTCGCACCAGACAGGATAAAAGCTGTAGGTTATGTCCGGGAAGAATATGGGCTTATCTGAATTGAAAAACGCCCTGAACGCCGTGGCGAGCACATCGTCTGAACCGTTGCCGCAGAACACGTTCCCGATCCCTAGCCCGTACCGCTTTGCCAGGGCCTTTTTCAGCGGCACAGCGTCAGCACTTGGATATTTTTTCAGCTCCTGCGCATCCTTCTCCCTTATGACCCTCTGCACTCCCGGCGCTGGGGGATAGGGATTTTCGTTGGCGTTGAGCTTGATTATCTTATCGTCCTCAGGCTGCTCCCCGGCCACATAAGGCTCTATGTCTATCAGGTTTTTCCTCCAGAGCTTTCCTTCCATTTTCTTTACCCTCATTTCCTTACTGTCAAACAAATTCCCTTATTCGCTTTATTGTAGTAAACTGATAGCATATTACCACGCTATCTACATGAAACAGTATATCACATTTTCTGCCCTTTGTCAATACCCCCGCCCTGGCAAAGACGAAAGCCCTGCCAGGTACCCCGGCGTGCAAGCTCCATATCTATGCCATTGAGTACCCGGCGCTTGTCCCTGCTCCACATCGGGGCCACAAGCTCGGTGCGGTCCCCGTCGCCGGTGAGCCTTCCGATGACCACCTCCGCAGGGATAAGCTCCAGCTGGTCGCAGACTATGCCTATATACTCCTCCCGCTCCAGTGTCCTGAACTCCCCACGCTCATACATCTTTTCAAGGGCAGTTCCTTTGAGCACATGGAGAAGGTGTATCTTCATCTCAAAAATATCCAGCGCCCCCACCGTTTCAGCGGTGCAAAGCATCATCTCCCGGTCCTCGCCGGGAAGCCCGTTTATGATATGGACGCAAAGGTCTACCCCCTGCGCCCTGAGAAGTTCATATGCCTTTAAAAAATCCCTGTAGGTATGACAGCGGTTCATGGCCGCCGCCGTTTCGTCGTGAACGGTCTGCAGCCCCAGTTCCACGGTGAGGAAAGTCCGCCTTGCCAGCCTTCCCAGCATTTCGGCCTTGTCCTTGTCGATACAGTCCGCCCGGGTGGCGATGCTAAGACCCACGGCGTTGTCTAACGCCATAGCCCGTTCAAACACAGTCTCCAGAAGCTCCGTATCGCCGTAGGTATTGCTGCCGGCCTGAAAATAGGGGATACAAAGTCCTCCGGGCCATTTTCCCGCCATCACCGCCCGGACTCCGTCAAACTGCTCCTCCAGGCTTTTCATTGGGTCCCCCGCAAAATCTCCCCCTGCCTTTGCCGAACAAAAAGCACAGCCCCCCACGCCCTTGGTGCCGTCCCGGTTGGGACAGCCCAGGTCAAGGTTCAGGGGGACTTTATAGACCTTCCGGCCGAAGCGCTTTTTCAGATAATAGCTATAGCTGTGAAAGCGCTTGTTGTCATCAGAATATCTGAATACGCCTGCCATCTCGCCCTTACTCTTCCGGTCCCGAAGTGTCCGGCGGGTCGGTCAGGTCTGTAGGCTCAGTATCCGTAGGCTCGGTGCTCTCCGTCGGTTCGGTATCTGTAGGCTCAGTGTCCGTAGGCTCCGTTTCCGTGGGCTTCGTGGCTCTGGTCGCCATTGTGGTGGTCGTGGTGGTGATGCTGGGGGCATTATTGTTGGTAGTCGTTTCAGACTTGGTGGTGGTATACATATTGAAGGCCGTGGTGGTGCTTGAAGTCTCAGGAGGTCTTGTGAGCGCCGTTGTGCCGCCGTTTTTAGCAGTGACCTCCTCCTCGGTAGTGACTGTCTCACCGTTCTCGTCAGTGATAACGGTAGTGACCTTCAGAGTGTTCTCATGTTTTCCGCTGTTTCCTATGCCGCCCTCATCGTCCTCATCAGACTCAAAGGGGCTGACTTCATAGCCTGAGGGCAGCTTGCCGTTCTTTTCAGGCTCTCCGAAGGAATTGCCCAGGCCGTAGAAAACAGACAGCTTTTCCTCGATCTTCTTCATAGTCTCGGGTATAGGCAGCTGCTCATTGTAGTTATCGGTGAGCGCCCTGGTATATTCGCCGCTGAGAAAGGTCTTTGCGCTCAGCCCCACCTTGTCGTTGTCGTCCACCTTGCCGCTGCTCACGGCAAGAAAGGCCGCCGCCACAAAAATAAGCAGCGCCGACAGCACCAGCAGATTAAGGCTGTCAAAATGCCCTACGCCCATCTCTCTCTCAAGAAAGCCGATGGCTCTGTCATTCTCTTCACAGTCCTCCGGCACAGGCACTCTGTCCGCCTGGGACTTTAACCTTTTGAAATCGTTCCTGATATCGCTTTCCATATCAAACTCCTGTTACTCTTACGACCAGCGTCATTATGCTCATTATGAAGACTAAGGCTGTGCAGAGGGTCTTCACCGCCCTGACCGAGCCGTACCAGCCACGGCTCCTTGCGCTGAGCTTGTCTCCTGCGGAGAAAAGCCATTTCTTCGCAGGGGCGCAGACTGCAAAAAATGCGATGATGATAAGCGTCAGCCTGTGAAGGAGCAGATCCCTCATAGCTACGCTGAGAGTATATGGGGTGCCTATCCCGACCAGGGTCATGGCCCATCTGCGAAAGGCCCCGAAGCTGTCAAAATAAGCCAGGCCTGCGATAAAGGTCACGGTCAGCAGAAGATAGATATACTTCACCGCTGCCGGCAGGCCCTTCATGGCTTTTTTAAGCCCCGCCTGCTCTGCGGTCACCAGCAGGGCCGCCGCCGCCGCTGCCGCAGCTGCACCCATGCCCGCACGGTCCTTTACCATATAAAACCCGCCTGTCATCAGCGCACAAAGTCCGCTGCAAAAGGTGAGCCGCACCGCCGAGGGTGCGCCGCCGGAGCCGCTTATACCAAGAAGGTCTTTGAAAAAGCCGACCACTGTGCAGTTGACCCCTCCTGCAAAGCCGCTGAACAGCTCATCGGGGTCTATCTCACGGTAATTTGCAGGCAGCACGAACCCGCAGGTCAGGCAAAGGCCCCGGCTGATGTCGCAAAGGCCGGTGAAAAGAAAATAAAGCTCCGCCGCAAATGACAGCATCCCTATCCAGCTGCCGGCAGTGGTTATCTCACTGCCAAGGCCCGTCTGTCTTAGCCCTGCAAAAAGGTCCGAAAGTATCACAGCCTTGCCAAGGCCAAGAAAAATGCAGTTAAGTCCGGTGTTGAGCTTGTCCCCCGTGACCTCACGGCTGCGTATCTGGCTCTGTATGTCCCCATAGCGGACCAGGGGGCCAGCGCACATGAAGTGGTAGGACAGCATATAGGTCATCAGGCAGAAAATATTCTTCTCCGCACCGGTCTTGCCCTTATAGACGTCGTAAACATAGGAAAAGCCCCGCAGGCAGTAATATACGGCGCTGAGGTTCTGGACGTACCAGACAGTCTGCACCTCTCCGGCCGCCGGCAGGAAGTTCTTGTTATAATAGATGACAGCTAAAACGTTCAGCACAGCGCTGGCCGCCACAGGCAGCAGACCCGCCGGGTCCTTGCCGGACCTGCCCCGGAGCTTGGCCGCCCCAAGGCCCAGGAGCCAGTCTGTGACCACCGTCAGGAATATCAGACAGACCCCGAAGGAACGCCCCCAGCTGAAAAACAACAGTGAGGTCAGTATCAGCACCATGTTTTTGTATTCCGCACTGCGGTCCAGCAGGGACACTACGGTAGTCAGCGGGAACACAGCCAGTATAAATATCAGATCAGTATAAACCAAATCATTTCTCCTTGTCAGTTACCTTTGTCATTTTTATATCTCTTTTTCTCCGGCAGTCAGGAGCCGCCGTTTTTCCGGCTCATAAATACGGGCAGAAAACGCAGGGAAATATTAAAAATACATCTATTGTTTAAATGCAGTTTATAATAATTTTAAATCAAATTTTCACCCGCAAAAGGACACCTATATAATTTTAGCACACTTAACAAAATTAAGCAAGTGAATTTATAAAGAAATTCTAAATTTTTATTAATTTACATTAAAACACTTTGCAAACGGGGAAAAGTATGGTATAATGTACTTAAATAACAGCGTAGGTACGTGAGTTTATTTAAACTTCACTTTTCGGGCCGGAAGAGATAAATGTGTTCAGATGAGTTGAACCTGCGCTTTTCTCACAGCTTTGCGAACGGAAGGAGTGACAACTTTGTCAAACATCGTCATCACAGGCGCCAGCGGCATGATCGGTCAGTATCTGACCTCCAGCCTGCTGCACAAAAAACACCGTGTTTACGGTATCGATCTGAAGTCCAACGAATTTATAGGGCAGGATCAGAATTACACCTTTGTCCAGGCCGAAGCCACTGACAAAGACACCGTTTCAAATATCATAACCAGCAACCGTATCGACGTTGTGGTCCATCTGGCTAACTCAGTGGATAACGATATCGACCCGCTGATAACGGACTCAGAGCTGAAGCGCAGCAAGGCCTGTGATAAGTTCATCTATTCTGCTGCGGCGGACGCCGGGATAAAGAGCTTTGTGCTGCTGAGCACCACAGACGTTTACGGTCCCCAGAAGGGCAGGGAGCCTATCAGGGAGACCACCGCAGAGAAGGGCAGTTCGCTTTATGCCGACATGAAGCTGACCAGCGAGAAGTTCATGAACAAGGCGTTCAAAAAATCTGACACGGTGCCGGTCATCGCAAGGGTGTCGCCCATCTATGATGCAGAGCATACGGAGAATCTTCATGCCCACGTTTACGACTCCAAGGACAATGTGGGGTATATATTCAACGACGGCGAATATGGCTACACTTTCTGCTGCGTGTTCAATCTGATAGACTTCATAAACGGCATTATAAACGTTCCGTCGGGACGTTATGAGGGCGTTTACAACGTGTGTGATTCAAGGATAACCACCGCCAAGGAGATTATTGATTATGAGAAGGCCAAGCACCGCATAGGGGCGGTCATTCAGAAGAGTCCCAATGCACTGCTGCTCAACAAGGGCAAGATGAAGAGCGATTACAGGTATTTCGACCCGTCTCTTTCCTTCAACAACTGGGTGTTCGACAACACGAGGGCAAAGAGGATAGCGCCCATGAGGTGGAGCCTGAGCAATACAAAATAGCAAAATATGAAACTTTCACGTCCCGGGTAAGGCTTTCGAGCCTGCCCGGGCATTTTTGTATTCGGCGGACCTCATTCAGCGGCTGAGCGTTTGGGGGAGAGGAGACGGGGTTTCATGTTAATATTTTTATGTAATATGGTGGTGTTTTATAATAAAATCATATATTTTAAGGACAATTTGTGCAAGGTGTACCACGGCGCTGACTTTAAAATTTCTATAATTTGTCTGAAATGTATCTTGAAAAAAAGGAAGATATCGTGTACTATATAGTAAAAAGACAGTATGAGGGAAACAGCGCAGAAAATGCGCTCTGATATTCTGATACGGAGGGATATATTATGAAATTAAACAAGCTCATGGCTATGGCCGCCGCTCTTACAGTGACCGCTGCGATGTTCGGCTCCTGCGGCAGCACTGACAGCAGCACTGCAGAAAAGGAAACTACTACGACTACAGCCGCCGCCGAGGAGAGCGCAGCTGAGGAAGAGAGCCAGGCTGAAGAGGAGAGCCAGGCAGAGGAGGAAAGCCAGGCCGAAACAGAGGCTCCGGCTGAAACTGAGGCTCCGGAAGAGACTGAGGCGCCCGAAGAAACTGCCCCTGAACTTGAGGCTCAGCTCATCAGTGAGGATTTCGAGCCGGTCAAGGAATTTGAGGGCTATGACGCTTTCCTGATGTTCGCAGACGGGAGCTGGCAGTGGGGCAACTGGAACGGCCAGGGATATGCTGACCAGGACGCTTTCGGCGTTGACGCTGACATTACCGGGGACGGCGAGTATACCGTTGCGATCACCAGCGACTCCATCGGCTACTCCGGCGAAAAGCTCAATCCCGCCATTATCCTCGACGGCGATCATATAATCCCCGCCACAGGCGCTATGGTGTTCTGCGTTGACATCACCGGCATCTGCGACGGCACCAAGGACAAGGACGGCAACGACCTGAGCGGCAGCCTTGCAGAGGGTGACGATGCAGGCGTTAACAAGAACGTCAAGGGCAAGTACACCGGACAGGAGATCGAGGTACACGTAACTTCCATCAAATGTGACGGCGAGGAGATACCCTTCGATGAGTCGAAGATCGTTTACGGCAACATTGAGGACGCCAATAACTGCTACAGGATCGAGATCAGGAACGAATACGGCCTGACTAAGAACGATGCTCCTATCGACGTCAACGACATTGCTTTTGCCAAGAGCCTGGAAGTGACTTTCACCATCGCAGGTCTGAGCGAATAAGAGCTTTTCATCCCAAGCCAAGCATTATCATAAAAAAATATTTCCCCTGTCATACGGCAGGGGAAATATTTTTATAGGGAAAGTCCCGCTTTCCGGCGGCGGGAAAATGTATATAATTTCTTCATAAATTGCAAAACGGGCCGGCAGGGGGACCATCAAAATCGCCCACAAAGGGCCTTTGTTAAGGCTTGGGTTAGTGTAAAACATAGAATTTTTGCAGGATTGGCTTTTTTCACTTGCAAAAAATGCGGAAATGGAGTACAATACATATGTCGGCTGCGGTCGGCCCGGTAATGCGTTCCTATGGTTTTCAGCCGTAAAATATACCCTCTTGTTCCCCCCGCCGGCGACGGCGGGCCAAGGGGACAAGATGCAGGCCGGACCCCCTGACGGCGTGAAAGAAATTGATCGATCATTCGGAGGTTATTGTTATGATGTTAAGTGAGATGTCTACAGAGCAGCTCCAGGCTTTCAAGGAGCAGACTCTTGAAGAATATGAGGGCTACAAGGCTCAGGGCCTTGCGCTGAATATGGCAAGGGGAAAGCCCTCCGCCGCTCAGCTGGACCTTACTGAGGGCCTGCTGACCGCCGTTTCCTCCAGCGCAGACTGTATAGACCCCGACGGCAATGACTGCCGCAACTATGCCGTGCTGGACGGTATCCCTTCGGCCAAAAAGCTTTTCGCCCCCATGCTGGGCGTCGCGAGAAAGAAATAATAATCTGCGGCAACTCCAGCCTTAACATCATGTATGACACCATCGCAAAGTTCATGCTCTTCGGCGTAAGCCCCGAGCATAAGCCCTGGAAGGACTGCGGGAAGATCAAGTGGCTCTGCCCTGTGCCCGGTTATGACAGACACTTCCTTATCTGCGAGAAGTTCGGCATCGAGATGGTGAACGTTCCTGTTGACGAGAACGGGCCGGATATGGACATGATAGAAAAGCTGGTGGCCGAGGACGAGTCCATCAAGGGTATCTGGTGCGTGCCTATGTACGCTAACCCCACAGGCGTGACCTACAGCGATGAGGTCGTAAAGCGCTTTGCTGCATTAAAGCCCAAGGCTGATGATTTCAGGATATTCTGGGACAATGCTTACTGCGTTCACCACCTCAGCGACACTCCTGACACCCTGCTCAATATCCTTGACGAATGCAAAAAGGCAGGCTGCCCCGAAAGGCCCATAATGTTCGCATCTACCTCAAAGGTAACTTTTGCCGGTGCTGGCGTGGCTATGTATGCCGCAAGCGAGGAAAATATAAAGTACTTCCTGTCCATGATGACGGTACAGACCATCGGCTACGACAAGATAAACCAGCTCAGGCACGTAAGGTTCTTCGGAGATTTCGAGGGTCTGAAGGCTCACATGAAAAAGCACCAGGCACTGCTTGCCCCAAGGTTCAGAGCCGTGCTGGACGCTCTGGAGAGCGAGCTTGCTCCTCTTGGCTGTGCCGGATGGACAAAGCCTAACGGCGGCTATTTTATAAGCTTTGACGGCATGGAAGGTACTGCAAAGAGGATAGTTGCGCTTTGCAAGGAGGCCGGCGTGGTCCTGACCGGGGCCGGCGCCACATTCCCCTACGGCAGGGACCCTGAGGACAAGAACATCAGGATAGCGCCTACCTATCCTTCCATCGAGGAGCTGGAGACTGCTGTGAAGATCTTCATAGTGGCTGTAAAGCTGGCAAGCGCTGAAAAGCTTTTAGGTTAAGCACTCACAAACCTTTATATAATAAAAATGACCTGTCCCGGCATTATGCCAGGGCAGGCTGTTTTTTTCATATCGTTCAGTCGGACAGGCCCTTGCCAGGGTCACTTTAAAAAGCCTGTTATTATCTGCTCCTCAGCTTCGGCTTCGGTCAGTCCTAAGGTCATGAGCTTTATCAGCTGCTCTCCGGCTATCTTTCCTATTGCAGCCTCGTGAACGAGTGCTGCGTCAACACTGTTGGCCTCCAGAGAAGGCACCGCAAGTATCCTGCCGTTGTCCATTATGATGGAGTCGCACTCAGTGTGGCCCGAGCACGCAGCGTTCCCCAGAACGCACAGGTCAAGCTTCTGATAGCTGTTGTCCCTGGCCACAGACCTTGATACTACGTCCGCACTGGAGCCGTCGCCGTTAAGGGTTATCTTATAGGTAGAAAAAGCGTTCTGCTCCCCATGGGTCATAAGCCTTTCCCTTACCACCAGCTTAGCGTCCTTTTTCAGCTCGCCTAAGGTGGTGCGGTGAGTAGAGTCAACACCCTTTATCTGCACCATCTCCATCTCCACCGTGCTGCCCTCGTCAATGTACACCTCAGTCACCGGGTCCAGTATCCTCTTGCCGGAACCGTCACCGGAGCCGTAGTGCTTTTCCACATAGCGGACCTTTGAATTCTTCCCGACAAAAAATCTGTGAACTCCGTCATGCTCTGAATCCTGAGTGCCGCAGTTGTCGATGCCGCAGCCTGCCACGATGAGCACGTCGCAGCCGTCACCGATATAAAAGTCATTATATACCGTTTCCTTTAATCCGCTCTCGCTGAGGACCACCGGGATATGGACGCTCTCATTCTTAGTGCCGTCCTTTATCCTGATGTCGATGCCGCTCACATCAGTCTTGGACTGGATATCTATATTTGCAGTGGTGTTCCTTCCCACAGACTGGCCGTTGGCCCTGAGGTTATAGGCCCCCTCCGGAATATCGTGGAGCTCGGCTACCTCCTGCAAAAGCTGTTTCTGGACCGGATCCATCTTCAACATAAGCTCGTCCTCCTATCAGTCTATCTTCGGGCAGATGTTTTCGGCGTACTTGCTGCCGATTATCTGCGGCATTATCTCGTCCCTGCTGCCTCTGGCAGTAACTGCGCCGTCGGTCAGCACTATTATCTCGTCAGCGATATTGAGTATCCGCTCCTGGTGAGAAATGACCACTACGGTCCTGCCGCCCTCATGGCTGCGCATTTTCTCAAAAATGCGGATAAGATTAGTAAAGCTCCAGAGGTCTATCCCTGCCTCTGGCTCGTCAAAGACCGCCAGACTCACGTCCCTGGCAAGAATAGTAGCTATCTCTATCCTTTTCAGTTCGCCGCCGGAAAGAGAGGAGTTGACCTCACGCTTTATATAGTCCTTTGCGCAAAGCCCCACCTCCGAAAGATACTCACAGGCCTCTGAAACGCTCAGGGTCTTGCCTGCGGCTATCCTCAGAAGGTCCAGCACCGTCAGACCCTTGAACCTTACGGGCTGCTGGAAGGCAAAACCTATGCCCATCCTGGCCCTCTCGGTGATGGAACGTCCTGTGATATCCTCCCCGTTAAAAATGATCCTGCCGGAGGTGGGCTGCTCGATGCCGGCGATAAGCTTGGCAAGGGTTGATTTTCCGCCGCCGTTGGGTCCGGTGATAACGATAAATCTGTCCTCAGGCAACACAAGGTCGATATTGCGGATTATCTCCGCCTTTCCGCCGTCTTCGGCGCTGAAGGTCAAGTTTTTAAGTTCGAGCATGGCAGGCTCTCCTTTCAATAGCTTAGTTTTCGGTCTTACCGGCTCTCAGCCGGGCGAGATAGTCCGCTGTCTCGGTCTTTACTGTGCCGGAAAGCATTATCAGCGCTGCAATGTTCGGCAGCGCCATCAGGCCGTTAAAGATATCGGCCAGGTTCCAGACGGCCTCTACGGTCAGATAAGGTCCGATAAAGACCGCCGCTATATACACCCATCTGAATATCTTTGCGGCCCTCAGGTCAGAGCCGGTCAGATACGAAAGGCATCTTTCGGAATAGTAGTTCCACCCCAGTATGGTGGTAAAAGCAAAGATAGCCAGACACACCATCAGAATAAAGGCGCTGACCTTTTCAGGAAAAGGCAGACCGTAGGCAAAAGCGTCAGTGGTTATCCCGACTCCCACCAGGCCTTTATCGTAGCTCCCTGCCATAACGATGGAAAGGCCGGTCATAGTGCAGACCACGATGGTGTCGATGAATGTGCCGGTCATGGTAACAAGGCCCTGTCTGGCAGGCTCCCTGGTCCTTGCTGCTGCGGCAGCTATGGGCGCTGAACCAAGGCCGGCCTCGTTTGAAAATATGCCCCTTGCGATACCGTTTCGCATAGAGGCTGCCACGACAGCATAGCCCGCAGCCCCTCCTGCGGCCTGCCTGAGGCCGAAGGCTCCCTTGACTATTACAGCAATGGCGGAAGGTATCTCGGTGATATGGGAAATAACTATCAGAAGACAGCTGGCTATATAAAGCACTATCATGGCCGGCACGATAAGCTCGGCCACTGCCGAGATGCGCTTTATGCCCCCGATGATGATGAGTCCCACCAGGACGGTGATGATAAGTCCGGCAATGACGGTGGTAATGGTATAGTCCCGTCCTAAAATGCTGACGGTGTGGGTGCTTTCCGGGTCAAAGAAATTATTGGCCGCAGAGGTTATGCCATTTATCTGGGTAATTGTGCCGATGCCCATAAGCCCGGCGCCCACGCCGAAAAAGGCGAACAGCTTACCCAGCCACCTCCATTTTCTGCCCATGCCGTTTTCTATATAATAGAAAGGCCCTCCCAGTATATTGCCGTTGACGTCGGTCTTTCTGAACTTTATGGCCAGCAGGCCCTCGGCATATTTAGTGGCCATACCGAAAAAAGCGGCTGCCTCCATCCAGAACAGTGCGCCCGGACCCCCGGCGGCTATGGCTGTGGCGACACCGACGATATTGCCTGTTCCCACGGTGGCGGAAAGAGCGGTGCAAAGTGCGGCAAAGCTTGAGACTTCGCCCTCGCCGTGCTCTTCGTCTTTTACCATATATTTCAGGGCAAGGCCCAGCTTTCTGACCTGCAAAAAGCCTATCCTGAGGCTCAGCAGCACTCCGCAGCCCAGGATAAGTACTATCAGCGGCAGGCCCCAGACCACATCGTCCACGCTCCTGACAATGCTGTTGAATTCGTCCATTTGATTAACTCCCCTATTATAGACTGTATCCCTATGATTATACCATTTTTGTCCGGATTAGTCAAGGTAAATTTTACCTTTTATAGCCGCTGCTTCAGTGCAAAAAAAATCTTCCCCCCGCTTTTGCGGGAGGAAGAATGTTTATCATACCAACTGGATGATAGCCATTTCAGCAGCGTCGCCACGGCGGGGTCCGATCCTTACGATCTTGGTGTAGCCGCCCTTGCGCTCTGCATAGTTAGGTGCTATCTCATCAAAAAGCTTCTTAGCAACAGCTTCCTTAGTTACATAAGAGAATACCTGACGCTTTGAATGGAGGTCGCCGGCCTTGCCGAGAGTTATCATTTTCTCGGTCATTGCGGCTACTTCCTTAGCTCTTGTTACAGTGGTTTCAATCTTACCGTTCTCGAGAAGAAAGGTGACCATCGCTCTGAGCATTGCCTTTCTCTGGTCACTGGTCCTTCCCAGCTTTCTTGTGCCTGGCATAGATCTTCACTCCTTACTCTTTTTACTCTTTAATTATCGTCCTCAGAATTCAGCTCATAACCCAGAGAATGGAGCTTTTCCCTTACCTCGTCAAAGCTCTTCTTACCAAGGTTCCTGACCTTCATCATCTCTTCTGCGGACTTCTCGATCAAATCGTTGACTGTGTTGATACCTGCACGCTTGAGACAGTTGAATGAACGCACGGATAAGTCAAGTTCCTCAATGGTCATCTCAAGGATCTTTTCTTTACCCTGATCGTCTTTTTCGACCATGATCTCTACGACGTTCGTCTCTTCGGACAGATCGACGAAGGGATTAAGATGCTCGTTGAGGAGTTTGGCTGCCATTGATACAGCTTCCTTTGCGGAAATGGTACCGTCGGTCCATACTTCCAACGTCAGCTTGTCAAAGTCGGTAATGTGACCTACACGGGTGTTGTCCACCGTATAGTTTACCTTCAGTACCGGCGAATAAATACTGTCTACTGCAATTATCCCTATAGGTGCATTCTGCATCAGGCTCTTGTTCTTTTCTGCCGAAACATAGCCCCTGCCCCTGTCTATGGTTATCTCCATATACAGCTTGGCGCCTGCGCCTAAAGTTGCAATGTGCATATCGGGTACGAGTATATCTACCTCTGAGTCTGCCTTGATGTCGCCTGCGGTCACTACGCATTCGCCCTCGGCCTCAATATAGATAGTTTTCGGACCTTCACCGTAAAGCTTTGCAGTTAGTCCCTTGAGGTTCAGGATGATCTCTGTTACATCTTCCTTTACTCCCGGGATAGTTGATAGTTCGTGGTGTACACCGTCAATCTTTACAGATGTAACAGCAACACCCGGCAAAGAGGAGAGCAGTACACGTCTAAGGCTGTTGCCGAGAGTGATACCATAGCCACGCTCCAAAGGCTCCAGAATAAACTTGCCGTATGTTCCGTTGCTTTTAAGCTCAGGCGTTTCGATCTTAGGCTTTTCTATCTTTTCAAGCATTAAATGACCCTCCTGTTTTCAAACTTTGATGTTATAGTTTCGTTTCCTAAGCAAAGCTATCCCTTTCGCTGTATTGCATGGCGCAATACAGCGTCAGAGGACCTACTCTATTACTTAGAATACAGCTCTACGATCAGGTGCTCCTCGATCTCGTAACCGAGGTCTTCCTTAACAGGCATACGAACTACCTTTGCAGTCTGGTTGTTCTTGTCCACCTCGAGCCACTCAGGGGTGATCTCGCCGGCCTTTGCCTCTATGATCTCCTTGAACTTAGGGCTCTTCTTGCTGTTCTCCTTCAGAGAGATCACATCGCCTACCTTAACTCTGTAGGAAGGGATATCGACTCTCTTGCCGTTTACAAGATAGTGACCGTGTACGACAAGCTGTCTTGCCTCACGCCTGGTCATAGAAAGACCCATTCTGAATACAACATTATCAAGTCTTGACTCAAGCAGTGTCAGAAGGTTCGTACCTGCCTGTCCCTCCATCTTCTGAGCAAGCTCAAAATAGTGGTGGAACTGCTTCTCAAGTACGCCGTAGATAAATCTCAGCTTCTGCTTTTCCTTCAGCTGAAGGCCGTACTCTGATACCTTCTTCCTCTTGCCTGCGTTGGGATCTCTGTAGTCAACGGGGCTGTCGATAGTCAGCTTCCTGGAGGCGATGTTCTTCTTGGAAGCGTCCTCCTTGATAGCCTTCTTCTTGTCCTCGTTTACTGATGCGTTTACGCCCATTACTGCGGGGCTGATGCCTAATGCTCTGCATCTCTTGAGTATTGGTTCTCTGCTTACTGCCATTTTTAATGACCTCCGTTTTCTAATTGTTTATCGGACCTCTCTGAGGGACCCTTCGTCCCTCTGCCCGACTTTGAGTTAAGCTGCAAACTCAAATCGTCTTCTTTTACACTCTTCTTCTCTTGGGGGGACGGCATCCGTTGTGGGGGATAGGAGTTACGTCCTTGATGAGCCTTACCTCGAGCTCCTCCGACTGGAGCGCTCTGATGGCAGCCTCACGGCCTGCGCCGGGTCCCTTTACGAATACCTCCACGATCTTCAGACCGTGTTCCTTAGCTGCTCTTGCAGCTGTCTCAGCAGCAGTCTGTGCTGCGAAAGGAGTGGACTTCTTGGAGCCTCTGAAGCCAAGTCCGCCGGCAGATGCCCAAGAAATTGCGTTGCCCTGCATATCAGTGATGGTAACGATGGTATTGTTGAATGTGGACTGGATATGGACCTGTCCCTGTTCAATGTTCTTTCTTTCACGACGGCGACGTACTGTCGTCTTCTTCTTAGCCTGAGCCATGATCTATACCCTCCCTTACTTCTTCTTGTTAGCTATGGTCTTTACAGGGCCTTTTCTGGTCCTGGCGTTGGTCTTGGTCCTCTGACCTCTTACGGGCAGGCCCTTTCTGTGACGAACGCCTCTGTAGCAACCGATTTCTGTAAGTCTCTTGATGTTCAGAGCTACTGTTCTTCTCAGGTCGCCCTCAACAGTGAGATTGTGATCGATATACTCTCTCAGCTTGGAAACATCGTCCTCGTTCATGTCCTTTACTCTGACGTCAGGATCAACGCCTGTAGCCTCAAGAATTTTCTTAGCAGTTTTCTGACCGATGCCGTATACATAGGTAAGAGCGATCTCTATCCTCTTATCTCTAGGCAGGTCAATACCAGCAATACGAGCCATTATTTAGCTGCACCTCCATTTTTCGTCTGTTAGCCCTGACGCTGCTTGTGCTTGGGGTTCTGGCAGATAACCATTATCTTGCCCTTTCTTTTGATAACCTTGCACTTCTCGCAGATAGGCTTAACTGAAGGTCTTACTTTCATTGAAATACCTCCTTTGATCAACAAAGCTTTTTCAAGCTTTTCACGTATAAAGGGAAAGCTCTCTTACTTAGCTCTCCAGGTTATTCTTCCCTTTGACAGATCGTAGGGCGACATCTCGACCGTCACCTTGTCACCGGGTACTATGCGGATATAATTCATACGAAGCTTACCCGATATATGGGCAAGAATTTTATGACCGTTTGTAAGTTCAACAGTAAATGTTGCGTTAGGCAGTGCTTCGAGCACTATGCCCTCGACCTCAAGTACATCTTCTTTCGACATTATAAAACCTCCCCATCAAGGTCATCGGCCTTCGGTAAACGAGCGTGGGTCAGGTACTCGCTTATCAGCCGTCTTAGTTTTCTGTTCGTCAGCTCCCCGCTGTATATCTGCCCCTCGACAGGTGAAATGTGCTTTACGTTCTTTCGCTTGGGCTTTTCGACCTTACGTCTCCTGCCGTCCGCTATGTCCACAAAGCCGCCGCTTGCTCCCACTGCAACAAAATAGGAGCCTTTGTCACGGCCTGCCAGGGCTTTCACCAGGGTGCCGGCCTTTATTTCATCAACGCTCCCGCTCATCACAGTCTGCTGAGTATTACGCAGCCGTCCTGAGTAACAGCGATAGCGTGTTCAAAATGCGCCGACCATTTTCCGTCCTGGGTCTTTACGGTCCACTTATCCGGCATGACCTTTATTGCGGGCGAACCCATGTTTATCATCGGTTCGATACAGATGACCATTCCGGCCTGTAATCTTATCCCGTGTCCGGCCTTGCCGAAATTCGGCACCTCAGGGTCCTCATGAAGGTCCCTTCCCAGTCCGTGGCCTACGAATTCTCTCACCACCGAGAAGCCTCTGTCCTCGTTGTATTTCTGTATGGCGGCGCCTATATCCCCTATCCTTACTCCCGGCTTTACCATTTCGATGGCCAGGTAAAGGCTTTCTTCGGTGGACTTCAGCAGTGCTGCCACATCGTCTGAGATCTTGCCGCAGGCGAAGGTCTTGCATGAATCACCGTGATACCCGTCGATGTATGCTCCCGTATCAACAGAAACTATATCCCCCTCCATTATCTTCCTGGAGCCGGGTATACCGTGTATGACCTCATCGTTCACCGAGATGCAGGCCGCAGCCGGAAATCCGCCGTAGCCCTTGAACCCCGGCTTTGCGCCGTGTGAGGTTATATATCTTTCGACGACCTTGTCAAGCTCTCTGGTGGTCATGCCCGGTCTGAGAGCCTCACCTGCCGCCTGTATTGCGCCGGCAGTTATCATGCCTGCCTTGCGCAGCTTCTCAATTTCCTTATTGGATTTGATGCATATCATTTAGAATGCCTGACTTTCTATGGAAATAACTTCCTGCTATCAAGCCTTAACAGCCTCGAGCACTGCCTTAGAGGTCTCCTCTACGGTATCAAGGCCCTTGACCGATATCAGCTTGCCCTGCTTCTCATAATAATCCTTCAGAGGAGCTGTTACTTCATGATATGTTGCCAGTCTGCTGAGAACTGTTTCCGGCTCGTCGTCCTTGCGGATAACGATCGGCTTGCCGCAGACATCGCAGACGCCCTCTTTCTTTGAAGGCTTGAAGTCAACGTGGTAGGTAGCCCCGCAGTCAAGGCACACTCTTCTGCCTGAAAGTCTCTGCTTTATGGTCTCGTCAGGAACATCGATCTCGATGACCTTATCGATCACAATGCCCATGGCGTCCAGTGCCTCTGCCTGGGGTACCGATCTCGGGAAACCGTCAAGGATAAAACCGTTCTGAGCGTCGCTCTCTGCGATCCTGTCCTTCAGGATACCGATAACGATGTCGTCCGATACCAAAGCGCCTGCTTCCATAGCAGCCTTAGCCTTGAGACCGTACTCTGTGCCGGCCTTTACGGCGGCTCTGAGCATATTGCCTGTGGAGATGGTAGGGATACCGAGCACCTTGCAGATGACCTCTGCCTGTGTGCCCTTGCCCGCACCGGGGGCGCCTAACAGGATGATGTTGTTCATAGTTTTGCTCCTTTACTATTTATTTGGCCGATGATCCCACTTCAGATCATTTCAGGAACCCGCTGTGATGACGCATCATCATCTGGGACTCCAGTGTTCTCGCTGTTTCAAGTGCCACGCTGACAACGATCAGTATGGAGGTACCTGCCATCGAGATAGGCAGTCCTGTGAGCACCTGGAAGATTATCGGGAAAATTGCGATAAGTCCTAAGAACACCGCACCCACCAGTGTGATCTTCTTGAGTATCTTGTTCAGATAATCGCTGGTAGGCTTGCCGGGCCTTATACCCGGAACACCGCCGTTATTCTGTCTCAGCTGGTTTGCGATCTCCACCGGGTTATAGGACATACTTACATAGAAGTAGTTGAAACCGATGATGAGCACGAAATAGAGACAAGCATAGAAGGGGTGCGTATAGCTGAACCAGTGGAGGAATTTGTCGTAAAAGCTCCCTGCCTTAGGCTTGATGAAAAGCTCCAGGGTAGAGGGTATCGACATGAAGGACATAGCGAAGATTATGGGGAGAACGCCGCTCATAGCGATCTTTATCGGGATGTAGGTGTTCTGTCCGCCGTACTGTCTTCTGCCCACAACACGCTTTGCGTACTGTATCGGTATCCTTCTTTCCGCATTGTTCATGAATATTATGAAGGCTATCATAAGTATCTCGACGATGATGATAAGGGGAACGAGTATAACGTTCTTCATCTCGCCGGCCTTGAAACCGTCTCTCATATAACCGAAGTAGTTTATGAGTGCAGTCGGTATCCTTGCGATGATACCTGCGAACAGCAGCATCGAGATGCCGTTGCCGATACCCTTCTCGTTTATCCTGTCGCCCAGCCAGATGGTCAGCGACGCACCTGCTGTGAAGACCAGGACTATTATTGCCTCTGCGAAGTAGCGCTCGAAGGTCTTCCCAACGAACGTTACCGCACCGGCGTTGTACATCGTGCGGTAGTACATCCAGCCCTGGAAAAGTGAGATGCCAAGGGCGGTATACTTTGTGATCTTATTGAGCTTTTTCCTGCCCTCTCCGCCTTCCTTGGAAAGCTGTTCCAGAGGAGGCAGCGCATAGGTCAGCAGCTGTATAATGATCTGCGCATTGATGTAGGGGCCCACTGAAAGCGCCATGATGGTAGCCTTGGAAAAGTTACCGCCGGAGAGCACGTTCAGATAGCTGAAAATGTTGCCTGTATCGTTCTGATTGAACCAGGATGCCAGAGCGGCAGAGTCAAGAAACGGCGCCGGAACGGTACCGCCGACTCTGTAGATGACGATGATGAAAAATGTAAATAAGAGTTTATTTCTTAAATCCGGAGTTTTCCATGCATTACGAAATGCCTCTATCACAATTACATCACCTCAGCCTTCCCGCCTGCCTTTTCGATTTTCTCCTTAGCAGCTGCCGAGAACTTCGCAGCCTTGACGGTAAGGTTTTTGGTGAGTTCTCCGTTTCCGAGAACCTTGACTCCGTCGAGCTCCTTCTTGATGATGCCTGATGCCTTCAGAAGCTCTGTGTCTACTGTTGTGCCGTCTACGAACTTTTCAAGATCGGACACGTTGATAACAGCGTATTTAGCTGCGAATATATTGTTGAATCCACGCTTAGGGATCCTTCTTGCAAGTGCGGTCTGGCCGCCCTCAAACCCGGGTCTGATGCTGCCGCCGGAACGTGCCTTCTGGCCCTTGTGGCCCTTGCCGGCTGTCTTGCCGTTGCCTGAGCCGTGACCTCTGCCCACACGCTTTACGTCTCTTACTGCGCCGGGGTTAGGTGATAATTCGTGAAGTTTCATGGGTCTTGCACCTCCTTAACTTTTACTCTTCAGTTACCTTGATAAGGTGAGATACCAGCTTGATCTTGCCCTGTGTGCAGGCGTTGTCAGGCTGTACTGTCATATCACCGATCTTTCTGAGTCCAAGAGAATTTGCAGTGGCGATCTGCTTTTCGCTCCTGCCGTTAAGGCTCTTGACCAGCTTTATCTTCAGGTTTGCCATTACAGTGATCCTCCTTATTCAAATATTTCCTTTACGGTCTTGCCCCTCAGCTCTGCGATCTTATCAGCAGATCTTACGTTGGTCAGGCCGTTGATAGTAGCCCTTACTGCATTGTAGGGATTGTTTGAACGAAGGGACTTCGCTCTTATATCTCTGATGCCGGCAGCCTCTACTACTGCTCTCACTGTGCCGCCTGCGATGATACCGGTACCAGGTGCTGCGGGCTTCAGGAGAACTTCGCCTGCGCCGAACTTGCCTACGATCTCATGGGGGATCGTTGTGCCCTTCAGGGAGATCCTTACGAGATTTTTCTTAGCGTCCTGTATAGCCTTCCTGATAGCATCGGGTACTTCGCCCGACTTGCCGATACCGAAACCTACTATACCGTTGCCGTCGCCTACGACTACCAGTGCGGAGAACTTCATGATACGGCCGCCCTTAACAGTCTTTGATACTCTGTTTATGGCTACGACCTTCTCCTCCAGCTCCATGTTTGAAGCATCTATTAAAGCCATCGTATTTCCTCCTTCTTAGAACTTCAGTCCGCCTTCACGGGCTCCGTCTGCCAGTTCCTGCACACGGCCGTGATAGAGATAGCCGCCTCTGTCGAATACGACGTTCTCTATACCCTTTGCCTTTGCAGCAGCTGCGATCATCTCGCCCACCTTGCGTGCGCCTTCCTTGTTGCCGCCGTTGCCTTCAAAGGCCTTATCCATTGAAGAAGCTGCGCAAAGGGTCACGCCGTTCTGGTCGTCGATGATCTGTGCATATATATGCCTAGAGGAGCGGAATACGTTGAGGCGAGGGCACTGAGCGGTACCGCTGATCTTGTTGCGGATCCTCTGGTGTCTTTTCTCTCTTGCCTTAGCTCTGTCAAGCTTTTTAACCATAGTGATTCTCTCCTTTTATTACTTCTTAGCGCCCTTACCGGCTTTACCTTCCTTACGGATAACGTACTCGCCTTCATAGCGGATACCCTTACCCTTATAAGGCTCAGGCGGACGCTTTTCACGGATCTCACAAGCAAACTGACCTACTTCCTGCTTGTCGCAGCCTGTTACTACGATGTGGTTAGGATCAGGTACCTCCAGCTTGATGGTATCAGTCTCGGAGAATATCACCTGATGCGAAAAACCAAGGTTCATTACAAGGTTCTTGCCCTGCTTCTGCGCTCTGTAGCCGACGCCCACGATCTCCAGCTTCTTGGAGAAGCCGTTTGCCACGCCCTCTACCATGTTGGATACCAGGGTCCTGGTCAGACCGTGAAGGCTCTTGTGCAGCTTATCCTCTGAAGGACGCTCTACTGTTACTACGCCGCCTTCTGCCTTGATTATCATATCCTTGTGCATTGTTTTTGTAAGTGTGCCCTTGGGTCCCTTAGCTGTAACTACGTTTCCGTCTGCGATAGTTACCTCTACACCGGCAGGAACACTAATAGGCTTTATACCAATTCTTGACATATTCTTAGTCCTCCTTACCAGATGAATGCGAGAACCTCGCCGCCTACATTCAGCTCTCTAGCCTTCTTGTCTGTGATGACGCCCTTGGAAGTGGAAACTATGGCGATACCCATGCCCTTTATTACCTTAGGCATATCCTCACAGCTAGCGTAGATCCTCAGTCCGGGCTTAGATACCCTTCTGAGTCCTGTGATAACGGAATTCCTGTTCTCATCATATTTAAGGGTGATCCTGATGATACCCTGCTTGCCGTCTTCTATAACGGTAAAATTCTTTACATAGCCTTCGTCTACAAGTATCTGTGTGATAGACTTCTTCATGTTAGATGCGGGAACGTCTACCGTTGCGTGCTTAGCTGTGCTAGCATTACGGATCCTTGTTAACAGATCTGCTATCGTATCAGTAATCTGCATGCCTTGTACCTCCTTTTACCAACTTGCCTTCTTAACGCCAGGGATCTGACCGTCGTGTGCCAGCTCTCTGAAACAGATACGGCATACGCCGAACTTCCTCAGATAAGCATGGGGCCTTCCGCAGATCTTGCATCTGTTGTAAGCACGAGTTGAATACTTGGGAGCAGCCTGCTGCTTGTTTATCATAGCTTTCTTTGCCATTTCCTATATCCTCCTCATTACTTCTCAGCGAAGGGTGCGCCCATCAGTCTGAGCAGCTCCTTAGCCTCTTCGTCTGTGTTAGCGGTCGTGATGAAGTTTATATCCATTCCTCTGACCTTGTCGATCTTATCGTACTCGATCTCAGGGAATATCAGCTGCTCCTTGATGCCTGTGGAGTAGTTGCCTCTGCCGTCAAAGCTGTTGGGGTTGATACCTCTGAAGTCTCTTACACGAGGGAATGCTACGTTGAAAAGCCTGTCAACGAATTCATACATCTTCTCTGCCCTCAGTGTCACCTTTACACCGATTATCTGTCCGTCTCTCAGCTTGAAGTTCGCAACGCTCTTCTTTGCCTTGCACACGATAGGCTTCTGCCCTGTGATCGCTGCAAGATCTGTCATGATAGCGTCTATTACCTTCTTGTTATCCTTGTCTGCTCCGCAGCCTACGTTGATAACTACCTTGTCAAGCTTAGGGATCTGCATTACGTTAGCGTAGCCGAATTTCTTCATCATCTCAGGAGCTATCGTGCTAACATACTGTTCTTTTAGTCTTGCACTCATGTTCTAACTCCTCCCCGATCAAAATTCTTCGCCGCAGTCAGCGTTCTTGCAAACCCTGACCTTTGTCCCGTCATCCAGGAACTTGTGTGCTACTCTGGTAGGCTTGCCGCACTTGGGGCAAACTGCCATTACCTTTGATGCGTATATCGCAGCCTCTGCGTCTACTATGCCGCCCTGCTGCTGTGCGCTTCTGGGCTTGATATGCTTCCTTGCGATGTTCATCCCTTCAACGATCACCTTGCCCTCCTTGGGGGATACGGCCAGGACCTTGCCCTTCTTGCCCTTATCCTTACCGGAGAGTATCACGACGGTGTCGCCTGTCTTTACATGGACCTTATTACTCATTTTCTACGACACCTCCGTATCAAAGTACTTCAGGAGCCAGGGACAGGATCTTCATATAATCCTTGTCTCTCAGTTCCTTTGCCACAGGTCCGAATATACGTGTACCTCTGGGGTTCTTGTCTTCCTTTATTATTACAGCAGCGTTCTCGTCAAAGCGGATGTATGTCCCGTCTGCTCTGCGCAGACCCTTTGCTGAACGGACGATAACTGCCTTTACAACGTCGCCCTTCTTTACAACTCCGCCCGGTGTTGCTTTTTTAACAGAACAAACTACAACGTCACCGATGTTTGCATACTTTCTTCTCGTACCTCCGAGAACACGGATGCACATAAGCTCCTTTGCACCGGAGTTATCTGCAACCTTCAGGTAAGTCTGCATCTGTACCATCGAAGCGTCCTCCTTTCAAAACTTGTCAAAACTTTCAAATCCGGATCCTTTCGTTACTCAGTACCGCCGGCAGCCTTCTTTTCATTCGTCTGCCCACGGCACCTTGTACGCTTTTGATCCTTATCGCAATAGCTCTATTACTTAGCCTTCTCGAGAATGTTCACAAGTCTCCATCTCTTGTCCTTGGAGAGAGGTCTGGTCTCCATTACCTCTACCTTGTCGCCGATGCCGCACTCGTTCTTCTCGTCGTGTGCCTTCAGCTTAACTGTTCTCTTGATGATCTTCTTATACAAGGGGTGCTGTACGTTGTCCTTGATGGCTACTACGATAGTCTTGTCCATCTTGTTGGAAACTACGGTACCAACTCTTGTCTTTCTAAGATTTCTTTCGCTCACAGTAGATCCTCCTTCTTACTAAATTACTGAACCTCGGACTCTTGCTTACGAATGAATGTCTTTACCCGAGCAATATCCTTCTTCACAGCCTGGAGCCTCTTGGGGTTCTCCAGCTGGTTCACAGCGTGCTGAAAACGAAGGTTGAACAGCTCTTCTTTAAGCTCAGCAAGCTTTGTCTCAAGCTCTGCTGCTGTCATATCCTTGATCTCATTTGCTTTCATTATTGCTCACCACCCGTTTCTTGAGTATCTTTTACTACGAACTTACATTTGATAGGGAGCTTGTGCATTGCCAGTCTCATGGCCTCTCTTGCAGTCTCCTCAGGTACGCCGGCGATCTCGAACATCACTCTGCCCGGCTTTACTACGGCTACCCAGTACTCAGGTGCGCCCTTACCTTTACCCATTCGGGTACCAAGGGGCTTCCTTGTTGCAGGCTTATCGGGGAACAGCTTGATCCATACCTGGCCGCCACGCTTGATGTATCTTGTCATTGCGATACGGGCTGCCTCGATCTGGTTCGAGGTGATCCATGCAGGCTCCAGTGCCTGAAGACCGAAATCGCCGTAGGAGACCTTATTGCCCCTCATGGCCTTGCCTGTCATACGGCCCCTGTGCTGTTTTCTGAACTTTACTCTCTTTGGAAGCAGCATTATACGTTACCTCCTTCTCTTTTCATAGCTCGAGCCTTGTTGTAGTCTCTGCGGTTATCCTTGGACCTGTCGTCCCTGCGGGGCCTGCGCTTTCTGTCGTTCTTGCTGTCGCCGGTATCCTTTCTGTCGGATGCTGCGATCTCGCCCTTCAGGACCTCGCCTCTGTAGATCCATACCTTTACGCCAAGTCTGCCGTAAGTGGTGTGTGCCTCTGCCGTACCGTAGTCGATATCAGCTCTGATGGTCTGCAGGGGGATAGTGCCCTCGTGATATGTCTCGCTCCTTGCGATCTCGGCACCGGCAAGTCTGCCTGATACCTGTACCTTGATGCCCTTTGCACCCAGCTTCATGGCTCTGCCGATGGACTGCTTCATCGCTCTTCTGAACGAGATCCTGTCCTCAAGATCGTGTGCGATCTTCTCGCTTACCAGCTGTGCGTTGATGTCGGGCTGCTTTACCTCGATGATGTTGATGGCAACGCTCTTGCCGATCTTCTTCTCGATGTCAGCTCTCAGCTTTTCTATCTCAGCGCCGCCCTTGCCTATTACAAGACCTGGCTTTGCGCAGTGGATGTGTATCCTTACCTTCTGGCTGCCGTCCTTGCCGTTGAATCTTTCGATCTCGACCTTGGGAACACCTGCGTATACGCACTTATCGTTAAGGCTCTTTGACCTTCTGTTAAGATCCTTCATTATATCCTTACGGATGTTGTAATCCTCAACCAGTGTGTCGCCGAAAGTGCTCTTATCAGCAAACCAGCGGGAATCCCAATCCTTTATCACACCGACACGAAGTCCGTGTGGATTTACTTTCTGGCCCATAGTTTACCTCCTCTTCCAGCTTAGTCCTTTTCCTTGAGAACTACAGTGATGTGTGAAGTTCTCTTCAGAATTCTGTATGCTCTGCCCTGTGCTCTTGGCATGATTCTCTTCATTATCGGTCCCGGGCAAACATAACACTCAGCAACGTAAAGGTTGTTCTTATCCATGTTATGATTGTTCTCTGCATTGCTGGCAGCGGACTTGAGAAGCTTTTCAAGATATTCACTTGCAGCCTTTGGTGTATTCTTAACTGTTGCCATTGCGACCTCGTAATCCTTACCTCTTATGAGATCAAGCACGATCTGTACCTTACGGGGAGCAATTCTGGCAGTTCTCAGTATAGCCTTTGCTTCCATTGTCTGTTTCCTCCTTTGAACTACTTCTTGCCGTTGTTAGAGGTCTTGGAGCCTGCATGGCCCTTGTAGGTCCTGGTGGGAGCAAACTCACCCAGCTTGTGGCCTACCATATCCTCAGTAACATAAACAGGTACGTGCTTGCGGCCGTCATGCACCGCAAATGTATGACCTACGAAATCAGGGAAGATAGTAGATGCTCTGCTCCAGGTCTTGAGCACCTTCTTCTCGCCTGCCTCGTTCATTGCTATTACCCTCTTGTAAAGAGCCTCCTGTACGTAAGGACCCTTCTTGACACTTCTGCCCATTTATCATCTGCCTCCTTTCGTATTACTTACCGTTTCTGCGTTTTACGATAAACTTGTCGGAGCGGTGATGCTTAGCTCTGGTCTTGTAGCCCAGAGTAGGCTTGCCCCAAGGAGTAACAGGTGAGGGACGTCCAACAGGTGACTTACCTTCACCACCACCGTGAGGGTGGTCGCAGGGGTTCATGACAGAACCTCTTACTGTAGGCCTCCAGCCCATGTGGCGCTTTCTGCCGGCCTTGCCCAGGTTCACGTTAGAGTGGTCGATGTTGCCTACCTGGCCGATAGTTGCCATGCAGCCTACTGCGATCCTTCTCATCTCGCCTGAGGGAAGTCTTACCAGTGCGTAGCCGTTCTCTCTGCCCATGAGCTGTGCCATGTTGCCGGCAGAACGAACGAGCTGTGCGCCCTTGCCGGGATAAAGCTCGATGTTGTGGATGAATGTACCTACAGGTATATCGCTGAGCTTCAGAGCGTTGCCGGGCTTGATGTCTGCCCCTGCGCCCGCTCTTATTACGTCGCCTACGTTAAGGCCGTTAGGTGCGATGATATATCTCTTCTCACCGTCCTCATACTCTACCAGGGCGATGAATGCAGATCTGTTAGGATCATACTCGATGGTCTGAACGGTAGCGTTCATATCCAGCTTGTTTCTCTTGAAGTCTATTACACGGTATTTTCTTCTAACTCCGCCGCCTCTGTGACGAACGGTGATCCTACCGTAGCTGTTTCTTCCCGAATTCTTCTTCAGGGGTTCGAGAAGAGGTTTGTAAGGCTCTACCTTTGACAGGCCGGAATAGTCGATGACGGTCATGCCTCTTCTGCCGGCTGTCGTAGGCTTATAAGTCTTTATTGCCATTAAAAATTCACTCCTTAATATGGTTTTGCGAAAAGGCCAAAGGGAATATCCCCAAGCACCCTTCCATACCTACATCCTGCGGTAGTTCTGATGAGCAGCCCTCGCTGCCTCGCAGGAACTTTCTGCCCCGGACTCGGTCTTAGCGCCCGCAGCAGAGCAATGCGGCTCCTGCCGCACCTCTTTTTGAGGGAAGTACCCTCCCCTGCCCTTCTCAGGTCACGGGAGTTATCAGTACTATTGATACATTTAATACATTCCGTCGAAGAACTCGATAGTCTTCTCGCCCTCAAGAGTTACTATAGCTTTCTTCCAGTCAGGGCGGAAACCGGTGTATCTGCCCATTCTCTTCTCCTTGCCCTTGACGGACATGGTGTTGACCTTAGCTACCTTGACGCCGAAGATCTCCTCGATGGCCTTGGCTATCTCGATCTTGTTTGCGTCCTTAGCTACCTGGAAGGTGTACTTCTTATCCTGAAGCCTGTCCATAGAATCTTCAGTGATTATAGGCTTTATAATAATATCATGAGCAGTTTTCATTATGCGTAAACCTCCTCGATCTTCTTTACAGCCTCTGAAGAAACGACGAACTTGTCATAGTTCAGGATATCGTAAACATTCAGTGTGTTTACAGTGGCTGTCTTGACTCCGGGGATATTAGCAGCGCTCTTTACTACCTTTGCGTCTGCGTCAGCAGTAACGATAAGAGCCTTGCCCTCAGCACCGATAGCCTTGAGCATCTCGACCATGACCTTGGTCTTGTACTCCTTTGTCTCGATCTCGTTCACAACGATGATGTTGGAGTCGATGACCTTTGTGGAAAGTGCAGACTTCATAGCAAGTCTTCTTTCCTTCTTGTTCAGCGAATAGCTGTAATCCCTCGGCTTAGGGCCAAGAGCTACGCCGCCGTGTACCCACTGAGGTGCTCTGATGGAGCCCTGTCTTGCGTGGCCCGTACCCTTCTGTCTCCAGGGCTTTCTGCCGCCGCCCCTTACCTCTGTTCTGGTAAGCGTTGACTGTGTGCCCTGTCTCTGATTTGCAAGATAGTTAACTACCATTGCGTGCATCAGACCTGTGTTGGGGGTGATGCCGAATATCGCATCGTTCAGCTCAGTGTCGGCAACCTTCTTGCCTGTCATATCAACTACTGAAATCTGTGACATAATCTAATTTCCTCCTTCCACTAAGCCTTCTTCTTAACGCTGTCGCAAATGGTAACAGTACCGTTCTTAGGACCGGGGATAGCACCCTTTATAGCGATAAGATTGTTCTCTGCGTCTACCTTGACTACTGTCAGGTTCTGAACAGTGACCTTGGTGTTGCCGTACTGACCAGGCATCTTCTTGCCCTTGTAGATCCTTGAAGGATCGGAGCAGGCGCCGTAGGAACCTGCGTGTCTGTGTACAGGACCTGTACCGTGGGTCTCCTTAAGCCTGTGGCCGTTGTGACGCTTGATGGTACCCGAAAAACCGTGGCCCTTGCTGGTGCCGCTTACGTCTACGACGTCGCCCTCAGCAAAGATATCGGCCTTTACGATGTCGCCTACGTTGACGCCTGAGATATCTGCAAGTCTGAATTCCTTCAGTGTTCTCTTGACAGCAACGTCAGCCTTCTTGAAGTGGCCTGTGAGAGGCTTGTTCACTCTCTTAGCTCTGATGTCGCCGAAGCCCAGCTGCACAGCCTCATAACCGTCGTTCTCAGCGGTCTTCTTCTGTACTACTACGCAAGGGCCGGCCTCGACTACTGTAACAGGAACTATCTTTCCTGCCTCATCGAAGATCTGTGTCATACCGATCTTCTTACCGATGATTCCCTTTTCCATTGTGTTTTCCTCCTTGTTGGTTATTGGTTGAAAAGCTTCTTTTCAACATGACCTGCGTGCAAATTGCCATTGTTTTTTGAGATCACCTGTGATCTCATTTGGAGATTACTTGATCTCCATTACAATGTTGACACCGGCAGGAAGTTCAAGATTTTCAAGAGCTGATGTAGTCTCCTTGGTAGGTCTGATAACATCAATGAGTCTCTTGTGGGTCCTCAGCTCGAACTGCTCACGGCTGTCCTTGTACTTGTGTACGGCTCTGAGGATCGTCACGATCTCCTTGTCTGTAGGCAGCGGGATAGGACCCGATACCTGTGCGCCGGAGCGCTTTACAGCCTCAACGATCTTTGCTGCTGCCTGATCTACCACAGCGTGTTCATAACCCTTGATCTTGATTCTGATCTTTTCATTGACTGCCACTTAAAATCGCCTCCTTACAGCAATATAAAATTGTTTTAGGGGCCGTTCTGCGGCAAAGGACCTGACGCTCGTCAGTCCCTGTCAATTGCACAAACGGCCCATGAGACTCGACCCCTTGTGCAATTGACAGTGTCACAGAACTACCTGTAGTATCTGAACGTTGATCTTGTTCCAAAGTGAAAACTCCGGTTTTTCAATCTCAACTCTACCGTGTGTTCCCTGCTCTTTTATAAAAAACACCGAGAGCCGCTCAGCGGTCCCGGACAGAACAAGGCACAAATATCCGCATCATGTTTATAGGCCAGAACCTATCGCAAGAAACACGATGCAAACACAACACAGTGCTCAGTATCACAGCCGCCCGGTTTAAAATCGGACATACTCCACGGAAATTACCTGACAAACCGTCAGCAACCTTCCGCTTCAACGCATATCAGTATGTCATGATGCAGACCAGTCCGCATCGTGACATTGTGCAGTCACGCAAGTATTATTATACACCACAGTTCCCATATTTTCAAGGGTTTTGTTAAAATTTACGCCATTTTCTTCCGTAGAATTTTTGTGCTGTTCTCAAAAGATTTTTAGTTATTTTTCACAACCGCTTGAATGAGCTACGGTCCCAGACCGGACTGCCTATACCATTTTAATATTATAATATATATGCGTGTAAAAGTCAACTGACAAAAAAAGAGCTCGTCCCCGCCGGGGCGGGAAAGAGACAGTGCTCCTCAGCTTACGAGCTGGGCCTTGAATTTCAGAGTTATCTTGTCGGTTATAAGGGCGATGAACTCACTGTTGGTGGGCTTGCCTTTGCCGGTGTTGACGGTGTAGCCGAAAAAGCTGTTGAGGGTGTCGATATCCCCACGGTCCCAGGCTATCTCTATGGCGTGGCGGATAGCCCTTTCTACACGGGAGGGGGTGGTGCAGAATTTCTTAGCAACAGCGGGGTAAAGGAGCTTAGTGACGCTCTCCAGCATCTCCTTGTCGTTCACAGAGCAGATGATGGCCTCCCTGAGGTAGTGATAGCCCTTGATGTGGGCGGGGACCCCTATCTGGTGGATTATATCAGTGACTATCAGCTCCAGATTTGCAGGACTTTCCCTGCGGCTGCTGCTGGTGCTCCCGGCGGTGATGTCGGTGTCGATGCCCAGCATGGCTTTTATCCTCTCCCCAAGGACCTTCACGTCAAAGGGTTTGAGCATGAAATATGAGGCCCCGGCGCTCATGACCTGAGTCTCGATGAATGAATTCTCATAGGGGCTGGTGACTATGTAAAGGGGCCGCTCGGGCAGGCTCTGGGTCCTTCTTATCAGCTCGATGGCGTCCAGCCCCGGCATGACTGCGTCCACGATGACCACATCGGGCTGCTCGTTCTTGACAGCGTCCAGTATCACCATGCCGTCTTTCTGCCTGGTAATGACAAAAAATCCGGTATTTCTCAGCGCTGCGGCGCAGTTCACTCCATACTGGGCGGTGTCGTCCCCTATCAATATTTTTATTTTGTCTGTGTTCGATCTCATAATGATCCCTCCGATGATGTTCGTTCCCTCTCCTGACAGGCAGTGAGAGTTTTAGTTGATTATTGCGGTGTATTTTCTGTTGTCCGGACAGATCAGATAAAGCTTTATTGTTTACGTACTTAGTTTAACACAATTAAGCCTATAATGCAATAGGTTTTTGTAAAAATCGCCACAAAAAATATCGGGAGATTGCTACAAAATGACGAAAGAAAATTTCTTTTTATATAGAATGACAGCAATAATTGCACAATTCGAGTCGAATTGCGCCGGCCCTCTCGCAAAGGAGATGAAAAACAGCGCTTCCCGGCGGTTTCAGGGGAAACCTGCCGGAAAGCCTGAGCAGCGGATATGCTATAGGCCTATATTTTTTACCATGCGGTCGGCAAAAATGCCGTAGCCACGGGAAGGATCGTCGATGAACACATGGGTCAGCGCCCCGGCGAGACGGCCGTTTTGCAGGATAGGCGAGCCGCTCATGCCCTGGACTATGCCGCCGGCGCTGTCTAAGAGCCGCTCGTCAGTGACCCGGACGATAAGGTCATGCTCTGCGTTTTCCCGCAGGTCGATGCTCTCGATCATTACTGAATACTCCTCAGGCTCGCCGCCGTCGATAGAGCTTATCATCACAGCCGGCCCTCTGCTTAGCTCCTGACGGTAGCTGAGCTCTACCGGCTCCCGGCTGCTGGGGGGACAGTCAAGGGTGCCGAAAAGTCCGTCTTCACAGTTCAGGCTTATCTCCCCTCTCAGGTCCTCTCCCTCGAACTCTCCCACCAGCTGGCCCGGGCAGCCCTTTTCTGAGGGCATAAGTCCTGTTATCCTGATGTCGCCCACTGCACCCTTTGAAAGTGGCAGCATCTCCCGGGTGTCGCTGTCGCAGACCGGGTGGCCCAGTCCGCCGAAGGCTTTGGTGGCAGGGTCGTAAAAGGTCAGCGTACCGATACCGGCGGAGGAATCCCGTACCCACATACCGGCCTTATAACTGCCCTCATACAATACCGGCTGAAGGTCAAGGGTCAGGGAGGTGCCGTTTCTTGAAAGCTCCACCGGGCAGGGTCCGCCGCCGCTGGAGCTTATGATCTCAGAGATATCGCTGTTTGAACGTATATTTTTTCCACATACGGAAACAATTATATCACCGGGCACTATACCGCATTCTCTCGCCGGACACCTGCCCCCCACGGAGGTAAGGTCCACCACCATGACTCCCCTGGTCAGGAGCTTTATGCCAAAAGTCTCGCCGCAGGGGATCAGGACAGGCCTTTGTTCGCTGCTGGCCGCCACGTCCTTTATGGGGACTGCCCCGAATAGCATCAGTGTGCTTTCGGAGCTCCCTGACGCTCTGCCGGAAAATTCTGTCAGAGCTACTGTATAATTTTTTTCACACGGCCGGGCCTTGATCCCCGGGTAGGTACTGACGCTCAGTTCCTCCCCCCTTGCCACCGTGAACCTGTCCGGAAGTGCGGACCTGTAAAAACCTGCGGTCCCAAGGACCGTAAAAAGCGCTATGCCTGTGACTGCGGCCGTTCGCCGGAAGGCCTGTCTGAATTTATTTTTTCTGCCCATTTCGTTTCTCCTTTCTCCCGCCTGGTATTTTTTCGCCCTCAGCGGTGCGATCTTCTTTGTCTTTGTTCATAGTATTGACAGCCTGTGGAATTAAATTCAGCCGCCGCCTAAGCAGAATTTGTTAAAGGCCTGAATTCCCCTCAAAGCGGGCCGGAAAAATTATTCCCGATAATTTTTCCGAAAAATTTCACCTTTGCATTGTTCTGACTGCGGAACAAGCCTTGATATTTTTATCAGCTTGTGTTATAATAAACTTCGTAGCCCGTATCAGGTCTGCGGGCTTGTTCAGTTATGATTTTATTACATAAAAGGTGTTGAATATGTCAAAAAAAGACAGGCTAAAGGCTCAGTCCCTCAGACAGGCGAAGGAGCTTAAAGAAGAAGAGCAGAGGGAAAAGGAAGAGAAGGCTAGAGCTGCAGGGAAGGTCAGCAAGGGCGCTAGAAAAATGATGCGCCAAAAGGAGAGCGACCCGGCGGCCATAAATGTGCTGAAGGTCCTGCTGCTCATACCTTATCTGTATTCGGGTTTTTTCTACGGCAATGTGCTGCTGCTGGCCATTGCCTTTGACAGGATAGAGCCGCTGCCGCCAAGGTGGGTGTTTTACTTTACCCTGGCTGGAGTGGCGGTACTGACCGCCGGGGTGGTGCTGGAATTTCTGAAAAAGCACCTGATAAGCTTTGCGGCCGTCATCACCGGCACGGTGTTCTACATGAAGGCGGCGAAATTCCTCATCGACAGGATACAGGACCGGCTGGAAAAGGTGTACGTCACCATAGATATCAGGGACATGGACAAACGCTATATGCTAAGGCACTACCCTATCCTGGCCATGCCGGTCATCTCACTGCTCATAGTTATCATCTGGGCGGTACTTAAAATACGGGCAAAAAGAAAGGCGCAGCATCTCAGGGACACTGCACCTGTGGCCTCTATCATCGACGATTGAAAACCGGCCCTTTCCCGACGTGGGAAAGGGCCGATGTTTTATTTCTTATGCTTTATCCTGTCGGTAAGATTGTCCCTGATGTCACTCAGATTTCCTTTGAGCTCGCTGAGCTTCAGCTTCTCTCTGAACTCTCTGTAGCGCTCCAGATTGTTGTGGAGGGTATCGGTGAACCTGAGCGGCAGGAAGAACATGGGCCTTTCACGGTTCTTGATACGGAAATTCTGTATCTGCTCTCTTAACTCGTCTATCTTTACGATAATGTTATGCTCTCTGGCGAACTCTGCGATATTGACGATGTTGTTTATGGAAATGCCAAGGTCGATGAAGAACACTCCATAAAAAGTCCCCACGAAAAAGGAATACTCCAGATTATCCATCAGGGCCTCCACACCTGTGGTGACAGCCGGGTCGATGAAAAAGCAGTAGGCAAGGCTCAGAATGAGCCAGAAGAAGGTATAGAGCGGGCAGATGATGCCCTGGATATTGCCCCAGAACTGAGTATAGTCCCAGAGCATTATCTTCATTCTGACTATGAATATGAGCCCTGTCAGATATTCCAGCAGGGTGATAGCCGCCGCCATTATTATAAAAAGGACGGTCTTTCGCAGATAGATATTATCAATAGGCAGGAACCTTTCTATCCTGCTCATGCAGTAGAGCAGCAGCAGGGCAAAGCCGTAAAGGGGCAGATAAGGCCCCGTGAGAAAGCCGGGATTGAGCCATTTTCTCTCCACGTTCACCGGGTCAAAAAATTTCCGGTAGAAGAATTCCAGCACCCAGCCTATCATACTTCCCACGGCGAAGAGAAAAGCGATTTTAATAAATCCGGTCATTTTGTTTATCTCCTGTTTTGCAGCAAAACAAAAACGGAGCCAAGCGGCTGCAGTGCCGCCTGCCTCCGTTATCGTTTATCGGTTTATCAGATGCCTGGATTTGCCGAATAGTTGGGAGCTTCTTTAGTGATATAGATATCGTGTGGGTGGGATTCCTTGAGGCCTGCGCCGGTGATCCTTACGAACTTAGCCTTTTCGCCCAGCTCTGGGATAGTGTGACAGCCGCAGTAGCCCATGCCGGCTCTTATGCCGCCCACCAGCTGGAATATGGTGTCGGAAACGGGGCCTTTATAAGCCACTCTTCCCTCAACGCCTTCAGGGACCAGTTTTTTGGAATTTGTCTGGAAATATCTGTCCTTGGAACCCTTTGCCATAGCGGCCATGGAGCCCATACCTCTGTAGACCTTGAACTGTCTGCCCTGATAGATCTCGGTCTCGCCGGGAGCCTCCTCGCAGCCTGCCAGCAGAGAGCCCAGCATGACCAGATTAGCGCCGGCAGCCAGAGCCTTGACGATATCGCCGGAATACTTGATGCCGCCGTCAGCGATGACAGGAACGCCGTATTCAGCAGCGGCACAGGCGGCGTCATAGACCGCAGTGATCTGAGGGACTCCGATGCCTGCGACCACTCTTGTGGTGCAGATCGAACCGGGTCCGATGCCGACCTTGATAGCGTCAGCACCTGCCTCACAGAGGGCCTTGGCGGCCTCGGCAGTTGCAACGTTGCCGGCAATAACGGGAGTATCAGGGAAAGCAGCCTTTAGTTTTTTCAGGCAGTCGATAACGTTCTTGGAATGGCCGTGAGCGGAGTCAAGGGCAAGGATATCCACCTGGGCTTCGATGAGCGCCCCTGCACGTTCAAGGATATCCTGAGTCATGCCGACGGTAGCGCCGCAGAGCAGTCTGCCCTTTTTATCCCTTGCGGAATTGGGGTACTGCACGGCCTTCTCGATGTCCTTTATGGTGATAAGACCCTTTAAAATACCGTTAGCGTCCACCAGGGGGAGCTTTTCTATCTTATGCTTCATCAGTATCTTCTGAGCGCCGTCAAGGTCAGTATCAACAGGGGCGGTAACAAGGTTCTCCTTTGTCATGACGTCCCCTATCTTGATGCCGAAATCGGTAATGAATCTGAGGTCACGGTTGGTCAGGATACCCTCCAGCTTTCCGTTAGCGTCAACAATGGGCACACCGGAGATCTTGTACTTTCCCATGAGCTTATCAGCCTCTGCCACGGTCTTGTCAGCGGTCAGCGAGAAAGGATTGACGATAACACCGTTCTCCGAACGCTTCACCTTATCGACCTCCTCGGCCTGCTGGGCGATAGTCATATTCTTATGGATTATGCCGATGCCGCCTTCACGGGCGATAGCGATAGCCATTTTTGACTCGGTAACAGTATCCATAGCCGAAGTCATGATGGGTGTGTTCAGCACGATATCCTTCGTAAGATGAGTATGGATATCCACCATATCGGGAGTACAGTCCGACTCGCCGGGAATAAGAAGAACATCGTCAAAGGTCAGCCCTTCCTTGCCGAATTTGCTGTTCACGTTAGTATCGAGCATTATCATTACCTCCTGTTTCATCTTTCACCTGATTATTACCTATAATATCATTAAATTATACACATATCGCCGCATTTTGTCAACAGGTTTATTGCAAAGAAAATATTAATTTTTTACCTTTATCCAGAATATTACACTGGCGCCGGGAACAGCCGCTTTCACGGATAAAAGCATAAAAGCAGAGAGCCACCGCAAAATGGCTCTCTGCCTGATATCACTTCTTAGGGATCAGCTTGTCCTTGCCGCCCATGTACATTCTCAAAGGCTCAGGTATGCTGACTGTGCCGTCGCCGTTAAGATTGTTCTCAAGGAAAGCGATGAGCATTCTGGGAGGAGCGACCACGGTATTGTTAAGGGTATGAGCGAAGTACTTCACACCCTTTTCGCCCTTGACCTTGATGTCCAGCCTTCTTGCCTGAGCATCGCCCAGATTAGAGCAGGAGCCGACCTCAAAATACTTCTTCTGTCTGGGAGACCAGGCCTCCACATCACAGCTCTTGACCTTCAGGTCAGCCAGGTCGCCGGAGCAGCACTCCAGGGTCCTGACAGGAATATCCAGAGACCGGAAAAAGTCCACCGAGTTCTGCCAGAGCCTGTCATACCATGCCTTGCTGTCCTCAGGCTTGCAGACCACTATCATTTCCTGCTTTTCAAACTGATGTATCCTGTAAACTCCCCTCTCCTCGATGCCGTGGGCGCCTACCTCTTTTCTGAAGCAGGGCGAATAGCTTGTAAGGGTCTGGGGCAGCTGGTCCTCGGTAAGGGTGTTGCCGATGAACTTGCCTATCATGGAATGCTCGGAGGTACCGATAAGATAGAGGTCCTCGCCCTCGATCTTATACATCATGTTCTCCATCTCAGCAAAGCTCATAACGCCGGTAACGACGCTGGAACGTATCATGAAAGGCGGAACGTAATACGTAAAGCCACGGTCTATCATAAAGTCCCTGGCGTATGAAAGGATAGCAGAATGGAGCCTAGCGATATCGCCCTTCAGATAGTAGAACCCGTTTCCGGAGGTCTCTCTGGCGGAATCCAGGTCAATGCCGTCAAAAGTCTCCATGATATCCACATGGTAAGGCACCTCGAAATCAGGCACAGCCGGCTCACCAAAGCGCTCTATCTCCACATTCTCGCTGTCGTCCTTGCCTATAGGCACGGTCTCGTCGATGATATTCGGGATAACGAGCATCCTCTCCCTGATCTTAGCCTCGTAATCCTTCTCCTTCTCTGCGATCTCCTCCAGCTCCGCAGCCATAGCGGTGACTTCAGCTTTCACAGCCTCAGCCTCCTCCTTCTGGCCCTTGCCCATCAGAGCGCCTATCTGCTTAGACTTGGTGGTCCTCTCATGTCTGAGTTCATCGGCTCTGGTCCTTGCGGCCCTCCACTGCTTGTCGAACTCGACTACCTCGTCCACCAGGACCAGCTTTTCGTCCTGGAATTTTTTCCTGATATTTTCCTTTACAAGCTCCGGATCAGTCCGGAGCAGCTTGATGTCCAGCATAAAAAATACTCCTTTATCTAGAATTTATCATAAGAACAGCATACCACTGTTTTGTCCGTTTGTCAAGGGTCAATAGTCTTTCAGAAACTCAGCGATGCTGCTCAGGACGGCCTGGATATCCATTTCCTTGCCGATCTTCAGATCAAGGCGGACTCCTCCGTCCTTCTCGGAATGGGTCTTGACCTTGATATTGGAAGTGGTATTTACGGCAAGCTCAAACTCCTTCAAGAAGGGCCGGCTCTGTCTGACAGAGCCTTTGAGGAGCTTGTCCATCTCCTCCTTATTGTAAGGGCTTTTAGGTTTGTTCGTCTCGGCAGCCATCATTTCCAGCTGTCTGACAGTCAGGCCCATGTCGCTGACCTGGGCGGCCAGGTCTATCTGGTCCGGCTCACTCAGTCCTGCAAGGACCTTGGCGTGGCCGGCAGAAAGCTCCCCGGAATCCACCATCTCCTTGACCTCATCGCAGAGGCTCAGCAGCCTGACAGAATTCGCCACCGCTGACCTTGACTTTCCCACAGCCTCAGCCACCTGCTGCTGGGTCATGCCATAATTATCCATAAGGCTCTGATAAGCAGCGCTTTCCTCCAGAGGCGAAAGGTCCTGCCGCTGGATATTCTCGATAATAGCCATCTGCATGGTCTGCTTATCGCTCAGTTCCTTTATGAACACCGGCACCTCAGAAAGCCCCGCTATCCTTGCGGCCCTCCAACGCCGTTCCCCGGCCACTATCTGATATCCCCCGTTATCTAACGGCCTGACCAGTATGGGCTGTAAAACGCCGTTTTCCCTGATACTGTCCGCCAGCTCGCCAAGCTTATCCTCATCGAATTTGGTCCTGGGCTGTCCCTTATTAGGCTCCAGCAGCGAGATCTTCACCGAGCTGACCGCACCCTCCTCACCGCTGTCGAATTCTTCTATGCTGTTGTCGGAAAAGAGCGAATCCAGGCCCTTCCCCATTCTGTCTTTTTTACCCATCATTTTATCCTTTCGTCCGTATTACGTCAAATTGTTCCACGTGGAACATTATTTATTCCTCTTCTTTTCCCTTTTGACCATTTCCCGGGCAAGTTCCTCATAAGCCTTTGAGCCCTTTGCTTTCTTGTCGTAGTACATCGCAGGCTGGCCAAAGCTCGGAGCCTCGGAGAGAGCCACGTTTCTCGGTATAGTGGTGGAAAAGACCTCCTTGGGAAAATGTTTCTTGACCTCGCTGATTATCTGTCCGGTTATCTTATATCTTTCCACACACATGGTAAATAGGATCCCCTCCACATATAATCCATGGTTCCATGTATCCCTTACCTTTTTAATGGTATTGTGCAGTTCCACCAGTCCCTCCAGTGACAGAAACTCGCATTGCAGAGGTATGAGCACCGAATCTGCCGCTACCAGAGCATTGATGGTCAACATATCCAGTGTTGGCGGACAGTCTATAAAAATGTAGTCGTAAAACTCCCTGGCGTCTTTGAGACACTCTCTGAGCTGTCTTGCTCTGTCCTTTACATTTATGAGCTGGATAGAGGTGTCAGCCAGTTTCTGAGTCGTCGGCACCACGCTAACTCCCATGAAATCCGTCGGACATACCGCCCGGCTCAGTGAGCAGTCCCCCATAAGAACGTCCCGTATATTGTTGTTAGCCCTTTTCTGTATACCATAACTGGTGGTAGTGTTCCCCTGAGGGTCAAAATCCACTATCAGCACCTTTTTGCCCCTTGCCCCGAACACCGCAGCAAGGTTGCAGACCGTTGTGGACTTTCCCACGCCGCCCTTCTGGTTGGAGACGGCAATTATTTTTCCCATTTATCATCATTCCTTATTCATATATCCGAATATCCGACGGCGCTGTATGGCCGCTCTTTATATTATACAACATATTTCACCATTTGAAAAGCCCCTTTTGCAAATTTTTTTCTCTGCCTGAAATGTTTCACGTGGAACATTCGGCACCGGACGCCACAAGCCGATGCAAACACAGTCGGCTTGTGGAAAAACGGGAGAAAAAATGATGAGTTTCAGGACTTTGGCCCGAAAAATTCTTTCCATAAAAGTGTGGCCCTGGCGGGGGAGATATGATATCATTTAATGGACAGCAAAGGAGGTCAAAAAAATGGGAAAACTCAGCGGCATACTCACAAAGGCATTTATCGAGACAACGGAGGTAGGGGACCTGCACCTTCGGTCGGACCCGCCCATAGAGCTTGGACGAGTGGTAGATATCCACATAACCGAGATAAGCCCCAACCCCTCACAGCCACGGCGTTACTTTTCCACGGAGGAACTGACGGGGCTGGCGAAAAGCATATCGCAGAACGGCATCGTTCAGCCGCTGACCGTCAGGCGAGGCGAGGAAGGCTTTGAGCTGATATCAGGAGAAAGGCGGCTGAGAGCGGCAAAGCTGGCAGGGCTCAGGTCGGTGCCGTGTATAGTTATAGATGCTGACAGCGTCAGGTCGGCGGTACTGGCATTGGTGGAAAATTTGCAGCGCTCAGATCTGAACTGTTTTGAAGAGGCCAACGCTATCGCCGCACTTCTTGAAAGCGGTGAGCTATCCAGAGAAGAGGTCAGCCTGAGACTGGGTCTGGCCAGGTCCACCGTAGCCAACAAGCTCCGCCTTCTGAAACTTACCGATGCCGAACAGAAAATGATATGCGCCAACGGACTGACAGAGCGCCACGCCAGGGCACTCCTGAAGGTGGAGCAGACCGAGCTGCGTCTGGATATACTCAACAAAATGATACAAGGCCACTGGACCGTTGAAGCCACGGAAAAATACATTGCCCGGCTCGAAAGAGAAAAGGCCCGTGCTGACAGCTATCGGAAGCGTTCGGTCATGCTGAAAGACATCAGGCTGTTTTTCAATTCTGTTAACAAGGCTCTGGACGTTATCAGAATGGCCGGGGTGGAAGCCGATGCTGAACGTATAGATCATGAGGACCATATCGAGTATATTATCCGGATTCCTTCCTCACAGGAGACCAGAGAGGAGGAGACAGCCCGGGAGGAGTAGGAGACTGCTCTTGACAAATCTCTCCAATAAGAGTATAATATTGTTGATATTCGGTTTATGGATATTTTCTGGATACTCTAAGGAGAGGGATATATGACAAAGATAAAGCTTTTGAACAAGCTTTCCATTGCTTTTCTGACTGCCGCCGCACTTATAACAGTGGGCTGCTCGGGGTCCGAGAACAATGAAAACAGCAATAAAGAAGTGAACGGCGGAGGACAGGGAAGTTCTGAAAACAGCGGGATACCGGGGACAGCGGAAGGCTCTGAGGAGAAGATCAAGGTAGTCCTGGCCCCGGCGGTGCCTGAGCTGAGCTGCGGACAGGTCAGCTTTGGTGAGCAGGACCTGATCTTTGCGGACCGTTTCGGAGGCTACGGCCTTATAAAGCAAGGGAAGAATTCACCGGAACTGAGCGTCACTGACGACGGGGGACATCTGATAACCCTGAGCCTTGATGACAAGGGGCTGGATATCAAAAGCGACGGTATCAATACCGACAGCTTTGTGGTCAACAGACATCTTATCCAGCTGGTGGGAGACAAGCTTTATTTTGACAGCAGCCCAGTGGAATACCGGCAGACTTCTTTTTCTGCCTACAGGCTCAATGAAGAATATGTAGTGGAATGTACCGCAAGGGGAAAATACAGACTCAGGGACAGTGACGGCAAGATAGTCAACAAGTGTACCTTGAAGGAAGGTTCCGGTGAGAATGTCAGAGTAGAGGCTGACGATAATGGTTTTTATGTGGAAGGCGTTGACGACGGACTTTTCTATAATGTTTTCATGCTCAACGGCAACAGCTTCTATATCGACTGGGATTACGTGGTCTACATTGACGGCAGCGAACTGGTACCTAAGGGCTTCGGGGACGATCATCAGCTGCCAGCGGTTTCGGACCCGGACCCTAAAGGAGTTATCCAGCCCTGCGCTCCGCCTATCAATTACGGCGATGTGAACACAGATAATGAAAATATATCTTCCCAGACAAGGGATATGCTAGAGAATATCAACCACGTCAGAAGGCAGTACGGTCTGGAAGAGTTATACGGTCTGGAACTGCTGGACAGCGCTGCCGCAGTAAGGGCAGGGGAGCTGAAGGAGGATTTCAGCCACACCAGGCCCGAGGGCAGCGAATATGTTACAGCAATAGACGTGGGAGAGCTTTGGTGGCACAGCGGTGAGTGCATCGCAAAGTCCACAAGTGAGAGCGTTACTGAGCTTTTTGAAAAGCTGATGTGTACTGAGGACAACCGAAGCGTCCTGCTTGACCCAAAGATGAAATACCTTTCCGCAGCCTGTGAGAAGGACGGCAGCAGCGTTTACTGGGAAGTTCTTCTCTTCAACGACACCTATGTGCCGGACGTTTAAAAAGCAAACAACAAAGGCTCCCTGAAAAAGGGAGCCTTTATTGTTCCACGTGGAACATTTTTATTTTACGATCCTATAGCCCTTGTCCTTTACTGCCTTTTTCATCTCCTCAAGATGGGAAAGAGGAGCATTGAGCTTCATTACTGCCGTGCCCTTTTCAAAGTCCGCAGTGACCTCCTCCACCTCCTCAAAGGCCTCCAGAGCGCTCTTCACCGCTGCTTCGCAGTGGTGGCACATCATGCCCTTGATCTTCAGCGTGTGAGAAAAGCCCCTGTCTGCGCTTAGTTCTTCAAGTTCAGACAGACTGTCCTTCGCCGGGCGGTATTTCTCACGGTCGTATATTTTTAGAAAGTTCAGCCGCAGAGCGTTCGTTACCACGCAAAAGCTCGACAGACTCATAGCAGCTGCACCGAACATGGGCTTTAGCTCCCACCCGAAGAGCTTGATGTAAGCTCCGGCCGCAAGGGGTATGCCGATCACGTTGTAGATAAATGCCCAGAACAGGTTCTCATGGATATTCCTGATGGTCCCCCTGCTGAGCTGTATAGCTGCGGGAACGTCCCGCAGACTGCTCTTCATAAGTACGACATCTGCCGCATCTATAGCCACATCAGTGCCGGCCCCGACTGCGATACCGATGTCCGCCCTAGTAAGAGCAGGCGCATCGTTGATACCGTCGCCCACCATGGCCACCCGGCCCTGTTTCTGCAATTTTCTGACAACGCTCTCCTTGCCCCCAGGCAGGACTCCTGCAATGACCTTATCGACCCCCACCTGAGCGCCGATGGCCTTAGCGGTCTTCTCATTGTCTCCGGTGAGCATAACCACCTTTACACCCATTTTTTTAAGGTTCTCAATGGCTTCAGGACTGTCCTCCTTGATAACGTCCGCCACTGCGATAAGCCCTATCAGCTCACCTCCTGCTGCGAAGAGCAGGGGAGTCTTGCCCTCCTCGGAAAGCCTGTCAGCGGTCTGACTAACGTCATCGTCCACCTTGGCCACAGTTTCGATGAACCTGATGCTCCCTGCGGACAGCTCCCTGCCATGACAGATACCCCTGAGCCCGCTGCCTGCCAGAGCCTCAAAGCCCTCCACCTCATCAGGCCTCATGCCCTTCTCCTCGGCATACCTGCAAACAGCTCCGGCAAGAGGGTGCTCGCTCTTTATCTCCAGCCCGTAAGCGGTCTTCAGCAGCTGTTCCTCTGTGAATGTTCCACGTGGAACAATATCTGTCACCGCAGGCTCTCCCTTAGTGATGGTCCCCGTTTTGTCAAGAACAGCGATCTGCACTCTTCCGGTAGTTTCCAGGGAGGAGGCTGTCTTGAATAGTATACCGTTTTTTGCCCCTACTCCACTGCCCACCATTATGGCTACCGGAGTCGCAAGCCCCAGTGCGCATGGGCAGCTTATCACAAGGACTGATATGGCTCTTGCCAGAGCATAGCCTGCGCTCTGCCCAACTGCAAGCCAGATGACGAGGGTCAGCGCCGCTATGCCGATGACCGCAGGGACGAAGATGCCGGAAACACGGTCTGCGATCTTTGCTATAGGTGCCTTGGTGGCAGCAGCATCGCTTACCATCTTTATTATCTGGGAAATTGCTGTGTCCTCACCCACCTTTACCGCTTTGCATTTCAAAAATCCGCTGCGGTTGATGGTGGCTGCACTGACTTCGCTGCCCACAATTTTGTCCGCCGGGACGCTCTCACCTGTCAGAGCACTTTCGTCCACTGCGCTCTCGCCCTCTATGACTGTACCGTCCACAGGTATGCTCTCCCCGGGCCTTACCACGAAAATGTCCCCCACACGGACCTTTTCCACCCCGACCTTTTCCTCATTCCCGTTTCTTATCACCACTGCGGTCTTTGGTGAAAGCTTCATCAGACCTTTCAGAGCGTCCGTGGTCTTGCCCTTGGACCTGGCCTCCAGCATTTTTCCCACGGTTATCAGAGTGACTATCATTGCGGCGGACTCAAAGTAGAGATCCATCATGAGCTTTTCGCAAAGCTCCTCATTGCCCTGTGCGGCTGCCCCGGTCATTCTGAACAGCACATATACGCTCCACAAAAACGAGACTCCGGATCCCATAGCTACCAGGGTATCCATATTGGGGGACCTGTGTATAAGTCCTTTAGCGCCGTTTATGAAAAATCTCTGGTTTATGACCATCACCATTGCCGCCGGCAGCAGCTCCGCCAGGCCCATTGCAACATGGTTTCCTTCAAAGAAGACGGGCAGCGGCCAGCCCCACATCATATGCCCCATGCTCATATACATCAGCGGCAATAGAAGTATCAGCGAAGCGATGAGCCTTTTTTTCAGCAGGGGAGTCTCCCTGTCCTCCAGGCTGTTCCCGTCCCCGGCGGAGCTCTCTTCGCCCTTCACCGACGCTCCGTAGCCCGCATTTTCCACTGCCTTTATTACTTCCTCATTCCTTGCGCTGCCCTCCACGCTCATGGAATTGGTCAGCAGACTCACCGCACAGCTCTCCACTCCCGGTACTGCTCTGACTGCCTTTTCCACTCTTGCACTGCAAGCCGCACAGCTCATTCCCGTTACATTGTATTGTTCCATTATACCCATCAACTTTCTATGCTTTCGCCTATCAGAAAAGGGCAGGACCTCCGTCCGCCCTTTATTATTTTTCTCTGTTATTTTATCAAGCCCAGGTACGCAATATATACGACCACCCTGACTATCACCGCCGTTATCATGACCATGGCCTCCGAACCTATCATCAGCTGCTGTGTCCAGAATATCTCGTCCGCTCCGGCTTTTCTGTAGCTGTCGCCTATACGGGGCTTTTTCAGGACCCTGCCTCCATAGTATTCATCACTGCCAAGCTCAATGTTCAGCGCACCGGCGCAGACCGCCATAGGGTGACCTGAATTTGGGCTGGGGGACTTTTTGCGGTCCCTGCTGTAGACCTCGGCGGCGCCCTTGCTGTCAAGCTTTAAAAATGCCGTGTCAAGCCTCATCAGCAAAGCTCCCAGCCTTGCGGGCAGAAACATCACCACATCGTCCAGCTTTGCCGCCACCTTGCCGATGTGCTCGAATTCCTCGCTGCGAAAGCCCACCTCGTTATCCATTATATTTATTACTCTGCAAAAAAAACCTCCCGCTCCCCCAAGGAGCATGGTCCAGAATATAGGTCCTATGACCCAATCCACCGTATTTTCTGCGCCCTCTTCTATGGCACATTTTATGCAGTCTTCAAGCCCTAGGCCCTCCACGTCTCTGTCAGTGAACCGTTTCAGATAGCGGTGTACCGATTCCGTGTTCTGAGCCTTGGCCGCCCTGAACACCGACTGAAGATCGGTGCTAAGATACTTTCCCGAAAGGGAGAACCAGCACAGCAGTCCCTCAAAGACTATGCCCAGCACCACGTTTATCTTATAGCATATTATCATCACCGTCACCGTTATGCCCACGGTTATCAGCAGCGTTATCACCACCAGCATGACCCCGGCCATGTTCTGCGCCTCAGGGGTGTCCGCATAGGCCTGTCTGAGCATTTTTTCCAGGTTCCTTACCAGCCTTTTCACCAGCCTGACAGGGTAATATTTCCTGTCCGGGTCCCCGAATATCATATCCAGCGCAAACCCAAGGGCAAGTGCGCACAATGAATTCATTATCATTTTCATACCTCACGATTTCTGCCTTTTCCGGCAGTTTTGTCCGTTATTCAGCATCCTGGTCTATTATAACACATTTTTTCCCGCTTTTCAAGTGCTTTTGACGTTTCCAGGCTTTTCTTTCCCCCGGTCTTTACTTTTTGGGAAAATTATGTTATCATATATAGCAGATCAAACGATCTTTTTATTCTCAGTGCGTCCACAGCGGACAGACTGCGGCAGCTGCAAACGGCCGGTGTGAAAGTTCCAATGCCGTTTGCTCTGAAAAGCGGCCTGTCCGGCCATGGCTGCGATATCAGAACGTGAGGTGTTTATTATGGGACTGCATTTCAGAAAGCGTCTGAGCCTGAAGCTCACTAAGTTCTTTAAGGTAAACTTCAACAAAAAGAGCAAGAGCGTTACCGTCGGCGGCAAAAAAGTCAAAGTCACCGTCAACGACAAGAATAAGATAACTGCCAGCCTTCCCGGCACAGGTGTCTCCTACGACACCACCCTTGGCAAGGGCAAAAAGAAAAAGTCCTCCGGAAAATAGTATGGAAAAGATCAATATCGGAAATGTCTCTGTAGAAAAGACCGCTGCCCTTGCACCCATGGCCTCGGTGGCTGACAAGTCCTACAGGCTCCTTTGCAGGAAATTCGGGGCGGCCTACATGGTCAGCGAGATGATATCCTCCAAGGGTCTTTGCTACGGCGACAAAAAGACCGCTGTTCTGACGGAGATAGAGGACGCCGAGCGGCCCTATGCTCTCCAGCTTTTCGGAGAAGACCCTTATTTCATGGGTAAGGCGGCTTATCTTCTCAGCGCCTGCAAGCCTGATATCATCGACATCAACATGGGCTGTCCGGTCCCGAAGATAGTTTCAAACGGCTCAGGCTCAGCGCTCATGAAGGACCCTGACAGGGCCTTTGAGATAGCCAGAGAGGTCGTGAAGAACGCCGGCTGTCCTGTGACGGTGAAATTCCGCACCGGGTGGGACAGTGAGCATATCAATGCCCCGGACTTTGCCAAGCTCATGGAGCAGGCGGGAGTCAGCGCCATGGCTGTCCACGGCAGGACCCGTATGCAGTTTTATTCCGGCACAGCGGACTGGAACATCATCAGGCAGGTAAAGGAGAGCGTGAGTGTACCGGTCTTCGGCAACGGCGACGTTAAGGACGCAATCAGCTGCAAGAGGATGTATGATGAGACTGGCGTGGACCTTGTGATGCTTGCCCGTGGTTCCTACGGCCGGCCCTGGGTGTTCAGAGAGATCAGTCACTATCTTTCTGCCGGCGAGCTTTTGCCGGAGCCGGAGATAGAAGAGCGCATGGAGGTGATGCTCTCCCACTGCGAGCTGCTTTGCAGATATAAGGGTGAGGAGAGGGGAATGAAGGAGGCCCGCAAGAACGTAGCCTGGTACGTCAAGGGCCTGCCCAATAGCGCCAGGCTCAGGGCTGAGTGCGGCGAGCTTTCCACACTGGCCCAGGCCCGTGAAATGGCGGAGAGAGTAAAACGGGAGTACGGTTTATGGGAGTAAAGTATGTTTATCAGTACCCAATGTTCATTGCTCACAGCCTGGTTTGTTGGGGCCTTATCATGGTGATCATGAAAGCTGCGGCGGGAATTCTCTATTCCACCAGTACTTTGCTGACAGGTCTAGCCATTGCCCTCATCATTTACGGCTTTCACTTCAAATATATCCTCGCCTGGTTTTTCACCTTTTTTTTCGGCGTCTCCTGCCCGGGGAAGATAACGGGCATTTACAGAGACATTAGGCCGGGTGCCAGAAACATGGGCAAGGTATCCCTGACGGTGGCCTGCAAAAGCGGCATAGTCATCACCCCTATGATGCCCTACCGCTACAAGGACCGTATCGTTTCAGAGGACTGCACGGTGAGGGTCTATAAAGACCGTTTCTATGTTTCCGGCTTTCGCTGCGGCTCAAAGAACGACTGCATTTTCAATGTTATGTGAACACAGACAACGATCCCCCTCAGACGAAATGTCAAAGGGGGATCTCTTATTTAGCTCTCAGACTTTCTACCAGGTCCTCGTCCGGCTTTACCGTTATAGTGTAGTTGCTGTTAAATATCACCATACCCGGCTTTGCCCCGGCAGGCTTTTTCACGTTCTTTATAAAGGTATAGTCCACGTCCGCCCGGGAACTGTTCCTGGCCCTCGAATAATATGCCGCTATCACCGCCGCTTCCTCGATGGTCCTGTCCGGCGGCAGGTCCTCGGCAGTATATCCTCCGGTGTCCCTTTTGCAGTCGATGATGACATGGCACCCTGTGATGTCCTTCACATGGAGCCAAAGGTCTGTCTTCTTCGCCTCCCTGCAAGTCAGCCTGTCGTTCTGGCTGTTGTTTCTTCCCACTCTTATCTCATAGCCCTCCGAGGACACGAACCGCATCGGCGGCAGTGACTTGGGGGGCTTTCCCTTGTTCCTGCCCCTCTTCACATAACCCTGCCCGGCCAGCTCCTCCCTCAGCTCTGCGATGTCCCCCTCGGTCTGCGCCCTTGTAAGAGCCTCGAAAACCGTGTCGAGATATCTGCTCTCCTCCTCCCCGGCGGCAATGAGTTCCCTGAGTTTTTTCTCAGCAGTGTCGAGCTTTCGGTATTCCCTATAGTACTTCTGTGCGTTCTGCGCAGGGTCCAGGCGTTTGTCGAGCTTTATCCTGACCCTTGGGCAGCCCTCCTCGTAATAATTCTCCGCCTCGCATACCTCCATGCCCTTTTCAAGGCTGTAAAGGTTCGACATTATCAGGTCCCCGTACTGCCTGAGCTGCTCTCTTTTTTCACAGTCTTTAAGCTCCAGTTTCTGGTTCTGTACTCTTCTCTCGGTCCTCTCTATGGTACTTGACAGCGTCCTGAAAAGATCCGCAGCCTTCTGCTTGGTCCTGGCAAGAGTGTCCCGGCTGGAATAGAAATAGTCCAGCAGCTCTGAGGGAGAAGAGAACTCTTTCGTGACCATCAGCGCCCCGTACTGCTCTATCCTGCAAAAACAAAAGTCCTTCAGGCTCCCCTCCGGCGTCCTCAGGACGGTAAAGGCACCGGTCCCCTCGGCAAGACTTTTTCTGACCTTTGTTATAAAGAACCACAGTCTGTCAAAACGGTCCTCCGTCATATTTCCCACTGTCTGCTCCGCTCCGTGGCCGGTGAAAAAAGCGCACTCTCTGGCAAACACCGGGCTTATGCCCTCCAGGGTCTTCATGATCGCCTTTGAAAGCTCCTCCCCCGGCCAGGCCTTTATCATTTTCTCGAACTGCTCCCTTTCGCAGTCCGTCAGGCTTATCCTGCCGTCCTTAGGCGGCATTTCATACATTGCCCCCGGCAGCACCGGCTTGTCTGTTACCTCCGGGCCGACCCTTTTCAGGCAGTCGATGATCTTACCGCTGCCGTTGAGCAGCAGCAGGTTGGACCTTCTTCCCATTATCTCAGCCGCTAGGGTCAGCCTTACGGGGTCCCCCAGCTCATTGGTGCAGTCAAAGTCCAGCATGAGTATCCTTTCATAGCCCTCCTGTCTCACTGCCGCCAGTCTCCCGGAGGAAAGATGCTTTCTCATCAGCATACAGAACATAGGGGGCTGCTTGGGGTTCTCAATCTCCGTTCCGGTGATATGGACCCTGGCGGAACCGGAAACGGTATTGAAAAGTATTTTCTTCACTCCTCCCGCCGTTCTCAGCGAAATAAGCAGCTCCTCTCTGGATGGCTGGTGGACCTTATCCACTCTGCCCCCGATAAGGCTCTCTATTTCATTTTTTATCAAACTAAGAAATACACCGTCAAGTGCCATACTCACGATCCTCCAAAACACGCACAATCTTAAAACACTGCGGCTCGCTGCTCAAAGCCCAGGCCCCTGAACAAGGTACTCCACCACGTCCCTGTCACAAGAAGCCTTTTCGACCCGGACTCCGGGAAAGCTTTGCGCAAGCTTTTCGCACATATACTCGCAGAAAATATCCTCCGTGTAAAAATGCCCGGCGTCGAAGACCACGACTCCCTCGTTGTAAGCGTCGATGAAAACGTCGTGCTTAACGTCCCCGGTGATAAACGCCCCGCAGCCCCCGGCAATGACCTCTCCCAGAAAACTTCCGCCGCTGCCGCTGCAAACTGCGATCTTCCTTATGTCGTTCTCTCTGCCCTTAGCCCTTTCGTTAAGGCCGTTGAACCTTACCACCCTGTTTCCCAGAGCGTTTTTTATCCTTTCCGCCAGCTCCCGGCTGCCGATGCTCCCACAGCTGCAAACGCAGCCCATCTCTGTCCCGTTCTCCACCGCCAGCGGTCCCTCAGGCGTGAGCCCCAGCTTTTCGCACAGCAGCCTGTTCATCACTGCGCTGTCGAAATTGGTGTGGGCACAGATGACCGAAAGTCCCGCCCCGGCAAGAGTCCCCACCACGCTGTCAAGATCCAGCTTTTTTATGGCCCTGAAGATCACCGGGTGATGGGTAACTATAAGCTCGCTGCCCTTTTCTGCGGCCTCCCTGGCCACGTCCGCCGTGCAGTCAAGGGCGACTGTTATTTTTTTTACGGCCCTGTCCCTTGCCCCCACGCACAGCCCGCTGTTATCCCAGCTCTCCTGTATGCCAAAGGGCGCTATGCTGTCTATGAGATCGTATACGTCTCCCACTCTTACTTCTTCCATCTTAAACTCCTTCCGACTGTTTTCGTCCGCCGTCCTCAGGCTTAAAAAAGCGAGCCGGACCCGGCTCGCTCATAAATCTCAGCTTTACTTTTTCTTCTTCTCTTTCTTCTTCTTTTTCTTCTTCTCCTCGATGGCCTGCAGCGGATCGCCGAAACGCTCCCTGTTCTTTTCCATATCCATCTCAGGCTTGCGCTCGCTCTTGCTCATGATATTGTTCATCTGCGACAGCAGCATACCCTGCTCATAGGCATACACTGCGTCCTCACAGGTCTCAGCCTCGCCGTCGATGAGCTTTTGCTTGATGGCCCCGATGTTCCTCATGTAGTCTATGTCAAGCTCCATGAAGTCTATCCTCTTTTTAAGGGCTGCAAGATAGTCGTCCCTCTGCTTTTCTATCTGCGCTATCCTGGTGTCAAGTATCTCTATCTGCTCCTGTATCCCCTCGTTGACTTCCTTCTGATGCTGCTTGGCCGAATCCAGCTTGTATTTGTGCAGGCTGGTGAAAAACACCGCCCCGCCTATGAATATGGCCGCACAGACCACCAGCGGCACCAGCCACAGCGCACCGCTGTGAAAAGGTATGGCGAAAAGCGCCCCTACTACTACTGCGACGATGCCCATGGTCATTATGGACTTCTGCATCTTCTTTTTCAGATCGAAGGCCTCTTCTATGGTGTTTACGTCCTTGATATAGGTCTTCAGATATTCCTTGTTCTCCTGGCTGACAGTAACGCCGTCTTCAAACTCAAAGTATCGGTTTATATACCCCTCAGCCTGCTCCATCTTCTCCAGTTCTGTCATATTAAAACCCCTTAGCAAGAATTATCATGATAACTGTGGCTGCAACAAATTAATAAAAAGTAAACAAAATTAAAACTATCTATTTTCAGCCAACATAAGTATAGCACATAACACATCATTTGTCAACAATTTACTTAACTATTTATTGCAAACGACCCGGAAAAAATTTCATGCCCCTGCGCCCTGACGGGGCCGCAAATATTTTTATGTAAACGTTTAAGCCCCTTGACAGCGGGGGGATATTATTTTATAATATTTATAACAAAAAACAAAAACGGAGGTCATCACTATGGCAGAAATGAAAAATATATCTATCCCCGAGGGCAAAAAGCTTGTCCCGCCGGACTGCGGAAAAATGGCTTTTATGGGCCGCATATCCTTCAGGGACCCCAAGGCCCCGGAATTCTACTGGGCAGGCTCGAACGTGAGGATGAGGTTCACCGGGACCTCCGTCAAGGCGGCGCTTTTCAATAAGCGTTTTTACAACGATATGTCCTTAGGCTTTATACTTGACGGCAGAGAGGGCCGGGCAGACTTTGGTTCGCCGGAGGAATACGAGGGCGAATACCTTATCGACATCGCTGAGGGCCTTGAGGAGGGGGAACATGAGATAATCCTCTTCAAACGGCAGGACGCCACCCATTATTTCAGCTTTTTCGGCTTTGTCATCGACGGGAACGGCGAGGTGCTTGATGCGCCGGTTCTGCCGGACAGGAAGATAGAGTGTTTCGGAGACTCTGTCAGCGCAGGGGCTGTGGTGGAGGCCATGGACTGTGTGGCAAGCCCCGACCCTGAGAACAACGGGGGGAATTTCGACAACGCCTGGCACAGCTACGCCGCAATAACCGCACGAAATCTTGGCGCACAGCTCCACTGCACCGCACAGGGCGGCATAGCCGTTTTTGACAACACCGGCTATTACCACGCACCGGACTACATCGGCATGGAAACTGCCTATAACAAGCTATGCTACTTTCCGGAGGGACCTGAGGGATATACCGACTGGGATCTCGGTGAGTATATCCCCAGCCTGGTCATCTTTGCCGTGGGGCAGAACGACCAGCATAACGAGGCCGAGGGAGATCCTGACATCACTGACCCGGCTTTCCGCAGAAAATGGAAGGAAAGGTATAAGGACATCATAAAGGACCTGAGGGAGAAATACGGCAGACCCTATTTCGTGCTGCTGCTGACAGTGCTGAATCACGGTCCGGAGTGGGACGATGCCCTTGACGAGATAGTGGAGGAGCTGAGTGACGAGAGGATAAGCCATCTGCGGTTCACCCGTGTGGGAAGGGCCACTCCCGGACACCCCAGACTTTCTGAGCAGTACGAGATGGCAAGCGAGCTGACGGCATACATTTCCCGCCTTGGCGATAAGGTCTGGGCTCAGTGAGTTCGGGACCGCTAAAACCTGGCCGTTCGCAGAATTTCACAGCAGCATATATCCGATCACAGCGCCAATGCACCGCATTGGCGCTTATCTGTGCGCAGACAAAGGTCCCCAGAAATATGACCGCAGGCCTGAAGTTTCCCACGGTCAACTTGGATTAGTCTGAACTAACTGTTTTGTACAAAAATTATTTCATTTTTTAGTCTCTATACAGTAAAAAAAACGAAAAAAACGGTTTCAAGCCCTTTACAAATCGGAAAATAAGTGTTATAATATAAGAGTTAAAGCGAGTGTGTTTTGGCAATTGTGTACAAATTATTACACTTAATTTTAAGTTCATAAGTACACATTTGCTAACTTTACCCGCCCGGCGGGACGGGCTGAAAAAAAGCCTGCCTGCCAAAAAACAAAGTCTCAAAATTCGAGCTTGGCTCGCAGAAAGGATGATTTGTTAAATGGCAAGAAAAATGAAAACCATGGACGGTAACAACGCTGCTGCCTGGGCTTCCTATCCCTTTACAGAAGTCGCTGCTATCTACCCCATCACCCCTTCTTCAGTAATGGCTGAAGTAACGGACCAGTGGTCTGCCAAGGGGCAGAAGAACCTGTTCGGCACACCCGTAAAGGTAGCCGAGATGCAGTCTGAGGCCGGCGCTTCCGGTACTGTACACGGCTCGCTGTCCGCAGGCGCACTGACCACGACCTACACCGCATCTCAGGGTCTTCTGCTGATGATCCCGAATATGTATAAGATCGCAGGCGAGCTGCTTCCCTGCGTTATCCACGTTTCAGCAAGATGCGTTGCGTCCCACGCTCTGAACATCTTCGGCGATCACAGTGACGTTTATGCCTGTCGTCAGACCGGTTTCGCTATGCTTTGTTCCTCCAACGTTCAGGAAGTAATGGACTTAGGTACCGTTGCTCATCTGTCCACCATCGAGAGCAGAGTTCCTTTCCTCCACTTCTTCGACGGTTTCAGAACTTCTCACGAGATCCAGAAGATCGAGACATGGGATATCGAGGACGTAAGGGATATGGTCAACTTCGAGAAGATCGAAGAATTCAGAAAGAATGCACTTAATCCTGAGCACCCCATACTGAAGGGCACCGCTCAGAACCCTGATATCTTCTTCCAGGCAAGAGAGGCCTGCAATCCTTATTATGACGCCGTTCCCGGCATCGTTGAGGATTATATGAACAAGGTCAATGCTAAGATAGGCACTGACTATAAGCTCTTCAACTACTACGGCGCTGAGGACGCAGAGCACGTTATCGTCGCTATGGGTTCCGTATGCGATACCATTGAAGAGACTGTTGATTATCTGAACGCTAACGAGGGCGCAAAGCTTGGCCTTGTAAAGGTAAGACTTTACAGACCCTTCGCTGCTGACAGACTGGTGGCTGCTATCCCTGCTACTGCAAAGCAGATCACTGTTCTTGACAGGACCAAGGAGCCCGGTTCTCTGGGCGAGCCTCTGTATCTGGACGTTGTTGCAGCTCTCAAGGGCACACAGTTCAATGATATCCCTGTAGCCTCCGGCAGATACGGTCTTGGCTCCAAGGACACCACTCCCGACCAGATAAAGGCTGCTTATGTTAATCTGGCAGGCACTGAGGGCTATAAGGCAAGATTTACTCTTGGCATCGTTGACGATGTTACCAACCTGTCCCTGCCTTCTGCCGGCAAGCTGGATTCTGCTCCCGCAGGCACCACTGCTTGTAAGTTCTGGGGTCTTGGTGCAGACGGTACCGTTGGCGCTAACAAGAACTCCATCAAGATCATCGGCGACCATACCGATCTCTATGCACAGGCATACTTCTCCTATGACTCCAAGAAGTCCGGCGGCGTGACCGTTTCTCACCTGAGATTTGGCAAGACTCCTATCAAGTCTACCTACCTTATCAACCAGGCTGACTTCGTTGCCTGCCATAATGAGTCCTATATCAACAAGTACAACATGGTACAGGACATCAAGCCCGGCGGAACTTTCCTGCTCAACTGCCAGTGGACAGCTGAGGAGCTTGAAAAGCATCTTCCCGGCCAGGTAAAGAGATACATCGCTGAGAACGGCATAAAGTTCTATACCATCAACGGCGTTAAGATCGGTAAGGAGATCGGCCTTGGCAACAGGATCAACACCGTGCTCCAGTCCGCATTCTTCAAGCTGGCTAACATTATCCCTCTGGACGATGCTATCAAGTATATGAAGGACGCTGCGACCGCTTCTTACTCCAAGAAGGGCGACGCTATCGTCAAGATGAACCACGATGCTATCGACGCCGGCTGCCAGCAGGTAGTTGAGATAAACGTTCCCGAGTCCTGGAAGACCGCTGCCGACAGCGAGATGGGCATGAAGGCCGTTGAGTGTGCTGACAAGACCCTTCAGGATTTCGTTAACAATATCCAGATACCCTGCAACGCACAGGAAGGCGATAAGCTGCCTGTTTCCACCTTCACCCATATGGCTGACGGTGTGTTCCCTCAGGGTTCTGCTGCCTTTGAGAAGAGAGGCATAGCTGTTGACGTTCCTGCATGGAACAGTGCAAACTGTATACAGTGCAACTTCTGTTCATATGTATGTCCTCATGCAGTTATCAGACCTTCTATCATGACCGATGCCGAGCTGGAGGCTGCTCCTGCACTGGCAAAGGAGAAGGCTGTACCTGTTACCGGTATGCCCGGATATAACTTCGTAATGACAATGTCCGCACTGGACTGCACAGGCTGCGGTTCCTGCGTGAACGTATGCCCCGGCAAGAAGGGTGAGAAGGCACTGAACATGATGCCTCTGGAGAGCCAGCTGGCCGAGCAGGAAGTATTCAACTATGCACAGACTCTGCCTGAGAAGCCTGAGGTAGCTGCCAAGTTCAAGGAGACCACTGTCAAGGGTTCTCAGTTCAAGCAGCCTCTGCTTGAATTCTCCGGCGCCTGCGCAGGCTGCGGCGAGACTCCTTACGCTAAGCTCATCACACAGCTCTTCGGCGACAGGATGTACATTGCCAACGCTACCGGCTGTTCGTCCATCTGGGGCGGCTCTGCACCTTCAACTCCTTACACCAAGAACAAGGAAGGCAAGGGTCCTGCATGGGCTAACTCCCTGTTTGAGGACAACGCTGAGTACGGCTACGGTATGTTCCTCGCACAGTCCACCATCAGGAACAGGACCATCGCAAAGGTACTTGACCTTTCCAAGAACACTGCTGATGAAGCTCTAAAGGCTGCATCTGAGGAATATCTGGCAACTGTAGACGACGGTGCTGCCAACAAGGCTGCTACCGCAAAGCTTGTTGAGGCTCTGAAGGCCGAGAACAGTGCAGCTGCACAGGAGATACTCAAAGATGCTGATTATCTGGCTAAGAAGAGCCTGTGGATATTCGGCGGCGACGGCTGGGCATACGACATCGGTTTCTCCGGCGTTGACCACGTTATCGCATCCGGTGAGGACGTAAACATCTTCGTATTCGATACAGAAGTTTACTCCAACACAGGCGGACAGTCCTCTAAGGCTACACCTACCGGCGCTATCGCACAGTTCGCAGCAGCAGGTAAGGAAGTCAAGAAGAAGGATCTGGCTGGTATAGCAATGAGCTACGGTTATGTTTATGTTGCACACATAGCAATGGGTGCTGACATGAACCAGTGCATAAAGGCTATCCAGGAGGCTGAGAGCTATCACGGTCCTTCCATCATCATCGGCTATGCACCTTGTATCAACCACGGTATCAAGGGCGGCATGAAGATCGCACAGACCGAGGAGAAGAAGGCAGTTCAGGCTGGTTACTGGCATCTGTACAGATACGATCCTCGTCTGAAGGAACAGGGCAAGAATCCGTTCATGCTCGATTCCAAGGCTCCTTCTGCTGATTACAAGGAGTTCCTCATGGGCGAAGTTCGTTACAACGCACTTGCAAGACAGAATCCTGAGAGAGCTGAAAAGCTGTTCAACAAGGCAGTTCAGAACGCTCAGGACAGATACGATTATCTGCTCAGATATGCAAAGCTTTATAACAACGACTGATTATAGAGCATAATAAATACCCTCTGTGAAGGACCTTCACAGAGGGTATTTTTTGGTTGGAACGTTTATTATTCCGTTAATGAAAAGTCAGTATCGAGCGCTGCAAATATCTTGTATTCAGGAAATTCTTTTCTGACCTCGTCGATGGCTTTATTAAAAAGTGCTCCACGGTCCTTTTCCTCGAAATCTATTATCAGGTCGAACTGCATGAACTTCTCCTCTTCGTTCACATAAAAACCGTGCAGCTGTATAACATGGTCATATTTCATGACTATCCCGGCGACCTTCGTTCTCAGGCTGATGATATTTTTATCGTTATTATTGACCGAATATATCCCCACGGCAGTCATGATGACCCCGGTCTTATCGTAGACCTCAGCGGCTATTTTTCTTGAAGGAGGTCTATCTCGCTGGCCTTCATGGAGCTGTCTATCTCCACATGGACCGAGCCGTTGATACTTTCCGGGCCGTAGTCGTGAAGGATAAGGTCATAGCTGCCGCCTACCTCAGGAAAGCTGTTGATGACCTCAGTGACCTGACGGGCTGTGTCGGCGCTTATCCTTTCGCCTAAGATCTCAGAAATGGTATCTTTTAACATATCATAGCCTGACTTGATGATGACCACCGAGATGATCGCACCGGTGACGGCCTCCAGCCTTAGCCCGGTGAAAATAAACACCAGTGCGGTCAGCAGGGTAGCGGCGGAGATTATGGAGTCATTCAGTGCGTCCTGACCGGAATTGACAAGGCTGTCGGAATTTACCTTTTCACCTGTGCTCTTGACAAATCTTCCCAGAGCTATCTTTACCACCACAGCCACACCCACGATTATCAGCGAGGGTGCAGAATAGTCCGGCGAAGCAGGGGAGATGATCTTTTTGATACTTTCAATTAGCGAAGTCACACCGGCATAAAGAATGATGACCGAAATGACCATAGCGGTAAGATATTCGACCCTGCCATGGCCCCAGGGGTGTTTTTTATCGGCAGGCTTTGCGGCCAGCTTGGTGCCGGCGATGGTGATAGCCGAGCTGCCGGCGTCACTCAGGTTATTGACCGCATCCAGCACTATTGCGATGGAGTGGGAAAGCACTCCCACAAAGGCTTTGAAAGCGGCCAGGGCCACATTTGCCCCTATGCCGATAAGGCTGGTCTTAATGATGACCTTATCCCTTCCGGGATCAATGTTTATCTGCTCAGCTGCCATTCGGGCACCTCCGTTTATATTATTTTCAGGCCCATAAGCCCCTACTGCTCCGGCTGGAACTGTTTAGCCGTATTCTCCACCTTTTTGACGGAGTTTTTCTCGGTTATCTCTATCTTATAAGAATAGCTCAGTTCTTTGCCCTCATCCTCAGCGCCGGTAGTTTCCACGAAATACAAAAGCTCTCCGTCCTTAAAATAATAGTCCGTCCAGAACTCTGTGACCTGGCCATTCTCCACACTGGCTCCTATCTTATCCACATCGTAGACATGATGGACGTGTTCTATACCGTTCTCATCACTTTCCCAGGCCTCAGTGATGTTCTCCGGACTGTATATGAGCAGGCCCTCGTCAGCCTGAGGGTGTGTCATCTCTCTTGTATATCTTACGAAATCCTTTTCGCCCTTTGAAACATAGCTATATTCTCCGTTGTCGTAGGTAAAGCACTCAGCGCCGTTATTATACTGGGCATACTCGCTGTTCTCGCTTTTCCCGTAATAGGAAAAAACCAGGGTATCCTTCTCATCATATTTGAAGGTAAAGCTCTGCTCCTCCTCCCCGGTATCAAGGTTCGTCATCACGACCCTGGCGGAATCCAGCCCCTTATATTCGGCCCTTGCGTCCCTTATCAGCCCGCCCCCGGCCTTATCCTGCACCTTACCGCAGCCGGTCAGTGCTATTGCTGTTATCAATACTATTATAGATCTCTTCATTTTTTTGGTCCGCTCCTCTTGTCTGCGGGTGAAAAATAATCATACAAAAGCAGGCGCACAGAAGTGCGCCCGTAAATTACAGATTTTTACACGTTGCCGAGAATATTATAAGCGACAGGGGAATGGTGATTATCTGCGATATAGTAGCGTGTACCATCAGCCCGAAGCTGAATTTGAGCACATAAAGGTCCAGGCTGATATTCTCGACCCCGACGCTTCTGCCCCAGGCTAACCACCCCACATAGGGCCTGCCCTCACAGATATATGCGATAAAGCCCCCCAGGACCACTCCGGCTAACAAAAAGAAAATGAACGCAAAGGTCCTCTTGAAATTTTTCATGCCCGACCGCCTATGTACTTACTTTCTTCTGGAAGGCGAACGCCTCTTGTTGTCCGTTATCCTTTTTATGTCCGAAAGCTTTTCGTCGCTGGAAGCCTTGAACCTGCTGAGCATATCCTCAAAATCGGCATTGCCAGAATTTGCCGACGGGTCATAGACCGGCGGCGGGTTCTTGCTGAAATCCTGCGGCGGTCTTTTCTCAAAGCTGCCGCTCCTGACAAAGCTCTTCTTCTCCCTGGGTGCGCTGTTCTTATTATCCCTGCGGCCCCTGTCATCGCCCTGTCTGACATTCTTTCTCGGCGGCGCCGGAAGTGCCTTCTTGATGGAAAGAGATATCTTCCCATCGTCTCCCAGGCTCAGCACCTTTACCTTTAAAGTCTCACCCTCATTGATATGGTCCTTTATCTCGCTGACAAAAGTATTTGCCACCTCCGAGATATGCACCATGCCCGTGGTATTCTTATCCAGCTCTACAAAAGCGCCGAATTTAGTGATACCCGTTACTTTTCCTTCATAGATCTTTCCAACTTCTAACTCCATTTAACAACTGGTCCTCTCTTACCATTTATACTTTCCTGTATGAGCCTTACAAAAGATATCTTCGCCTTTTCCCCGGCTATTCCTTATTGACTATATAGAACCTCTTCTCATTCGGATAAGAATAGCCGAACTTCTCCACAGCGACCTTTTCCATGAACTCGGCTTCATCGGCATTGAGCATGGCCTCATACTCATCGTTGAGCTGCTTTGACTCCTCGAGCTTCTGGGTCATCATCTCAGTCTCCTGTTTGAGCTGTTCTATCTCGTTCTGTCTGACGACGATATCCACCGCAGCGAAAACACAAAAGCATAAAATAATGATGAACAATATGGGCCTGAACAGCCTTGGGGCTTTTTTCTCGCTTATATCCTCCTCGTCCAGGTCGCCTATCCTGCTGCTGAGCTTTTCCTCATTATCAGTTTCCTGCATCATATCGGCTTTTTTCCTCATCATTTCACGCTCCTTTCCGTCCCGCTACTCTTTACTATTATACAACATTGCAGTTTCAACTTTCAAGACCTTTTTCAAGTTTTTTACTCTTTTTTAAAACTTTAGTGCTTTTGACAAATAACCGCTTTATTTTCTCTCCAAAACTAGCAATTTGCGCATATCTGTCCCTGACTCTTTTTTCCGCCCATTTTTTTACTGCTCCAGCCGCTCTGTCGAACCACCGGCAAAAGTATCTGCCGAAAGCCATTTCTTCTGCGGCCATGCCGAAGACTGTGCCGAAAAAGGTGTGGTATCTTAGCTTTCCCAGTGTTCCCACACTGTAGAGGAACATCACCGTCCCCACTGCCAGCATATAAAGCACATCGCTTATGAACTCTCCGGCTCTCCATTTCGGAAGTATCGACCGAACTACCCTCAGACCGTCATAGAGCACCCCCAGGATAAGTCCGGCTATCATTGCCCCCTGAAAGGCTCCCAGGTCCCTTGCTGCCTGAAAGATATCCCCCTTCATCTGAACAGCTTACCGAACATTGACAGTTTTTTAACCCTGTCCTTATCGCCGTAGATAAGGGCGCTTATCTCCCCGTCAACGCTCACTTCCCCGCTTTCTAAGCTCATCTCGCTGATGTGAAGTCCCTGTCCTCTTACTGTCAGTTCACCCAGCTGAGTGAAAAGTATTATGCTGTGCTCGTCAAAGCTTTCCACATCATTGACCCCGGTGAGCATCAGCCTGCTGCGGTCCTCCATTATTGCATTGTGTCTGCCCTCGTTCATTTTTACCACCTCGGTAATATCTATTCATATCACCCTGCGGTTATTCCTCCGTCATGAAGACTTCCAGACCCTCTTCATCTATCTCTGCTTTCCCGACATTCCCCATTCTCCTGTTTTTTATGCAGACCGATACTACAGCTCTGCCGCCGTTTATTATCAGCTGCGAGAACCCATAGCCTTCTATATCCGTCACTATCCTGTCCCCCTGAAAGCTGAAAGCGACCTTTTCCAGAGGATAGGAGATACCGATGCCGATGGCCTTTACATAGGCCTCCTTGAGGGTCCAGAGCCTGAAAAACATCAGGTCCCTCTGCTGACCCTCAGGCAAGGAAAGGACCAGCTCCCTTTCCTCAGGGGAATAGGCCTTTTTCAAGGCTCCCATTTTCATTGCCCTTACACACTCGCAGTCCACCCCGCATTCTTCCTCTGCGGTCAGACAGGCAGTGATGCCCTTTGCGTGAGAAAGGTTAAAACAAAGCCCCTGACGTCCGCCCTCCCCGAAGTAAGGCTTCCCGTGTTCACTGAGCAATATCTCCCCATCTTCTATAGGCCCGGCCGCCCTTTCCAGCAGATCATGGGCATAAGCGCTCTGCGACCTGTGTTCAACTGTCTTTAATGAGATCGTCAACATAAGCTCTTTTCCTTTACCATATTCCTTTTCAGATCCTTTACTGCAATTATATCAGAAACCTCCCCCCAAGTCAACATTCCCTCTGACACAAAAAAGCGGACGCCTCAGCGCCCGCCTTTGATATCTCTTAGAATTCTATCTTAGAATAAAGTCCCGAGCCAAGCATCGAATCCTCAGGCTTTGGCTTTTTATACTCCTTCTCGAAGCTTGTGGTAAAATCAAAACCCTTTGACTGACTTCTTCCGCCGCCACGGCCGTTTCTTCTGTTGCCGCCACGCTTGTTATTGCGGTTATTTCTCCTGTCGCCGCCTCTTCTGGGATTAGTGGAGCTGATGATGACCTTTCTGTAAGGCTCCTCGCCCTTGGACTGTGAAGTCACGCCCTCTATCTCAGAAACAGCTGCGTGGATTATTCTTCTTTCATAAGGATTCATAGGCTCCAGTGCCGAAGATCTGCCGCTCTTCTTCACGTTATTGGCGATCTTCTCAGCCAGCCTTTCAAGCTGTTTCTTCCTTCTCTCTCTGAAACCCTTGCAGTCGGTGGTTATCCTGAAATACTCTCTGTCCACCTTGTTGCACACCAGCGATGCAAGATACTGCAGCGAATCCAGCAGCTCACCCTTATTGCCTATCAGCGGCTCCAGTCCCTCGCCGTTTATCTCCAGAGCTATGCCGTTTTCTATCTCGGTGACTTCTATGCTCACATCAGCCACTCCCATAGCGGTCAGCACTCTCTTGATATAATTCACTGCGATATCTGTCTTAGTCTCGGTATACTCTGCCTCGATCTTAGCCTCATTCTTTCCCAGTCCGAAAATACCCTTCTTAGGCTCTTCTATCACGGTGAACGTGATCTTCTCCTCGCTTACTCCAAACTCTTTTGCTGCCAGAGCCCTTGCCTCCTCTACTGTAGAGGCAGTAAATGTCTGTTTCATATATCCAGCTCCTCTCGTTGAATAATTATCTCATCAGGCTTTTTTATTTATCCTGTGATCCGTCGTCCTCATCATAGTCGTCGCCGTACTTCTCAGCCATGCGGCGCCTTGCCTCATTGAGCTTATTGCGGTTCTCTCGGCTTATTTCCTGCTTGCTCTTTTTCTTAGGCTCCTCATAATCATCGCCTGCGGCCTGCTTTCTTATCTCAGCAGGGTCCTTGCCGGCCTGTATGAGCTGCGCCTCGGCCACCTTTTCCATAAAGGTCTGCTTGCCGCTGGCCTTTGCCTTTGCCTTATCCTTCTCTATTATCTCCGCTACGTGCTCGGGAGTATATATCTTATTGAGAATGATATTCTGGAATATACTGAAAAGTGAAGAATAGCACCAGTAAAGACCCAGGCCGATAGGATAGCTGAAGGCTATCCACAAAGAGAACAGCGGCATTATATACATCATCGCCATCGAACCGCCGACCTTCATAGCTTCGGGGTTGGTCTTCTTCATATGGATGGTAGAAAGTATGGTCAGTATAAGGTTGAGCAAAAAGCTAAGTATCGGTATCACACAGGAAATGCTCTTCCACTTGGGTATGGTACCCATATAGATACCGAACAGGTCATATCTGAAATCCTTGGCAAAATCTTCCACCTTATCAGAAACTACCGACAGCACCCCTGAATACTTACCGCCCTTTTCGTTGGTGAAAACAAAGGTCATCAGCTCCGGCCTGGAGGTGATGAGTCCCTGGGAGAAATAAGTCTCGTCGGTGACAAATGTATCTATATCATTATATTTCTTAACAGTCTCTATAACATTATCCACCCTCTTGTCGGAATCAAGAGCCTTGGCGGATTCAGGATACTGGTCCTTATCCTTGAAAAGGGTCTTCATCTCCTCATAGGGGTCCTTATTTTCTTCTTCATAGCCCTTGATAAGCTCTTCAAGAGTAGTATCGTGGGACTTTACCTCCTTGCTCACCACGCTCAGATCAGAGATAAGGTTGTTTGATTCCTTCACCGTATCCTTATCCAGATTTGAAACATAGGTCAGCGGTCCGTAGATAACAGGTATCATCGCCCACAGTATCACCAGCGATATTATCATCGGAAGACAGCTCGCCATAGGGTTGGTGCCGCTTTCGGTGTAGAGCTTCATCTGCTCTTCCTGGAGCTTCTGCTGGTTCTTGGAATATTTCTTCTGTATCTCGTCCAGCTTAGGCTTGAGCATGGACATCTTTGCCGTATTCTTCTGCTGCTTTACATAAAGCGGGAAAACTATTATCCTTGTTATGAACGTAAACAAAAGCAGTGCTAAGCCGTAATTCTTACACAGCCAGTAGCAGAACTTCATTATCCAGCCTAAAGGCGTTGCTATCAGACTCATTTTATTATTTTCCTCTCGCTCACAGGCAGATCTCAGTCAGACCCGCCGGCTCCATTTTTCTTTCTTACTTTAAAATAATCTATCCTGACCCTGTCAGGAACATAGTCTATCCCACCCAGGGACCACGGATTGCATCTCAGCAGTCTCCAGACTGCCAGCACCGTACCCAAGGCAAGACCGTGCTTTTCATAAGCGGTCAGCGCATATGAAGAGCATGAGGGGTAATATTTGCAGACCGGCGGTTTCAGGGGACTTATAAATTTCTTATACGCCCTTATCATGACCCTGACCGGAAAAGTCAGTATCCTTCTGAATGTACTGAATATGCTTCTATCCGCCATGCCTGTCACCCTGAGCCTTTTTCCTCCTGGAAAAAGTCCCCGAGGCCGCTGCCTTTTCCATCTCGCCTATCAGCCTTCCGGTAATGAAGGACCTTATGTCCTCAGAGCCTTTTTCAGCAGCGTCGTTCCTTCCTACAAAGATAAGGTCATACCCCATGGGCATCATCTCCTCACACTCTCTGTAGGCAGCCCTTATTATCCTTTTCACCCGGTTGCGCCTGACAGCATTTCCCAGCTTTTTGCCCGCCGTTATGCCAAGCCTGTTATAAGGAGTCCCGTTTGGGTAAAAATATGCGCATACATACCCGCAGACCGCATATCTGCCGCTGCGGTAACACCTCTGAAAATCCTTGTTGTCCTTGATCGTCTCAGTAAACAGCAGCTCCATCTACCCCCGGTCATATTTCAGCATCTTTCTCATAAAAAAGATAAAGACCTAATATAGGGCAGACTGAAGACCACCCTATACAGGCCCAATCATTCAAGATCAGTGGCTGAGTCTTGCTCTGCCCTTAGCTCTTCTGCGAGCCAGAACCTTCCTGCCGTTAGAAGTTGACATTCTCTTCATGAAGCCGTGAACTCTCTTCCTCTGGAGTTTCTTAGGCTGATATGTTCTCTTCATACTTTTCACCCTCCTTATCAAATCTCTATATAAGATCTGTTACACAACATAGATCCAAGCTGTGCCAATAAAAACTCAAGTCGGCATAGCCCTTGTAATTTACAATTATATATTATCTCATAGGCATTTGTCAAGACCTTAGACAAACTGTTCACAATTTTTTTATAATTTCAGCCTCTTTCTCTGCTCCATTTTCTTAAATTTGCCAGATATCCCTATTCCCACCTCATTTCGGGAAAGTCATCAGCATCAGAGGTAAGCTTTGTTCTTCCATCCTCAGGTCCGGTGAGAATTTTTTTGGTCAGTAATCCCGCCGCCGGAGGCAAACTTCTGAATTTTTTGTTAACTTAATAAAATAATTTTTAAGCGCCTGTCTACATATAGTAGGCCTTCTTTAATAAAACCTCCTATATAGTGTCCGTTTTTGACGGAAGACCCCCGTTTTTTTATCAGAAATGAGCCTTTTACCGTGTTTTGCGCCAATACTATTATTATATATAGGGGACTTGAAATTTTTTTGAAAGTGTGGTATAATATTCTATATATTTGTGCGCTGATAAATATGTGGCTTTTTTACTGTAAAAACTATACAGAAAAAGCATTATTTGGAATAGATGTTCAGTGAGATGAAAAGGATACGGGAAGTATAAGTTCGGAGGTTTGAGAAGAAAAATGGATTCGTTCAACGAGGTATTTTCAGAGGTGCTAAAATACTGCTATCAGCTGATAAATTCAAATGATCCTAACGACAGGATAAGCGAGCTGGGATACAATAAATGGATAAAAAAGCTGAAACCGTATAAATTTGAGAACAATACGGCCTATCTGCTGGCGGAGACTGATTTTATAAAGAACACGGCCATGTACGCCTACGGTGACAGGATAAGGAAAGCGTTTGAATTCGTGATGGGTTTTCCGGTGGAGATCAAGGTACTTGTGAGCAGCCCCCAGAGCAGCGAGCCGGAAAAACAGGAGAAGGATATAGAGATCGCCCCGGCGGATTTTTCGGAGGATACGAAAAACAGCCTGACCTTTGAGAATTTCATCAAGGGCAGCTCGAACGAGCTGGCCTATGCCTACTGCACTGCGGTAGCGAGAAAATACGCCAAGGGCGGCAGCAGCGGAGAGATAGACCCGAATAAGGTCTTTAACCCGCTGATAATCTACGGCGATTCAGGACTGGGGAAGACCCACCTTATGAAGGCCATAGAGCATGAGGTCAGGAAGAACGACCCGGACCTGAGGATAATCTATACCACAGCGGAGTCTTTTATAAACGAGCTGGTAAAGGCGCTGGAGTATAAGAATACGGTAAAGTTCCACGAGAAATACCGCAATGCGGATCTTTTGCTGGTGGACGATATACAGACCATCGCCGGCAAGGACCGTATGCAGGAAGAATTTTTCCATACGTTCAACGACCTGTACAATTCCGGCAAACAGATCGTGCTCACCTCAGACATACCCCCTACAAGGATAACCAAATTGCAGGAGAGGGTGCGGACCAGGCTGAGCCTTGGGGTCATGGCGGACGTCAAGGTACCGGATTTTGAAACCAGAATGGCGATCGTGAGCCGCAAGGCCGAACTGCTGGACCTGAAACTTTCTGACAATATATTAAGGCTCATAGCCGACAAGATAAAGACCAATATCAGACAGCTGGAGGGCACAGTAAAGAGGATCAAGGCCCTGAGTACATATACAAACGAGTCTCCTTCGATAAGCATGGCCCATAGGGTCATAAAGGAGGTAATGATAGAGAACCAGCCGGCGGAGATAACCGTGGACCGGGTGCTGAGCGAGGTAGCGGAGGCCTTTGACGTCAGCGTTGAAGACATCAAGTCCAACCACCGTCATGCAAATATCTCTATCGCAAGGAAAATATCTATCTATGTTCTCAAAGAGGTCAAGGATATGACCTATACGGACATCGGCAAGGCGCTGAACAAGAACCATTCCACTATGACTATACACTATAAGGACGTGGTGGAGATGCTGGAAAGAAACAGGGAAATGAGCGATACTGTGGCCGATATAATAAAAAACCTGAAGGAAAAGTGACAGGACAGTGATGAAAAACGGCCTAAAACAGCACTTTTTGGAAGATCAGAGCCTCAAAAACGTTGAAAACACGCACTTATCAACATTTTCAACAGAGTTTTCAACAGTTTTGATGACCGTCATCTGAAAAAAATTCCTGATCTATTCCCGAAGTTATCCATTTTCAGGGTCATGGTGAAAAACTGGACAGGGCAGACAGTAATATCTTTAAACAAAAATTTGTTGAAAACAGGATCGGCTCGTTTGCTGTATATATCTGGAAAAACTTTCAACAAAAAAGTCCCTGTTTTTTAGTTTTAAACCAACAGGTTTTCAACTTTTCAACGCCCCCTGATCCTTCAACATTTTCTCAACAGAGAGATGTTTGAGAACTTTTAGTCTGAAAGGGAGCTTTTCAGGGGAAAAAGAGACAAGTCAACATTTTCAACACACCCTACTATTACTACTGAATTTATTTATGTATTCTATTCTTCTGTTCAACATAAAAACAGCGGGACAGGATATGAGGTGTTGAGAATGCCGGGACTGTCCTGATAAAAAAATATCTGTATACGGAAAGGAAGATATAATGAAATTCATCTGTTCAAAACAGCCTTTGTATGACGCAGTCATAACAGTATCGAAGGCGGTGTCGGAAAGATCTACGCTGCCGTCCCTGGAGGGCATAAGATTTTCCCTGGCTGATTCTCTGCTGGAACTGACAGGGTATGACCTGGAGCTGGGCATAAGGACAGTCATCGCAGTGAAAAGCGAGGACAAGGGACAGTTCATAGTGAATGCAAGGCTTTTTGCCGAGATGATAAAGAAAATGCCCGCTGAGGATATACTGATAGATGTTTCGGAAAGCTATCAGATAACCCTTTCCGGAGGTGTGACAAAGTATAATCTGTTCGCTGTGTCCGCTGAAGACTATCCGGATCTGCCGAATAAGGACAGCGAGACTGTCATAAGTATCCCGCAGCCGGTCCTCAAAAGCATGATAGCGCAGACCAAGTTCGCAGTTGCTATAAACGATACCAAGCCTATACTGAAAGGCGAGCTTTTCGATATAGAGAACGGTCAGCTGAACCTTGCGGCCATCGACGGATACAGACTGGCAGTCAGATACGAGCCTGTGAAATACAGCGAGAGCATAAAGTTCGTGGTGCCCTCAAAGACCCTTACGGAGATACAGGGGATACTGGGAGAGAACGACGAGGATAGCGTTAACATATATCCGTCGAGAAAACATATAATCTTTGAGATAGGCGGGTATATGGTATATTCCAGACTGCTGGAGGGGGATTTCCACCCCTATAAAACAGCTATCCCGCCGGAGTCAAAGACCGACGTGATAGTTGACAGGAAGGAGCTTATAGAGACTCTGGAAAGAGCTATCCTTCTTATAAACGACAGGTCGCCTTCGCCGGTAAGGTGCTTTTTTGAGAACGGCCGGCTGAGGATAAACTGCTCCACCGCACAGGGAAAGATCTCTGACGAGATCAATGCGGATATAACCGGGCCTTCCATAGAGATAGGCTTCAAGTGCAGGTATCTTCTGGATCCGCTTAAAGTCATAGGCGAGGACAAGATAAAACTACAGATGAGCGGCAGCCTGCTGCCGATGAAGATAGTGCCCTGCGAGGGGGATAAGTATACCTTCCTGGTGCTGCCGGTGAGACTGCCTAAAGAGGGATAAATGTATAATAGGGAGTGAGCTTTTAGATGGGCTATAAGCAGATAGAGGTAAGCATAAAGACCGAGTATATAAAGCTGGATTCCCTGCTGAAATTTGCCGGGATAGTTGAAACGGGCGGCATAGGCAAGGAGATAATCCTTGAAGAGAGGATAAAGGTAAACGGCGAGATATGCACCATGAGGGGCAAAAAGATAAGGCCCGGGGACAGGGTGCAGATAGACGAGATAAAAAGCGAGATAGTGGTAAAGTAATGTTTATCGGGAAGATATCGGTAAACGGGTTCAAGAACCTTAAAGACGTGGAGATGGAGCCGCACGAAAGGCTCAATATCCTCTGCGGGCGCAACGCCCAGGGCAAGACCAACCTGATAGAGGCGGTGTGGCTGTGTACGGGGGCCAGGAGCTTTCGCAGCACCAAGGACAGAAGGTTCATAGGCGATGACGAGCAGGTCATGGATATAGGGCTGAGTTTTAAGAACAATTTCAGACAGCAGGATATAAGGTTTTCCATGGCAAAGCCCAATATAAGGGAAAAAAATGTATTTTTGAACGGCGTGAAACTAAAGACCCCGTCAAAGCTTTTCGGGAACCTTAACTGTGTGATATTCACTCCCGAGGACCTGGAGCTTTCAAAAGGATCGCCGGATAACAGAAGACAGTTTTTAGACCTTTCAGTCTCGCAGATAAAGAACAATTACGCTCATGTGGCGGCTAAATATGAGAATGTCTTAGAGCAGCGCAATGTGCTGCTGAAAAACATAGCCTTCGGCCGGGCGGACAGGGAACAGCTGGAGGTCTGGGACGTGCAGCTTGCACATATGGGGGCTTATATATCACTGCTCAGGTATAACTATACCAAAAAGCTCAATGTTTTTGCCAAAAAGCTTTATTATGAGATATCGGACAGACAGGAGGAGCTGGATATAGCCTACAGTTCCACTGTGTATCCGAACGAGCTGCTGCAAAAAAGTACGGACTATACCGGGGGGCTGACGGAGCATTATCTCAGGACGCTGAAAAACAACATCGAGGACGACATCAGGGCCGGCTTTACTCAGCGGGGCGCTCACAGGGACGATATGACCGCTAAGATAAACGGGAAAAATGCCAGGGAGGACGCCTCACAGGGACAGCACCGGAGCATAGCGCTCATTCTGAAGCTTTCCCAGGCCTATATTCTGGAAGAAGAGATAGACGATTTCCCGGTGATACTTCTTGACGATGTTCTGAGCGAGCTGGATCCGTCCAGACAAAGGTTCGTCATCTCGAAGATACACGGTATGCAGGTGTTCATTACCTGCTGTGATCTTAATATACCCTTCGGGAAAAAGGACGGCAGACTGTTCATGATAGAAGGAGGCCGGGTCACTGCCGGCGACGGTGAGACAAACAGATAACGGGTAGGTGCTTATGTATCTTCATCTTGGGAATGAAGTCATAGTTAAGATAAAGGATATAGTGGGGATATTCGATATAGAGTATTCCTCAGTGTCAAAATATACGAAGGACTACTTGTCAAGGGCTGAAAGAGAGGGCAGAGTGATCTACTGCTCCATGGATATGCCTAAGAGTTTTGTAGTGTGTGATGGCGGCGGTCAGGGCGAAAGGGTCTATGTGAGCATGATGAGCTGCTCCACACTGCTGAAAAGATTTAAAAGACAGATAAAAGGAAAATACTGAACCTGCTGCGAAAAGCAGAAAGTATGACAAAATCACCGCAAGAAAAACGGAGGTCAGGAAACTTGGATAACGAGAAGATCAAAGAGGTCGAGGTAGAAAATACCAGCGAGATATCCCAGATCGACAAAAGCAACAATTATGACGAGAACCAGATAGAGGTCCTGGAGGGGCTGGAGCCTGTAAGGGTAAGGCCCGGTATGTATATAGGATCCACAGGTCCCAAGGGACTGCACCATCTGGTATATGAGATCGTTGATAATGCTATCGACGAGGCCCTTGCAGGTTACTGCACGGAGATAACAGTGGATATACTTCCGGGCAATATGATAAGGGTGGTCGATAACGGCCGTGGCATACCTACGGGAATACACCCTAAGGAGGGCATCTCCGCCGCAACGGTAGTCTATACCGTGCTCCATGCAGGAGGAAAATTCGGCGGAGGAGGAGGATATAAGGTCGCCGGCGGACTTCACGGAGTAGGTGCGTCGGTGGTAAACGCCCTTTCGGAGTATCTGGAGCTGACTGTCTACGACGGAAAGAACATACATTTCCAGAGATTTGACAGGGGCCATTACAGCGAGCCTATGAAGGTCATAGGGGAAACTGACAGGACCGGCACCGAGGTAAAATTCAAGCCCGACCCGGAGATATTCCAGGAGACTACGGAATTCGATTATGAGACTCTGCTCAAAAGGCTAAGGGAACAGGCTTTCCTCAATGCGGGCATAAAGATAGTCTTTTCCGACCTGAGGGACGAAGAAAGACCTGTTAAGGAAGTGCTGCACTACGAGGGCGGCATAAGACAGTTCGTTGAACATATCCATAAGACCAGGGGCGTAGAGCCGCTGTCTGAGGAAGTGATCTATATAAACGGCGTGGAGGACGATATGTTCGCCGAGATCGCCATGCAGTATAACGATACCTATAATGAGATAATACTGTCCTTTGCCAATAATATCCATACTCCCGACGGCGGTACTCATGAGATGGCTTTCAAGACCGCTCTTAGAAAAATTCTCAACGACTACGGCAAGGCGCACGGACTTATAAAGGACGGCGGAGAGGAGCTGGCAGGAGAAGATTGCAGAGAGGGCCTGACGGCCATAGTTTCCGTAAAGCTCACAAACTGCGAGTTTGAGGGACAGACCAAGGGCAGACTGGGAAATCCTGAGGTAAGACCTTTCGTTGACAAGATGCTCAAAGAAAAGCTCAGGAATTATCTTGAGGAAAATCCTGCAGTGGCAAGAGCTATCTTTGAAAAGAGCCTTCAGGCTCAGAAAGCCAGAGAGGCCGCCAAGAGAGCGAGGGAGCTGACCAGGAGAAAGTCGGTGCTGGAAAGTGCGTCGCTGCCGGGAAAGCTTGCCGACTGCTCTGAAAGAGATATGAGCATGACCGAGATATACATCGTCGAGGGAGATTCCGCCGGCGGTTCTGCCAAGGAGGGCAGAGACAGAAGGTATCAGGCCATACTTCCTCTGTGGGGCAAGATGCTCAATGTGGAAAAGGCCAGGATAGACAAGGTCTACGGAAACGAAAAGCTCATGCCTGTGGTGACGGCTCTGGGGACTTCTATCGGGGAGGACTTCGATCTTTCAAGGCTACGCTACGGAAAGGTCATAATAATGGCCGATGCCGATGTGGACGGTTCTCATATCAGGACCCTGCTGCTGACCTTCTTTTTCAGGTTCATGCGGCCTCTTATCGAGCAGGGCCATGTTTACCTTGCACAGCCGCCGCTGTTCAAGGTGGAAAGGAACAAGAAGGCAAGATACGCTTTTTCTGACGCCGAGAGGGACAGATACATCGAGGAGCTTTCTGAGGGCGGCAAGGTTAAGGTAGCCGTTCAGAGATACAAGGGTCTTGGTGAGATGGACCCCATACAGCTATGGGAGACTACTATGGACCCGGAGAGAAGGACCATGATAAAGGTAACTATGGAGGACGCTATCAAGGCCGATGAGATATTCACTATCCTCATGGGCGACAAGGTGGGTCCGAGAAGAGATTTCATCGAGAAGAACGCCGAGTATGTAAAGGACCTTGACGTATAGCGCAGGAAAAATCATAGCAAGTTATATGTGACATATATCTGAAAGGAGATGCCTGTTTGGATATTGACATCAGCAGTCTGGCAGAGGGCAAGAAAAAGGAAGAAGAAAAGCCCGATATCGACGGGAAGTATATAAGAGAGTTCCCGGAGGAGAACAGAGCCTCAGCAGAGGAGGAGCCGGAGGAGGAAAAGCCCGAGGAGGAAGAGGAATACAGACCCAAGGGCCTTGCGCTCACCAGCTTTGAATACAATGTGACCAATGAAGAGGAAAATATGGCCTTTACCATTTTCCAGCGCAAGTATGTCTATAAGCATAATTTTCTCATAACAGGTCTGTTCGGCCTGGTGGGGATCATGTTTCTGATAGCCTGCGTCAGGGACCCCTCGGCCTATCTTAACTGGATACTTTGTTTTATATGCTTTTTCATGATATTCATGACCTGGTTCAATACTTTCAGAGTCAAGAAATATCTAATATCGGCCCTGAAACCTCTGGAGGAGGATATCTATAAATTCTCTCTTTATGACGAGTGCTTCAAGATAGAGACAGTCTTTACCGAAGAGGAAATGGCCGCAGAGGACTTTGTGCCTGTAAAGCCGAGGATAGTCAAGTTCGAGGACATAAGCCTGAATATCATAGAAACTTCGGAGCTGTTCGTGATAATCCTGAGAAAAGAGACTATCTATGTCCTTTCAAAGAGGATAATCAGTGAGGACGACCAGAAGCTTTTAAGAGACAAGTTCTCTGAGCTGCTGAGAGAAGACTATGAGATAAGGACCTAATAATTACCACAGATAAAGGAGTTGATATTTTGTGGACGAATTCAATCTTATAGATCAGGACGTCGAAAGCATAATGAGGGAAAGTTTCCTTCAGTATTCGATGGCTGTTATCGTTTCGAGAGCTTTGCCTGATGTAAGAGACGGCCTGAAGCCTGTTCACAGAAGAATTTTATATACTATGCACGAAAACGGCCTTACCCCGGACCAGGCCTACCGTAAGTGCGCCGATACCGTCGGTTCTGTTCTGGGTAGATACCACCCACACGGCGATGCGTCGGTCTATGACGCTCTGGTAAGACTGGCCCAGAACTTTTCGCTGAGATATCCTCTTGTTGACGGTCACGGCAACTTCGGCTCCATGGACGGAGATCCTCCGGCTGCTTACCGTTATACCGAGGCAAGAATGGCGAAGATGGCCCTTAATATGCTCACCGATATCAAGAAGGAAACGGTGGACTTCCAGCCCAACTACGACGACAGGCTGCAGGAGCCGGTGGTGCTGCCTTCCAGGTTCCCGAACCTGCTGTGCAACGGTTCTGTTGGTATAGCTGTGGGAATGGCCACCAATATACCTCCCCATAATCTCCATGAGGTCATCGAGGGCATGAAGATAGTCATGAAGGACCCCGACTGCACTCTTGACCAGCTGATGACAGCCATCAAGGGACCTGACTTCCCCACCGGAGGGATCATCATGGGCCGCAGCGGTATAAGAGCCGCCTACGGTACCGGCAGGGGCAAGATAATCCTCAGGTCCAAGACGGAGATAGACGAGATAAAGGGACGCACCTGCATAATCGTCACCGAGATACCGTATATGGTCAATAAGGCAAGGCTGGTGGCCTCCATCGCAGACCTGGTGAAGGAAAAGCGTGTGGACGGCATACACGATCTGAGAGACGAGAGCGATAAGGACGTTGGCGTAAGGATAGTCATAGAGCTGAAAAAGGACGCTAATCCTCAGGTAGTCCTTAATAAGCTTTTCAGCTATACTCAGCTGCAGGACTCTGTGGGAGTCATACTCCTTGCACTTGTGAACGGGGTGCCGAAGACCCTGACATTGAAGGAGATACTCCAGCATTATATAGACTTCCAGGTGGAGGTCATCGAGAGAAGGACCAGGTTTGACCTTAAAAAGGCCAAGGAGAGGGAGCATATACTCCAGGGCCTTGTCATAGCCCTGGACAATATCGACGAGGTCATCGAGATAATGAAGACCTCGAAAAACGTACCCGAGGCCAAGGAAAGGTTAGGACAGCGTTTCGGGCTGACGGATATACAGGCCGAGCATATCGCACAGATGACCCTGGGCCGTCTGACCGGTATGGAAAGGCAGAAGATAATCGACGAGCTGGCTGAGATAACCGCAAAGGTAGAGGACCTGGAGGATATACTTGCCGACCATCAGAGGGTGCTGGATATCATCATCGAAGAAGTGGAGGCTATCCAGGAGAAGTTCGGAGATGAAAGAAAGACCAGGATAGAAAATGTCAGCGGCGAGGTGGATATAGAAGACCTTATCCCTGTGGAGGAGAGCGTCGTTACCTACACCAACGTCGGTTATATAAAGAGGATGCCGGTCTCAGTTTACAAGAGCCAGAACCGTGGAGGAAAGGGCGTCACCGGCATGAAACAGCGTGAGGACGACTGTATCACCGAGATGTCGGTCTGCTCTTCTCACGATAATATACTCTTTATCACCACCAAGGGGCAGGCTTATAAAATGAAGTGCTATGAGCTGCCGGAGGGGTCGAAAGCCTCCAGGGGCACTAATATCAAGAACCTGTTGGAGCTTGAGGACGATAATCTGATAGCCGCAATGATAAGGGTGGAGGATTTTGATGAGGACAAGTTCATCGTCATGGTCACCAAGAACGGCAAGATCAAGCGCACGCCTTTGTCCTCCTATAAGAACGTCAGAAAGCACGGACTTATAGCCATCGGCCTTGATGAGGGCGACGAGATCGCCGGAGTAAGGCTCACCAGCGGCAAGGACGAGCTGATAGTGGCCACCCATAACGGTATGGCTATACGTTTCCACGAAAGTAAGATAAGGCAGATGTCAAGGACTGCCCACGGCGTAAAGGCCATCACCCTCAGGGGCGACGACACAGTTATCTCCATGGCAAGAGTAAGGGCCGGTGCAAGCGTGCTGACTGTTTCTGAAAACGGTCTTGGCAGAAGGGTCCCCCTTGAAAGCTACAGAGTGCAGAACAGAGGCGGCTTCGGACTTATGAACTATAAGAACGGCAGCGTATGCGGCATAAAGGTAGTGGACGAGGACGACGATATAATCATGATATCCTCAGACGGCATAGTCATCAGGATAAGGGCCTGCGATATCAGCATGATGAGCAGATACTCAAAGGGCGTAAGGCTCATGAGGCTCACAGGCGAAAACAAGGTCGTGACCTTCACCAGGACTGAGCATGATGAAGAGGCCGACATAGAAGAGGTAGAAAAGGCCAGCGAAGAAGAGCTTGCTCTTGACAGAGAGCAGGAGGGAGCACTTTCGGAAAGCGAGAAAAATTCCGAAGAAGAGCCTGATAACGGCGACGAAGAATAATAATTTTCCAATAAAAAAACTCCCGTCAGACGGCGGGAGTTTTTTTCGTAAGAAATTATCAGAGCTTTGAGTAGCCGAAACTGTTTATCAGCGCATCGACCTTTTGCCCGGCTTTGCACATAGGACAAACGTTGGGCAGGAAGTTCTCGTAATGAGGAAGGTCCTTATCAGTGAAAAGGGCATGGACCTCGGTGTCCTCATATATCTTTATAGCCGAGAAGATAGCCCCGATGCCGGTGAGCTGACCGTTGTAGTACCTCAGACATTCTACTGCACGTCCGATAGATTTGCCGGTAGATGCGGAAGAAATAAGTATCAGCACCTGCTTGCCCCAGATCTTCTTCTGGGTATTGTCCCTGAAGATCATCTGATTGACAGCATTCATTTCCGGAGTTACCAGATTGATGTCAGAGCCCATGTTTATGCCGCCCTGAGAAAGGTACTCAGCCAGGAACGCCCCCAGGATCTCAGTGCCCTCCAGGCAGATGATCGTGTCTATGTGGGTGTTGGTGTAGGTGGAACCAAGCTCTCTTGCAGCCTCCTTGGCCATCTTGTAGCTGGTCTTGATAGAGGTCATGTCAACATAATAATTGACATGGGAATGGTTAGTGGCATAATGTCCGGGGATAACGCCTATCTGTACCTTGACATTCTTGCCGGATTCGATTGTCTGCATACGGTCTTCCATATATAAACTCCTCCTGATCAATAGAATTACGTTTTCCTTGGTGTGAAATGTAGAATTCGCACAACATTATTATATCATAAAATCAATATCTTGTAAATAATATCAAGGGCGAAATCTTTTGATTTTTTTCACAATGTTTTGAGGATATTTTTGTAAATTTAGCAAAGGACCGGCCTTAATAGATAACCATATCTCCGCCGGCAGTTGAAAAAATTATTGAGCCGTCAGTTATTACAAACGGTTAAAATTTGATGACAAGAACTTTTTTGGACAGTTCAGTTATCAACACCCAATTTTCAGAAAAGTGTTGAAAACTCTGTTGAAACTGTTAAAAAGTCGGGGAAAAGTTTGATTTTCGGGCAAGATAGTGTTGAAAACTTTTCAACCAAATCAAAGCTGTCCTTTTTTTTTCTCTTGTCTGTAATCATGCTGTAACTAATTTATTACACTCATATCCAAATAATCGGACTCCGATAACGTTTAAGTAAATATCCCCGGCAAACTGATTTGTAATAAGTGCGTAACTAGATCATGCACTGTATTTCCCCTCGGCGGGGGAAATACAGCGAACGGACTTCCGGCAGGGCCGCTATTCACCGTCCTCGGCGCTGTGAAGGGCAGACTCTCTTTCGTAAGCGTCAAGTATCTCGGATTCTATCCGGCTGCGGGCGCTGAGAGTTATGGGGTGGACGATGTCCCGGAAAATGCCGCTTTCGTCACGGCGGCTCGGCATCGCCACGAAAAGCCGCTTGTCACCCTGTATGACCTTTATATCATGGACCGCAAAGACCCCGTCAAAGGTGACGCTGACGATGCCCCTTAGCCTGCCCTCTGTAAGGAATTTCCTGAATTTTATCTCGCTTATCTCCATTTTGTCCTTCCTTTCTGTTTTTTGTCCCGTTTTTACCAGGCCTGCGGCAGGAAAAATGCAAAGCCTGACCGCCGCCCTTAGATATCATTCCCCCAAAGTTTCAATATAATCGTGAGAAATCAAAAAAAATGTGAAAAAGGGGTTTATTTTTCTGAAAAAATGTAGTATAATATCATTAGTTATATCTTTGACTTTATCACAGCGGAAAAGGGGATTCAAAAGACCCTTTCACAGATAAGCCAAATCTTTAAAGGAGCTTTGTTTATGGCATTGATAACCGATGAGATGCTTTCGGGCATCAGACACGTTCATTTTATAGGCATAGGCGGTTCGGGTATGTATCCCATCGCCCAGATCTTTCACAGCAAAGGCTATTTTATCACCGGGTCTGATAATAACGAGACTGAGACTCTGGATGCGGTGAGAAAAATGGGTATCACTGTCTTTTTAGGACAGCGGGCGGAGAATATCCAGGGGGCCGACCTCATTATTTATACCGCCGCCATCATGGCCGACAATCCGGAGCTTATCGCCGCTAAGAACAGCGGTGCCATCGTCTGCGAAAGGGCGGATATATTAGGACTTGTGACAAGATGGTATGATAACGCTCTGTGCGTCTGCGGGACCCACGGCAAGACCACGACTTCGTCAATGCTGACGCAGATATTTGTTGACGCTGGGGAGGATATCAGCTGTGTTATCGGAGGGAAACTGCCCAGCATCGGCGGTTCCGGCAGGTCCGGTTCTTCACAGACCATGGTCTGCGAGGCCTGCGAGTTCGAGGACCACTTCCTGAAGCTCAGTCCGGACGCTGCTATAATACTTAACGTCGATGCAGACCATCTGGAGTATTTCAAGAATATCGAAAATATCATAAAGAGCTTTAACACCTTTGCAAAAATGTCCTCAAAGGCGGTCATATATAACGGCGATGACGCCAATACCGTCAAGGCACTGGAGGGAGTAGAGGGCAAGGAGCTCATCACTTTCGGCTGGGAGAAAAAGAACGATTATTCCGCCGAGATAAGGTGGAAAAAAGGACTTCAGACCGGGTTCGGGCTTTTCTTCAAGGGCCAGCCCGCAGGGGAGTTCACTATAAACGTCCCCGGGGACCACAATGTGCTCAATTCTCTTGCTGCGATCGCCGCTGCAAGGTATTTAGGGGTGAGCTTTGAGGACATAAGAAAGGGCCTTGAAAGCTTTAAGGGCGCCATAAGAAGGTTCCAGCTCATAGATAAAGTAAAGGGCATCACTGTGGTTGACGACTATGCCCACCACCCGGCTGAGATCGCCTGCACCCTCAGGGCCGCCAAGGGACTTGACTTTAACAGAGTCTGGGCGGTGTTCCAGCCCTTTACCTATTCAAGGACTGAGATACTGATGGAGGACTTCGCCAGGGCGCTGATGATCGCTGACAGGTCTGTTATAACAGATATCATGGGGAGCCGGGAAAAAAATACCCATGGCATCTATACTGAGATGCTGGGCGAAAAGACTCCAAACGCAAAATGGTTCTTCACTCCTCATGAGACAGTTGATGAACAGACCGCAGAGCAGAAGGAGAAGAACTTTGATCTTTGCATAGACTATCTGACGGAGAACTGCCGGGAGGGGGACATCGTCATCACTCTTGGCTGCGGAGACGTATACAAGCTGGCGAAAAAGCTGGCAGCAAGACTACGGGAGTAAAAAGGCCAGAGACAATGAAAGGAAGATCTGAATGTCTGCAAAAGTGACCGATAACGAACGCAGGGTTTTTGAATTCATCAAGTCGAGAGTGGAAGAGGGCTATCCGCCCACGGTAAGGGAGATCTGTGCGAAATTCGGCTATAAGTCCACCTCTACTGCCCATAGGTATATAAAGACACTGACGGAGAAGGGCTTTTTAGAAAAGGGAGACAATCAGAACCGGGCCATAAAGCTGGTGGGCAGCGGCGGCATGAAGATACCTCTGGTGGGGACGGTGACGGCGGGTATGCCCATAACCGCCATCGAATATGTCAGCGAGTACATAAGCTATCAGCCGCCGAGACATTATGCGAACCCGCTGTTCGCATTGAAGGTCAGGGGCGAGTCGATGATAAACGCCGCTATACTTGACGGAGACATTGTAGTGGTTGAGCAGGTACCGACGGCGGATAACGGCGACATAGTAGTAGCGCTGGTAGATGGGGAAGACGCTACTGTCAAGACCTTCTACAAGGAGGACGGTCATTACCGTCTTCAGCCGGAGAACGATGATATGGAGCCGATAATCGTAGAGAACTGCTCGATACTCGGAAAAGTAGTAGGCGTGATAAGATATTTAGACTGATCCTGCGGCGGGCAGCTTGGTCCGCCTGCCGTCGGGGAACAAAAAGGAGGTAACGTCAATGAAGATAAATTGCAGATTCTGTGGGGCGCTCATAGACAGCTCGGCTAAGATCTGTCCCGGCTGCGGGAGAGTGGCGCCGGCTTTTCGTGGGTCGGAAAAGAAAGAGATGAAACAGTTCGGCGACAGCAATGATACCGGCCTTACGCCTAATGCCAAGAATACTCCTATAACCGCATCTCATGCCTCGGTAAGAGAGGGCAGGAGAATGGAGACTCCGGATGAGAATTACGGCAAGCCCGGCGGTAAAAAGGACCATGCAGATTTCGACCATGTAAAGGCCGCACAGGAGCAGCGGGTCCCCTTTGCCCATAATACCTCCAGCGGGAAGTTCGAGAACCGGAGCTCGGCCTCGGCAGGGGTCGGCGTGGCTATAAAGATAATCGTTCTTCTTGTGATAGCGTTCATAGTTTACTCGCTGGTGAGAGTCATGCAGGTCAAGAAGGCCGGGTATGATTTTGAGCTGGAGGAGGGGATGACCCTGCCGAATTCTACATATTCCCAGGCCTTTGAAAACTATTTCGAGAGCGGGAAGTGGCGCTTTGATATCACCGGGAACTGCGTTACCTATAAGGGCAGGAACTCAAAGGGACAGAAGTTTGAGATGGAGTTCGGCAAGGTGGGACAGAAGATCGCAGTGGTGGAGCTTTATATCGACGGCGAGATGATAACGGGGACAGATAACATCATGGATAACTACATCCTCGGTATGTTTATGAGCGAACGGGGAAAAATAGACGGAGGCACGGCCTTCCGGCGGGTCGGTGAAAATTCCGGGCTGATCTGAGGGACAGCTCCGGCAAGAGCTTGGCAACTGAGGGACTGCACGGAGCGGTCCCTTTTTGACAGAGATCGTAAGGATAGAGAAAGGATAAAGAAGAGGAAAGGAGGAAAGGTATGCAGAAGGGGACAAAAAACGTAAGTGCAGACGGTTTCGCCATAAACGAAAAGGTGCCTAAGAAGGATAAGAACAAATATGCAAAGCGCAAAAAAAAGCCTAAAAAGCTAATAAATATCATTTTCTCCCAGAAGACTACCATAATCCTGCTGCTGCTGCTGCAATTTTTGCAGCTGTTTCTGGTGGTCAGGTTCTTTAATGAGAACTATACCTATTTTTCCATAGTTTTTCAGACCATGAGCATTGCGGTGGCGATCTATATACTCAATACGGAGAAGAACCCGGCATATAAGCTGGCCTGGATAGTGCCGCTGCTGGTGGTGCCGTTTTTTACTACGGTGCTCTATATACTGCTTTCCAATCAGCCCCATAAGATAAAGATATCGAAAATGTATGCCAATAAGCTTGCCGAGACCAGCAGGTTAATGGAGCAGGATGAGGAGCTGATGAAGGAGATAAAGCGGGAGGATAAGGAGCTTTACAGGCTTGCCACATATCTTGACGACTGCGCAGGCTTTCCCATTTACCGCAGCGGCGGGGCGCAGTATTTTCCGTTGGGTGAGGACAAGTTCGCCGTGATGACGGAGAAATTAAGGCAGGCGCAGCGCTTTATACTGATGGAATATTTTATTATCGACGACGGCGAGATGTGGGGAGAGATAATGGATATCCTGACCGCCAAGGCAAAAAGCGGCGTGGAGGTAAGGATACTTTGCGACGGCATGGGTTCACAGTTCACCATACCGGCCAAGGATATAAAGGAACTAAAGTCTGCCGGGGCAAGGTTTCTTATTTTCAATAAGTTCCGGCCAATGATATCCACCATACAGAACAACCGTGACCACCGAAAGATACTTGTTATCGACGGCAATGTGGGCTTCTGCGGAGGTATAAATATCGCAGACGAGTATATAAACCGCCGCCTGCGTTTCGGCCACTGGAAGGACACGGCGGTGATGATATGCGGACAGGCTGTATGGAACCTTACCATGATGTTCATGCAGATGTGGGAAGTCACCTCCGGCGAAAGGACTGACTACGACAAATACCGGCCGGACAGTCAGGGTGAAGAATGCGAGGAGGGCTTTGTCATTCCCTATGCGGACTCTCCCCTTGATGAGGAGAAGGTGGGCAGAATGGTCTATCTTCACATGATAAACACCGCCAAGAAGTATCTCTATATCACCACCCCGTATTTCATACCGGATTTTGAGATAATAACCGCCCTGGAGCTTGCGGCAAAGTCAGGGGTAGATGTGAGGATAGTCACTCCCCATATCCCCGACAAGTGGTATATACACTGCATAACCCGCTCCTACTACAGGGAACTGCTCGATATGGGCATAGGGGTATACGAATATGTGCCGGGATTTGTCCATGCGAAGAATTTTCTCTCCGACGACAGCCGGGCTGCGGTGGGGACCATAAACCTTGACTACCGCAGCCTTTATCTGCATTTCGAGTGTGCGGTCTTCATGCAGGACACCCCCTGCATAAAGGATATAAAAGCAGATTTCGAGGACCTTTTCAAGGAGAAGTGCCATAAGATAACCATGGAGGACGTAAGGAACATCAGCTTCATGAGCCGGTTCGCTTCGGTCATACTGAGAATGTTCGCACCGCTGCTGTAGGTGTTCATCAGAGAAGGAAAGCCCCCGCCATCGGCGGGGGCCTTTGTTATTGTCTATATTCTGTCTCTGCTGTAGCGGGAGATCACCAGGGCGGCGCCCGCCATCACTATGCCGAAGAGGGCCTCGATGACAAAGCATGAGATCATCTTCGAGCTTTCAAGAGTCTCTCTGCCGCAGAGCATATCGTTTATGCTGATATACCAGTAGGCCGGCAGCAGCCTGCCTATTTTCTTTATGCCCTCACCCATGATGGATAGGGGCACGAATATGCCGCAGAAAAAGCTCATGCCAAGGCTGAGTATCTGGGTAAGGAAGCTCACGACCCTGCTGTTGTCTGTCAGGGTGGCGATAAGGATAGCCATAGCGGTGCAGACGAAGGAGAACACCAGGCTGTTGAGAACTGCGAACCAGGCCTTGCCCTCATACATACCGCCTTTGAGGAAGATCCCCACCACCATATAGATGAGCCACAGTACAGCTACAAAGGCCGTGCTGCCTAAGATCAGCTGGAAAAAGTAGGATGAGGAGCGTATACATGAGCAGCCTGTGCGGTAGCGTATCTCTCTGCGCTGCATAGCCATCAGCACCGGCGAAAGTGCGGAGATAACAGAGGCTATGAGTATATAAGGCATATACTGGAAGTAGTTTGAGAAGGTCCGGCTGAACTCCGGGTCATCTCTGGTATTAAGGTCGGCGTAGCTGACCTTTGCCTCTTTTGAGAGCAGCTCCTCGGTCCTGGAGACCGCCTCGTCAAGGCTGCTGCCGGAGAGCATGGAGGCCCTGACGCCGCCTACATACTGGTCTAATCTGCTGAGGATATATATGTTAGCGTAGCTGTCGTGCATACGCTTGCTCTCGAAAAGGTCATCGGTCCTGCCCTCTTTCAGGGCCTCGGCATAACCTTTTTTTATGGTCAGCATACAGTCAAGGTGGCCATAGTAGAGCCTGTCGATGTTGCGGTCCATATCAGGGTCCGGATCGACGATGTTGTGTTTCTGTCCGATGAAGGCTATGAGCGAACGGCTCTCGGGAGTATCGTCGTTGTCGGTCAGGGCGATATTCAGCCTGCTGTCCTCAAAGGCCTTCTGCGTTGGAGAAGATGTTCTGGCATATGCAACGGCTATAAAGATAAAGACAGCCATCATTATCATCGCCATGGTGAGCTTGGTCCTGAGGACCTTGAAAAAAGCTTTAAAGACTTGCATATTTTCTCCTCCTGGTAAGAACGAACCCTATAAGGGCAAAAATGAATGAGATGATGAGTATTGAAACGATGTCGGTGATGTATCGGCTGTAGTCGCTGAACATATTCAGGCTGAAAAAGCAGTCGGATATGAGAGCGGATGGGTTTATGCGGTTGATGATCGGTATACGGTCTTCTATCTTTATCCTCATGTCTCCGGCCATCAGTCCGCTCAGAAAGCACATCAGCAGCGAAACTACGGTGGATATGCCTTCCTTGGAGTCTTCGCTGAAGGTCCCTGCGGAGCCGATCAGAAAGCCCAGGCAAACGCCCAATAAACCGGAGATAACAGCGGTAAGGTAGATCATTGGCAGCTTGTCGCCCAGATCTACTTTAAGCACGAACCTGATAAAGGTCACTGAAAAGACCATGCAAAGGGACTGGACGATGAAGTTAGCAGTGAGGCCGGCGACGGTGGTAACGGACTTTTTCACCGGCGAGCAGCTCCGCCTTGCACCAAGGGCCGAAAGATTGGCCTGGCTCTCCACGGTCTTTCTCAGGCCCGTCATGGAGCCGAAAAGGGCCACCATGGCCAGCAGATTGTAAAAGTACTGGGTCATGTAGTTGGTGTTGGTGCCCTCAGGGATAAGGGGGACCTCCGTGACGGTGCTGATGTCCTCAGTAAGGGCGTCAGCCACTTTCTGATAGCCCAGGGGGTCCTTCATAACGGCGTCTTTGATGATCGTTTCCTGGAAGGTGTAAGTCTCGATAAAGGTCTTTAGCATAGTTGCCTTCATGCCGTCGTATTTTACTTTCATGGAAAGCTCGTCTTCAAGATAGATGACCCCGCCCACCTCTTCGCTGTCAAGAAGTTCCAGAGCCTTCTGCTCCTCATCGGCGGAGAAGAATGTAAAGCTGAACATGGGGTCCTCGCTTTCGTTTATGCCCTTTGTGACCTGAGAGAAAATTGGGTCGTCCCTGACCGTGACCACGGCCGCCGGGACAGTCTCGAATTTAGTCTGCCTGTTGTAGATGTCGTAAAGTGCGGCCTTGAAAACTATGCCTAAAAAGGCGGGGAAAAGTATTATCCAGATATAAAGCTCCTTGGTTTTCAGCGAGCATTTTATCTGATAGAACAGTTCATGAAGAAACATTTCAGTCCTCCTTGTCTCTGAGAGCCTTTCCGGTGATCTCCAGGAAAACGTCGTTCAGCGTGGGAAGCTCGGTGTAGACTCTGCCAAAGCTCAGTTCGTTTTTTTGCAGGACCTCCAGGATACGGATAAGGTTGTGCTTCCCTCCCGAACATCTGACGGTCAGCCTTGCGCCGTCATATTCGGCGCTGTAAACGTGAGGAAGTGAACCTGTTTCCTCCCTAACCTTTTCAGGCAGGGAAAGTATCTCGATGGTGACTGTCTCGGTATTCTTGATGGTGCGTTTTAGCTCGTCCTTGGTGCCCTCGGCTATCTTTTTGCCCTTGTCCATGATGGCTATGCGGGTGCAGATCTGCTCCACTTCCTCCATATAGTGGGAGGTGTAGATGATAGTGGCGCCGTTACGGTTGAGCTCCTCTATCCCTTCAAGTATCTTGTTGCGGCTCTGAGGGTCAACAGCCACCGTAGGCTCGTCAAGGATTATGAGCCTGGGCTTGTGGGCGATGCCGCAGGCGATATTGAGCCTTCTGAAAAGACCGCCGGAAAGCTTTTTCGGCTTGAATTTCAGAAATTCCTCCAGGCCCACGAACTTCACCGCATCTTCCACATACTGCTTTCTGACGGCCTTATCCTTCACATAAAGTCCGCAGAAATAATCTATGTTGTCATAGACGCTCAGCTCTTCATAGACCGCCACGTTCTGCATTATCACGCCGATGTCCCTCTTGATGTCATAGGCCGTGGGGCTCATCTTCCTGCCGAAGATCTCGATGCTGCCCTTGTCGAAGGAAAGCAGTGACAAAAGACAGTTTATGGTAGTGGTCTTGCCGGAGCCGTTAGGTCCGAGAAGCCCGAAGACCTCGCCCTCCTTTATCTCCAGGTCCAGGTGGTCAAGAGCGATAAGCTCACTGTAGCGCTTTACAAGCCCTTCGATCTTTACTATAGTGTTTTCCATTTTATCACCTCATGGTCGGATCAGCTGTTATGTGATCTGTGTATGTTTCTTACTGTATATATTCTATCACTTTCCGCCGGAGATTTTAAGTGCCGGCCGTCAGGAACTGTAGTGACAAATGTCATTTTTTTGCCGGCTCTCAGCCTGTAAGGCCTTTACTTTGTCTCCCCGCCGTGTTATAATGGTATGGACAGATCGTATCTTAAAGGCAGGAGGGGAGCAAAATGGAAAGGCTTGCGGACAGGCTGGCTGTGCTGATAATGTGCATAGCGGCATTTTCCATAGGCAGCAGCGAAAGGCAGCCGGTAGTAGGTATACTGCTCACCGTGGGGGCGGCCTCGGCCATCGAGATGTTTTCCGGGAAAAAGGCGGCGCCCTTTATCATAGCGGGATTTTCAGCGCTGTGCATCTTCATGCCGGCGTTCTTCTGTGCGGCGCCCATGCTTCTCTATCTGGCATTGTGGGAAAAGAAAAAATGGAGCGTCCTGCCCTGTGCCGGGGTCCTGCTTGACCTGGAGGGGATAGAGCCTTTCCAGCTCATGCTGTCCGCCGTGGGGATAGCCGTGGCGCTGATATTCTATGTCAGGCTATCAAAGCTCATTGACATCATTGACAAAATGACAGAGCTGAGGGACATGACGGCGCAGCGGAACATGGAGCTTGACACCATGAACCGCCGGCTCATCGACGCACAGGACAACGAGATACATCTTGCAACTTTAAAGGAACGAAACCGCATCGCAAGAGAGATACATGACAACGTGGGCCATATGCTGACCCGGTCGCTTTTGCAGGCGGGGGCGCTGATGGTCATAAACAAGGACGAAAAGCTGAAAGAGCCGCTGTCGGGGCTGAAAGAGACTCTTGACAGCGCCATGACAAGCATAAGAAAGAGCGTCCACGATCTTCATGACGACTCGGTGGACCTTAAAAGCTCCGTGCAGGAGTGCCTTAAAAGCGCCGGGGACAGGTTCACAGCGGTCCTTGAATACGATGTGGAGAACGATATGCCCTCCAGGCTAAGGCTTTGTATACTTGGCATAGTCAAAGAGGGAGTCTCCAATGCGGTGAAGCATTCTTCCGGCGACAGGCTAAGGGTCATCATCAGGGAGCACCCGGGTTTCTACCAGCTCATGATAGAGGACAACGGCAGGAGCGGCCCCATAAAAGAGACGGGCATAGGCCTTAAAAACATGAGGGAGAGAGCGCAGAGCGCAGGGGGACTTCTGAACATCGAGTCATCTGAAAAGGGTTTTAAGATATTCATGACAGTAAGGAAGGGAGAGAAAAGCAGATGAGGATAGCGGTCATAGACGACGACAGGTTAGCGGCCATATCTTTGAAGACCATTCTGGAAAGCACGGGCAGCGTGACCGTGGAGGCCATGGGCAGCAGCGGCACGGAGGCCATGGGTATTTACGAAAGTGTTAGGCCGGACGTAATGCTGATGGACATAAGGATGGAGGGCATGACCGGACTGGAGGCCGGGGAGATCCTTATGAAAAAGCATCCGGAGGCTAAGATACTGTACCTTACGACCTTTTCGGACGATGAATACATAGCGAAGGCGCTTTTCATAGGAGCCAGGGGCTACATATTAAAGCAGGACTTCGAGGGGATAGCTCCGGCCTTAGAGGCGGTGATGCGGGGGCAGACGGTCTTCGGCTCAGAGGTGGCCGACAGGCTGCCGGCGGTAATGAAGAGCCGGGAGGAATTTGATTTCGGCAAATTCGGGATCACCGACAAGGAGAAGGAGATACTTACTCTGGTAGCAGAGGGGCTGAACAACAAGGAGATCGCCGGGAAGATGTATCTGAGCGAAGGGACGGTAAGGAACTATCTTTCAGCTTTGCTGGAAAAGCTGGACCTGAGGGACCGTACCCAGCTTGCGGTATTCTACTATAAAGAAATAAAAGGCCAGTAGCTTTTCCTGTTATCGGGAGCAGCCAGAAAAGTCCTTCCTCAAAACAGAGGAAGGACTGGTTCGTTTTTATGCAAGTTTTAGAACGTTCAGCAGCAGTATCCAGCTCATACCGTAGTAGGTAACTACCGCCACCAGGTCGTTGATGGTGGTTATCAGCGGACCGGAAGCCACGGCAGGATCTACCTTAATCTTCTTGAAAAACAAAGGTATGAGCGTTCCCACAGAACTCGATATCAGCATGGCAAGCACCAGGGAGATGCCTATGCAGCCCGACACCGCAAATGAGAACAGCGCCGCCTTGTGCTTGAAGAACATAATGTACAGCCCCACGAAAACAAAGGCTATGGCGCCCAGCAAAAGTCCGTTGCAGAGGCCCACCCTCATCTCCTTGGTCACAAGGTGCATTTTCTGTTTCAATGTCAGGTTCTCGTCCATCAGGACCCTGATGGTGACCGCAAGGGACTGTGTGCCCACGTTGCCGGCCATGTCAAGTATCAGGGACTGGAACGCCATGATGAGCGTCAGCTGTGCGATGACCTTTTCAAAGGCCCCCACCACGCCGGAGACCAGCATCCCCAGGCACAACAGTACCAGCAGCCATGGCAGGCGCTTTTTCATGCTCTCCTTCAGCGGCTCCTGAAGGTCTTCCTCTGCGGTCAGACCGGCCAGCCTTGCGTAATCCTCACCCATCTCGTCGTCAACGACCTCTATCATGCTCTTTGCGGTGATGACGCCTAAAAGCTTGTTGCTGTTGTCCAGGACCGGTATGCTGTCCTCAGAATAATCCTTTAGCATCTCTATACAGTCGTCGATAGTCTCATGGGCATAGACATAGGGAAACGAGGTGGCAATGAGACTGTCAAGATAGGTGTGGCTGCGGGCGGTTATGAGCTCTTTAAGGTCGATGGCCCCGTAGAAGTCCCCCTCCTCGTCCACTACGAATATGGTGGAGATGTTGTCATTGACCTCCGCCTGCCTTATCAGCTCGCTCATGGCCTGCTTTACACTCAGGTTCTCCCTTATTATTATGCAGTTGGTGGTGGTGCGGCTGCCTATCTCATCGTCGTCAAAGGAGGCGATGAGCTTTATCTCGTCCCTGATATCGGGCCTCAGACTGTCTATCATCAGCGAGCGCTTTTCCTTGTCTATCTCATGGAGGATATCCACCGCCGTATCTGTCTCCAGCTGGGAAATGACCGCCGCTGCCTTTGCCAGGTCCATTTCGTTAAGGTATACCCCCGCAGCGTCCTCCTCCAGATGCTCGAAGGCCTCTGCCAGCATACCTGCATTGCAGACCCTGTATAGCTTTTTTCTTTCCTGCAAGGTAAGCTTTTCCATTACCCCGGCGACGTCGTTGCCGTGATAGTCGTCAAGCTTCTGCTGCATTGCCTTGGGGGAGATGTTCCCCCTGATTATGTTTATGATCTCCTGCTCGTAGTCAGGCTTGGCCGCACTCAGCCCGTCGCTGTCCGTCACTGTCTCAGCGCTCTGTGCAGCCTTCTCTATCTCTTCTGACATAGCTTTACCTCCTATTTCAAATATCGACATAGGAGCCAAAGGGACAAAAAAACTCGCATGAGCCTATGATATGCCTGCGGGCCGTAAGCTCATACGAGTAGACTGTTTTTATGACACAAGGGCACTATCCCCCGCAAAAAGCGACGCCCACAGCTGCGCCCCTGCAAAGGATATTGGCATTTATACCGTAAAACCAGACCGCTCGTCCTTTTGACCCGCAACTGTCACCGTTCGTCACTTTTTTCACCTCACTTTGAAAAACACGACAAAATTAAAAACTAAAAAAATTTTTGCTTATAAATTATAACATATTTTTCTCTCTTTGTCAATCGCCGCAGACCAGAAAAATACCCCCGAAAAAATTTTTCATCGGGGGAAAATCCCATAAAATACCCGTTTTTGTTAAAATTCGTCTCCGCTCTTGACATTCGGTAAAATGGCGTGTATAATGGTAGTAAGTTCAGACCCTGCGGGGAGAAAATAAATTGGAGGAATAGATATGAAAGATAAGAAGGACGACCCTGAAAAGAAAGCGAAAAGAATGTTCACCTTTATCAGTGTCCTGCTGCTGCTGGGCGTGCTGGCGATCCTGTTCTATAAGTACGTCTACCCGAACCTGGACCTGAAGCCTGACAAGATAGTGGCAGACGACATTATCTGGGTCGTGGATATATAGTGATCTTTCTGACGCAGGCCGTTTAACGCAAACGGCCTGCGGGGCTCTTTGATGCCGCCCATCATAGGTGAGCCAATGGCTCAGACAGGCGCCGATCTTTTGATCTGACCGGCGTTCCTGGGATAGACCGCCGGAGTAGGGGCGGTCTTTTTTATTATTATGAGCGTCCTGCCGTCGCCGCTGGGGAGGGTGTAGCGCAGGGTCTTTTCAACGCTGCCCCCAAGGACCTTTATGGACTTCTCTGCGGCTCTGAGTTCTTCCCCGCCGGCGGAGCCTTTTAGTGAAACGAAATACCCCCCGATCCTGACAAGGGGCAGGCAGTATTCGCTCAGGGCAGTAAGGTTGGATACCGCTCTGGCAGTGGCGATGTCAAAGCTCTCTCTGTAGGCTATGTCCTTTCCAAGGTCCTCGGCCCTGCCGTGTATGCACTTTGCGCCAAGGCCCGCCGCATCTGAGACTTCTTTCAGGAAACCCACCCTTTTGTTAAGGCTGTCTAGCAGGGTGATATCAAGGTCGTCCCGGAATATTTTCAGCGGCCCGGCCGGGAAACCTGCGCCCGTGCCGACGTCGATGAGCCTGCTCCCCTTATCCGGCACAAAGAGGGTGAAGGGATATATGCTGTCAAAAAAATGCTTTTCAGCTATCCCCATATCGTCCGTTATGGCTGTCAGGTTCATGACCTTGTTGCGTTCTGTGAGCATATGGGCGTAGACAGACAGCCGCTCATACATACTGTCGGTGAGCTTTATCCCATATGGCTCGAAGAGATCGTCTGTTTGTGTTCTGCTTAGCATCGTTTTCTCCTTTGACTTTTCACGGTATGCTGCCTGCGGGGCGGCCGGTTAGTTTTCAGACGGCCGGTATCTCTTCCGGTCTGTTTACCAGGTGTTCTGCCCCGTATTCCCTCAGTTCCTCCAGGCTGCCGTATCCGTAAAGCACTCCTATCGACTGTAAGCCTGTCTTTCTTGCTCCGATAAGGTCGTATTTGCGGTCCCCTACCATGACTGCCTTCCGGCGGCTCCCGATGTCATCACAGCCTATGCGTTCCAGCACGCAGTTTATGACCTCTTCCTTCTCACGCCTTCCGCCGTCGGTAAGCGAGCCTGTTATGCTTTGAAAATATCCCGCAATACCGTGGTTTTCGAGTATCTTTACGGAAAAAGGCTCCGGCTTGCAGGTAGCCACCCCAAGGACGGCGCCGCCCTCTTTCAGGGTCCTGAGAGTCTCCTCGATGCCTTCATACAGCCTGTTTTCATACAGGCCCTTTTCTGCGTAATATTCCCGGTAGAGCTTTACCGCCCGGCCGGTCTTTTCGCTGTCAAGGCCCACTACCTTCTCAAAACAGTCCCACAGGGGAGGCCCGATGAACTTTCTCATGGTACCGCTGTCCGGCATAGGCTCTCCCAGCCTTTCCAGAGCGTATCCCGCCGCTTTGATTATCCCCTCGCCGGTGTCGCAGAGCGTCCCGTCAAGGTCAAAAAGATATACTGAATATCTCATTTTTCTTACCTTACCTTTTCCCGCCCTCAGCGGTGGAGTTATCCTTCTTTCTTCCCCGGCGCAGGCCGGGAAGGGACAAAATGACCGACCCGCCCGCAGCGGGTCTTTTACAATTATAAACCATACACGCTCCGATGTCAAGGCAAAAAAAGTGAACAGCAAGGGTCAGCCCCTTACTGTTCACTGTTATCTGTTCACTGTTCACTCTTAAAGGTCCTGTCCATCCAGTCAAGGCGCTGTGTCAGCCAGCCGTCCAGCAGACTGTAAGCTGCGTCAACTGCGCCGTCGGCGGGTCTGTTGAGGTCTTCTCTGTAAGTTTCAAGAATGGCCTTTTCTTCATCTATGCAGGCTCTGATGGCGCCCTGCCCGTTAAGTGCCTGCCATTTCTCGCTGGCTCTCTGCCTGAACCAGTCCTGCTTGGCAAGAACTATGAACCATGGGTTGGACCTGTCTCCGAAACTGTCAGCAAAGCTCTGCTCGCAGAAAGCCCCTGCCCAGTAACGCTCGGTACTGTCGTTATAGGCCCAGTTGAAATCCCAGGGCGAGGTGAACTGGAGCTTGTTTATCTTGCTGTCCTTGTCAAAGTCCACGCAGAGATAGAAGCTGCCCTCGCCGCAGTCGTAGTCGTGGACTATCTCGTAAAGCAGATACATATCCACCGCACTGTCAAGGTCCATGACCGCTGCCAAGGTCTCTTCCGCCGAGGTGAAGTCAGCCTTTACCAGGTCGTAATTCTTGTCGAAGGTGTAGTATTCGCCCCGTTCGCAGGCCCTGTAGACTATGCTGAAGATATTGTTGAGATATTTGCTTATGAAGTCCTTCTGGGCCTGGGTGTAGATATCGTTCTTTATGGAGTAGGCCGCAGATTCAAACTTTCTCCTTACCCCGGTGATGTCCGTGCAGTAGGCCCCGCCGTAGCGCATATTCACATACTGATTGTCCGGGTCCTCCCAGGCGTAGTTGTCAAGCTCCAGATAAAAGCCGAAGTCCTTGCCGGTGTAGTTCTCCTCAGGCTCACTGACGTTCACACGGTTCTTGTTCACCTGGTTCTGCTCACAAAGCAGATATACGCCCTGGAGCTTGTCGTTTACATAAAGGTCCACCAGCTTAGCATCGCTGCAATAAGCGTCGTCACCGAAAATGGTCCGGCCGAACCTGAGGGCGATGTCGTTTCTAACCAGGTCCCAGTCGCTTTTCAGGAGCACCCAGCTCTTGCATTTCGCTCCGTCGTTAAGGCCGAGCATATTGGTCTTCTTGTCGAACTTTATCCTGTACGGCACGGTGTTCTGCTTTATCTTCTCTACGTCGCCGTAAAAGGCCGAGGAATTGCCCCTGACCCTTATGCCGGCACTGACCTCGTCAAGCTCGAATTTTTCACCTGCATTGAAAACGTCCACCACGCAGGAGGTGTAGATGTCCCTCGAAAGGATCAGCTCGCTGTTGTCCTTTGTGGTGATGTTGATGGCGGGGAGCTTTGTCTCGCTTTTTATCTTCTCCTCAAAGGCGTCCTTATCATCTCTGCTGACCCCAAGGCTGCTGTAGGTCGCCGGCGTTTCATTCACCACCTGGCTCTCGTCTGTCGGCAGAGCGATCTCTTCAGTCTTTTTCGGCACGTATTCGCCGTTGATTATGCTTATGAGCAGGTCCAGGTCCTCATAGGTCACAAGTCCGTCGCCGGTAATGTCGGCGTTGAGCTTGCCCTGCTTGCTGAGCTCCCTCTCCTTGTTTATCATGGATATCATGGCGTCAACGTCAAGATAGTCCGTGGCCCCGTCGCAGTTAACGTCGCCGGGGTCGTTCATGAACTGCGCCCCTGCCGGCAGAGTACACAGCAGCGCTGCCGCCGCACTGACCGCCGCCCCTGTCAGTAATGTCCTGAGCTTTTTTCCGATGATCTCTTTCAAATCGGTCCCTCCTTATTATCCATCTGATGAAATGAACAAAAGTTTTAACATTTCCCTTCGATTTTTGTATAAAACCGTATAAGGTATTTTACCATATACTGCCACATTTGTCAAGGAGCTTTCAGAAAGGCAACTTTTTCTGAATTTTTGCCGAAAACCTTGCATTTGGAGCCGATATGTGCTATAATAAACAATGTATGACCGGGAAAGTCCGGCCGGGGCGGGAGCTTTTCCGCTTTTCCGCCCCCGGAGACTTTGGTAAAAGTTCACAGGAAAGAGGATCTAGAAATGATAAAAAAGCTGAAAGGTTATTTCTTTGCACCGGATGTCGATGTGGAGACCGGCAGGAGCAGGGAGAAATATGTGTCCCTGTTCGTGTGCGCATTCTTAGGTATGCTCATCTGCTTTATCCCATCAATGATAAAGAATAACGGCATATTCATGTACTACGGCGACTTCACTTCCCAGCAGCTCATGTTCTACAAGCATATGCAGGAGATGGTCAAGAACGGCAACTTCGGCTGGGACTGGGGGACGGACCTTGGCACCGGCGTGGTGAGCACCTGGTCATTCTATCTTTTAGGCTCGCCGTTTTTCTGGCTGACGACTCTGTTCCCCGTGGGGGACACTGTCTATCTGATGCCCTGGCTCTTGTGCCTGAAAACTGCCGTTGCGGCGGTCTGCGCCTATGCCTATCTCAGAAGGTTCGTGAACAACAAGAATGCCGCTTTCATCGGTTCTATGCTCTACGCCTTCTCGGGTTTTCAGACCTATAACATATTCTTCAACCATTTCCATGACGCCACGGCCTTTTTCCCGCTGATGCTCCTTGGCTTTGAGATGCTTGTCAAGGACAACAAGAAGGGCGTCTTTGCGCTGACGGTGGCACTGTCGGCCTTTATAAGCTACTTCTTCTTAGTCTGCGAGGCAGTTTTCATAGTGGTGTATTTCTTCCTCAGATGTCTCGACAAGGACTTCGACGTGGATATGAAGAAGTTCATAAATCTGCTCATCGAGGCCTGCATAGGCGGCTTTATCGCAGCCGTAATGCTGCTGCCGTCGGTCCTGCAGGTCATGAACAACAACCGTGTTGACAGCAGGCTCATAGGCCTTGATATCATACTCTACGGCGACAAGGCCAGGATCGGCAGGATATTCCAGGCATTTTTCACCCTTTCGGATATGCCCGCAAGAGTGAACCTCTTCGACGTAAACTCGGCCAGGTGGGCTTCCATAGCCGGCTATCTGCCGCTGTTCTCCATGTGCGGCGTCATCGCTTACTACAGGATACGCAATAAGGCAGGCAAGAAGGACTGGCTGTGCTGGTCGCTGATAGTTTTCATCATAATGGCCTGCGTTCCGATACTCAATTCCTCTTTCATACTGTTCAATTCGTCTTACTATGCAAGATGGTTCTATATGCCCATACTGCTGTTCTGCCTGATGACGGCAAAGGTCATAGACGAGGACCCGGTCGGGCTGAAAAAGGGATTTCTTCCGACTATACTGGCCGGTATAGGTTTCCTTGGGGTAGGGTCACTGCCTAAGTATATCGACGGCAAGCTCACCTACTTCCATCTGGCCGTTTACCCGGAGCTTTACTATATCCAGATAGGCGTTACCGCCATGATGATGATAATGCTCGCCATACTGGTAAAGGGCCTGCTTAAAAAGGGCATAAGGGACAAGATAAACTTCGGCCGCATAGCCGCCTGGATGACGGTGGTGGCCTGCGTGATCTGCAATACCTCTGAGGTGCTCTACGGCGTGGCTCAGGGCGGCGAGAACAAGGACTATGCAGAGATAGCCATTTTCGGCAGCAGGGATATCGACATGGATAAGCTGGAGAGCCGCTCTGCCAATTACAGCCCGACCAACAATTTCTACAGGATAGATTCCTCTGAGAACGTGGACAACTTCTGTATGTTCTGGGGACTGTCCTCTATGAGATGCTTCCACAGCTGCGTTACTCCGGCTATACTGGACTTCTATGCAGAGATAGGCCAGACCAGGGACGTGGCTTCCAGAATGGAAAAGAAGGTCTATCCGCTCAGAGGGCTGTTCTCGGTGAAGTATTACTTCGATCAGCTCGACGACGCACAGAGAGAAGGCACCAAGGAGAACGACCCCGACCAGGACCTTTTCGAGATGGAGGATTTCCACTACGTTGATACCCAGAACAAGTTCAATGTCTATGAGAACGAGTATTATGTCCCCATGGGCTTTGCCTTCGATCACTACACCAACGACAAGACCGTCAAGGACGCAGGCGAAGTCGAAAAGACCCAGATACTTATGAAGGCACTGGTACTCAATGATAACCAGGCCGCTCAGTATTCGGACATCATCTCCTACTATAATTTTGAGGACAGCGACTATACCAAGGAGGCCTACAGGCAGAATTGCCTTGACAGAAGAGAGAACAGCTGCTACAGCTTTGAATACGACACCAACGGCTTTACCGGAAGGATAAAGCTGGACAGCCCCAAGCTGGTGTTCTTCAGCGTCCCCTATGAGAAGGGCTGGAAAGCTGAGGTCAACGGCATCGCCGCCAAGGTCGAAAGGGTAGACTACGGCTTTATGGCTGTTCGCTGCCCGGCAGGCGACAACGAGATAAAGTTCAGCTACAGCGCTCAGGGCCAGAAGGCCGGCGCCGTAATGACAGCAATGGGCGTGGCTGCGCTGTTCATCTATGCAGGACCCTCCTGGTATGCGGAGATAAAGAAGAGAAACGGCGGCAGGAAGAAAAAGCCAGCCAGGCCGGACAATGGCGAAGATAAGTAAGGGGGCGGCGAGATTGGCATATATAAACGAAAAGACCCTTGGTTCGGAGCAGATCTTCGACGGAATAGTGGTAAAGCTTTTCAGGGACGACGTGGAGCTTGAAAACGGCGGCAAGGCTGTCAGAGAGTTCATCAGGCACCCCGGCGGCGTCTGCGTTGCGGCAGTTGACGGGGAGGGTATGCTCTATATGGTCGAGCAGTACAGATATCCTTTCCATACGGCCCTTACCGAGGTCCCCGCAGGAAAGCTGGAGTTCGGCGAGGACCCGGAGGAATGCGGAAGAAGAGAGCTTAAAGAAGAGGTGGGCGCTGAGGCGAAAAGGTTTGAGTATCTGGGAAAGCTCTATCCGACAGTAGCTTATGATACTGAGATCATACATATGTACCTTGCCAGGGACCTGAGCTTCGGCGAGCAGCATCTGGACGAGGGTGAATTCTTAGGCGTAAAGAAGATACCGCTGGAGCAGGCCTTTGGTATGGTGATGAACGATGAAGTCCCCGACGCCAAGACCCAGCTGGCCATAATAAAGGCTTATATGAAGATAAAAAGCGAGGGGCAGGGGAAATGAACAGCCAGCTCACGGAGCTTTTGCTGAAGGTGGCAGGCAAATGTGTGATAGTCATGGTGTTTATCGCTTTAGCCTGCATCGTTACCCCGAAGATCGCCGCCTGGATACAGAAAAACGACCCGAAAACTGCGGACAGGATCGAGCGGGGCAAGCTCTTCGTCCGGGAAGAGGAAGATACTGAGATCCCCCAGGGAGCCGGAAACACCGAACAGGTCACGGACCCGGAAAAGTATGAGGTCCACGGGGCCTTTGAGTCCTCAAAGCTGGAGGACTTCGACCCGAACTATAAGATCTATAATTCTGACATATATGGAGTTGAGTTGAAAAATGGCAAAAAACAAAAAAATGGTTGATGCGATAACCTCTATGGACGAGGATTTCGCAAAGTGGTACACCGACATCTGTACCAAGGCTGAACTGATAGCCTACACCAGCGTGAAGGGCTGCATGGTCATAAGGCCCTACGGCTACGCTATCTGGGAGAATATCCAGAAAGATCTTGACCAGAGATTCAAGGAGCTGGGGCATGAGAATGTTTGTATGCCTATGTTCATTCCCGAGAGCCTGCTGCAAAAGGAAAAGGACCATGTTGAAGGCTTTGCCCCTGAAGTGGCCTGGGTCACTCACGGGGGAAGTGAAAAGTTAGAGGACAGGCTCTGCGTAAGGCCTACCTCGGAAACTCTTTTCTGCGAGCACTATGCCAACATCGTTCACAGCTACAGAGACCTGCCAAAGCTATATAACCAGTGGGTCAGCGTGGTGAGATGGGAAAAGACCACCAGACCCTTCCTCAGGTCAAGAGAGTTCCTCTGGCAGGAGGGCCACACTATCCACGAGACCCCTGAGGAGGCCATCGAAGAGACAGAGCGTATGCTGAATGTCTATGCGGACTTCTGCGAGAAGGACCTGGCTATGCCTGTGGTAAAGGGCAGGAAGACCGACAGCGACAAGTTCGCCGGGGCCGAGGCCACCTATGCCATCGAGGCCCTTATGCACGACGGCAAGGCTCTCCAGGCCGGCACCTCCCACTATTTCGGGGACGGCTTTGCAAGGGCCTTTGATATACAGTTCACCGGCAGGGACAATAAGCTGGCCTACCCCCACCAGACCTCATGGGGCGTTACCACCAGGCTCATCGGCGCCATCATCATGACCCACGGCGATGACAACGGCCTTGTGCTGCCTCCGGCAGTTGCGCCTGTCCAGGCAGTCATCGTGCCTATACAGCAGTTCAAGGAGGGTGTGCTGGACAAGGCTAAGGAGCTTTATGATACCCTTAAAGCCGCAGGCATAAGGGTAAAGCTTGATGACAGCGAGCAGAGCCCGGGCTGGAAATTCGCTGAGTACGAGATGAAGGGTGTTCCTGTCAGGATAGAGCTTGGCCCTAAGGATATAGAGAACGGTCAGTGCGTGGTAGTTACCAGGCACGACAGAGAGAAGACCTTCTGTGCTTTTGAAAACGTGACAGAGACTGTCAGGGACAGGCTGGAGGCCGTCAGAGACGGCATCTATCAGAAGGCTCTTGAGAACCGTGAAAGACGGACCTATAAGTGTACGGCTATCGACGAGATCACAAAGGCTCTGGAAGAGAAGGGCGACGGTTTTATCAAGGCCATGTGGTGCGGCGAAGAGGAATGTGAGGACAGGGTCAAGGAACTGACCGGCGTAGGCTCACGCTGCATACCCTTCGATCAGGAGCAGCTCTCAGACGTCTGCATCTGCTGCGGAAAGCCCGCAAAGAAAATGGTCCTCTGGGGCAAAGCATACTGATAAAGGCATATAAAAAAGGCCCTGCTCCGGCAGGGCCTTTTCATATCTGTCAGTTTTGTCTGTAGGTGGAAAGGAAATCCTTCATCTCGCCCATAGCGTAGCGAAGCTCCTCCACAGTGGGAAGGTATACTATCCTGAAATGATCGGGCTGTTCCCAGTGGAAACCGGTGCCGCTGACAAGAAGTATCTTCTTCTGCCTTAAAAAATCCAGCACGAACTGCTCGTCGCTGGTGATGCCGAATTTCGCAGCATCCAGCCTGGGGAAGATGTAAAAAGCAGCCTTGGGCTTTACGGCGCTCATGCCGTCGATCTCGTTGAGAAGAGTATAGATGCACTCTCTCTGCTCATATATCCTTCCCCCGGGCAAAAGCTCCTTATCCGGTGCGCCGCTGCCGCTGAGGGCCGCAGGTATAAGGTACTGAGCCTGGACGTTTGAGCAAAGTCTCATGGAGGACAGCATATTCAGCCCCTCTATGTAGCCCTTGACGCCGCTCTTGTTTCCCGAGAGCACCATCCAGCCCGAACGGAAACCGGCTGACATATGGGACTTTGAGATCCCGTTGAAGGTCACGCAGAACAGCTCCGGGTCGATGGAGGCGATAGAGGTATGCTCCACCCCGTCCATCAGCAGCCTGTCATAGATCTCGTCAGAGAAAACTATCAGCTCGTTCTCCTTTGCAAGCTTTGCTATCTTCTCCAGGACCTCCTTAGGATAAACGGCCCCGGTGGGATTGTTGGGGTTGATGATGACTATGGCCTTGGTCTTCGGGGTGATCTTGCTCTTCATATCCTCGATGTCCGGATACCACTCAGAGCTTTCGTCGCATATGTAGTGGACCGCAGTTCCCCCCGCAAGGGTCACTGAGGCCGTCCACAGTGGATAGTCCGGCGCAGGCACCAGTACCTCATCGCCGTTGTCGAGCAGCCCCTGCATGACCATGGTGATAAGCTCGCTTACGCCGTTGCCGGTGTAAATATCGTCGATGGACTCCACATTCAGGCCCTTTTTCCTGTGATATCCAAGTATGGCCTCCCTGGCCTCGGTGATGCCCTTGGAGGCCGAATAGCCCTGGGCGTTGCGCAGATTGTCCGTCATAGCCCTGAGGATATAGTCCGGGGCGTCAAAATCAAAGGGCGCAGGATTGCCGATGTTGAGTTTCAGTATCTTTTCACCCGCTGCTATCATTCTGTCGGCCTCGTCCATTACGGGACCTCTGATATCGTAACAAACATTATCCAGCTTATGGGATTTCAGGAACGTTCTCATTTCGATTACCTCTTTATGTGATTATTGTCAGAAAAACTGACCTACGGGTCCTATTGTACCACCATTTACCGATAATGTCAAGGAGCAATATCGACAAAAAGGCCCCGGGGCGCCCGGCTCATGCAATTTTTTGGATCAAATAATTCAAAATCGGCCCTATGTGAGGACCCAAAAGCCTGACCTTCGGGACCGATGCGAATTTCCCGGAAGAGATTTATTCATGGAAGGGCCGCTTTCCCGGGGGATTTTATTGAATAATTATCAAAATCCCCTTGACAATCAGGACATAAAGTAATATAATAATAGTGTTGATTTATTAATTATCACGGGTGTAAGGCCTGAGGCCTGACCGTACCAAAATGAACTGGAGGTTATTTAAAATGGGTAGAGTGTACAATTTTAGCGCAGGTCCCGCTGTACTTCCTGAGGAAGTGCTCAAAGAGGCTGCTGAGGAGATGCTCGATTATAAGGGCACCGGCATGAGCGTTATGGAGATGAGCCACCGTTCAAAGGCTTATGACACCATTATCAAGGAGGCTGAGGCCGACCTGAGAGAGCTTATGGGCATACCCGACAACTATAAAGTGATTTTCAGACAGGGCGGCGCATCTTTGCAGTTCGCAGAGGTACCTATGAACCTGATGAAAAACGGCAAGGCTGCTTACATCATCACCGGTCAGTGGGCAAAGAAGGCCGCTGCCGAGGCTGAGAAGTACGGCGAGGTAGTAAGAGTTGCATCTTCCGCTGACAAGACCTTCTCTTATATCCCTGACTGCTCTGACCTTGATATCCCTGAGGATGCAGACTATGTTTACATCTGCGAGAACAACACCATCTACGGCACCAAGTATAAGGAGCTGCCCAACACCAAGGGCCATATCCTGGTAGCAGACGTTTCCAGCTGCGTCCTGAGCGAGCCTATTGATGTGAGCAAGTACGGCGTAGTTTACGGCGGCGTTCAGAAGAACGT
>JAFVCV010000001.1 GCA_017478965.1 Ruminococcus sp. | reverse complement strand
TTCTGCTTTAAGACCACATTCTCTTCCCCGCAGCCGGAAAACATCAGCGCCACGCCCAATGACAGAGCCGCCAGCCTTTTCCTCATCGCTCTCCCTCGCTTTCCATAGAAGAGTCATAGAAACAGTATGTATCCTTGCCCTTCTTTTTAGACCGGTAAAGGGCCTTGTCGCAGGCTGAATAAAGCTCCTCAAAGCTCCTCCCGTCCATCGGATAGACCGCCACGCCTATACTGGCCGAGACTTTGTGTCCAAGCTCCCTGGCAGTGCTGTTCTCCCGGAAGGCCTCGCTCAGCGCAGCGCAGCGCTCCTCGATATAGCTGTTGAAGGTCTCGCCGCTGCCGGTCCTTTCATTGACCAGCACACAGAACTCGTCGCCGCCTATCCTGCCAAGATAGTCGTTATCCGTGAACACCTCCCTGAGGATAGCTCCGGTATTCTCCAGCAGCCTGTCCCCGGCGGCATGGCCGCAGGTGTCGTTGACGCCCTTGAAGTCGTCTATATCAAGTATTACCATGGCCCGGTGCTCGTTCTCCAGAGAATTCTCCAGGGTACTTCCGGCAAGCTCCTCGAAGGTCAGCTTATTGAGTATGCCCGTGAGCCTGTCGGTGCGGGCCTTGTTGTCAAGCTCCGCCACTATGCTCTTTACCGGAGCCGCCAGCAGATAGCTGAGATAAAGCCCCACCAAGGCCGCCAGCAGGGCAGCAACAGCGCCGGTCATGTAGATATATCTGGTCATGTCGTTCTTTTCGTTGAGTATTATTGGTGTGGGAATGGAGCAGACCACGTACCAGTCCCCGCACTTGTTCACCGACACCAGGTACTCGTTATCCATAAACGAAGCGGCGGTCTCGCTGCCAACCTTATCTCCTATCTCCTTCGGCAGCTCCTGCCCCACCTCACGGCTGTCCTTGGAATAGATCATCTTCATGTCCTCATTTATGAGCCTTATCTGCATATCCGACAAGGTCTCCGGGTTGTCGAAGACCTCATTCAGCTCATTGGCATAGAAAGATATGAACAGCACAGCGTTCTTATGGACCCTCTTGACATAGTATATCCTTCTGAAGTCCCCGTTCTTCCCCGTGGACCAGCCGTCCTCGGTGCGCTCGTTGGTTATCATCGAGCTCAGCTCATCATACATACGGTCTCCGAACAGGCCTGAGGTGCCGTTAGAGACCTTCCCCACTGTTCTGTTATTGCTGTAGACTATGCCGTAGTCCACAAAATTCTCCATTATACACAGGCTGTACAGTCTGTCGCTTATGGTCTTCTCTTTATTGATGGCATCGTACTCGTCGTTTGACGGGTCCGCCGCATCGTAGGTATAAGAAAGCCTTTCGCCGAAGGCAAGAGTAGCTATGGTCTCCATTCTCGACATATAGCTGTCAAGGTTCAGTTTCATCTGCATACTCAGCGAGGAGGTCATCGTCACTACCTTGTTTTTCAGCACGGTGTCAGTCTTTTTGACGGCAAGTCTGGTCACGATGGCCACCGTAGCGATGACCAGAAGCGCATATCCTGCTATCATAGCGGCCTGTATCAGTCTTATACCCCTGAGATCTTTCCTAGTCCTTTGCTTTTTTGACATAGAATTCTCCTTATGCTCTTCCTTTAAGCCCGGGGGCTTCCCGATGCTATGGATTATTATATCACATATCCGTCAATTATTCAAGTCCGTGATCATAATTTTTATTAAAAGTTTCCAATTAGTCTCTTTAAACTAAAAAAGTCTGTGCAGGAAAAGCAAAAAGGCCGCCGCAGGCGCAGCAGCCTTAAAAAGATCATTCTGTCACCAGCTCCCTTACCTCTACGCTCTTCACCTTTGCGGTGGAGATATAGGCGGTAACGTAAAAGCACAGGCAGACGCACAGGGCCGGAAGTACGAACACCGACAGCGGATAGTCGTAAGTAAAGTCCGTCAGGCCCACGATATTGAGCACGTAGCTTATCATCATTCTCGACCAGAGCATACCTGCACCGCAGCCCAAAGCCGCACCTGCGGCAGCCACCACCGCAAAGCGCACGGCGAACTGCCTTCTCAGGTCCCCGGCCGTAAATCCGATGGCCTTGAAGATCCCGATGTCGGTCCTTTCCCGGATAAAGGTCCTTTTGCAGACCATATTGACTATGACAGCAGCGAAGATAAGCAGCACCGCATACATGGCCGCAGTCAGCGAGTACATCAGGGTATCGACTACCTTCTTGTAGGAATCCCCGAAGGCGTCCGTCTCAAATCTGGCGGCTTTAAGGCTGCCCTCATACTTCCCGTTGAGCATATCTATGACCTGTTCCCGCTTCGACACATCGTTTAGCCTTACAAAGGCCTCCTCTATGCCGTTATAGCCCGTGAGCCTCATGCCCTCCTGGGTCACTGACGTGACATAACCGAAGTCCCAGACGGTCTGGAAATAGCCGGTTATGACGTAGTCGTTTTCCTTATCCATATATTTTACCCGTATGCTGTCTCCTATCTTCTTGCCGCTCTGCTCACTGACGTTCTTTGTTATCATTATCTCGTTTTCATATATGGGCGCCCTGCCCTTGTACGGCTTGTAGACCGCCTCTTCGGCACGGAAGTAATGCACCGGGGTCAGCTCGCCGTCAACGAGCATACGGTGATAGGTGGCAGTCTCAAGGACTGCGCCTGGATCTATCTTTCTTATCTCTTCCTCTACATCAGGGACGCTGTCAAGTGTCAGCCCGCCCATATTGGTCAGGGTGATGTCGCCGCCTATCTGGTAGAACAGCTTGTCAGTGTCAAGTCCCCCGGCCAGCATCATTATGCTGACGATGAAATAGACCAGCATCATGACTATCAGCACTGTGCCGATGTAGCTTTTCCTGCGGGAATTGAGCTGTCTGAGGGCCAGGAACAGTGACAGCGGCTTTTGCCTTATCCTCAGGTCAAGCCTGCTGTTGAAGTGGACCTCTCCTGCCCCGCCGGCTATGGCACGGACGGGTGAAATGCGCCTTACCTTTTCTGCGGCAATAAGAATGAACACCGTGCAGACAAATACTATCACCACGCATAGCACACCGCATTTTGCAAAAGATACCCCGGTATCGGTCATCAGGCCGGTGATATTCTTCCATGCCCCGATGAGAAAATAGCAGGCCGGTATGGATACCAGGATACCTGCGGCTCCCCCAAGGATAAGGGCAATGACATATTGCAGCACATAAACACACCTTATCTGCCAGGCCGTAAAGCCCTGGGCTTTCAGGACCCCCAGCTGGGCATAGTCCAGCTCGACGGTGGCTGAGATGCTGTTGTACATGGTGATCAGGGTGACTATCATGAGAAGCACCACGAAGATGGCTACGGTGCGGGTGCCGACCCTTGAATACATCTCGATACTGTCCGTCAGGCTGTCACGGGTCATAGCTCCGTTGGCGGAGCTTATAAGAGACGTTTCATCGCTGAGACGCTTTTTCAGTTCTGTCTGTGAAATGCCCTCAGCAGCATATATATGCAGCCACTTCACTGCCACAGCGCAGCATGGGTCACCGTTAAGACGGTCCGTTTTTTCGGACTGTATTCTCCTGAGATCGTTGTCTGACACCAGGCAGTAGTTCATGCCCATGGTATTTGCGCCGGTAACGATGTCCTCATAATAACCCTTGACGGTATACTTCTCGTCATATCCGCTGTGGGTCTTCAGGACAAGCTCAGTGCCCACCTGAAGGTCATTCGAGAGGTGGAGCTTATAGGGAAGGTATATCTCACCGTCGGCTATGCTCACGTTTTTCTTAAAGCTCCTGCCGTCCTCCGAAAACACATTGTCAAGCTTATCCCCGGCGCCTGTCAGCGACATCATAAGGTCCAGATCCTTGCCGTCAGTCTGTACCGATGCGAGGAAAAATACTGCGTCCTGCTCCCTCACCTGGCTGACTGCGGGGTTATCCCGGACCTCTTGCAGCATCTCATCGCTCAGGTTGTCGCTGTACATATACATCATCAGGTCAGCTATCTGAGAATCCCTGAATTTCTCCCGCCTGGCCTCGGTGAGCCGGTCGTTATTGCTGACTGTGCCGGAAAAGGAGAAGGTCATCAGCATCATAAGTATGACTATCCCCCAGAAGCTGCCCTTTCCGTGGCGGATATTGGCCCGCATGAGTTTAAGTATACTTCTCATGTGCCCACCTCACCATTCCATGGAGCCCAGCCAGGCATTGATCTGTTTCTCTCTGGACTTCTCCTCCTGCCTGTCGTAGGGCGGCAGCTGAAGGTCCCCTATGACACGGCCGTCCTCGATATAGATGAGCCTTGATGCCCGGCAGGCCGCCCTGGCGTCGTGAGTCACCATAAGTATGCTCTGGCCGGCGTTGTTGAGCTCAGTCAGCAGATCCAGGACCTCCGTGGTGTTCTTCTTGTTGAGAGCGCCGGTAGGCTCGTCTGCAAAGAGCAGCTGCGGCTCGTTAATGACTGCCCTTGCTATGGCGCACCTCTGCTGTTCGCCGCCGGAGCACTGGCTTGGGAGATTGTCCTTGATGTGAGAAATGCCCATCTTCTCCATCAGCTCATGAGCCCTCCTGTCTGTCTCTGCGGCGGGGCGGCTCTTGTTAAGATAGCCGGGGACGGTGATGTTCTCAAACAGCGACAGATTGCTCACCAGGTGCATCTGCTGGAAGATAAAGCCAATATCCGTATGACGCAGGGCGGAGAGCTTTTTCTCGCTGAGTTTCACCAGGTCCTGCCCCTTAAAGATCACCTGTCCGCCGGTGGCCCTGTCCATGCCGCTGAGGGCATAAAGGGTCGTTGACTTTCCGGAGCCGGAGGCCCCCATTATCACCGTGAAGTCACCCTTATAGATATCAAGGTCCATGCCTGTGAGGATATGGACCTGGGTGCCGTTGTGTGCAAAGCTCTTGCAAAGCCCTCTGGCTGAAAGTACAGCTTCCTTCACTTTTCCATCTCCTTTCTTTTACTGTATCCTACCACAGAAAGGATTAAGAAATCCTTAAGAGACAGAGCCGCTCTCCCGGGCGATGGGAAGTTTTACCGTGACCTCCAGGCCGGGGGAGCAGTTTTTCAGGCTCACCTCGCCCCCGGACTGCTCAGCTATATAACTGACGATATATAATCCCAGGCCGGCGCCCTTTTCAGAGGAAGAGTTGCGGCCACGGTAGAACTTTCCAAGGACGAAGGGCATATCCTCATCGGGTATCCCCGGCCCGAGGTCCCGAAAGCGCATAACTGCGGACCTTTCCTCCCGGGAAAGGCTTATCACGATAGGGGTATGGGCGTATTTCCTGCTGTTGGTGACAAGGTTCTCGACTATCTGGGCGCAGCGCCCCTTGTCGGCATAAATGTCCAGAAAATAGGACGGCTTTTCAAGCCTGATGTCTCCTGCGGAGCCGTCCAGAGAACCTGTCACCTCTTCCATAAAGCCGCACAGCTCAAAGTTCTCCGGAGACATTTTTAGTTTGTTAAGGTCCGAAAGAGAGTGGGTCAGCATATCGTCAGTGAGCTTTGAGACCTCGTCGCACTTACGCATTATGACGCTGATGTACCGGTCCCGTTTCTCCCCGCCGCCGTCCATTCCCAGAGAAAGGGCCTCGGCATAGGCTCTGATGGAGGCCACCGGAGTCTTGATATCGTGGCTGATGGCAGCGATAACGGTCTTGTTGTTCTCGATAGCCTCCCTTTCGCAGGACCTGGCCCTGAGTATCTCCTTTCGCATACTGTCGAAGGCCCAGGTGAATTTGCCGAACCAGTTCGCCCGGCGGTACTCCAGAGGGCTGTCAAGCTCGCCTCTTGCCACCTTTTCTGCAAAATCCGAAAGCTTGTGGAAAGGCCTTATGATAACAACATAGCAATAACCGCTGACGGCGCAGAGAAATACCAGGCAGACCGTACACATCAGCGTCACCGTGCCATCGGCGCTCTGCGGCGGACCGTTTCTTATCTCCTGCCGGAGTTCTTCGGCGCAGACGGCGGCCTCATCTGTCCTGCCCTGCCTGATAAGGTTCTCTATCCCGTTCAGCTCCACCGCATAGCCGCCTGAAGGGTCCTCCCGGCTGCGGCTGCGGTAAACTGCGGCGGCACCTAAGGAAACGATCATCAGAGCAAAGGCCAGGAAGGCCCCTATGAGCCGGCTCATGACCGGTCCTCCAGCATATATCCCAGGCGCCATACGGTCTTTATGAACTTTGGGTCCGCCGGGTCGTCCTCCAGCTTTTCTCTCAGCCAGCGGATATGGACAGTCAGGGTGGAAGGCTCCACCTCGGAAAAGGCGCCCCAGACCTCTGAGAGGAGCTTTTCCTTAGATACAGCGGCGTTCTTGCTGCGGCAAAGACAGCACAGCAGGTCAAACTCCCTCTGGGCCATCGGCACAGCCTTTCCTGCCTTGGTGACTGTCCGGCTCTTCGGGTCTATCCTGACACTGCCGAAACCCAGCTCCTGTCCGCCCTCATCACCGTAGGCCCTCCTCATCAGCGCATTGACCCTCGACAGCAGCTCCTTCATGGAATAAGGCTTTTGCAGGAAGTCATCGCCCCCTATGTCAAAGCTGTTTATCCGGTCGTCCTCGGTCTTGCGGGCACTGGCGAAGATCACCGGGACATGGGAGCTTTGGCGCAGCTGCTCACATATCTCAAAGCCCGTTCCGTCCGGCAGGCCGATATCCAGCAGGATAAGCTGATAAGCCTTTCCGCCCAAAAGCTCATAGGCGCTGCTCATGCTGGCGGCGGTGTCGGTCTGATATCCGCAGCCCTCCAGCATCTCTGCGATTATCTCGGCAAGCTCCTCCTCGTCATCAACTATCAGTATACGCCGCACACTTTCGTTTTTCATAAGCCTTCTCCTTTGCACTTTACTATTATCCATGATATCACACGGCAGATCATTTTTCAAGACTCAAAGACATAAAAATATCCCTCCGATCCTCACGGAGGGATACCGTCTCACTGCTGCGGTCCCGAAGCTTTCTTCATCTTCTGCTCATAATCCTGACCGGGCATGGGCTTGGCATAGTAATAGCCCTGTATCATATCGCACTGCTGCTCGGCCAGAAAATCCACCTGCTCCTTGATCTCAACTCCCTCGGCCACCGTCCTCATTTCCAGGCTCCTGGCCAGCCTTATGGCCTCTGCCACAACTATCCTTCCACGCTGATCGGCATTCTCTCCACGGAAGAACTCAGCGTCCAGCTTGAGCACGTCAAGGGGCATATCTTTAAGAGAATTAAGCGAGGAATATCCCGAGCAGAAGTCGTCCATGGACACTGCAAAGCCGTACTCTTTCAGCTTTGTGACGGTCCTCAGCATGGCCTTCTTGTCGTCAAAGAAAGCGCTCTCAGTAAGCTCTATCTCGATAAGCTCGTGAGGGGTGCCCTCTTTATCGACCATGTCCCTTATCTGCTCCGCAAGATCAGGCTCGGCAAAATGGGTCCTGGAGACATTGACCGATACCGGTACACATTCAAGTCCCATATCCAGCCACCTTTTCTGGTCCCTGGCGGCGTGAGCTATCATATAGTGGTCGATCTCGGTTATGAACCCGTTGTTCTCAAAGATAGGTATGAACTTATACGGCGTCAGGAACCCGAACTCCGGGGACTGCCAGCGGATAAGGGCCTCGGCTCCCCGCAGAGTGTCGGTGCGTGGGTCATATTTAGGCTGATAATAGACCACGAACTCTTCATTGTCCAGGGCGGCCTGCTGTCTCTCGCTCACGGTGTTCACCCACCTCTGGTCCTCCACCATTTTAGAATCGAAATAGGAGATGCCGCTCTCGTCAGTATTGTCAAGGGCCTCCCTGGCGGTGGAAGCGTTATTGTAGAGTTCCTCAAGATCAATGTACTTTCTTGCTGACCTGTCTGAGCTGCCCTCAATGAGATACGCCCCCATATGAAAGTTCACACTATACTCGCCGGCGGCGCTCTCTACGGCTTTCATAAGGCTGTTTATCTTCTCCCTGGCGGAATCTGGGTCCCTGATCTCCATCAGCACTGCAAAGTCCGCAGAATTGCAGCGGACCACCATATCCCTCCTGCCGACTGTGTCTTTTATGTTCCTGTAGACCCTGCAAAGGAGCTTTTCGCCCTCTGAGATGGAATGGCATATACAGAAGTTCAGATACTTCACTACGTCCACGTCCAGGACCGCATAAGATCTTTTCGCATTTCTCCTTTTTTTGAGACGCTGTTCGCCCTTCATCAGGAAAAAGCTCCAGTTCCTGCCGCCGGTCACGCCGTCGGTAAAGAACATTTTTATGAGCCTTTTCTGGTTTAGGATACTGTTGACTGCATTTATAATCACTATCAGCAGCACCACCATGTAGACTACCATCAGGGAAGATAAGAGTCTGTCCACAGTGACATAATCCGTAGCGTTGATGACCACACTGCTTTTGAGATATACCTCCCTGCCGTCAGAAAGCTCCCTGGCTATCCATACCGGTACATCAAACCGCTGATCCGAGTCAGAGCCAACGGTCCAGGGGAGCAGCAGTCCTTTGATGTCGAACTTGTTCCCCTCTTCGTCAAGGGCGTCCACGACCTCATCCAGGTTTATCTTCAAGCCCTCCTCTTCCGACATGGCCAGTACCCGGTCATCAGAGTCGCTGTATACCTTAACGGTGCCGGACCGTTCCCCCGTGCTGTAATCGAGACTGTATCCCTTTGCACAGGTATCTCTTCCCCTCTTGTCCACAACGTTACCGCCGTCGTTAACGAAATAATCCCCGGTAAAGCTCGCCGGGACAGAGCCCGTCTTCTCGTATTCTTCAAAAACACCGGTGAGTCCCAGCACAGTGTCCGAAAGCTTGGTGTTCATGGCATAGCCAAGCAAAGCAGTAGCGGACAGGGCCATGTCGGCCACCATCAGCACCGTCAGCAGCAAAAACAGGACCACTGTGATCCATATGCGGTTTTTCTTTATCTTTGTTCTGTTCACCACAGATCTTCTTTTCATAAAAGGCACTCTCCCCAGGATAAGAGTATGACGCTATGCGGCTCCGTTTCGCACTGAGGGCGGCAGAACCGGCTCGCTACGGCTTTATTATAACACAATTTTCCCGCCGTGTAAAGTGTATTTGTTCATAAACAGCGGTAAAGACAGCGAAAAAACAGCATATCTTCTCTTCGGGGACGTTTTTGCCGGTCAGGTTTTTTCAGCAAGTCAAAGCAAAAAGCATTATAAGCGATTGACTAAAAACCGATAGTGTGTTATAATAGTCATCAGTAAGTGGCGACTAACCCAGGCGTTTTACAGCAAAAAGAGATCAGCTAAGGCAAACAGGCTTAAAACTGCTCATTGCCGGAAAGAAGGATATTATGAAATACCATGAATTCGGAACAGAAAACAAGACCACGCTCCTGCTCCTTCACGGAGTAGATACGACCTGGCGGCTGAGCTTTGAAAGGTTCATTGAAACAGCAAAGTCAAAATATCACATCATTGCTGTTGCAGAGGATGGTTTTGACCCCGACGAGCCTGACGTTGATGCGACAAGCGTGACAGATGAAGCCCATAAGATCACGGAGTATCTTGTCAGGCATTTCGACGGAAAGATAGACATTATCCTCGGCGAATCCCTTGGCGGTATGATAATGACAGAAATACTGCTCGACCCCCGTATAAAAGTTCACACAGCGATCGCAGACGGTTTCACGATACTTGAATATCCCCATCTCAGACACGATCTGCCCAAAAGGGTGATCGCAGCCGTGCTGGCTGACATTGAACTGTTTGCGTTCAGACACATGAAGCTTTTCAATAAGATACTGGGTGAGGATATAGACTCGATGATATACAAACAGACCTCAAAGGCCACGCTGTATGCTCTTGAATACTCTATGATGCCGTATCGCTACAAGTATGAGGCCTTCAACCTGTCGGACAGCTATATCTGGCATGGAGAGAAAGAACCCGGCCTATGGCACGTTATCAAAAAGATCGACCGTTCAAAGTATCATTTTTCTCACAGGGTCTTCCTGAACAGAGGGCACGGTTCGCTTCTTATGGAGCCGGAAAGGCTGCTGCGTGAAGTGGACCTGGCATATAAGGGCTATAAAGGCAGGTCAAAAACAAGATAGAGCAAGTTGAGATACATCATTTCAGGAGGTATAAAGTCATGCTTTTAACAATATTTCTGGCAGTCGTTTTTTGCGCAGCTATAACGATCATGCTCATATCCGCAGTAGCTTTCATTCAGAATGAGAAGTTTTTTTCATCAGCTCCCAAAGAAGCACAGGAGGTCCTAAAACCAAGAACAAAGGAGCTGTTCTGCGATGCGAGAGCGATGGGCTGGGTCCTGATGGCCATAAGCATACTGACGATACTGGGCGTCGGAACGATCGCTGTCTGGGACGGTCTGAGGAACGAATTCTCGTTCTGGCAGTTCTTCCTGCGGTTCGTACTGATATTTACTGTCTATAAAGTTTACGACATGGTCTTTTTTGACTGGTTCATTCTTTGCAGGTCCCGTTTCTTCCAGTATTATTATCCCGAAGTAGAGAGCGTGTACAACGGCAGAAAGTACGGATATAACATCAAAAGTCAGCTGCTGAAGCTGCTTATCATATTCCCTGCGGCGTCTGCGCTTGCGGCATGGATATGTACCTTGTTTTAAGAGAGGGCCGGTCCGGGAAGAGTTTCGGGACGATCGTCCTCCATATCGCATTTGCGGCGATCCTGCCGTGGATATGCACAGCCGTTTTACCGAGGCCCCGGACAACTGCATATGGCTCCATATGCCCGGAAGGCTGCAAAAACATATAAGATAACGGTAAAGTCCCTTCGCAAAAGCTGTGTTTATTAAGGGTGTTGCTTATAAAGAAGTTTTAAGCCATAGTATTTCTGATTTAAAGTCAGAAGTACTATGGCGTTTTTTTATTGACAATACAGCTATGTTGTGCTATAATTATCACTAACATAGATCGTAATTTAGAGGAGCAGACAATGAAAATAATAGCAATCGGAGCTGTTACAGCAGGCGGAAAAACAACAGTCGTAAACGCATTAAAAGCCAGACTTCCAAGAACAACATCGCTTCACTTTGATGACTACTCATTCGACGGAGAACCCGATGACTTTACCCAATGGGTCTCGAAACCTGAGGAATTTTATAATGTATGGGACTTATCACCATTAAAAGCAGATGTCGAAAGAATCATTGGCAGCGGAAAGTATGATTATCTGCTGCTCGATTATCCGTTTGCATATCAGAATAAAATGATGAAAGATTATCTGGACTGCTGTATATTTATTGATACACCGTTGGACATCGCAATGGCTCGAAGAGTGCTCAGAGATATGAAAGAGTCTTCTGCTGATGATATTCGTAATGAAATGAATACATACTTGAATTCTACAAGAATTTGTTATGTTCAAATGCTAACAGATATTTTACCGACTTCTGATTATGTGATTAACGGTGCAAACGAACTTGAAACAATTATCAATGAAACTATGGAGATAATTTTAAGGTGCTAAATTCTGGTTTATCTTAACACCCGAATAAAAAATGCCCCAAAGCACTATAAAATGCTTCGGGGCAAAACTTCTATATGGGTACCCGTCTTAAAGGATCTGCCTAAAGTTTTTGATAGGTGCCGTTCAAATCACAGAGAGTTTCCCCGCCGGTATCAGTCCGCAGCTTGAACGTGACAGTATGCCGGCGCAGATGTTAAAACAGCAAACAAAAAAGCCCTTATCTGCGCAAAATGCGTAAATAAAGGCTTTTTATTGGTCGGAGTGACGGGACTTGAACCCACGGCCTCTACCACCCCAAGGTAGCGCGCTACCACCTGCGCCACACCCCGATGACTTAATTATTATATCACAACAGTCCGGGTTTGTCAAGTACTTTTTTTGCTCTGTCCTCAGAATGCCCCTGGTCCGCATACAGCGTGATTTCGGGGAAAACCCGGGACGTCCCGAGCGTCAGCAGGCAGTATTCACAAAATGTTAAGTTTTTATTAAAAACTGCTGCCGGGCAGCAAAGTATCCTCCTATAAGGAGAACGTCGTCAACTGCCGGCAGCAATACAGTCTCATCTTTTTACAAAATATTCCTCATACCATACCAGGAACGTGTAAATGGTCCAGATCTTCCTCCAGTTGTCGGAATTTCCTCCCACATAGTCGTCAAAGATGGCATTGATGGCCTCAAGGTCAAAGAACTTTGCAGCTGACTCGCTCCTGAACTTCTCACGGACATCGGCATTATATCTTTCATCAGCCAGCCATATCCTGATGGGCACGATAAAGCCCAGCTTTTTCCTGAAGGCTATCTCATCGGGCAGTACCTTTGCGGCAGCGGTCCTGAATGCCACCTTGTTCTGCTCCTCGCTGACCTTGAACCTGGAGGGCAGTCTGGAGGCTATATCAAATATCCTTCTGTCCGTCAGGGGCATCCTTATCTCCAGGCCGGCAGCCTCGCTCATCTTGTCAACATTCAGATAAATGTCCCCCTCCAGCCAGATCTGTATATCCACATCGGACATCTTTGTCAGCGGGTCCAGGCCCTCGGTCTCATCGTAGATATACTTTACCAGGTCGATGGGTCTAAGGTCTTTGTTATAGTATTTGAGTATCTTCTGCTTTTCCTCCTCCTTCATGATGTTGGTATTTCCCACATAGAAGGTCTTCAGAGCGTCCCCGTAGCGTTCGGCGTTGCGGTACATATTATAGCCGCCGAAGAACTCGTCGGCGCCCTCGCCGGAATAGCAGAGCTTCGTATGCTCAGCGGTCGCCTTGCAGGCTATGGCAAATACGATAGCCGAAGCGTCCCCAAGGGGCTGCTCCATATTGTACATGACATAGGGGACGATATCGAAATACTGCTCGGGGGTTATCCTGCAGCGTGAATTGCCTCTGCCAAGGATATCAGCGGTCTTTTTAGCCAGGCCGCTCTCGTCAAAGCGCTCGTCATCATAGCCGCAGGAATCGGACATCTGAGCGTCAGACATCGCCAGAACGTAGGAAGAGTCCACGCCGCCGGAAAGGAACGACTCGGCAGTCTCCCCCTCCTCCTTGACCTCTGGCATTATTGCCGAAAGGGTAGAATGTATCTCATCTGCCCACTCCTCCAGGCTCCTGCTCTCATCGGGCGTGAATTCGGGATGCCAGTATCTGGTGATCTTCACCCTGCCGCTGCTGAACACCAGATAGTGCCCGGGCATGAGCTTTTTGAGGCCCTTGAAAAATGTATCCTCCCCGGCCACATAGGTGAGGGACATATATATCTGGAGTATATCGGGGTCCAGCTCTTTTTTAAATCCCTCCTGCTCCATTATGCTGCGGATATAGGTGCCGCAAAGGAGCCTGCCGTCCTCCGTCACATAATAGTAGAACGGCTTGGTCCCGAAATGGTCACGCAGGCAGAAAGTAAGGTCCTTATCGCTGTCATAGACCGCAAAAGCAAACATACCGTAGAAATGCTCTGCTAAGTCAAAGCCCCATTTTTCATAGGCCTTTACTATTATCTGCTCCTCTCTTTCCCGGCGGGAAAGCTCCGTGCTAAGGCCAAGCTCTGCGCACAGAGCCCTCCAGTTGCGGATATGGCCCCTGTATTCTTTAAGTTCGATCATAAAATCCACCTCTGTAAAAAAATTTCCGGCTGCGCCCCGCAGACTGCCGGGACATAACCAATTATATTACCAACAGATCAATTATAGCACATTTTTGTCCTTATTTCAAGTATATCCACAGCAGGAGTTCGGAAAGATCTCCTCAAATTTGCCGAAGGATAAAAATTAACAAAATCAGCCCTTGACAAAGCTGAGATAATGGTGTATAATATTATAGTAATTTTACGAGGTGTGGCTCAGTTTGGTAGAGCGCTTCGTTCGGGACGAAGAGGCCGTGGGTTCGAATCCCGTCACCTCGACTATGCAGGACTGCCCTTTTACCGCAAGTAAGAGGGCAGTTTTTTTAACTGAAAGGAAAGTGAGACTATGCCGGATATTTGTCTGGCGGGAACAGGAGGTATGCTCCCGCTGAAAAACAGGTTCCTTACGGGCTGTTATTACGAGCTCAACGGAAAGGCAGTGCTGATAGACTGCGGCGAGGGTATGCAGGTGGCGCTGGCAAAGGCAGAGATAAAGATAAGCAGGATAGAGATGCTGCTCATCACCCACAGCCACGCCGACCACGTCACCGGGCTGCCGGGGCTGCTGCTCTCCATGGGCAACTGCTCCAGGGAGGGACCGCTGGATATATACTTCCCGGCTTACTGCGAGAGGGTCATAAACAGTCTGCTGTTCGTATGCGGAGGACTGCCTTTTCAGGTGGTGCTCCACAAGCTGCCTGTAAAGGAGGGCGTGAGCTTTATGGCGGAGAAGATAGACCCCATGCTGACAGTCTCGACCCTGCCGCTCAGACACAGCGTACCCTGCTTAGGCTACAGCCTGAAGCTGGATAAAAAGCCGGTCTTCCAGCCGGAGAACGCTAAGGCCTTAGGGATACCTGTACAGTACTGGCGGCTGCTCCATGCCGGGGAGGAGATCACTCTGGAGGACGGCAGGAGGATAACGCCGGAGATGGTCACTGGCGAGAAGAGGGACAGCATAAAGCTTACCTATACCACGGATACCCTGCCTTTGCCGGCCATTTCGGATTTTGCCGGGGACTCTGACCTGTTCATCTGCGAGGGAATGTACGGCGACAGAGACAAGAAGGAGAGCATGGACAAAAAGGGCCATATGCTTATGCAGGACGCCTGCACCTTAGCCGCAGAAGCAGGGGCGAAAAGGCTGTGGCTGACCCATTTCAGTCCCGCAGAGCTAAAGCCCGAGGCCTTTGAAAAAGAGCTTAAAAAGCTTTTCCCGGAAACGCTCATACCTAAGGACGGCATGAAGATCACTCTGTAAAAATTGAATTAGGTATAATCACGAAAAAATACGGCAGAATACACAATAAAGTCGTTGGAGAATGGACTTGAAAAAAAGCTGAGGATATGGTATAATACAAGTATTGTGATGGGAATTGTTCCCTGACTGAAAAGGAGATGTTGATAATGAGCGTTACTGTTATAACAAACGATAATTTTGAAGAAGAGGTCCTGAAGGCTGACAAGCCGGTACTGGTGGATTTCTGGGCAGTATGGTGCGGACCGTGCAAAAGGCTATCTCCCCTGGTGGACCAGATAGCTGAGGAGAACGACGGCGTGAAGGTATGCAAGTGCAATGTGGACGACAACCCGGAGCTTGCACAGAGGTTCGGCATAATGAGCATACCTACCCTTATCGTGTTCAAGAACGGCGAAGTTGCCGATCAGTCCGTAGGGGCTGTTCCCAAGGACAGGATACTGTCGCTTATCGGGCTCTGACAAGAGGAACTGCGAAAGTAAGCCCCGTTCAACTTTTGCAGGAGCGGGGAATTTAAAATTCAAAACAGTCATAGTTATTTAGTACAGCTTCGGGCAAAGGCCCCGGGGCTGTATGTTTTTTGAGGGGACCGATCGCCCGATGCTTGAATTTTTACCGGCTCCGTCCTGCAAATTGACCCAATAAAACTGTTTTTGAAACAAAGCTCTGGTCAGAATGATAAATTTTTAACTTAAAGGGATAAAATGCTTGACATTAAGCAATTTTATGGTATAATAATATATAGTCAGTGCCAGTTAATATAATGATATCTGACACAATTTAGACAAGGAGGAAAGACAAATGGAAACATATGGTCTTGAAAAACTGGGTATCATCAACCCTAAAGCAGTTTACCGCAACCTCTCCCCTGCTGTGCTGACTGAGCACGCTATCATAAAGGGTGAGGGCCAGCTCAGCGACACAGGCGCACTTGTTGTCAAGACTGGCAAGTACACCGGCCGTTCAGCTAAGGATAAGTTCATCGTTGACGAGGGCGAGGCTCATAAGAACGTTGCCTGGGGCGATGTCAATTTCCCTATCACAAGAGAGAAGTTTGAAGCAATAAAGGCTAAGGTCATCGCTTATTTGCAGAACAAGGACGTTTATATTTTCGACGGCTTTGCAGGCGCTGACCCCAAGTATCAGAAGAAGTTCAGGATCGTGAACGAGCTGGCAAGCCAGAACCTGTTCATCAGAGATCTGCTCATCAGACCTACTGCTGAGGAGCTGGCTGATTACGGCGATGCTTTCTTCACCATCATCGCAGCTCCCGGTTTCAAGTGCATCCCTGAGATCGACGGCACCCGTTCCGAGGCTGCTATCCTTCTCGACTATGAGACTAAGATAGCTGTTATCTGCGGCTCCGGCTATTCCGGCGAGATCAAGAAGACAGTATTCTCCACAATGAATTACTTCCTGCCTTTCGAGGGCGTTCTGCCTATGCACTCTTCGTCCAATATGGACCCTGAGACACACGACACCGCTGTATTCTTCGGCCTTTCCGGCACCGGCAAGACCACGCTGTCAGCTGATCCCAACAGGCTGCTCATCGGTGATGACGAGCACGGCTGGTCTGACAACGGTGTTTTCAACATCGAGGGCGGCTGCTACGCTAAGTGCATAAACCTCAGCGCTGAAGGCGAGCCTGAGATCTACAACGCTATCAAGTTCGGTTCGCTGGTCGAGAACGTCGTTATCGACCCTGACACCAGGACCCCTGACTATGATGACGGTTCTCTGGCTGAGAACACCAGAGTTGGTTATCCTGTAAACTACATACCCAATGCTGCTATACCCAGCGTTGGCGGCGTTCCTTCCGTTATCATCTTCCTGACAGCTGACTCCTTCGGCGTTCTGCCTCCTATCAGCCTGCTGACCAAGGAAGCTGCTATGTATCAGTTCGTTACCGGTTTCACCTCCAAGGTTGCCGGCACCGAGATCGGTATAACTGAGCCTACACCTACCTTCTCCACTCTGTTCGGCGAGCCTTTCATGCCTCTGCCTGCACAGAAGTACGCTGAGATGCTGGGTGAGAAGATCGAGAAGTACAACACCAAGGTATACCTGGTTAATACCGGCTGGACCGGAGGTCCTTACGGCACAGGCAGCAGAATGAAGCTGAAGTTCACAAGAGCTATGGTAACTGCCGCTCTGAACAACGCTTTCGAGAAGAACAACGTTGAGTTCAAGCACGATGACCGTTTCAATCTGGAGATCCCTCAGATCATTCCTGACAGCGAGGTACCTGCTGAGATACTCAATCCCCGTGACACCTGGGCTGACAAGGCTGCTTACGATGCACAGGCCAACAACCTGGCTAAGATGTTCCAGGACAACTTCGCTAAGAAGTATCCCGACATGGACAAGGCCATCGTTGAGGCCGGCCCTAAGGCTGACTAAACCTTTGAAACTGAAAAGCTCCGCATCTGCGGAGCTTTTTTGATATATGCAGCAGAAAGAGAGTGATATGATGCTTTTGATATGCTACCCCAGATGCTCGACCTGCAAAAAGGCCGAAAAATGGCTGAAAGACGCATGGATAGAGTATGAGTACAGGGATATCAGGGAAAACGCTCCCAGCTATGAGGAGCTGAAAGACTGGCTCAAAAAAAGCGGCCTGCCGGTGAGGAGATTTTTCAACACCAGCGGTCAGCTTTACCGGAGCCTGGGACTTAAAGACAAGCTTGATGGCATGACCGAAGATGAACAGCTCAGACTGCTGTCCACGGACGGTATGCTGGTAAAAAGGTCCATCGCAGTTAAAGACGGAAAAGTACTGGTGGGCTTTAAAGAAAGCGACTGGGAGAAGCTCAGAGAGATTTTATAAATACAAAACGGCGGAGCGTAAGGCCCCGCCGTTTTGCGTGAAAGATGATCGTTATCCGGGTGTTTCCCGGCTTGAACGCTTAAAGATTAGTGTAGCCTATCAGACTAAGGTCTACCTCCCTAGCACAGTCTCTGCCCTCTCGGATAGCCCTTACCACAAGGGACTGACCGATGTGCATATCGCCGCATACAAACAGATCCTCTGCCGCAGTTCTGTGAGTGCCGTCCGGAGACGGAGCGCAGCCCCTGCTGTCAGGCTTCAGTCCGAAAGCCTTCATGATGTAGGACTGAGCGCCGACAAATCCTGCTGCGATGAGGGCAAGCTCTGCCTCGACGGTATATTCGCTCCCCTCCACGGGCCGCATCACCGTTCTGCCGCTCTCCTTGTCTTTTTCGGGCTTTAGTTTCATCAGCACAGCGCCTTTGAGTGCTCCCCCCTCGTCAGTGACAAATTCCTTGACGGTGGTGCAGTAGAGCCTTGGGTCAGAGCCGAAAACCCCGATGGCCTCCTCCTGGCCGTAATCGGTCTTTGAGATGCGGGGATATTCGGGCCATGGGTTGTCTGGCTGGCGCTCCTCCGGCAGCTTTGGCATCATCTCCAGCTGGAGGATGCTCTTGGCCCCGTGTCTTACGCAAGTGCCAACGCAGTCGTTGCCGGTATCGCCGCCGCCGATCACGATGACGTTTTTCCCCTTGACGGAGATGAATGTCCCCTCCTCCAGGTCGTTATCAAGGAGAGACCTGGTGGTGGAGGTCAGAAAATCCACTGCAAAATATATGCCCTTAGCCTCTCTGCCCTTGACCTTGATATCTCTCGGCTCACAGGAGCCGCAGGCTAGGATCACTCTGTCATACTCCTTCATGAGCTTGGAGGCCTTGATGCTCTTTCCCACATCAGCACCGGTGACGAAATCCACGCCCTCGGCCTTCATTATCTCTATGCGCCGCTCTATGATGTTCTTTTCAAGCTTCATGTTCGGTATACCGTACATGAGCAGTCCCCCGGGGCGGTCTGCCCTTTCGTAGACCGTCACGCTGTGTCCACGGCGGTTGAGCTGGTCGGCGGCGGCAAGACCTGAAGGCCCGGAGCCTACTATAGCTATGGTCTTGCCTGTCCTGACCTTAGGCGGGTCAGGCTTTACAAATCCCTGCTCATAGGCAGTCTCTACTATGGCATACTCGTTTGACCGAACTGTGACGGCATCGCCTATGGCGCCGCAGGTGCAGGCCTTTTCACACAGGGCAGGACATACCCTGGAGGTGAACTCCGGGAAATTGTTGGTCTTTCTCAGTCGTTTATAGGCCTTCTCATAGCTGCCCTTATATACCAGGTCGTTCCACTCAGGTATGAGATTGTTCAGGGGGCACCCGGAGATCATGCCGCCGATATTCATTCCCGACTGGCAGAAAGGCACCCCGCATTCCATACACCTTGCTGCCTGTTCACGCTGTTTTTCCAGAGTTAGAGGTATGTGGAACTCGTCGTAGTTCTTTATTCTTTCCCTGACAGACTCGGCATAGGACTCCTGTCTGTCAAATTCCATAAATCCTGTTGGCTTTCCCATTGCGGACACCTCCTTATCTGTGCTTTACTATCTGATAGAAGGCCTCGATCTGAGCCTGTTCGCTGTTAAGGCCCTTTTCCTCGAAGGCTGCTATGGCAGACATCATCTTCTTATAGTCATGGGGGATTATTTTTTTGAACTTAGGTATGTATTCCTCAAAACTGTCAAGTATCTTCTTTGCCTTTGGAGAACCTGTGGCGGCAAGGTGCTCTTCGATAAGGCCTTTCAGCTCAAGGATATCGTACTTCTCGCTGAGCTCTGACAGGTCCACCATCTCTTTATTGAGCCTGGTGTAAAGGTCCCTGTCCTCGTCGAGAACATAAGCCACGCCGCCGGACATACCTGCGGCAAAGTTCTTGCCGGTCCTGCCGAGGACAGCCACCCGTCCGCCGGTCATGTATTCACAGCCGTGGTCGCCCACGCCCTCTACCACCGCATAAGCGCCGGAATTGCGCACGCAGAACCTTTCGCCGGCAACGCCGTTGATGAATGCCTTACCGCTGGTGGCTCCGTAGAGGGCCACGTTTCCTATAATTACGTTCTCCGAGGGGTCAAAGCCGCTCTCCCTGGGAGGATAGACTATCAGCTTGCCGCCGGAAAGGCCCTTGCCGAAATAGTCGTTGGAGTCTCCCGAAAGCTCCAGGGTCAGTCCCTTGGGTATGAATGCTCCGAAGCTCTGGCCGCCGGAGCCTTTGCAGCGGACAGTATACATATCGTCGTCCAGGGTATTGAGATAGCGGACCGTTATCTCAGAGCCGAACATGGTGCCGAAGGACCTGTCGGTATTGGCCACGGAAAGGCTTACTTCCGCCTTCTGCTTTTTCTCCAGAGCAGGCAGCAGCTCCTTCATCAGGACCTTCATGTCAAGAGTCTCTTCCAGCCTGAAATCGTAGGGGTGTTTTTTGGCGTATTCCTGCTTTTCGTAGACATAGTCTGCGTTGATGATATTCTTCAGGTCAACGAAGGCGGCCTTGCCCTCTACGCCTGTCCTGGGTCTTAACAGGTCGATCCTTCCCACCAGCTCGTCAACGGTCTTCACACCCAGCTTTGCCATATATTCACGCAGCTCCTGCGCAATAAAGTACATAAAGTTCATCACATACTCCGGCTTGCCGGCAAATTTCTTTCTCAGCTCCGGGTCCTGAGTGGCCACGCCGAAGGGACAGGTGTCAAGATTGCAGACCCTCATCATAGCGCAGCCAAGGGTTATCAGCGGCGCTGTTGCAAAGCCGAACTCCTCGGCGCCTAAAATGGCAGCCACGGCTACATCACGGCCGGTCATGAGCTTGCCGTCAGTCTCGATGACCACCTTGTTCCTCAGTCCGTTGCGGATAAGGGTCTGATGGGCCTCGGCAAGACCAAGCTCCCAGGGCAGACCTGCATTGTAAATGGAATTCCTGGGGGCTGCACCTGTTCCGCCGTCATAGCCGGAGATAAGTATGCACTCGGCTCCTGCCTTGGCAACGCCGGCAGCAACGGTGCCCACGCCGCACTCACTGACCAGCTTGACGGAAATGCGGGCATTTCTGTTGGCGTTTTTAAGGTCGTATATAAGCTGGGCAAGGTCCTCGATGGAATAGATATCGTGGTGCGGAGGCGGTGAGATAAGGGAAACGCCCGGGGTGGAATGACGGGTCTTTGCTATCCATGGATATACCTTTGCTCCGGGCAGATGGCCGCCCTCGCCGGGCTTAGCGCCCTGGGCCATTTTTATTTGCAGCTCTCTCGCTGAATTCAGATAGCGTGAAGTCACGCCGAAACGTCCCGAAGCCACCTGCTTGATGGCGGAGCAGCGGTCGTTTTCAGTGCCACGGGATACGAGCCTGTCGTGGCTCTCGCCGCCCTCGCCGGAGTTGGACTTTCCTCCCAGCCTGTTCATAGCCAGGGCCAGGGCTTCGTGAGCCTCCTGTGAGATAGAGCCGTAGGACATAGCGCCGGTCTTGAATCTCTTCACGATGGACTCCACACTCTCAACCTTGTCGATAGGCAAGGGCTTGTCAGCGTAATCAAGCTCCATCAGTCCCCTGAGGTTCATGGGCTCCAGCTGCTCAGAGATAAGGCGGGAATACTCCTTGAATACCTCATAGCTGTTGGTGCGGGCTGCCTTTTGCAGAAGATAGATGGACTTGGGGTTATAAAGATGCTCCTCCTTGCCGCTGCGGTACTTGTGGCTGCCCATGGCCTCCAGCTCCGTATCGGTCCCAAGGCCGAGAGGGTCGAAGGCAGCGGTATGGAGCCTGTCAACGTTCTCTTCGATGTGTTTCAGGGTCAGTCCCCCCACCCGGCTGACAGTGCCGGTGAAGTAGGTATCTATAACATCGCTGCCAAGGCCGATAGCCTCGAAGATCTGCGAACCCATGTAGGAACGGATAGTCGAGATCCCCATTTTTGACGCTATCTTGACGATGCCGTGAAGGACCGCATTGTCGTAATCCTCCACAGCGGCATAGTAGTCCTTATCGAGCAGATCGTCGTCAATGAGCTGATGGATAGTTTCCTGTGCAAGATATGGATTGATGGCAGATGCACCGTAGCCTAAGAGGGTAGCGAAATGGTGTACCTCTCTCGGCTCGCCGCTTTCAAGGACGATGGCAAGAGAAGTCCTTCTCTTGGTGACCACCAGGTGCTGATGCAGTGCAGAGACAGCCAGCAGGGAGGGTATGGCCAGATGGTTCTCGTCAACTCCCCTGTCGGACAGTATCATGATGTTCGCTCCCTCGGCATAAGCCTTGTCCACCTCGATGAAAAGGCGGTTAATAGCCTTGGAGAGCCTGGTGTTCTTATAATAAAGTATAGGTATCACAGCTGACTTGAAACCGTCCCGGTCGCAGCTTTTGAGCTTCAGGATATCGGTGGAGGTCAGTATGGGGTTATGCACTTTCATGACCCGGCAGTTGTCGGGGCGCTCTTCCAGGATATCTCCGGCGTTGCCGATATAGACGCTGCTGGAGGTGATTATCTCCTCCCTGATGGCGTCGATAGGCGGGTTGGTGACCTGGGCGAAGAGCTGCTTGAAGTAGTTGAACAATGGCTGAGTTTCCTTGGAGAGCACAGCCAGAGGGGTATCGGTACCCATGGCGAAGATAGCCTCGCTGCCGTTTCTCGCCATGGGAAGGATAGAGGTCATGACCTCCTCATAGGTATAGCCGAAGGCCTTCTGCATACGCTTTCTTGCCTCGGGAGAATGTTCGTCCACCTTGGCGTTAGGTATTTTAAGGTCCTTCAGACAGACCAGATTGCTGTCAAGCCACTCGCCGTAGGGCTGTCTGTGGGCATAGTGCTCCTTCAGCTCCTCATCGTCGATGAGCCTGCCCTGAACAGTGTCCACAAGGAGCATCTTACCGGGGCGCAGCCTTTCTTTAACGACTATCTTCTCAGGCTCCACAGGCAGAGCGCCTACCTCAGATGACAGGATAAGGTCCCCGTCGCTGGTGATGTAGTATCTGGAGGGCCGCAGGCCGTTGCGGTCAAGAACTGCCCCCATGATGTCGCCGTCGGAGAACAGTATGGATGCCGGTCCGTCCCATGGCTCCATCATAGTGGCGTAATACTGGTAGAAATCTCTCCTGCGCTGGTCCATGGCCTTATTGTTCTCCCAGGGTTCGGGAATGGTTATCATCACGGCCAGGGGCAGGTCCATACCGCTCATGACAAGAAATTCCAGAGTATTGTCAAGCATGGCCGAGTCGGAGCCTTCGGTGTTGACCACGGGCATGAGCTTGTCCAGGTCGTCCTTCAGGTGCTCGGACATCATAGTTTCCTCACGGGCCAGCATCTTATCGGCGTTGCCCCTGATGGTGTTTATCTCGCCGTTGTGGACCATCAGGCGGTTAGGGTGCGCCCTCTGCCAGCTGGGATCGGTATTGGTCGAAAATCTGGAATGTACCATGGCGATGGCAGACTCATAGTCCGGGTCCTGGAGGTCGGGGAAGAAATTTCTCAGGTCCTGCACAAGAAACATTCCCTTATATACTATGGTCCTGCTGGAAAGTGAGACTACGTAGGTATCCTCGTTGGACTGCTCGAATACTCTTCTGGCCACGTATAGCTTTCTGTCGAAGTCAAGACCTTTTTTGACGCTCTTGGGGCGCTTTATAAAGCACTGTATTATCGCAGGCATACAGTCCACTGCTCGGCTGCCCAGGACCTCCGGCCTTGAGGGCACACTGCGCCAGCCCAAGATCTCCAGGCCCTCCTTGGAGGCGATTATCTCAAACATCTTGCGTGCCTGATTGCGGGCAAGCTCGTTCTGGGGAAAGAAAAACATTCCCACAGCGTAGTCCCTTTCAGAAGTCAGAGTGATGCCAAGGTCCCTCTTGGCGGCTTTTTTGAAAAACTTATGTGAGATCTGGACAAGTATGCCAACGCCGTCGCCGGTCTTTCCCTCTGCGTCCTTGCCAGCCCTGTGCTCCAGGGTCTCGACGATGGTCAGAGCATTGCTTACGGTGCTGTGAGACTTTATGCCCTTGATGTTCACCACCGCACCGATGCCGCAGTTGTCGTGCTCGAACCTGGGGGAATACAGCGTATTGCCCTGTGAATTCTCTTTTCCTTGCATAAACGATCATCCTTTCGCAAAACGGACCCGCCGTTCTTAGATTTATGCGGCAAAAAAAGACACAGCTCCAAGGCCCCCGCCTTCCCCGGCAAGGGTCCTTAAAACTGCGTCATTGCATTCAAACTATATCATTTTTTTGCCGCCTGAGGCTCCCCGGCCCCAGAGACTGCATTTTTTCTTTTCACTGTAGACTATTATAGCACCTGCCGCAAAAAAATGCAATATCCAAACTCAAATCTTGCATAAATATTTTTTAAATTTTTATGAAATTTGTTTACTCCCCATTATCATACAGGCGATATGCACCATATCATTCAACATTAACCCTGACTGCCGCCCTGACGGTGCTGATCTGCCACAAGGTCCTTTATCTTCTCTACGGCGGACTTTATCGGGTTGTTTCTTGGCTTATAGAAGTGCTGATAGTCCTTGGAGCTCTGCCAGTCCCCGCCCCAGAGCCAGCCCTTGGCCTGAAAGACCTTATAGCAAAGGTCCTCATGGTCGATTTTATGGGCAAATGAATTTTCTCTGTTACAATATTGCAAACCGTTGGCAGGACTGACCTTCTCCCCCACTATATATGGATTGTACAGAGGGTTGATGTCGATGGCCCTGCCAAGGGCGTGGAGCGACAGTGTCTCCGTATCCGCCACGTTCCTGAAATTGAAGGCGGAGGTATTGTCGTCCGCCATGGACCTTTCATCGTCTCCCTCATAATCGTCGCAGAGCCTTATCTTGTCGATCTCATACTCTGCATCGAAAAGCATCTCGAATATTTCCAGTACCTCCCTGGCCAGGCTTTTATGGACCACCATAGCCCCATCGGCCACATTGTGGGAAAAGTCCACATACCTTATTTTAAGATAACTAAGGTCGTCCAGTCCTATATGGACGTTCTCCCTATAGGTCCTGCCGTTCATATACTCCCTGATATCCTCAGGCAAAGGCTCGGCAGTAAAGCCCTCACGCAGTTCAAACCGCTCATTCTTCATTTTTATCCCTCACTATATACCATACAGCTCCGGACAGGTCCGGCATTATACTGTTTCGTAAGCATTAGTATACCAAATCAGGCGGCTTTTGTCAATAAAAATACGGTTACAATCCTGACCCCGGCCGTACAAACAAGTCCGGCCCCCGCAGGGTGCGGCAGCCGGACAGCTTTTATCCATTAAAAACAGGCTCTGTATATCCTTGTGACCTGGGCGCCGTCACCGTTATAGACCACCCTGAGAGTGCTGCCCTCCAGATCTGCGCTGACGATCCCTCCGGCACAGCTGCGGCGTGACAGCATATTATCCAGTATCTGTCTCTTATCCTCATCATATTCATCGAAATTGTCAGAGGTGAACAGTACCCCTCCCGCCAGAGAATTGACCTCTGCCAGACAGAGCTTTTCGTCATCAGTCATGGTATTGTCAGTATCCCTCAGCAGGAAAACGTCCGGGTCGTTTATGAATGCCCTGCCGTTGAGCTGCCTTCTGAAGACAGAATTAAGGATACAATTTTTTGTACTGGTACGTTCTCTGTGCATAAGTCTCATATATGGCTTATCGTCCCAGTCAAGGCTGATATCACAGCCTATCCGGCAGTATTCCACCTTACCGAAGGCCGAGGTCATCGGAACTCCGCAGCCAAGTATCCGGGCCTCGCCGCAAAGCTCTCTGAGCAGATCCATGCCGTCTGCCATGACCATAGCACGGGTCTTGTCCTCTCTCGGTATCAGGCAGGCAGCATAAAGGAAGTCTAATTTCAGAAGTCTGAAACCCCACTCCTTCACCACCGTGTCAAAGAACTCTCTGAGGTAAGCTCTGAACTCTTCGTTATAGATATCAAGTGCGTAAAAACCGGACCAGTTGCTGCCGCCCCTCACAGGCTCCCCGTTCTTATCCTTCAGCAGCCACTGGGGCTTGCTACTGTAGATAAAGGACTTTTTTTCGCACACGAACGGAGCCAGCCATAGACCGGCAACAAGTCCCTTTTCCCTGATACTCTCAGCAATGGGGCCAAGGCCCTCTGGGAACTTCTCCTTATCTATGCTGAGCCAGTCGCCGACGGCGGTCTGGTAGCCGTCGTCTATCTGAAAAACATCGGCCTTATGTTCGGAATTCACCAGCCCGGCAAGGTCCTTTTCCAGCTTGCTCTGGCTTATATCCTGATAATGGCGGTACCAGCTGGTATAACCGAATAATTGTCCGGCCGGCAGGGGCCTGACGCCGATACGTCTGAAATACTCGTCGAAAACATAGTTCTCGCTGCCCCGCAGGAAACAAAGGTCTATACCCCCGAAACTGCTGCAAAACCTTACGCCCTTGCAGTCCTTGGAAACGGTGATGCGCTTTTTCTCCGCATCGGTCCTGATGATCGTGAAGGCCTCGTTCTCGTTAAGGGAGCCGATAAACTCGAACTCGCCGTTCATATGTTTTATATAGCCGTAGCCAAAGCCGTGGAGAACGCCCCTGCGGTGGCTGTAGCCGGCAAAGCTGTAATCGCCGTACTGAGAAAAGGCGTACTTTTCCAGCACCGGTCTGGGGATATGGTCGATGCCCCTCATTTTATCGAAGGGGTCATGCTCGATGCTGTCGGTCCAGGACTGGTAGCCGTTCAAAAACACACGGCTGTCCTTCTCAGGCTCATACTCAAATTCAGCCGAAAGCCTTTCCATAACTATGGGTCTATCCGGCGAAAGGACTCTGACACGAGCGCAAAATCTGTCTTCCCCTAAGATCACATCAAGGGCTGCACGCCTGTTCTCCCGGGACTCTGCGGTGGTAACGGTATAGGTCCTGCCGCCGGCAGAATAAGCAAGCTTGACATTTATGAGCTTTAACATCACTTCTCCTCCTTTTCTGCACCGTCAGCAGAGCCTTCCCCTGCGGCGATCTCTGAGATGACCTTATTCTCGTTATACTTAAAGAACACGAACCCGCCTGCCAGGCAGAGGACTGTAGCTATGACGGCCGTTAACCTGTAGCCATGACCGTAGCCGGACTGTCCCTGAGCAACGTCCTTATTGATAAGGGCCACGCTTGTGAACACCAGCATCGCCACAGACTGACCAAGCTTGAAGGCGAAGGTGCGGGCAGCGTAGAACATACCCGAACGGCTCTCACCGGTAATGTTCTTGTCTGCCTCGGAGATATCAGCGACCACAGCCTGGGGAAGTATGCCGAGTATAGCCATAGGCACAGCTGCCAGAACGGCCACTATGATGCCATGAACAAGGCCCGGTATAGGAATTATCCCGGCCGACGCAGTGAACAGGAAGGTCACTGCAAAGAACATGAATGCGAAGGAGATTAGCTTTTTCTTGCCTAACTTTTTAGCGTAGATATTCACCGGCGCATAGAACACAAGGCTCATAACAGTCATTACTGCGAAAAGCGGGAAAGAATACTTCGATGACAAGCCCATCAGCACGGTGATGTAGAAGCTCAGGCCCGTCTGGAACAGGGTCAGGGCTATCCAGTAGAGGATATCCGAGGCCACGAATACTCTGAAATCCTTATTCCTGAAAGTTGCTGCCAGCGAACTGAATGCGGAGACTTCAGAGGGCTTGGTATCGGCATAAACGTGCTCGTCTATCAGGAATGCAGGAACCAGCATACAAACAACTGCAATGGCTGAGAATATGCCGACGGTGAGCCTGAAGCTGCCGGCATAGCCAAGAGAGCTCTCGAACAGACCTGCAACGTTAGGAACCAGGTAGGCAAAGGCCTGGCCGAAGAAGAATGTCACCGATATAAAAGTAGAAAGATTGATCCTCGTTTCCTGGGTCCTGCCCAGCTCAGGGATAAGGGCATTGTAAGGAGTGCAGTAGCACGTCATGCAGAAGTAAAAGAGCATGGCGCACACAAACAGCGCCCCGGCATTCACGCCGCTGGTCCCGTTCACCGGTGAACAGAACAGCAAAAACGTCACCAGACCGAAAGGAACGGCGGCAAATCTCATGAACGGTATGCGCCTGCCAAGCTTGTGACGGCAGCGGTCAGACTTGCCGGCTATGAACGGATCGGTAACAGCGTCGAAAACTCTTCCCAGGGCCGAGATAAGGCCGATGATGGTAAGCCCCAGTATCGTCACCTCAGGCAGGAACTGCACCTGGCCTTTTTCCAGCTCTACCGAACTGGGCTGATAAAAGAATATCATCCAGTTGGAGATAATGCCCGAAAGCAGCGCCCAGCCAAGCTGGCCTACAGCGAATATCCATAGTATCTTATTGCTTGCGATCTTCTTCTCTTCCATAAGCTCTCCTCCGTTCGTGAACGTAAATATAAGTAAGTTTTACCGGCGTTTTTCCAAATAATACACTGCTGTCTCGATGAGCATTTCCAGCTCTCTTTCGGCACAGGAGAAATCGTCCGACGGAAGTATCTCACCGCCGATGAATTTCTTGCAAAGCTCCGTCATCGCATGGGCATAGCTAAGATAAAAGGTCCTGAAATCTATGTCCTCCCTGACCGAACCGTCCTCGACCCCTCTTCTGTATGCCCCCTCTATGACAGGGAAAAAGTCTATGACCGACCTTTCGTAGTCCGCAAGCTCCTCCCGGGGGACCTCCTCACGAATGACCATTCTGTCAAATTCCCCAAGAAGTCTCACAAAGTCCTTATGGGCGCTATACAGTACCACGAACATTCTCATCAGGTCTTTAAGCTGTTTCAGGCCGCTCTGTTTCAAAAACGGTCCCGAATCGAAGACCCCGCCGAACAGCACCCTCAGTTCCTCCCACAGATAGGTCATGACCGCCACCGCTATACCGGTCTTGGTGCCGAAATACCTGTAAAGAGTGGCTACTCCTACGCCGCTTTCATCTGCGATGTCCGTCATCTTCACATTCTCTATGCCGTTTTTCAGAAACAGCTCCGCTCCCACCGAGACAGCGCTGCGGATACGCTTGTTTTTAAGTGTTTTTGAAGAAAATTCACCCGATTTTTCATTTACCACTTGACAAACCTCCAAAAATATGATAGACTTACTATCAACTGATAGATAGTCTATCATATTTTTCCGGTTTTGTCAAGTAGTTTTTGATAAATGACAAAAATTTTCTCATACTACCCTCAGGAATGCCGGGCCGCCGGCAGTTTCTGCGGGTCTGTGAGAAATAAACTGAGCTTTAACGGAGGTAAAAAAGATGGATAAGAACACTGATAAGTCAAAGGTCATATTCGGCAACAAAATGTCTGACAGCGCTTACAGAAAAGCTGTGAAGGGAAAGGAAAAGTTCATCAAAAAATACGGCAGCGATGCTGACAGGGTCTACCATTTAGAGTCAGTGCCTGCTCCGGCCATCGGGGATATACTGGGGGTAAGGCAGCTGAGGCTCAGTAATGAGCCGAAGGCAGTATTTGACGAAAAGAGCCTTATCATCGGCAATATCAGAATGGGTTTCGGCCATTACAGGATATCTATGGCAATCGCCTCGGCAGCGAAGGCCATGGGCTATGAACCATTCTGGTTCGACCTCCATTCCTTTGAAGGAAGTACCTGCACAAAGATAATAGCCGGGCAGAACCAGCTTTATTCCCTGGGTTCCAGGCTGTCGCAGATGTCGGGGCTTTTCAATAAGATAGTCTGGGAGCCTATGAACAGCGAGGGTTTCAGAAAGCTCACCTACAATTGCAGCGACCAGAAAACTGCGGAGCTTATGACTCCGGTCTTCAGGGACCTGCCCAAGGACATACCCTATGTGGCCACCCACGTCTGGCCCTCACAGGCAGCTGTCCATGCGGGGCTCACGAGTGTGGTCAACGCCATTCCCGACAACTGGCCAATGGCGCTCCATCTCAGCGAAGGTGCGGTGCATACTGTACAGACCCCGTCGGCATATCTTGGCTACAGAGCCCTCAGAGGAATGGATAAAAAGCGGAGCCTCAGGCCCATGCCGGAGGAGTCCATAGTTTACACGGGCCACTACATCGACCACGAGCTGGTCAGCAATATAGAATACGACTGTGAAAAGAGGGTCGAGAGGTGCAGAAACGGCAGTCCCAGAAGATGGCTCATGTCCGTAGGCGGCGCAGGGGCGCAGAAGGAGATATTCATTTCGCTCATAAGAAGGCTGCTGCCAAAGATAAAAGCCGGCAAAGCCGCACTTTTTATCAATGTAGGTGACCATCTGAACGTCTGGGAGTCTCTGAAAGAGACGCTGCCACAGATGAACAGGTATGTCACCGAGCATATGGACGATTTTGAGGACACGAAGAACTTTGCCGCCGAAGCCATGGAGGGTGAGGTCAGCGGGATACACGCATTTTTCCACAAGGATATCTTTTCTGCGGTATACTCGACCAATCTGCTCATGCGGGTATCGGACGTGCTGATAACGAAGCCCAGCGAGCTGGCATTTTACCCCATACCAAAGCTGATGATAAAGCGAGTGGGCGGACACGAGGCCTGGGGTGCCATAAGGGCCGCAGAGCTTGGCGACGGCACATACGAGTGCCGGACAGTCAGGGAGACAGGGGATATGCTGCAGCTTATCCAGAACGACCCCGATGTGCTTGAAAAAATGTGCGAAAACATTCTGACTGCGAAAAAGTCCGGTATCTATGACGGCGCTTACAAGGTGGTGGAGCTTGCTGTAAAGGGCAGGAACACCGTGACAAAATAAGGTGAACAAAAACGGTCCCGGCAGCGGGACTGTTTTTGTTTTTGCCGATTGACATTTGAGGGAGATACTGGTATAATATACTGGAAGGCCCCCGCCAGGGTAACTGTGCCCTAAAGATGAGACAGATGTAAAATACCCTATATGGTATTTTAGCATAATCAAAATACCGTATAGGGTATTGTGTGTTTAGGAGACGGATATGGAAGAGAAACTGCCGGAGGAGATATCCCTGCTGACGTCAGGGAAAAGCTATACTGTCAGCGACATTGGTATGTCTGGCGGACGGGTATATATGTATGAGGATATGGTGCTGAAGACCGAGGAGTGCTATCCGTGGGTAGAGCGAAGCATCAAGATGATGGAATGGCTGGCTGACAAAGCGCCGGTGCCGAAGGTCCTGAGCCATTGCGTAAATGAGGGCAGGAGCTTTTTGCTGATGAGCAGGGTCAGCGGCCAGATGGCCTGCAGCGAGAGCTGTCTGAACGACCCGCAAAGGCTCATAGGTCTGCTGGCCGGAGCGGTGAAGACGCTCTGGAGCATTGATATCAGCGATCGTCCAAGCGTAAGGGACCTTGAAACGGAGCTGAAAGAGGCCCGCAGCAACGTAGAAAACGGGCGGGTCAACATTCAGAACACGCAGCCGGAGACCTTCGGTGAGGGCGGTTTTGAAAGCCCGGCGACGCTGCTCAGATGGCTGGAAGAGAACCGGCCTGACCCGGACCCGGTCTTTACCCACGGAGACTTGTGTCTGCCGAATATTTTCTTTGACGGGGACAGGCTCAGCGGATTTATTGATCTGGGAGATGCAGGCGTGGGTGACCGCTGGCGTGACCTGGCCCTTTTGCACCGCAGTCTCAGGCACAATACTGACGGGACTTTCGGCAAAGTCGTGGAGGGCGTTGATCCGGATCGGCTTTTTGAGGAGCTGGACATCAGACCGGACTGGGAAAAACTAAGATACTATACGCTGCTGGACGAACTTTTCTGAGAGGTGAGAAAAATGCTTAGGATGAGGCCGTACAAACCCATAGACGCTTTGACCGTAGCAGGATGGATAAAAGACGAACGCAGTTTCAGGCTCTGGTCCGCAGACAGGTTCAGGGACTTCCCCTTAGACCCGGAGGAACTGAACAGGCATTATGCGGATCATGACAACTGTGACAATTTTTACCCTTTTACTTTTTTTGACGGACCCGGCAGAGAAGGCGTCACAGGGCATATGATAATGCGTTTTACCGATGAGGAAAAGACGGCGCTGCGCTTTGGGTTCGTAATACTTGACGACAAGCGGCGTGGCTGTGGACTGGGGACCGAGATGGTCCGGCTGGCCTTGAGTTATGCCTTTCTGATACTGAAGGTCCACACGGTGAGCCTTGGAGTTTTTGAGGAAAATACCCCGGCGCTGCGATGCTATCTGCGTGCGGGATTTAAAGTAGATGAGAGTGCGAAGGCAGAGCACTTTGACATCGGTCAGGAAAAATGGCGCTGCAAGGAGCTTTTGTGCAGCCGTGAAGACTGGGAGAGGGCGAAGGATGAATGAGCTTAGATACAAGCTCCATATGCTCCACACCACGCAGTTGGGAGAGCGGCGCATAAAGGAGAACCTTGACCTTGACAGCGACCCGGTAGATTTCTGCCGGGTGCTCATGGCGAAGGAGGGCGCACAGGCAGTCAGACAAGGGAAAAATTACTACATCACTTGCGATGGTGTGGAAATGACGGTGAACGCCGGAAACATGACACTGATAACCGCCCATAGGACTGGAGGCAGGGACTTTTCCCCAGACGGTACGGACAGGGCGATGGAATGCGTCATACCTGGATATAGGGAGATCTACAGTGAGGGGGCAGCTTTAGTGAACGCTTTTCTGGACAGTTCGCTGACCTGGCTGGACCTTTCAGGCTATCCGGGACGAATGGCTCATCAGGCATTCAAGGACTGCAAAACAGCTGACCTTACCCTCTGCGGCGTTCCGGCGGCAGCGGCTGAAAAGCTGCGAAATGCTTTCGAGGGCAGGCCTGTGAGCTTTGATAGCCGCCCGGTCACAGACCTTGACACTGAAAAAAGATTTGATGTTATAACGGCTATCCTGCCCGGCGGGTGCTTTGGCAAGGAGGAGCGAGAACGAACAGTCAGCGCCTGCTATCCTCTTCTGAAAGACCGGGGGATCCTTATTATTTCGGAGAGACTTGCACCGTTTTCGCAAGAGGGTAGAAATTTGTACTTTAACCGATGGTCCGCCTATCAGCAAAGCAGGGGCCGCAGCGAGGTACAGGTGTCGGAGGAGCTGAAAAAAGCTAAAGGCCCCGGCTCTGCACTGACAGTCAGCGAAGAGCTGAAAGTTCTTGAAAACTGCGGTTTTGACAGCGCTGAGGTGTTCTGGCTCAGAGGTATACAGGCTGGATATGCGGGAATAAAAGGGCGGTCTTCTGGACTTTAAAAAGTCCATAGGAAGGATAGGTAAAATGAAGAAGATAATGTTTTTTGATATCGACGGCACTCTTGTGCCGGAGGACGGCGACAGGAGGGTCCCAGAAAGCACTGTCAGGGCAATTGAAAAAGCCCATCGGGCAGGCAATCTTTTGTATGTCAACACCGGCAGGCCAAGGGTAAATGTTGACGATGACCTTAGGGAGCTGGGGTTTGATGGGTATGTTTACGGCTGCGGGACCGAGCTGGAGTGCGAGGGGCAGCAGATCTACTACAGGACCGTCGGGCGGGAGCTTTGCTTAAAGACCGTGGAGCTTTTGCACAGCTGCGGCGGGGTGCCGATGTTCGAGCGGCGTGACGGTGTGTTCTTCGACTTTCATTGCAGGCAGCTGCCGGTGGTAGAGGACATCAGGCAGGGGTTTGCTGCCCTCGGGAAAAATGTTGACCGCAGCACTGATGACGAGGATTTTTCCTTTGACAAGTTCATAGTCTGCTTTGACGGAAAAACTGACATCGGCCGGCTCAGACGGGAGCTGGAAAAGGATTTTTTCTGGATAGACCGTGGCAGTCTTTTTGCGGAGATAGTTCCGAGGCCCTGCTCCAAGGCCACAGGTATCGCAAAGGTACTTGAACATTACGGGCTTGACCGCAGCCAGGCTTACGCTGTCGGTGACAGTCTCAACGACCTGCCGATGTTTGATGCTGTAGGCACCTCCATCGCCATGGGAAACGGCACAATGCTCATTCCTTACGCCGACTATGTGACTGACGACATACATAAAGGCGGCATTTACAGCGCTCTTGAACATTTCGGGTTTTTCTGACAAAAATACCGCATACGGTATTTTGCTTTTATGCAAATACCATATGCGGTATTTAATTATATCCTATATACAGTGAGACATATGTCCTCAGTTCTTGAAAAAGTCCTTGAACTTCTTCTCGAACTTATCCCTGAAAGAATTCCTCTTTGCATAGTTTTTCTCGCCAAGCGAACGCTCGAACTCACGGAGCTTTTCCTTCTGGTCCTTGTTGAGATTTTTAGGCACCTCGATGTTTACTCTCACATAGTGGTCGCCACGGTCGCTGCGGTTGAGCTTTTTGATGCCCTTGCCCCTTAGTCTGAATACTGAACCTGTCTGCGTTCCCTCAGGGACCGTATATGTCACCTTTCCGTCCACGGTGGGAACGGTTATATCGTCGCCCAGAGTAGCCTGCGTGAAGGTCAGAGGTATCTCCGTCCATACATCATAGCCGTCCCTCTCAAAAAGTGGGTCAGGCTTTACATTGACATTGATGTGGAGATCGCCGCTGGGACCGCCGTTCTGCCCCCTGTTGCCCTCGCCGCTGACCCTCAGGGTCTGGCCGTCGTCTATGCCTGCGGGTATCTCGATATCCTTCTCCACGGTCCTTCTCACCATGCCCTGGCCGCTGCAGGTCCGGCAGGGATTGTCTACTACCCTGCCCTTGCCGCCGCACCTGGAACAGGTCGTGGTCTGTGAGATATTACCGAAAGGCGTCCTCTGGCTCACCCTCACCTGGCCTGAACCCTTACAGTCCGGACAGGTCTTAGCGCTCGACCCCGGAGCTGCACCGGTACCCTTGCAATCCTCACACTGCTCGGCCCTGGTGAACTTCATCTTCATTTTCTTTCCCTTGCAGGCGTCCATGAAATCTATGGTCACATTTGTCTGTATATCTGAACCTCTCCTGGGAGCATTGGGGTTAGCGCTCCTGGTATTGCTGCCAAAACCGAAACCGCCGAAGATCGTGTCGAATATATCGCCCATATCTCCGCTAAAACCGCCAAATCCGCCAAATCCGCCGCCAGCGCCGCCGCCGCCGTAATTAGGGTCAACTCCCGCATGACCGAACTGGTCATACCTCGCCCTCTTATCCGGGTCAGAAAGGACCTCGTTGGCCTCATTTATCTCCTTGAACTTTTCCTCGGCCTCCTTATCTCCCGGATGAAGGTCGGGGTGATACTGTTTGGCAAGCTTACGGAAAGCCTTCTTTATCTCGTCATCAGTGGCGCCCTTTTGCAGTCCAAGGACTTCATAGTAATCTCTTTTTTCTGCCATATATCATTCTCCATTCTGCCCCGCACTGCTGAGGCTGAAACTGTCAGGTGATCTCAAAGCTCTCTATCCAGCCTTCAAATCCTTCATATTTGCTGTAGTCGTTGCCGGTCATTTCCTCCAGCTGCATTATCTGCATATACTGGTCGCTATAAAGCGGTGAAACGATATTCACTGCCGTTACGCAGTATTTGCGCATCAGCGGCTCAACGGCGCTGAAAATGGCAGCTGAATTCGCCCTGTCCGTGCCGGGGGGGACTATAAGGTTTACCCTGTTGTCATATTTCTGCGCTGCCCCTGAGGAATAGAAGTCCTCCGTGAAAAAGTATGTATAGTCGTCGATATAGCCATAGCTCTCATCGTTGACTCTCGGGACAGCATGGTCAAGAGAACAGTCCATCACATTGAGCCGGTACCCGGGAAAGCTCTCTTTAAACTCACTTGTCATATCTCTCGTCCAGAGCCTGGCCATAAGGAACGGCTGCACTGAGCACATGATGTCCTCACCGTTCTCATCGCTGTCCACGGCACAGACCAGCGGACTGTTGATATCATGCTGCGCCAGTGCGGCAAAGCTGTCCGCATAGTCACTGAGCACGATCTTCACCACATACCTGTTTCGCTGGTCATAATGATAACAGCCAACGACCTTATAATCAAGGCCCAACTCGTTCTCAATATAGCCCAGCATATTGTTATAAGCAGCAAGGGCCTTCTCAGACCTATCGTCCTCCTGTTCAAGGTCGGCCATATTAAAATCCGTCATCTTGCTATGGATCTCCTCCATAGTATAATCGGCGGGCTGCCAGCCTATCTTTTTGCTGCTCCTGTTTGCGACCAGCAGCACCATGCCTGTGATGATAAGACATATCACTGCGACCACGATAGCTTTTGCTTTCAGGGACATTTCATGATCTCCTATATATGCCTATAGGGCGAAGTATACCCTCCGCCCTCAGGTCATATCTTTTATACTTTAGTCTGCGTCTGTGAACTCGGCATCGATCACATCATCGTCGCCGCCCTTTTTGTTGTCCTCAGGGGCTGTATAGCCTGCGCCGCCCATATTGCCGGCGTCAAAGCCGCCCTGCTGACCTGCTGCAGCGCCTGCCTGCTGGTAAACCTTCGTAGCCACAGCCTGGAAGGTCTCCTCCAGCTCCTTATGCTTAGCCTTGATAGCCTCGATATCAGTGCCCTTGAGAGCCTCTCTCAGAGCATTTATCTTGTTCTCGCAGCTTGCCTTGTCATTAGCGTCTACCTTGTCGCCGAAGTCCTTCAGAGCTTTTTCAGCCTGGAACGCCAGCTGGTCTGCACTGTTCCTTGCGTCTACCTCTTCCTTCTTCTTGGCGTCCTCTGCGGCGAAGGCCTCGGCCTCCTTAACGGCCTTGTCGATATCGTCCTTCGACATATTGGTGGAGGAGGTTATGGTGATGTTCTGCTCCTTGCCGGTGCCAAGGTCCTTGGCGGAAACGTGTACGATACCGTTGGCATCTATATCAAATGTTACCTCGATCTGAGGAACGCCTCTGGGAGCGGGAGCGATGCCGTCCAGCTTGAACATACCAAGCTGCTTATTGTCTCTTGCGAACTCTCTCTCACCCTGAAGAACGTTTATCTCAACAGCGGGCTGGTTGTCAGCGGCAGTAGAGAAGATCTGGCTCTTCTTTACAGGGATAGTGGTGTTTCTCTCGATTATCTTGGTGCAAACGCCGCCAAGAGTCTCAAGTCCCAGGGACAGCGGGGTAACGTCCAGGAGCAGAAGGCCGTCCTTAACGTCGCCGCCCAGGATACCGCCCTGGATAGCAGCGCCCAGAGCCACGCACTCATCAGGGTTGATGCCCTTGAAAGGCTCCTTGCCCATAAAGTTCTTAACAGCCTCCTGAACAGCGGGTATTCTCGAAGAACCGCCCACCATCAGCACCTTCTGGAGGTCACTGGGGTTAAGACCGGAGTCCTTCAGAGCCTGTCTTACAGGTCCCATGGTAGCCTCTACCAGATCAGCGGTCATCTCGTTGAACTTGGCCTGAGTAAGGGTCATATCCAGATGCTTGGGGCCTGTGGCGTCAGCAGTGATATAAGGCAGGTTTATAGATGCAGTAGGAGTAGAGGACAGAGTTATCTTTGCCTTCTCGGCCTCTTCTTTAAGTCTCTGCATGGCCAGCTTATCCTTGGTCAGGTCGATATTCTCAGAGGCCTTGAAGCCCTCGACCATACAGTCGATGATCCTCTGGTCGAAGTCATCGCCGCCCAGCTTGTTGTTGCCGGCGGTAGCGAGCACCTCGGTAACTCCGTCGCCCATCTCGATGATGGAAACATCGAAGGTGCCGCCGCCCAGGTCATATACCATGACCTTCTGGTCCTCTTCCTTATCTATACCGTAGGAAAGAGCAGCAGCGGTAGGCTCGTTGATGATTCTTCTTACGTTCAGTCCTGCTATCTGACCGGCGTCCTTAGTGGCCTGTCTCTGCGCATCGGTGAAATATGCGGGAACTGTGATGACAGCCTCCGTTACCTTCTCTCCCAGATAAGCCTCAGCGTCAGTCTTCAGTTTCTGGAGTATCATAGCAGATATCTCCTGAGGAGTATACTGCTTACCGTCCATAGTAGCCTTATAGTCAGAGCCCATGTGTCTCTTTATAGAGATAACAGTGTTGTCATAGTTGGCAACTGCCTGTCTCTTAGCTATCTGTCCTACCAGCCTGTCGCCGGTCTTAGAGATGCCCACTACTGAAGGAGTGGTCCTTGCACCCTCGTTGTTAGGGATAACGACTGCCTCGCCGCCTTCCATAACTGCTACGCAGGAGTTAGTAGTACCGAGGTCTATACCGATTATCTTTGCCATATTTATCATCCTTTCATAAAGTAGATCAACTAAAACTCAATTTCAGGTATTTGCCACGACGACCATAGCGTATCTCACTATCTTGCCGCCTATTTTGTAGCCCTTCTGGAACACCTGGGCCACCACGTTATCCCCAAGCTCAGGATCAACTATCTGGTTGACTGCATTTGCTATGCTCGGGTCAAAGACCTGTCCTATAGGGTCTATTATCTCCACCCCAAGCTTTGTCATAACGTCAGAGAACTGCTTGAATATCATTTCAACGCCGGTCTTATAGGCGGTGTCCTCAGTCTCAGTGCCAAGGGCCCTTTCAAAATTATCCATCACCGGCAGCACCTCACTGATGGTGTCTCCCTTGATAGATGCCGCAAGCTCCAGCCTTTCCTTGGCCGAGCGTTTTCTGAAATTGTCATATTCAGCCATAAGTCTGAGGTACTTATCCTTGTAGTCCTCGATCTCCTTTTTCAGCTTTTCACACTCCTCTTGTGCAGTGTCTTCAGCCTTTTCTTCCTTTTCCTCTTTCTCTGAGCCTTCTTCTTCACTTATCTCCGTGTTCTCCGGGCTTTCCGCATTTTCGCTTTCATCTGCGGCGCTCTCTTCCTTTATCTCTTCTTCCAGGTCATTCTTTTCTTTCTCGTTTTCCACTTCATTCTCCCCTTTCTGTCAGTTTCTTTTTTGTATCCGCATCGTCTCCGGGACCATCGGATATCATATCGGATATCCTCTGAGTAAAATACTCCAGATACGGTATGAACTTAGCATAATCGATCCTCATTGGTCCTATGAGCCCCAGGGCTCCGGCCATTCTGCCGTCCTTGGAGAAAGGTGCGGTGATGATGGAGGAATTGTGTATCACGAACCCGTCCTTCTCCGGTGAGAACATTATATTCAGCCCCGAGAAAGTCTGGTCGATGAACTTTTTCAGTTCGCTCTGATCGTCCAGGAACGTGATTATCTCGCTCTGGTTAAAGTCCTTATAGGTCAGCAGGTTCGACTTGCCGTTGACCATTATATCCTCCCCGACCTCCTTGCTCATCTTGATAAGCTCGCTGACAAGGGGCGAAAGGGTCATCATATAGGTCCCCATGGCCTCGCTGAGCTTTTCGACATAAGCGTCCGAAAGCTCGCTGAGGGGCACGCCGTTCAGGTTCTCCCTGACGAAGTTGTCGAAGAACTCCAGCTGCTCATGAGTAAGGTCGAACTCCAGCCGGCATACCTTGTTCTTTATCTCGCCGTTGGAGGTTATCATCAGTATGACATACATACGCTTGCCCGTAGGTATGACCTCGACCTTTGAGATGAGTGAGAACTTAGGGGTGGAATTCGCCACCACCGTAGCGCACCTGGTAAGCTCTGCCAGAGCAAGCGATGCGTGTTCCACCAGGTCCCTCTCCGTCAGATAATCCTCCGGCAGCATGGCATCAAGCCTTCTCTTCTCCTCATCGCTCAGAGGGTGCTGCTGCATAAGCCTGTCAACATAGAGCCTGTAGCCCTTATACGTCGGCACTCTGCCCGCAGAGGTGTGGGGCTGTTCAAGATAGCCCTGCTTTTCAAGCTCCGCCATCTCATTCCTGATAGTAGCTGACGAGGCCTTTACGTGCTCCATGATAGCCTTTGACCCGACCGGCTCTCCGGTAACTATATATTCATCGACCACTGCACTAAGTATCTTCAGCTTTCTATCGTCCATTTCCTCACCTGCCTGAAAATAACGCCATATCAGGGTTTAGCACTCTGAACTTTTAGGTGTTAGCACTCATTCTCTCCGAGTGCTAAGTATAGTTTACCCCTTTTTTACGATTTTGTCAAGGGCTTTAGGTCTATTTTTTCTCCAAACTTTGAGATTTATTCCCGCTGTTTTTAGGCATTTTGACAAAGCCTCCATGCTTTGCCGTTTTTTCGGGCAAAAAAGCAGCCCCGGGGACCGGGGCTTAGCTTTCTTTACTTCTTCAATGCTGCGATAGACTCCTCTATCTTAGCCATTTTTTCCTGCGCCTTGGCCAGCTTTGCCTTCTCGGCGTCAATGAGCTGTGCGGGAGCCTTGGCGATAAAGCCCTGGTTATTGAGCTTACCAGTCAGGAAATCTATATCCTTCTGGACCTTCGCCTTGTCCTTGTCAAGCCTTGCCAGCTCCTTCTCAGTATCAATTATCTCCGAGAGGGGTATAAAGAACCTTGCGGCGTCAGTAACAACGGTAACACAGTCCTTCTCTTCAAACTTCCCGGTGATGATGACCTCGGAAGCGGAAGCCAGTCTCTCAAAGAACATGATACCCTTCTCAAAGACCTCCTTCTGCTCAGTCTCGATAAACACCTTTGCTTTTACAGAGGGCGGAACGTTCATCTCGGCCCTGCGGTTCCTGATGGCCTTGATGCCTGCCATTATCTTTTCAAATGCGGCCTCGTCCCCGGCAAAGGTGAGCTTTTCATCATAGACCGGGAAAGGCTGTACCATTATAGCGGTGCCGTCACCTACGAGGGCCTGCCATATCTCCTCAGTGATAAATGGCATAAAGGGGTGCAAAAGCTTCAGCATACCCTTCATTACCCAGACCAGAACGGCCTGAGCCTTCTCTTCTGTCTCACCGCCGGCTGCTATCCTGGGCTTTGTAAGCTCGATATACCAGTCGCAGTAGATATCCCAGATAAAGTCATAGAGCTTTGCGACCGCCACGCCCAGCTCGAACTTCTCCAGGTTCTCACCGACCTCCTTAGCCAGAGTATTGAACTTGGAGATCACCCATTTGTCCTCGACGTTCAGGTCCTCAGGCAGCTTGTCTACCTTGAGATCCTCCGGCAGGTTCATCATTATGAACCTTGCGGCATTCCAGATCTTGTTGGCAAAATTCCTCGATGCCTTTACCTTGTCTTCTATGAACCTCATGTCGTTCCCGGGAGCGTTGCCCGTGGCCAGCATGAACCTCAGAGCATCGGCGCCGTACTGGTCTATTACCTCCAGCGGGTCTATGCCGTTTCCGAGGGACTTGGACATCTTCCTGCCCTGAGCGTCACGTACAAGGCCGTGTATAAGGACTGTATCAAAAGGCACCTTCCCCATGTTCTCCAGGCCGCTGAACATCATCCTGATGACCCAGAAGAAAATGATATCATACCCCGTGACAAGGGTATTGGTGGGATAGAAATATCTTAGGTCCTCAGTATCCTCAGGCCAGCCCAGGGTCGAGAAGGGCCATAGGGCAGAGGAGAACCAGGTATCGAGAGTGTCGGGGTCCTGTCTCATGGGCTTTCCGCACTTTGGGCATACTGCGCTGTTCTCCTTGGTAACTGCCATCTCGCCGCAGTCATCGCAGTAGAATGCCGGTATCTGATGGCCCCACCAGATCTGACGGGAGATACACCAGTCACGGATATTGTCCAGCCAGTGGAAATAGATCTTATCAAAACGCTCCGGAACGAATTTAGTCTCGCCGTTTTTGACAGCGTCTATGGCAGGCTGGGCCAGAGGCTGCATCTTAACGAACCACTGTGTGGATACCTTTGGCTCCACTGTAGTTCCGCAGCGATAGCAGGTGCCTACATTATGGGCGTGGTCCTCTATCTTTACCAGTGCGCCCTCTGCCTCCAGGTCCTCCACTATCTTCTTTCTGGCATCATACCTGTCCATGCCGGCGTAAGCAGGATAATCGTCAACGATAGTAGCGTCGTCGTTCATTACGTTTATAACGGGCAGCTTGTGGCGCAGGCCCACCTCAAAGTCGTTGGGGTCGTGAGCAGGGGTGATCTTAACCACGCCGGTACCGAAGTCCATCTCAACATAATCATCGGCCACCACCGGTATCTCCCGGTGGACTATGGGAAGAATGACGGTCTTGCCGACCAGATGCTTATATCTCTCGTCATTGGGATTGACGGCAACGGCTGTATCGCCCAGGAGAGTTTCCGGCCTGGTGGTAGCCAGCTCGACATAGTCCCCGCTGTCCTTTATCTTATATCTCAGATGCCAGAAATACCCGGGCTGGTCCTCATAAGTGACCTCGGCGTCAGAAAGAGAGGTCCGGCACTTGGGGCACCAGTTTATTATTCTCTCCCCCCTGTATATAAGGCCCTTTTCATAGTACTTTACGAATACCTCCTTGACTGCCTTCGAGCAGCCCTTGTCCATGGTGAACCTTTCTCTCTCCCAGTCACATGAGGAGCCAAGCTTCTTCAGCTGCTCGACGATCCTGCCGCCGAACTGCTTTTTCCATTCCCAGGCCCTCTTCATAAAGCCCTCTCTGCCAAGGTCCTCCTTGGTGATGCCTTCCTTGCGCATGGCCTCGACTATCTTTGCCTCGGTGGCGATAGCCGCATGGTCAGTACCCGGCAGCCATAGGGTAGAATAGCCGCTCATCCTCTTCCACCTGATGAGTATGTCCTGCAAAGTCTCGTCCAGGGCGTGGCCCATATGGAGCTGTCCAGTGATGTTCGGAGGCGGGATAACTATACAGTAAGGCTCTTTCTCAGGGTCAGGCTCAGCATGGAAATAATTGTTGTCGATCCAGTATTTATAGATCTTATCCTCGGTCTTGTTAGGTTCATAAAGCTTAGAAAGCTCTTTTTTCATAATAAAACATTCCTTTCATATTTGTTGCCGTTTTAAGCCCGGGGTCAGACTCGCACGCCGGGCTGACGGTGAAAGGCTGTGTTTTTCATAAGGCAACTTTCCTTTCTGTCAGTGATTATACATTATTTATTATGACACTTTTTCGTCCTCTTGTCAAGCGCACTTTTCAAAAAACTGAATTTTCGTACAAAGGTACAAAAAACAAAGCGGCCGGAGCGCAAAATTTACTTGACAATACACCCGGGCTGGTTTATAATTAGATTTAAGGATATAAAGCGGCCGCCGGCAGGACACCCTTGGCAGGCTGCGTAAAAATAAGGAGCTGTAAGACCATGAGAAAGACCAAGATAGTCTGTACCATCGGCCCTTCTACCGATGATGAGAACGTACTGAGAGATATGATGAAAAACGGCATGGACGTTGCCAGGTTCAACTTCTCTCACTCGGACCATGAGGTCCATGAACAGCGTTTCAGGACCATCACCAGGCTCAGAGACGAGATGGGGCTGAATATCGCCACGCTTTTAGATACCAAGGGACCTGAGATAAGGCTCAGGGATTTCAAGGACCATAAGCCAGTCACCATCAAGGACGGTGACACGTTCACCCTTACCACCAGAGAGGTGGTGGGCGATGAGACGATATGTTCGATCACCTTTCCCAAGCTGCCGAAGGATATCTCCATAGGCACCAGGATACTTATCAACGACGGCGTGATCGAGCTGAAAGCCAGGAAGATCGACGGCACCGACATCGAGTGCGAGGTGATACACGGCGGCGTCGTTTCCGACCACAAGGGCATAAACGTACCGGGCGTAAAGCTTTCCATGCCCTATATCTCCGATGCGGACATGGCTGATCTGGCTTTCGGGGCTAAGATGGGCTTTGATTTCATAGCTGCCTCATTTGTAAGGACCGGAGCGGACGTGAACTATCTGAGAAAGTTCACCCAGTCCTTGGGCTGGTTCAATCCCAGGATAATCGCAAAGATAGAGAACGCCGAGGGCGTTGAGAACATCGACGAGATCTTAGAAGCTGCCGACGGCATAATGGTTGCCAGGGGCGACATGGGCGTGGAGATACCCTTCGAGCAGATACCGGCTATCCAGAAGGAGCTTATCCACAAGGCCTACAATGCCGGCAAGCAGGTCATCACTGCCACACAGATGCTGGAGTCTATGATATCAAATCCCAGGCCTACCCGTGCGGAGATAACCGATGTAGCCAACGCCATTTACGACGGCACTTCGGCTATAATGCTCTCCGGCGAGACAGCTGCGGGCAAGTATCCGGTGGAGGCTGTCAAGACCATGGCCCTTATCGCAGAGACCACTGAGGGCGATATCGACTACAAGGGCAGGTTCCAGAAACGTGACGATGTAGACCACCCCAGCATCACCGATGCTATCTCCCACGCTACTGTCACCACCGCCCACGACCTCAGAGCCGCCGCTATCCTCACCGTGACCAAGAGCGGGCAGACGGCAAGGATACTTTCAAAATACCGTCCGGACTGTCCCATAATCGGCCTAACGACTGATGAAGTCACGGCCCACCAGATGAATATGTCCTGGGGCGTCCAGCCCGGCATCATCGAAGAGATGGACAATACCGACGACCTTATCAGAAGGGCCATCGAGGTGAGCCTTGAAAAAGGTTTCCTCAAGGAGGGGGACCTGGTCGTCATCACCGCCGGCGTACCTCTCGGAATGAGCGGCACCACCAATCTTCTCAAGGTGGAAAAGCTCTGACAGCAAGCATAACAAAAAGGACCTCCCTGAACAGCATCTTCTGTTCAGGGAGGTTTTTTGTACTGTTATGTTATCCTTACCAGATAAAGGGTATGAGCCGGTACCTGACCTTTTTCTTATACTCGCTGTAGCCTGCAAGGCCCTTTTCAAGGACCTGCTCCTCGTTCTTTATCCTCATGACAAGGACAAAGGGATAAACAAGAAAGATGACTAAAGCTATCACCGACCCGAGTATCAAAGGGATCGACAGGAACATCAGCACCGTAGCGCTGTACATAGGGTGGCGGACAACGCCGTAAAGCCCGGTGTCGATGACCTTCTGCCCCTCCTGTACCTCCACGGTCCTGGAAAGATAGGAATTCTCCCTCATGACCTCGGCATACATAAGGTAGGAGAGCAAAAAGATCACTGCCCCCACAGCTGCGGCAGCCTTCGGCATCATCAGCCAGCCCTTGCGAAAGCTCAGCCCGGCCATTGCAAAACCGCCTGTGAACATCGCTGCACTGACGGCCAGGACCCCCTTCTGCTCGCTTTGTTTTTCCTTGGCATTGAGCCTTTTTTCAAGCAGTGCCGGGTCCTTCACCGCCAGGACTATGCCCAATATGAGCATAGGCACGAACAGAAGTCCGATGAACAGCCAGCCGCCCGGATAATCAAGGCTCCCCGCCGGAAGGAACAGCATCGCCCCGATAAGCAGCAGTCCCGATAAAAACTTTACCAGCCCTTTTATTAAAAGCTCTTTAGTCATAACTGCCCTCCTAGATAAGCGTCCAGATTTGACTGGGCTCCTCCGGGGTGAATTTTTCAAGACCGACCCTGCCGCCCTTCTGTACAGTCAGACAGTCCGTAAACTTATCTCTGCCGGAGCTTATGAGGAACCTGTTCCTGCCAAGTGCCGTAAATCTGAACTGGGGCGGCTCCTCTCCCTTTTTCCCCGGGACGGATCTTTTAAGGTCCCCGCTCAGATAGTTGCCCTCCGGGCCTTTCAGCGCAAAGGTACCGTTCTCACCGATCTCCGGAGTGAACCTGACCTCCGGGGTCTTTGCGCTTTCCGACATCGCCAGGCCCTTTTTGCCCACTGTCAGGAAAAGTCCGCTGCCCTCGTTCTTTATGCCGACAGCTCTGCCGCTGAGGACATAGCCGCCGTTTTCGCCGTGACAGTCATCGTAAAATCTCAGCATCACCGCAGCCATGTTCCCATGGACCGCAGGCAGCGCCTCCCCGGCGGCCTCGGCAAAAGCCCTTGGATCAAGAGTGGCTATATTGACAGCGGACCGCCCTGCCAGCCTTACCAGCTTGTTGAGAGCGTCCCCCATGTCCTCCTTCTCATAGCCCTTCATCAGCCTTTTGTCAAAGCTCTCAGCCCTGAACTGGCCATAGATGATATTTATGTGCTTTTCGTAGGCTAAATGTACTCCGTCCACCCGGTCTATCCTCTTGGTCATAGCCATATTGGCCACATGAGGCGTACAGCCCATGTCTCCTATAAAGTGGAGCGCTCTCCCGAGCATATACATACTGCTCTTGGTCCGGCCGTTCTTGTAAAGACACAGTGCCTCAGTATAATTTGCCATGAAAAGCGACCGGGCGCTGGGAGCGAACCTGCCAAGACGGTTGCGGTACCATCCCTTATATTACTCCAGCTCCCTGCCCTTAGGGTCAACGCAGGAATAGTAATGCTTTCCCACGCCCTCGTCAACGTCGCCGTCCTTGTCAGGCTCCACCACGCCCCGCAGGAGCTGCTCCGTATATGGCTTATAGAACCCGGCGGCCTTCAGCTTTTTCTCCCTTTCCAGCAGGTCCAGGGCCTTTTTCATCGTGTCCCTGTGGACCTCCCCGCTCCAGGCATAGGCACGCCTTATACCAAAACGACAGTATGATGCCACTGCCGCTGCAAGCATCAAAACTTCTATCCTCATTTTCATTTTTCTCATACTTTCCTTACTATAGTCAGCTCCCAGGCCTTATTTGCTGCCGGAGGCTTTTTTCTTCTTCGACTTTTTCCTTACCGAATAGCCAAAGGTCCCCAGCTTCCTGCCCAGGGCAAAATACTCCCCGTGAGCAAAAGCCAGCAGCCCCGCTTTTTCCAGGCACAGCCTGCCGCTGCTGTCAAGAAGCTCCTTTGCCACGTCAAGGCCCACTATGTCCGCTATGAACATATGGTGGGTCCCAAGCTCCGTAATGCTCCTTACCTTACATTCTATGCTGACAGGGCACTCAGATATCATCGGTGCAGCAACATTTTCACATTTTTCAGTATGCAGCCCGCACTCCCTGAACTTATCATACCTGGCCCCGGACCTTACACCGCACCAGTCCACCGCCCTGACCATCTGCTGCGTAGGAAGATTGACAACGAACTCGCCGCTGTCCTTAATAAGCCCATAAGAGTACCTCTCAGGCCTTACTGAGATATAGGTCATCGGCGGGTGAGTGTTGAGTATCCCTGTCCAGGCCACGGTCAGCACGTTCTCCTTTCCCTCAAAGCCGCAGCTCACCAGAGCCGGCGGCAAGGGCGCCGTCATGACGCTGCCCTTCCAATGCTCCTTCTCATACCGGTCCATCTTTGTCCTCCTGAGAAAAGCCCCATACCTTCCTGTAGATAGCGTCATAGTCCTTATAGAGCAGCTGCACGGTGTTCTCAAGAAAATAATAGTGTTTGAGATAAAAGCACAGCAGCACCAGCAGTATAAGTGCCAACGGTATCAGCACCACTGTCTGCCAAACGGCGATAGCCGTAAAAAGCATGACCGTACAAATGCCCACCAGCATTGTCACAAGCCAGTGGATAAGCCTTTCATGCTGGAACTGATGGAGCTTTTCGGTGTGATAGTCCAAAAGCTGCCTGTAATCACAGTTCCCGTCCTCCAGGCAGGCCAAGATATACTCTCTGTACCGGGTAAGATACTGCGTCATAGGTCCTCCGACAGGTCCAGGGGGATAGAGTCCTCGATCTCCAGGTCTCTTAGCTTGGTCTTAAACTCGGCCTCCCTGGCCTTCTGCTTTTCGTTCTCCGCCACCTGCCTGGCCACCGTCATACCAAGGACCCTGTCCATGGTCTGATAGCTTTTCTTAGTCCTCTTTACAAAATTCACCAGGCCCTTATTGCGCTTGCCGGTCAGAAGTATAGCCGCCGCCGTGCCTAAGCTTGCCGCCATTATCATTTTCTCCGGTTTGGTATTGAGCGAGATATTCACTTTTCCGCCCAGGGCCTTTATCTTTTCAGATCCCATCAAACTGCACCCCTTTCGGTCATAATGAGTTTATACCTGCTCTTATTATACACCATTTTTCCCGCTTTGTAAAGCCCCGGCCAGAAACAAAGGGCCGCATTTTCAAAAGCATTGAGAAATGCGGCTCAGTTTTATCTGTTGTTGACCGTTTCAGGGTATAGGTCGTGGTGGGCCAGCCTGTCGAAGGCCACCTCCTCCCACCTGCTGCCTGGCCGGCCGTAGTTGCAGTAGGGGTCGATGGAAATGCCGCCCCTGGGCAGGAATTTCCCCCAGACCTCGATATACTTGGGGTCCATGAGCTTTATAAGGTCCTTCATGATGATGTTCACACAGTCCTCATGAAAGTCGCCATGCTCCCTGAACCCGAAAAGATAAAGTTTCAGCGACTTGCTCTCGACCATTCTCTCCCCGGGCACATAGGAGATATAGATAGTCGCAAAGTCCGGCTGGCCGGTAATGGGGCAAAGGCTGGTGAACTCCGGGCAGTTGAATTTTACGAAGTAATCGTTGTCCGGGTGCTTATTCACAAAGGTCTCCAGGACCTCCGGGCAGTAGGTCTTCTTATAGCTTACCCCCTTGCTGCCCAACAGGGTAAGTCCCTCGGTCTCCTTATCGTTTCTTCCTGTCATAACGGTCCTCCTTTACTTCAAAGCCGGGTCGGCTATACCGTTGGCGGCAAAGGCAGCCGCTCTGTCCCGGCAGGTCCCGCATTTCCCGCAGGGCCTGTCTCCGCCCTCATAGCAGCTCCAGCTAAGCTCATAGGGCGCTCTCAGCTCTATCCCCTCAGCCACTACCTGTGCCTTGTTAAGTCCGATGAAAGGGGCCTCTACAGCTATCTCTCCGCCGCTGCCAAGGCTTATGGCCCTGCTCATGGCGTCGTTGAACTCCTGTGAACAGTCCGGGTAGGCATTGCCGGCCGCATCGTCCGAATGGGCGCCGTAGTAGATGACGCTGCACCCGTTGGAAAGCCCCACGCTTGCCGCTGAGGCTAAGAAAAGCCCGTTGCGGAAGGGCACGTAGGTCGATACAGGTGCTCCCTGAGTTTCCCTGAGCTGCTCACCGTAGCTCTCCTTGGGTATATCCTTTGAAGAGCCGTTCAGCAGCGAGCAGTCAGAGCCTTCAAAGATCTTTCCCAGATCTAAGCTAACCTGTCTGACTCCGTAATACTCTGCTATCTCCCTGGCCGCCGCAAGCTCCCTGGAATGTTTCTGCCCGTAGCTGACTGAAATGGCCAGGACCTCATCTGCGCCGTATCTGTCCACTGCCATTGCAAGACAAGTGGTGCTGTCAATTCCTCCGCTGAAAAGTACTGCCGCCTTCATGCTCGTCCCTCCTTATAGTCCTCAACCAGAGCCTTCAGCTCCGGGTCCTCTCTGAATTTTCCCATAAAGGTCTTTGTGACCGTCCTGGCCTGACTGTTTCTGATGCCCCTTGCGGTCATGCAGCTGTGACAGCCGCTTATGAGCACCCCTACGTCCTCGGTGCCGGCGGCCTCGGAGATGATCTGAGCTATGTCCCTGCCAAGCCGCTCCTGGAGCTGCAGGCGCTTTGCGGCCATGTCGCATATCCTGGCGATCTTGCTCAGCCCCAGGACCTTTCCTCTTGGGATATAGGCTACATTGACGTGCATATCATACATAAGCGCCATGTGGTGCTCACAGAAGCTGAACACGGTGATGTCCTTCATGACCACCGCCTCGTCAGCAGAACTGTCCCCCTCCTGGGTGAAGGTCTTGCCAAACATCTTTGCTATGTCGTGGTTCGAGTAGGAAATTCCCTCCAGCATCTCGTTGAGCATTCCTGCCACCCTCCTTGGTGTCTCCCTCAGGCCCTCTCTGTCCGGGTCCTCGCCTATGGCTCTGAGCAGCTCACGAACATGGTATTCTATTGCTTTATTGTCCATTTTTTTACACTCCTCTTTTATCCGGGTCCCAGATGAACTTGTGCATCTGAAGCTGCAGTCTCACTCCATTCAGCCTGCGGCTGACCATAAAGCTCACTATATCCTCAGGGTCTATCCTGCCGAAGACCGGGCTTATGAACACATGGGTCCGCCCTGTTAGCCCATAGCGTTCAATGATCTGCGCTGCCCTTTCCAGATCCTCTTCGGACCCTGATACGAATTTCACGCTGTCGTGCGGACCTAAGATGGCTAGAGCATTCAGGTCCATGGCGCTCTCCATACCGCTGGAGGGCAGCTTGTAGTCCATGGTGAACACCGGCCTGTTTTCAAGGGCGGCAAATCTTTCAAGGCTGATGCTGCCGTTAGTTTCTATCTCCACCCGGCAGCCCATAGCGCAAAGGCTCTCTATAAGCTCCTCCATGCCCTCACGCTGCAAAGGCTCGCCGCCGGTAAGAGTAACGTTAGCAATGCCGCTTTCTTTTACATAAGCGCAAAGCTCCTCAAGGCTCTCCTGTGTACAGGGACCGTCCTCCTCCTGCGCCCAGGCTGTGTCACAGTAGGAGCACCTGAGGGAGCAGCCCCGAAATCTTATGAAAACCGCCAGTTCACCGGCGTGGGGACCTTCGCCGTTGATGCTTATGAATTTCTCAGCGACCCTGTAAAGTACCTTTCCCATGACTCAGACCTCATATGCGGCGCAGTTGTCCGGAGTTTCGTAGACAACTACCCTTTTCACCCCAAGGCCCTGTCCGTCCAGCACCTCAAAAAAATGTCTTGCAAAGTTTTCCGCCGTAGGCCTGAAAGGCACCGGGATGAGCCTGAATCCTTCCTCGGCCAGGGCCTCCAGTGTCTTTTCCCTAAGGGAGCCTTTCTCGAAGATGAGTGCGTGGTCAAAGCTGTCCGCCAGGGACCTGAGGGCCTTTTTGAGGTCCGAAAAATCCATTACCATGCCCCTTTTCTCACCGCTGTCCTGCAAGCCGGGGGAAGAGACATAGGCCTCTACGACCCACCTGTGGCCGTGGATATTTGAGCATTTTCCCTTATAGCCGGCTAGAAAATGAGCGCTGTCAAATGCAGCGGCGGTCTTTAAACTGTACATTATTTTACCCCCTTGATAACAAAAAAAGCGTCTGCCCATACAGACAGACGCATCCCTTGCAAAAACAAACGCAAAATGATGCCCTGGTTTTGGTTCGCAGCAAGGGGTCCCCTCGCTGTCCGGCAGGATGGCGCAAACGAACTGCCGGGAGATACATCTCCAAAATAAAATTATAACACAGCTAAAAAGCTATTTCAAGTCTTTTTTATTAACCTTTTCACTTTTCTTCCTGTTATTTACAGCTAAGCACTCTGTCGTAGTCATAACCACGGTCCGGGGTGAATTCTCTCTCCTGCAAAGTAAAGAAAACCACTCCGTTATGCCTTACCGCTGTCTTTATCTCAGCGCTGCCCTTATCGGACTTAACTATTGCGCTTTTTACCAGCGGCCTTGCTGCGGACTTCAGAAGCTCGGTCTGCTCCTTATCGAGACACGGCGGTTCCCCCAGGTCGTGCCAGACCTTCAGCGGGTCACAGCACTCCTCGTCAACGGTCTTCGTGATAAGGGTGTACTCACTGCCGCTGACGGGCATACTGAATTCTCTTTCGTACTCCCCGTCTTCAATGTTCCAGAGAATGCCTGCGTAGCCCTTGCCGGTCTTAACGACCACCGAACGGCGGTCTTTCAGCACGCATTTCCCTCCCTGCTTTTTCAGCTGTTTGTAGAACGAGAATGTATAAAACGCCGGCTTAGGTATCCCCCCGGCGGCCACCATGCCAAAGCCCCCGTGGAATGGCGTAAAAGGCACGCCCTGCTCCTCAAAGACGTCACCGAAGGTCCAGTAGGAATATACCCTGTTCATGTCACCTAACCGGGAGAGCTGTTCGGCAATATAGGCCGCATTTTTGTTGGTATCATGTATGACTCCTTTGGGGGTGTAGGAGGTGCTGAATTCGGTGATGTCGATGGGCAGTCCCCTGAACTCCTCAAAGCTGTCAACGATATCTCTGGTGGTCTGTAGGCTGGCTATGCGCTCATCATTGTCCTGCAATCTGGAATAGTCGTAATGTCCCACAGTTTCGGGGAATTCCACCGTATAATGATGCCTGGTGACAGCGTCGGGCTTTAAGCCGTTTTCCTTACAGAAAAGCAGGAACTCCCTTATCCACACCTCATCGTTGACCCCGCAGATAGCAGGTCCCCCGACCTTGAAACGGTCGTCATAGGCCTTGATGGCAAGAAAGCTTTCCTTGAAGAGCCTGAAATACTCCTGCATATCCGCCTTGTACCAGAACCCCGGCAGGTTCGGCTCGTTCCAGACCTCTATGGGCCAGCCCACGACCTCCTCCTCGCCGTAGCGCTCTTTCAGATGTTTCAGCAGTGCCACCACCATGTCCGTCCAGAGCTTATAGTCCTTAGGGGGCGTGGTGTTGCCCTTCCAGTAAAAGATGGTCTGGGTCCCTGAGGCCATCTGCCCCGGCATGAACCCCAGCTCCAGATAGGGCCTGATGTCAAGTTTCAGAAAGCTGTCGAAAATACGGTCGATGTAGGTATAGTTATACTCCACCCTGCGTTCGCCGTTCTCTTCATACTCATGATAGATCGCCACATCGTCGCTGAAAAGTCCGTGGCCCCTGATATACCTGAATCCTATCTCCTCCTGGACCATTTTAAGCTCTTCCAGGTACTCCGCCGTAAGGGCCAGACCCAGCCTGCCTGTGCCAACGCAAAGGTCAACATTGTTGTTGAACCTCACCTCTGCGCCGCCGTCGATACTTACCTTCTCTGTCATTTGTTTTCCTCCCAGCTTTTCTTCACATATACCCTACCGATATTATACACGTCTTTATCTTCCTTGTCAACATTGCATTTCCTGTCAGCGGGACATACATATCATGCAAAGAAAAACACCCTCCCGGCCGAGAGGGTGTCTGCGTTATCATACGTTGAACTTGAACAGCACGATGTCGCCGTCCTGCATAACATATTCCTTGCCCTCCTGTCTGGCAAGGCCTTTTTCACGGACAGCCGCCATTGAGCCGTAGGTCATCAGGTCGTCAAAGGACACCACCTCAGCTCTGATAAATCCCCTTTCAAAGTCGCTGTGTATCTTGCCGGCGGCCTGGGGCGCCTTGGTGCCACGGGTGATGGTCCATGCCCTTACCTCCGGCTCCCCGGCAGTCAGGAAGGAAATAAGCCCCAGGAGCGCATAGCCCTCCTTTATGATCCTGTCAAGGCCAGAAGTCTCCAGCCCCAGGTCAGCTAAAAACATAGCCTTGTCCTCAGGGTCCATGTCCGAGATCTCGGCCTCGATCTGTGCGCAGATAGGCAGCACGGCGGAGCCTTCCTCCTCAGCGATGGCGCAGACCTTTTTGTAATTCTCGTTGGTGTCGATGTTGTTCCTGAAATCGTCCTCACTGAGATTAGCGGCATATATCACGGGTTTTAACGAAAGCAGCGGCGTTTCTTTCAGCAGCTCCCTCTCCTCATCGGTCATATCAAAGCCTCTGGCGGGCCTGCCCTCTTCCAGATGGGCTTTGAGCCTTTCCAGAAAATCCGCAACAGGTCCCAGGCTCCTGTCGCCCTTCATGGCCTTCTTCGTCCTGTCTATGCGCCTTTCTATCAGCTCGATATCCGAGAACACCAGCTCCAGGTCGATGGTCCCGATGTCTCTCACCGGGTCGATGGAACCGTCAACATGGATTATATTGTCGTCCTCAAAACACCTTACCACATGGACTATTGCGTCCACCTCACGGATATTGGCCAGGAACTTATTGCCAAGACCCTCGCCCTTCGATGCGCCCTTTACAAGCCCTGCGATGTCAACGAACTCCAGAGTGGCCGGTGTGAATTTCACCGGGTGATACATCTCAGCCAGCCTGTCAAGTCTCTGGTCCGGCACCGAAACTATGCCCACATTCGGCTCAATGGTGCAGAAGGGATAGTTTGCCGATTCTGCCCCGGCATTGGTCAGGGCATTAAAAAGTGTAGACTTCCCCACATTGGGCAGTCCTACCATTCCTAACTTCATTGGAAAAACTCCTTACGATATAAATTATTCCTCTTCCTTGTCCTCCGGCTCGGCAGATATTGCTGAACCGTTGTTCTCATTGTTCGAGATGGCATTGTTGCTTGCGATGGTCATGCCGTTTTTCATAGGAGCTATGAAAAATCCACACACCACGCCCAGCATGAAAAGTGCCAGGCCCTTCCAGAAATAGCTTACCATAGCCTTTTCTGCCTTTACAGTAATGTTCTCATTCCCGTTAGTCATAAAAATACCTCCTTAGTTGATCTGTTTTTCATAGGTCTTATGTTTATTCCACCGATTTCAGTGACTCTACCATATCCACCTTTTTCAGCTTGAAATGCAGCAGCACATTTATCAGCAAAGTGAAGATGAAGGTGATGAGCGCCCCCAGCCCGTAGGCCCATGGGACAAGCTCATGGTCAAACAGCACCACGTCCACCTCGGCGGTCATTACCACGAACCTGTGCAGCACCTTGCCGGCCAGAAGCCCTAATGCTATGCCCACAAAGGCCGAGAGAAAATTCTCCCTCAGGATATAGTCCGACGTTTCCATGTCATAAAAACCCAGGACCTTCACTGTGGCTATCTCCCTCATTCGCTCAGTGATATTGATGTTGGCCAGATTATAGAGCACCACCGCCGCCAGCAGCCCGGCACTGATTATAAGCAGCACCACCACTGAATTCAGGCTCTCCACCGAGTCAAGGAACCCGGACGCCTGTTCGTCCCTGAAGGTCACGCCGTAAAATTCCCTGCAAGCCGTCAGTTCGTTCTTGAACCTGCTGTGGTCCGTGTTCTCCAGCAAGTTCACAAAGGCCACGTTATACTTAGGCTCGCCGCCGAAATTCTCCCGGTAGGTATCCGGGGTCATGAACACATAGTGCATGGCGTAGTTGACGCAGACCCCATCTACCCTGAGCTCCGCATAGCCCTCGTCGCCGTTTTTTATCCTCACCGTGCTGCCCTCTTCAAGGTCAAGGAGCTGTGCCAGCTTATAGCTAACCACCGCCCCGCCGTCAGTCAGACTTATGTCCTCCCCGCCGATAGTTTTCAGTGTCACGAAATGATAAAGCTTTTCCGGCCTGTCGGGTACAGCTATGTTTATCTTCTGTTTTTTGCCGTCATTCTCGGCCTCAGTGTCCGTCAGCTGTCCCTGCATAGATACCCCTATCTCATGGGTGCTGTTCAGTTTGCTGTCCAGCCAGTCGTGGTCATAGTTTCTGTTGAGTACCACCAGCCCGTCATAGCTGAACACCTCGTTGAACTGCTTTGAGACTATGCTCTTGATGGAGTTTTTCAGCCCGAACCCGGTGATTATCAGCGCCGTACAGCCCATTACTCCAGCCACCGTCACCGCAAAGCGCCGCTTATACCTGACCAGATTTCTGACCGTGACCTTTGAAAGGAAACTGAGCCTTCCCCAGATCTTCTCATGGTCCTCCAGCCAGACTCTCTTGCCGCTTTTCGGGGGCCTGGGCCTCATGAGCCTGCCAGGGACCGCCCTCAGCTCGCTCAGACAGGTCAGCAGCACCGTTGCCCCTATGCAAAGAGCCGCCGCAGCACTGCACCAGAATATGTAAGTCCCCCTGAGAGGCGTATTTATCTCAGGTATGTTATAGAGTATCTTATACCCCCTGTAGATCATGGCAGGAAAGAGCTTTAACCCCAGACAGGTACCGATAACGCCCCCTGTGACCGCAGCGCACAGCGAATAGATGAGATACCTGAGCGCAATATCCCCCGAGGAATAGCCCAGGGCCTTATAGATCCCTATCTGCCCTCTCTGCTCCTCTATCATTCTGGACATGGTCGTCATGCAGACCAGGGCAGCCACCAATATGAAAAAGACCGGAAAGACCCTTGAGATGCGGTCTATCTTTCTGCTGTCCCCCTCGAAGGAGGAATAGTCGTTGCTGGCCGTGAACCTGTTAAAGCTATAGACAGAAGGCTCGTTTTGCAGTTTCAGCTGCTCCCTTGCCTCCTCTATCTCTTCCCTGGCCTCCTCCACCTCCATGGCATACTTCGTATGGGCCGGCCCCATGGCGTCGGCTCCGTCCTCCAGAAGCTCCTGCAAAATGTCAACGACCTCCTGGGTCTTTACCACCGCCGCCTTCGGTATCATAGTGGGGCTTCCGGAGCTTTCTGCGTCTTCTAATTCCTTCTTGGCCTTCCGGTTCATTTTCCGGTATTTTTCAAGCTCAGTCTCCAGCTCCTGAGAGCCCAGCAGCAGATATCCTCCCACCGTGTCTATCTTCGACTGTGAGGACTCTATCCTGCTTTCGGCCCTTTTCATAAGCTCATCGAACCTGACCCCAACGCTGTCCCTGAATACCTGCACGGCCTGCTGCGAATAACTGTCGCAAAGCTCTCTGTACTCCTCAGAAAACTGGTCCTCAGTCTCAGGTATGTCAAGGTCTGCATAAAGCTCTGTATAGTAGTCACATACGAACTCCTCTTCCCTGAGGAACACATTGCTTACCACCGTACCGTTGCCCACCGTCGTGGCGTCACGCTCATAACCTATATAAAGCGGCGAACTCACTATCCCCACTATCTCAAAGCTTTCATGGGCCAGAGTCTCGGTCAGCTCCCTGCTGTCGTCCGGCTCTGTGAAGTCCAGCCTTTCTCCCAGCTTAAAGCTGCTCGGTGAAGAGCTTTTGACCTCTACTGCACATTCGCCGTCCTTCTGCGGCAGTCTTCCCTCTATAACGGTAAGGGTATTGAGCTTATTGGGGCTGTCCTCTTTAAGGCTGCTGTTGAAGGAAAGACATTTGAGAACGATGTTCTGCTCATTATAGGAATAAAAAACGTCCTTGGAATAAGCCGCATGAGCGCCCTTCACATGGTCCGCCTTCTTGACTGCCTCAACGTCTGAGGACTTTATCCCGATGGTGGAAACAAGCTTCAGGTCCATGAGCTTGTTCTCCTCAAAATACTCCGCCGCCGTTTCCACCATATCCGGCATGGTGGCTTTAAGTCCTGCGAAAAATCCGCAGCCCAGGGCCACAATAGCAAAAATAGAAAGAAATCTGCCAAGAGAATTCTTTATCTCTCTGAAAGTGTCTTTTAAAAGAGCATTTTTCAAGGCAGATCTCTCCCTAATGTTTTTTCGTCAGCTGTTATTATCTGAAGTCTGTAAAGCCCACTTTGCGATATACCTTTGACAGGGTCCTCTGAGTTATCATCATAGCCTTCTCGGCACCCTCGGTATAGCACTTTTTCATATAGGCCTTATCAGCCATCAGCCTGTCGAACTTTTCTCTGACAGGTGCAAGATGGTCAGCCACGGCCTCGCCTACAGCAAGCTTGAAGTCGCCGTAGCCCTTGCCCTCAAACTCCTTCTCCACGTCCTCCAGGCTCTTGCCGGTGACTATGGAATAGATGGTCATAAGATTGTTTATGCCGTCCTTGCCCTGCGCATACCTTACCTCGGCCTCGCTGTCAGTCACGGCCCTTTTGAACTTGCGGATAATGGTATCCTTATCGTCCAGGATAAGTATGCAGGCATTGGGGTTCTCGTCAGACTTGGACATCTTCTTTGTGGGGTCCTGCAAGCTCATGACCTTAGCGCCCATTCTGGGTATGAAAGGCTCCGGCAGGGTGAAAAAGTCACCGTAGACCTGATTGAACCTCTGGGCGATGTTGCGGGCCAGCTCCAGGTGCTGTTTCTGGTCAACGCCTATAGGCACCAGGTCCGCATTGTAGGCCAGGATATCAGCAGCCATCAGAACAGGATAGGTGAACAGCCCTGCATTGATATTGTCGGCGTGTTTCTGCGACTTATCCTTGAACTGGGTCATTCTCCCAAGCTCTCCGAACTGGGTATAGCAGCTCAGCACCCAGCTTAGCTCCGCATGGTTGTGGTTGTGGCTCTGGAAAAACAGGATCGACTTCTCAGGGTCCAGACCGCAGGCCTGCATAAGGGCATAGGCCTGCATCGAGTTCTGTCTCAGCTTCGCAGGCTCCTGCCTGACGGTGATGGAATGGAGGTCCGCCACTGCATATATGCAGTTATACTCCTCCTGCAAAGGCCCCCAGTTCTTCACCGCACCCAGATAGTTTCCCAGGGTGAAGGTGCCCGTGGGCTGTATAGCGCTGAATATCAGCTTTTTTTCCTTATCGAAATTGATAGTTGCCATTTTACATACTCCTTACCTGACTAAAGTTCCCGGTGACTGAAAATATCAGTCTCCGAACATCTCCTTCGAGAGCCTGCCAAGCATCTCGCAGCCGGCGATGAGCTGTTCATCGGTGGGGGTGGAGAAATTCAGCCTGAAACTGCTGGTCTTGTCGCTCTCGGATATCATGAATGCGTTGCCCGGCACCACGGCCACCTTGAATTCCTTCACCGCTCTCGTACAGAAGGCTGTCATATCGCAGCCCTCCGGCAGAGTACACCATACGAACAGGCCGCCCTCAGGTCTGGTAAAGCTTATCCTGCTCGAGAAATTCTTTTCCAGCTGTTCTATCATCAGTCCGCACTTATGCCTGTAGATCTCTCTGAGCCTTGCCAGATGGCTGTCCATATCGCACTGGGTCATGAACTTATATGCCAGCACCTGCGCCCAGATATTGGTATGAACATCGTCCACCTGCTTGCAGATGACCATTTTGTTGACGATCTCCTTAGGGGCACTGATATAACCCACTCTGATGCCGGGGGCAAGGACCTTGGAGAAGGTCCTTGAATAAGCGACGATCCCGTCCTTATCCATGCTCTTTATGGAAGCAACGTCCTCACCGCTGAACCTCAGGTCGCCGTATGGGTTATCCTCCAGGATAACTGCGCCGTACTTCTTTGCCAGCTCATATGCGCCCTTTCTCTTCTCCAGCGAGGTGGTAAGGCCTGTGGGGTTCTGAAAATTGCAGATCAGATATATGAGCTTGACCCTGCCGGTCTTCAGTATCTCCTCCAGCTCATCAAGGTCGATGCCGTCCTCCTGCATGGTGACTCCCCTCAGGTCAACGTTATAGGACTTGAAGGCGTTCAGAGAGCCGATAAAGCTGGGGGCTTCACAGCAGAGGATATCCCCCGGGTCGCACATTACCTTAGCCATCAGGGCGTTGGCCTGCTGAGCGCCGGACATGATGATAAGCTCGTCCCTGCCGGGTACGAATTCGCCCTTCTTTTCAAGCTCTGCCTTCAGCAGGTCACGCAGGGGCGTATAGCCCTCAGAGATGCTGTACTGCAAGGCAAGAATCGGGTCCTCCGCAAAGATCTCTGCGGATATCCTCTTTATCTCCTCCACCGGAAATGCCTCCGGCGCAGGGTTCCCGGCGGCCAGAGAGATGACTCCCGGTTCCGAGGTGAATTTAAGTATCTCTCTTATGGCAGAAGCCTTTATGTGAGAGACCTTTTCTGAAAATCTGTATTCCATGATCATACCTCCAAAGATATTTACACTCAAACTATATTATAGCATATCCCAGCTCAAAAATAAAGAACTTATTTCTATTTTTATTGTTAATTGATTTCAAATCAGAAACAATTCAATATAATTTTTTTATAAAACCCAAAAAAATTCAGTATTTTAGTAACGGAGCCTCTTGAAATTACCGCCGGGATATGGTATCATTAACTACAGTGAAAGTCAGGCCAGAGGTCCTGACGGTTCAACTGACGATGACCTTATTAAATTCAAATTACCACTAAAAATAGCAGCGCACAGTCTTTGCACCGTGCGCTGTTATTATTTAGCTTATGACCTCATAGTTATCCGCCGCATTTTCCTTGGTGGCGTACTCGGTAACGTTGAGCACCCTGACCTTCAGAGGCCTTTGTCCCATATTTATCTCGATAACGTCGCCCACCTTCACATCGTATGAGGCCCTTGCCTCCTTGCCGTTGACCGTCACCCTGCCCTCGTCGCAGGCCTCATTGGCCACGGTCCTGCGCTTTATGAGTCTGGTGACTTTAAGATATTTGTCAAGTCTCATTTCATCACTCCGTATACAAAAATGAGGTCAGTTCATACCCTGACCTCAGAATTCTCTTACTTCTTGTCAACTGCTGCCTTCAGAGCGCTGCCAGCCTTGAATGCGGGTACCTTTCTTGCAGGAACAGGAACGGGCTTTTTAGTCAGCGGGTTCATAGCTACCTTAGCTGCCCTCTCCCTTACCTCGAATGTGCCGAAGCCAACCAGTGTGACCTTGTCGCCGTTCTCCAGTGCGCCGGTGATGGAGTCGATCACTACTGTCAGTGCCTTCTCTGCGTCCTTCTTAGAATAATCGCCCTTTTCAGCGATAGCATTGATAAGTTCTGCCTTGTTCATTTTTATACCTCCAATAATTTTTATACCTTAACGAACCTTTGCTTTGTTCATTAAAAGCGTTAATAAGAATAAAGCTCCCCCGGAGCCGCTCCCGACAGGTCTCCGCCGGCCTTTTCAAGCTCCCCGAACCGCTGTATGAAATCATTGCAGCTGTCAGCCAGGCTCTCCTCAGCGTCACATCCCAGCCTTCTGGCCAGATTTGCGCACAGGAACAGCAGCGCACCCAGGTCCCCCGAAGCGTCCTCACCGTTCAGATCGGCCAGTCTGACCCTTTTCAGCGCCGAGCCGATGGCAGCATAAAGGTCCAGCTCCGTACCGTCCTCCTCGCACTTCTCAAAATCGACGCCCGCTCTTGCGGCCCTCTTCCCTAATTTCTGCGCCCTCATAAGTGCCGGGAAGTTCTTCGGGACGCTTTCCAGCGTATCTGTATAGGTCTCCTGTCCCTTGGTCTCCTTCTTGATGGAATCCCAGTTGGACAGCACCTTGTCCACCGTATTGGCGTTCACGTCCCCGAAAACATGGGGATGTCTGACGATGAGCTTCTGACACAGTTCAGTGATAACATCGCCCAGATCAAAGCTGCCCTGCTCCTCTTCAAGGACCGTATGGAATATGACCTGCAAAAGCACGTCCCCCAGCTCCTCCCGCATCATCTCCGGCGAGTCGCAGTCGATGGCCTCCATGACCTCATAGACCTCCTCTAAGAAGTCTTTCTTGATGGACTTATGGGTCTGCACCTTATCCCATGGGCAGCCTTTATCCTTATCTCTGAGGACTGTCACAAGGTCAACAAGATCCCCGATATCATACCTTTCCTTCTTAGGCAGCTCCTCGATGAGCTTGTCAACGGAACTGTTTTCCACTTCCATCACCTCAGGTCTTTCCAAAACAGTGTGCCTTATTATAATAACTCAATTTCCCGAAAATTTCAAGTCCTTTTTTCAACTTTTTCCGAAAAAACATATTTTATAATATTTTTCGGCGTTTCGCACAATAAATACAGCGAAAAAAAGTACATTATGCACCCGCCGGCAATGGCCAGGGCAGTTACGGCTCTGATTTCCCCTATGCCAAGGCCGGAGACGCTGAGCTTTTTATAGATAAGGTCCGCAAAGACCGCACACATCGCCCCGGCGTAGATAGGCCTTATGTAGGTCTCGGCCAGGTCCGGCCGGCAGCCGGTGAGTTTTTTCAGTTCCCTGAGGGCAGCTATGCAGACAAAGGCCGAAGAGAGAAGCTCCGCATAGGCAGCGCCTTTGAGATTAAGCACCGGCACCGGTATGAGCAGCAGGTTCAGCACCAGCTTTACAGCGGCCCCGGTGAGCATGATGAACGTGACCTTTCCTGCCCTTCCAAGAGCCTGCAGCACCGTAAAGCAGGGCAGTGACAGCGAAAAGAATATGACTGCTATGCCAAGTATCCTGAGCGACGGAGCTGCGGCGGCCACTTCTGCGGGCCTTCCTGGGAACAGTGAACGCAGCACAGGCTCTGCCAGGGCGGTTATGCCAAAGCCAGCGGGTATGGAGGTAAGGGCTGATACGGAGAGCATCCTGTTAAGGTCCCGGCCAAGGTCGAGACGGCGTCCTTTTGCGAAGTCGTCCACCGCCACAGGAAGTATGCTCTTGCCGAACATTGCTGTCAGTGTGGGCACCAGGCCGTAGATGAGCATTGCCATACCCTCATATGAACCGTACAAAAAAGTGGGCAGTTCCTCCCGGCTGACACCTAGCTCCATCAGGGCAGAAAGCTCCGGAGGAGTACCGGCACGGCGTATACAGGGGGTCATGGTCAGCATATCCAGCATACTGGTAAGGGTGGTGATGACCGTCCCCACAGCTATGGGAAATGAGATACTCAGCAGCGCTCTGCGGTGGCGGGCAGCGCTGTCCGTTACGGGGTCCTCCGTGAGCATTTTTTCTGTGATCCCGTCTCCACGGAGCCTTACGCCTATGAAAAGTCCCAGATAGGCCAGGGCAGAGGCCGCCGAAGACCCAAGGACCGCCGCAGCAGCGATATAGGGCAGAGCGTCCTCTCCCCCTCCGCCAAGTTTCTGTCTTACCAGCAGGGCTGCACCAAGGCCAAGGAGGAGCTTGAAAAAAGTCTCGGCTATCTCGGAAACAGCTGTTGGGAGCATATCCCCCTGACCCTCGCAGTAGCCCCTTTCCACGTTCATCAGGCTGCAAAACAGCACCGACGGCGCCAGGCACAGCAGTGCGCAGCTTACTGCCGGCATACCCAGCAGGACTCTGCTGACCGGCCCGGCTGAAACCGCCATGCCCAGAGCGGCTCCAAGGCTTATGGGTCCGAAAAGAGCGTAGGCTACCCGCCGCTGCTTTCTCAGGTTTTTAAATCTGCCCAAGGCCCTGTTCTCGGCGGCCTGCCTGGACATAGCGGAGGTTATGCCTGAGGCTGCCAGAGCGTAGACGGGCGTAAACACCGTAAATGCAGCGGAAAAATAGCCCATCCCTGTGCCGCCCAGGATATTGGCAAGCGGTATCTTATAGAGCAGACCCAGGGTCTTTGTGATGACCACCATTGCCGCTAATATTGCCGAACCTTTGAGAAAACTTTGCTTTTTCACTTTCATCACCCCATAAAACAGACCTGCTATATTTTATGCTGTCCCGGGGAAAGCTATGACCCACAGACAAAAAAACGCTGCCGGAAGTCCGGCAGCGTATACAGTCAGATATTCTTATATCAAGCGGGAGCGGCAGTTGATAACTCGTCGGTATCAAATTCCTCCCAGTCATACTCCTCGAAATCGAAGTCGTCATCGAAATCATAGTCGTAGTCATCGTCATAGTCGTAGGAGCTGCCGAAGAATTCATCGTACAGCTCGTCGCCCAGTACAGACTTTGCGTTTTCCATAAAGCCCTCAGTGTCGGCAGTCTTCAGGTACTCCTGCTGTGAATCCTCTTCCAGAACGTTGAATACCTTAGCATCGCTGCCAGGGAAGCTTATGTCAGAAGCCTCAGTCTCAACAGAGTCGATGTTTACGGTAACATACTTCTTGCCGTTGTAACCGACGTTCATGCTTACAGAGGTCTTATCCTCAGTAGAGTCTGAAACCAGCTCATACCAGCCGGAGATAGCCTCGTCATAAATATCAGCCTTGAAATCTACCCTGATGGTGCCGGCAAAGCCGTCGCCGACCATCTTGACGTCCTCAACGGCGTAATCTACCTTGACAGTCTCCTTGTCGCCGTCTTTCATGGTCATGGTATAACCGCCCTGAAGAGCGTCATCGACCAGCTTGATAGCTCCGTAAACGGTCATGCTGGTGCCGTCATCAACGTTCACGGTGTAGTCAACGCCCTCGGCCTCGTCACTGGAAACAGCCACGAAGTTCATCTCCACATCTTCGATGCCCTTGATGCTGAAACCGGTGAACTCATCGCCGTCCTCATAGATGACCAGGTTAAGAACATCGCCGCTGGTATCGTTATCCAGGTCTTCCTTCATTTCGGTCATCATCTCATCAATGCTTTCCTCATAAGTAGGCACCTCGGGAACTTCCATATCGTATTCGCCGTAAATGCGCTCATATCTCTCCCTCTGAGCCTCTGCCTGGGTATCGTACATCTTCTTGATGTTCTCATCGGTCTTTGCCTTCTCAAGAACAGCAGAAATGATCCTGGAAGCATCAGCAGCCGTGATATCATAGCTCTTCGAGGTATACTCATAAGCCACGCCCTCGATGTCGCCGTTTATCTTGCCCTCTTCCTTGACCTCAGGGAAGTTGTCCTTTACTACCTGCTCATAGTCCTTGATGCTCTCAGCAAGTGCCTCATAGTCTATGTCGGTATCCTTGACGTTCTGAGTGAGAGTATCAAAGTCAATACCCATCTCGTCCTTCATGTACTTCTGAAGAGACTCCTTATCGGCGGTAAGATAGGCGTCGCTTATCTCCGGCACCCTGATATATGCCTTCTCGCCGTCCTTCTCATAGAGCTGCTCCAGGCTGACCAGCTTGCCGTCGCCATAGTAGAGCGAAGCATCAGTCTCCTCATTGCCGCCCTTGAATTTGGTGGAGGTGGTGAGCTTAACGTCCTTCATGTCCATATTCGCAAGCTCAGTCACACCCTCATTGAAGGTGATAGTGATGGTGGTATCGCTGGCATAGTCCAGCTCGCCCTTGGCTGCCTTCTCAGCAGTAGAAAGGGTATTCTCGATATTCTGAGCCATAACGCTCAGCTTAGGAGAGGTCTTGAGCTCGGTCTGGGACTTGTTGCCGTTAGACTCTCCCCCGTCTTTATTCATTGCATAATAGCCAACGCCGGAGCCTACTACTGAAAGGCTCAGTATACCTGCAAGCACAGGTGTAAGTGTGTTCTTCTTTACCATAATATTTCTCCCTTCCGGATGCATCAAAACTGTTGTCCTCTTGCGGCCGCACCTTAGCCGTCCCCATGCTCTTGCAAAAAACGGCAAAATGCGCCTTTTTCTTTTATGTGATTTTAATATATCATATTTTTAACTTAAAGTCAATAGTGTAATTATTACAAATAATTTCATATTATCGACACAGGTTTCGTCAACGCCCTATGATCGCTCTTTCCGGGCAGGATCACTCCACCTCTACGCCGTAGCTCTCGCACAGGCTCTTCAGAGCGCCCTTGAAACCCCGGCTGACGGTCCTTATCTTCCAGCTCCCTTTCTTGTAAAGCTCGGCGGCTACCACCGACCTTTCGTTTGAAAGGCCGCTTAGCTCGAACTCGCAGACCCCGTTTCCTTCACAGCTGAACCTGAGCACAGCTTTTTTCACCTGCGAAAGGTCCCTGCTCTCGTCCTCACCGTAGACCGCAAAGCACAGAGCTATCTTCTCCACATTGCTGTCAGTCTTTGACAGGGCAAAGCTGAACCCTCTGGTATTGTCCTGGGAGGTGGAGACGCTGCCGTCCTTTGAAACTGTCTGCCCGAAGAATATCAGGTCCGCATCGCTGCCGACCTTGCCGTCTGCGCCTAACAGGAAAGCATAGCCGTCAATGTCTACCCCCTCCGGTGCCTCGTATGTAAGCTCGGCGGCGAGTATGCTGTTCTCATAGCCCTCCAGAGAGAACCTTTCGCCCATGACCAGCTTTTTCACTGTTCCAGCTTGCTGAACGGGCGCAGGCTGTTCAGCAGGCGGCTGTTCGATAACGGGCTGTTCACCGGCAGGCACCTCTGCGATAACAGGCTCCTCTATAACAGGCTCCTCTATGACAGGCTGTTCAGAAGCAAGCTCTTCTGTTACAGGCTGTTCAATGACAGGCTCGGCCGCCGTCTCTGTCTCAGGTGCGGCGGCTGTCATCGGCTCAGGCTCTTCAGCGGCCGCAGGCATCGTCTGAGGCTCAGCTGCAAGCTCGGCGCTCCGGCCCAGCTGCTTTATCCTCTCAAATGCAGCGTCAACACTGGCAGCATCGTGCTTTTTGAACCGTCCGGCAGAACTTATCAGCAGGAAGGTCTTATCCGAGCATATCTCCAGCACGAACATATACACATCAAAATCCCGGTTGAGCTGATTGTGGGTGGAGACCCTCATGGTGGCTCTTACGCTCAGTCCCTCGTCAGCCTCCAGCTGGGTATCCGCCGAAACGTTCCCCACGGAACTGAGCTTTTTCCTGGCCTCCTCAAACTCCGCCCTGTTGTCAAAATGCTCAGTCTCAGCGTCCAGATACCCGCAAAGCTCCTTCTTCGAGTATCCTATATCATAGATCATGCTCCCGGTAAACTGCGACTCCTCCGGGACAGCTACGGTGATGCCGCCGTAAAGCTCCACAGTCTTCTCCCCTGCCGGAGCAAAGATGTCGTTGTCGAACTGCATACCGTGGTCATTCGCATAGCGCTCGGCGCTGCAGCCCCTGACGCCCTTCAGTATCACCGACCTGTCTGCAAAGCCCTCGCCAAGTTCTGCGTCTCTCCGGTCTATCTTTACAGTCCTGAGTTTCGGACAGTCTGTCAGAGCGCCGGCGCTTATCTTCCTGACCTGAACAGGGAATTCAGCCAGAAACAGCCTTTCGCAGCTTATCTTTTCCACAGTGTCAACGCCCACGGCTTTTTCTCTGTCTCCCAAAAAGCTCAGTACGCTCTGCAAGGTCCTGTCGCTCCAGTCCGCATCGCCGCAGTCCCACATTTTCAGCACCCCGTCGTCATATTCTATGACGGTGCCCCCGCAGGCGTCAGCGGAATAGCCCGTGAGCCTGCCGTTCTCGGTAACCAGCCTTTCGCCGCCGCTTGGAAAGCCCCCCAGCATAGTCTCGCCGCTGCCCTTATATACACTTACTCTCCGGCAGCCCAGCCTGCTGCCAAGGTCTGTCTTTGTGAAAAGCTCATGGATAACGTTGAGCTTTGCCACCTCGCTGCCGTCAAACACAGTCTCCAGCTTATAGCTCAGGCAGTCTGCCTTTTTTGAAGTGTCCCCGCACAGGTTCTCCTCACTGAGCTCCTTATACTGTATCAGCCCGCTCAGGCCCTCACCCTGTATCCATGCCCTTGCTAAAGCCTGCGGCACTGAGATGTTACCGCCGTTCTCATAAGAGATGACTATATCCGCTGCGTCCACTACGGTCCTTACTCCGTTGGCGCTGCAAAACAGCTCCGCACCGGTGATATTGTTAGCGGCCAGGACCTTTGCCAGCAGTCCCCCGCTTATAACGTAAGAAATAAACACAGGTGCGTCGTTCCTGTTCTCAAAGCTGCTGCGAAATATCATACCTATCTCCTCCAGTTTATCTTAGTGACCGGTCGGAATGACCAGGGGTCCTTATCACTTGTATAATAACACATTTTTAAAAAATAATCAAGACTTGTTTCACATTTTCTCAAGGCTTTTCATAAGATCCTCCAGCAGACCCCGGCAGCCCCTGAGGATATCATCGTAGGCTATGTCGAACCTGTCCGTATACCAGGGGTCTGAAACGTCCCCGCCCCCGGCGAAGTCCATCAGCTTTCTGACCTTGCTCTGCGGGTCGCTGCCGAATATCCTCATGATGTTTCTCACATTGCTGCTGTCCATCACCAGGAAAAGGTCATACCTTTCATAGTCAGAGGCTGTGAGCTTTACCGCAAACTTTCCCCCGCAGCTAAGCCCGTGCTTTTTCAGTTCCCTGACAGCCGGAGGATAGACCGGGATGCATAGCTCCTCGCTGCTGACAGCGCCGGAGGATATCACGAACCGGTCACTGAGCCCAGCCTTTTCGACCAGGTCCTTCATAATAAATTCCGCCATAGGCGAACGGCATATATTGCCGTGGCAGATGAATAGGATTTTTTTCACCTCTCGAAAGCTCCCTTCTTATGTATAAATCAGCGTATTTACGCACTTTTACGCATTTTGACCATCTTTCATATTGTTTCAAATCTTCTCATATCTTCTCAAAATTTAGTGGTAAAAGTGGTAAAATCAGTGGTAAATTTTTATGTTTTACCATTCGGCAGTTCTGCCAAGCGCTGCATTTCGCTCTCTGCATCTTCGATCTTTACATGAGTGTAGGTGTTCAAAGTTACCCCTACGTCGGCATGGCCCATTATGTATTGCAGCATTTTCGGGTTCATACCCAACCTTGACATATTGGTGCAGAAGGTGTGTCGGCAAACGTGGGGTGTTATCTTTGGCAGTGGTCTGAGCCTTTCGGAGGTGTACTTTGCTCTTATGCGCTGCATTACCTTTTCCCAGTGCAATGCCACCCTCGGCATACCGTTCTTGTCAAGAAACAGAAATCCGACACAGCCGCCGATGATCGGTTCGAGCTTTGCACGCTTTCGGCTGCCAATTATCCTTTGGAATGCAGCTTCAACCTCGGCAATCATCGGTATTGACCTATTACCGCTTTGGGTCTTGGGATTTTCGATGATGTACTTGCCCTCGCTCGTGCGAATAAGCTGACGTTCAACGTTTATGCGTTTGCTGTCAAAGTCAATGTACGAAATGGTCAGCCCGCAGAACTCCGAGATACGCAGCCCTGTGTTGAACAGGATAAATATTCCATCATAATACTGGCAGTAGTGTTTGTCGTTCCTGATGAAATCAAGGTAATCCTTCTGCTGCCTTTCGGTTAGAGCCTCGCGCGGCTCGCTGTCATTCTCAATGATCGTAGCAAGCTCAAAACCAAAGGGATTTTTCCGTATCAGGTCGTCATCCTCCGCCATCTGGAATGCAGGCCGCAGCACACCTCTGATCGTGTGAATAGTGCTGTAGCTCTTGCCTTACTCTCGCTGAAGCTTTATCAGCCACACCTTGGCATCGGAGCGCCTTATCTTGTCGATGCGCAAGCTCCCGAACGGGTCCTTCTTCAACAGATTGATGACTGTCTTGTAGCCTGTTCTTGTACTCTGGCGCACGCCTGTTTTCAGCGAGATATACCTCTCGACCAGCCGAAGCACAGTGTAATTCCCACCGTCCACAGCTATGTGGTCTAAAGTATCCTTTGCGACTTTCAGTTCCTTTTCCCTCAGCGACAGATCTTTTTTCTTGTCCTCCGGGTGCGGGTCAGTTGCTTCGAGCCGCCAGCTGTATACGTCCCTTTTCTTGCCGAATGCGTCAATGTAGGTGTAACGGTACCTTCCGTCTTCTCTCTGGCTTTCGCCAAATCTCAGTTTTCTTTTATTCCGGTCTCTTCTATCTTCACTCAAGCTAATCTCTCCTTTCAAAGAAAGAGACCCGAACTTGCATTTATATTATACCACAATTCCGGGCCTTTTTCAATACCTCAAGCCATTTATATTACGGTCGAATCATCTAAAAATCGCTCAAACCGCTCACGCTTGAAAAGCAGGCGGT
>JAFVCV010000012.1 GCA_017478965.1 Ruminococcus sp. | reverse complement strand
ATGTGAAGTTTACTTCACTCTTTTGCTCCTTCAGCTGTGGTACCTTTTATAATATCACTTTTTCGCCACTTTGTCAAGTGCTTTTGCGATATTTTTTTGCCGCAGCTCCGGGTTTTTGGCGCCCCTCGCTGACAGCTTTATTATTATATCACCCTTTTGCTGTTTTGTCAAGCAGAAGAATTTTTGAGTTTGGGACGATAAACTGTGCAGGTTGCACAACGCTCCATCAAACAAACAGGGCAGACTGCCAGATAATGACAGTCCACCCATTTTTTACTCATCATTTTCGTTCAGCACGCTGGGAACATATTCCTCATTCTCGATGATATAGTCCATTATCCTGCAATAAAAATCCATAGGATTCATCATGATCTTCGACTTTATGTAGTTCGCCTGTTCCTCATCGGGTGCGAAAAGGGTTATATCCATCAGCGTAAGATCGCCGTCACAGCTCGTACAGCGGACACTGTAGCCCTTTCCTGCCTCAGTGACTTCAAAGTGGACATCCCTCTCGTTTTTCAGCTTGGCAAACAGTCTGAGCCCGGAGGCATAGATCTTGTCCCTCAGGCCTTTTGATACCTGTTTTTTGAAATCCTCTGCACCGCTTTTCCCTTTCTCTGTCAGGCTGTAATACTCCGTTCCCTCGACCTCCACCGTCTCAATGGTGCCGTTGTTCAGCATTGCGTTTATGGCGGCGGTATAGTCAAAGTAATTGATAATATTCTCCCCAGTGGCTATTTCTGTCAGCTGATTGGGAGTGCAAAGCTGATTGATCCTGTTAAGGAAATAGGCCAGCAGTATCTGCACCCTGTATACCTCATCGACAATTTTCATGCTGTCTGAGATAAATTCCTCCGGGTTAGTCATCTGCGCTATCACTCTCCTTCGGGAAGCTCTCTAAAAATTTGGGTATTCCAGCATATGGCTGAGAATGGCGATATTCACCGCAGCTTCCACGCAAGGCACAGCCCTCGGCACTATGCAGGGGTCATGTCTCCCTTTCACCACAAGCGTCTCGTTCTTCATGGCTGAATAATCCACAGTCTCCTGAGGTTTTGAGATCGAGGGGGTAGGCTTTACCGCCACCCTCAGGGTGATAGGCATACCCGAAGAGATGCCCCCCAGAATACCGCCATGGCTGTTGGTCTTAGTGACAACGACGCCTCTGTCATTCACATAGAACTCGTCATTGTTCTCAGAACCGGTCATCTTAGCAACGTCGAAACCGGCTCCGAATTCCAGTCCCTTTACAGCGGGGATACCGAATATAAGCTGTGCAATGGAGTTCTCCAGCCCGTCAAAGATAGGCGAACCAATGCCTGCTGGAACGTTTATGGCTATACACTCTATGATGCCGCCGACACTGTCCTGCTCACTGCGGGCGTTAAGTATCTCCTTCTTCATCTCGTTGCCCTGAACGTCGATGATGACCGGAAAATCCTTATCCCTCAGTTCCAGGATATCAGCTCTGGAGGTGTTTACCGGATCGAAGGACTTGTCAGTGATGCCGTGTATCTCAGCGATATGGGCGCCCACATATATCCCTCTTTTTTCAAGTATCTGCGCTGCCACTGCACCTGCAAAGCACAGCGGAGCCGTCAGCCTTCCCGAAAAATGGCCGCCGCCCCTGACGTCATTGAAACCCCGGTACCTCAGCGCCCCGGTATAGTCCGCATGGCCAGGCCTGGCAAGCCTGGAGAGCTGCGAATAATCCTGAGAATGCTGGTCGTTATTGGCTATCATCGCTACCAGCGGCGTTCCGGTGGTCTTCCCGTTATAAAGACCTGAGATCACCTGCGGGATATCCTTCTCGCTCCTCATGGTAGTGGTGCCGTCCTTCTTCGGGGCACGCCTTGCCATGAACTGATAGATCTTGTCAACGTCGATAGTCTCTCCCGGGGGCACATTGTCCATGCACACGCCTATTCCCGGGCCGTGGCTCTCTCCGAAGACTGTAAAGCTGATATTGTTTTTCCATGTTGATGACATCATTTGACCTCCTTATTTTTAAGAGGTTATAGAAATGCGGCCTGCCGCACTTATTCTATACTTCCCTTGATTTATATACAAGTACAAAAATATGTACTGATATCACTTTATCCTTACCTGTAGCTGCCCCTTCGCCCGCTGAAATAGTCGTTCACCATGTCCCTGTGCTGCTGACAGTAGATCTCAGGCAGCCCGTCCTGAGCAAAATACCTCAGCTCCAGCGTCTCTTTGCCGTCGCAGGCAAGCTCTCCGCCTACAGTTCTTGCCCTGAACAGCGTCACTACCGGCTGTATCTCATCTCCGTTGGCACATACCGCCCGGTATTTTGAATATACTCCCCAGAGTTCCAGTACCTCCACTTCAAGTCCTGTTTCCTCAAAGGCTTCCCTTACCGCAGTCTCCTCCATGGACTCCCCCAGCTCTGCGATACCGCCGGGAAGTCCCCACCTTCCGCCGGGCCTTCTTTGAAGCAGCAACCGGCCCTCGCTGTCGGTGATAAGTACGCAGGCAGCTGCCATGAAAACGGCCTTATGGCCCACCATGGACCTTATATAGCTTATGTAGTCCATTTTTTCACCCTGTTACACTTTCTCTGCCCTGCCGCCCAGACTGGAGAATACCTCCCAGAAATCCGGATACGACTTGGCTACGCACTCAGCCCCAAGGACAGTCACCGGCTTTTCACACCCCGTGGCGGCTATAGCCATTGCCATAGCGATCCTATGGTCCCCGAAGGCGCTGACCTCTGCCCCGCCGGCAAGTCCTCCCCTGCCGTCTATAGTAAGGCTGTCCTTATCCGAAGTGACCCTGCCGCCCAGCTTATTGAGGTCCTCCTCCATAGCGGCCAGCCTGTCGCTTTCCTTCAGTCTCAGCCTTGCCGCATTTGTGAGCCTGCTGACGCCGTTGCAATAACAGGCCAGCACCGCCAGTACCGGCACCAGATCAGGTATATCCGAGACGTCCGCCGTGAAAGGCTTCAGCAGACCATCTTTATTATACACCATTTCTTTGCATATTTCAATAACTTTTTTGTCGCCTTGAAAAGAATTTACATTGAGCCCCTCGATCTTCACCTCTGAACCGATGGCGTTTGCCACCTCAAAAAAGGCTCCCTGGGAATGGTCCCCCTCGACCTTGCCGTTCTTAGGCCAGAATACCTGCCTGCCCCCGACCATATAGCCGTTCTCAGTCTCCTCGATGATACAGCCGGACTCCCTCAGCACCCCCACGGTGATATCCACATAGGGTCTTGATTCCAGCCTGGAGGTCAGCACTATCTCGCTGTCCTCCTCCAGCATGGGCAGAGCGAACAACAGCCCCGTTATGAACTGAGAAGATATATCTCCCCCGATCCTGAATTTTCCCCCACGGAGCCTGCCTTTAACGGTGAATGGCATGGTGTAGTTATAATCAAAGCTCACCCCGTGAGCCGGAAACTCCTGCAAATAAGGCGTTATGGGTCTCTGGGGCAGCTTGCCCCTCCCAAGGAAAGTAGCCGTGGTCCCCAGGGCCGCTGCCACAGGTATCAGGAACCTCAGGGTCGAACCGCTCTCGCAGCAGTCGATAACTGCGCTGTCCGGAATGGTCTTAATGCCCTCGATGACAGCCCTGCAACGGTCCTGATCGTATTTAATGTCCGCTCCCAGAGCAGCCATTGCGTTCATTGTGGCCTTTATATCGTCCGAGGGAGCCAGGCCCTCTATCTCCGACCTGCCCGGCGCCAAGGCCGCTGCGATGACCATTCTGTGGGCAACGCTCTTCGAGGGAGGTGCTGTGACCTTCCCGCTGAGCCTGCCGGGGCAAATTCTTATATCCATAAGGTCCCACCGTCCTTTTTACATTTTTTCAAGCACCTCTGCTATCTCCGTCTCGGAGGTCAGCCGGGCATAATCGTTCTCACCGAACTCCATCACACTGCCTATACCCTTCTGGAAAACGAACCTCAGCTTTCCGTCACGGACCTTTTTATCGGTGTAGAGCTTTTTGAGCAGCTCCTGCCTGTCCACATAGTCCGGCACCCCTGTGGGGAGCCCGGCCCTTTTCAGCAGGTCCTCCACCCTCAGCCGTTCCTCCTGCGAAATGAACCCCAGCCGCTGCCCAAGCCTTGCCTGGGCGGTCAGTCCTATGGCAACAGCCTCGCCGTGGTAGAGCCTGTAGTCCGAGACAGTCTCCACAGCCCGGCCCACCGTGTGGCCAAGGTTAAGCACCTCTCTCAGGCCGCTTTCCCTCTCGTCTTTCATGACCACCGTGTATTTCACCCGGCAGTTATGCTCGGCTATGTATTCGCAGGCCTCCGTATCGCCCTCGAATATCCTGTCAACGTTTTTCTCCAAAAACTCAAACAGCTCCCTGTCTCCAAGACAGCCGTGCTTTATCGTCTCAGCCAGTCCGCTGGAGATCTGGACCCTTGGCAGAGTCTTCCAGGTATCTATGTCAAGATACACCTTGTCGGGCTGATTGAACATCCCTATCAGATTAGTGGCAAGAGGCGTGTCCACCGCAGTCTTCCCTCCCACAGAGGCGTCTGCGGCAGCCAGAAGAGTGGTGGCATAATTAACGAACGGCACTCCCCTGCCAAAGGTCCCGGCCACAAAGCCCGCCAGGTCCGTTACCACGCCGCCGCCCACGGCTATGACTGCACAGTCCCTTCTATAGCCCTTTTCCAGCATGGAATCCTCTAAGAATTCCTTCATCTCCCGGGTCTTGGACTTCTCCCCCTGGGGGATGACGAAAAGGTCGGCTCCGAAGCCTGCGGCAAGGATCCTTTCATAAATGTCCCTCCCGTAAAGTTCCTCAACTATAGAATCGGTCACCACGGCAAACTTTTTCTTTCCCGTAAGTCCGTTTTTCAGATCGCTTATCAGCCTGTCCTGCAAGGAGTGGCCTATCTCTATATCGTAAGAATCGTCCACTACCCTTTTCAGCTCACAGTTAAAAATCATTTCAAGCACTCCTGACTATCCGCCCCGCCGTCTTTCCGGTCACCGGCAGGGGGAAATATGAAAATATTCATTCATTATAATATAATACCACATTTTTTCCCATTTGTAAACCCTGGGTATCAAAAAACGGGGGCGGCAGGTCTGGCCGTCCCCGACGGGGTCACTTTTCTATGGGACGGCCGCAGAACTCTGCCATTGCTCTGAGCTTATCCATGGTGGCGGCAAACTGTGCCGGGGTAAGTGACTGTGCGCCGTCGCTCCATGCGTGGGGCGGGTCGATATGGACCTCTATCTCCAGAGCGTCACAGCCCACGGCCACAGCACCTAAGGCGCACGGTTCGATGAGCGAGGCTATTCCGGTCGCATGGCTTGGGTCCACAGTAACGGGCAGATGGGTCTTCTGATGAAGAAGGGGCACGCTTGCCAGGTCAAGGACGTTGCGGGTAGCAGTTTCATAGGTCCTTATTCCTCTTTCGCAGAGGATGACCTTGCTGTTTCCCTCGGACATGATGTATTCCGCCGACATCAGCAGCTCCTGAAGAGTACCGGAAAGTCCCCTCTTGAGCAGCACCGGCTTATCGCAGCGGCCCAGAGCCTTCAGCAGGGTGAAGTTCTGAGAATTTCTGGCCCCGACCTGAATGATATCCACGTCATCGAAAAGGTCGATATCGCTCAGGTCCATTATCTCAGTGACGATGGGCAGGCCTGTTTCCTCACGGGCCTTTCTGAGTATTTCTATGCCTTCCCTGCCAAGGCCCTGGAAAGCATAGGGTGAGGTCCTGGGCTTGAAAGCGCCGCCTCTGAGCATTGTAGCTCCGGCCTCCTTTACGGCTATGGCGGTCTTTATAGTCTGCTCCTCAGTCTCCACAGAGCATGGCCCGGCGATAACGGTAAGGGTCCCCCCGCCTATCTTCCTGCCACGGACGTCGATGACGGTATCCTCCGGGTGGAAACGCCTGTTTGCGTTCTTATAAGGCTCCTGCACACGCTTTACTGCCTCAACTATCTCTTTGGCCTGGACGCTTTCGATATCCACCGCAGTGGTGTCTCCTATCAGTCCGATTATCCTCGAGTGGACGCCCTCCACCAGATTGGGCTTGACGTCATAGCGTGTCAGCCAGTTGATAAGCTCGTCGATCTGTTTTTTTGTGGCCTGGTTTTTAAGTACGATAACCATTTTTCATTACCTCCGTTTACTGCAATAAAAAAACCGCTCTCTCGCAATACGAAAGAACGGTGTTCAGCTTTACACAGAAATTTTCACAGGAGAGCCTGCTGTTCAGTAAAGCGCTGATCTTTCATACCACGACGAACAAGGCCTGAGCCAAAAAAGCTAAAGCCAAAGTAAAAGTATGTAAAGACTGTCAAAGCGCAAACAGCTGCCATACTGCTCTTCCTTCCTCAAAAATTTCTGTAACATATTATACTACTTTACTAGGATATTGTCAAGGCGTTTGGTTTGATTTAATATTTATTTTACAATTTGAACATTTTTCAAATAGCGACCCGCCGCAGAAATTTTCTCTCCCCGGTGAATAAACGCAGTTTTTGTGACCAAAATATAACCGAAAGCACCTGCGCCGCCGATAACGCAGGTCACCCGCAAGCTTGAGCTGAGCGGTAAAAACCATATCGGGGAAAGGACAAGCTATTATGAAAAATTTTCTTACCGAATCAAAGCTGGGACGCAAGCTGGGGCCTAAGGGAATATACATCACCATGGGGGCCTGCCTCATAGCCCTTGCGGGGGCCGGCACAGCGGCTTACAACAAGGCTGTCAGCGATATCAGTGAAAGCATCGTGATCGACGACGGCTACCCGGTCAAAGCCGCCGACAACAAGACCGAGGGCGTTCCCATGGACAACAGCTCTGAAAGCTCAGAAGAGAGCAGCAGCAGTCCTGCCGAAACCAGCAGCTCATCAGAGTCTGAGACAGACAGCAAGGCGCCGGTCATCACCATCAGGACCCAGCCCAACGTCATGCCCGTTAACGGGGACATCATCAATCCCTTTTCCGCCGGAGAGCTGGTAAAGGACCCCACCCTCGGTGTCTGGAGGACCCATGACGGCGTTGACATCAAGGCCGACGTCGGCACGCCGGTCAAGGCCATGAACAAGGGCACCGTCCTTGAAGTCAAGGAAGACGCACTCTGGGGAAACTGCGTAATAATCGACCATTATAACGGCGTGGTCGGCCACTATTACAGCCTCACCAAAGCCATAACTGTCAAGACAGGCGATGAGGTCGATGCCGGCACAGTCATCGGTGCTGTAGGCGACACAGCCGAATGTGAGGTCGGCGAGCTTTCTCACCTCCATTTCGGCCTTAAACGAAACAATGAATGGATAGACCCTCTGGAATTCATCGGAATGAACTCGGCTAAATAGCCGCCGCTCCATACGGGCCGTGACCTTCGCTCCGGTCTGTATTGAATACGTGTCCGCCCTGCTCTGGCAGGGCCGGCCACGGTCAGAACGCTCTTATCCCCCATAATATAAAAAAGCGGGCAGTCCATTCTTTTGGACTGTCCGCTTTCGCTCATGACCAGTACATAAATACCGGAGTATCGTATGCGCAGTTATTATAGATGTATTCCGCCTTGTCGTAGGGCAGGTTTATGCAGCCATGAGAACCCCATTCCGGAGTCATGTACTTAGTGCCGCCGAACACGCCGTTCTGCCACGATGCGTCATGGAAGCCTACGCCGATGGTGGTAAAATAGTTCCAGAATTCAACATAGGAAGCGTAGGAATGTCCGTCAGAACTGCCCACCAGGGTCTTGCCCCTTTCCTTCAGCCAGAGCTTGTACACTCCCGCAGGAGTGTTTCTCGACTCGCTGATATAGCCTGAAACTATGGGGCTTTCCATCTTGACCTCGCCCTTTTCATAGTACCACATATACTGAGCGCTCAGGTCCACCTCAAAGTAAGTGTCCGAAAAATCGGTCTCCGCCGTCCTCCATTCAGCATTGCAGGTATAAGAATACTGCGAATCCGGATTGACGTAGTAAACAGGCTTTCCGCTGTAGCTCTCACAGTTCTCGATCTGTCTGACGATGAGATTGGTCATCTCGTCCTTATCCAGCCACCATCCGTAGCATCCCTGTCCCTCAGGGATGGTGATGGTGCCTCTGTTGGTAGTCTCAAACACCCTGTCCTTGCCAAAGGTATCGTAAGTCTCCGCCAGCTGGTTCACATAAAGCTCCACCTGGCTGCGGTCAACCTCAAGTCCTCCCACAGGGCTGTCCACATCGAAGTCCACCCACTTCTTTATCGTACTGTAATCAATGGACTCAGTGGCATAGTCAAAATCAAAGGTCAGCTCCGTCTTGCTCAGATCGTTGAGCTTGCTGCACTCCTCATAAAGATCGTCCTTGACTATCCTGGGCCGCTTGTAGCAGTCCACCCTTGATATATTTATATCAAAATTGTTCTCGTCCAGCTGGTCCTCGATATAAGCATAAAGCACATCTATCTTGGCAGGATCTACAGAGTCCCCCTCCACCTCCTGCTTGACAGAAAAGGTCCCGTTATCGTTCTGGACTATCTTAGCATCCTCCGGCTCACGGGAATCCTGGCTCTCCAGGACCTTATGCTTTACGATATCCCGAAGCAGCGACTTATTGTAATTGAAATCCTCGGTGATAGTGTGCTGCTCGTCTTTGAACTTGGCGTTGAGCCAGTTCTCCTTGTCCTGTCCGTCGTAATACTCGGCTATAAGCTCCTGTGAATTCTCCACATATCCGATATCCTTCAGCTTTATGCTGAACCCGTTGCCGTCACGCCTGGTGAAATAGATCTCGTCCGGCAGGACCTTGTTCTTTTTCAGCTCATTTATGGCCTGAGCCTGATCCATGCCGCCCACATTCACGCCATTTATGTAAGTATTTTCCAGAAAAACGTCCTTATAAGCATTCTTGCCTGCATAGAACAGCACCCCCGCCGTTATGCCGACCGTCAGACCCACCAGCGACAGCGTCAGCAAAGTGACCTTCGCCACGTTTTTGCGTTTCTTTTTCTTCCTCGCTGTCTCGGCCTTCGCAGCCTTCCTGCTGCTCTGGCTCACCGTCTGAGCGGCGCTCCTGCTCCTGCCGGTCTGTCTCGGACCTGCCGGATATCCTCCGCCGTAAGATCCCCCACGGCTGTTACGGCCGTCACTGCTGCTCACAGCCCTCTCACTGTATCTTTCCCCGCTCCTCACGCTTCGTCCCGCCGCCACAGGCGCTCTGTGCTGCGGCTGCGAATCCGCTGCGATCTTGCGGGCGATCATTCTTGCCATATCCTCTTTTCTGCTATCCATTCGACACTGTCCTTCCGTTCATCCAAAAAAGTCCCACCGGGCCAAGACACCCAGTTTTATCCAGTTTCACACAGTTTTGCCTACGCATATATATACATATTCATTATACAACATTTTTCCCGTTATTGCAAGGGCTTTTTCAACAAATCCAAGAGTTTTTTTCATAACAGATACCCCGGCCCGGTTCACTCTCACTGATCGGCTATCCGTTCTGCGGCCGGCACCGGTATAGGATAAAAAAGACGGCATCAGTGATGCCGTCCGTATTTTTGCTTTGAGCTTTTGTCACTTATCCTCAGCAGCAGCCTTGGCAGCCTCTATCTTAGCAAGAGTCTCCTCGGTAGCGCCGGCGGTAAGCAGATCTCTTATCTCGGTAAGGAGCTTCTCCTCAGCAGAAGGCTCCGCAGGGGCCTCTTCCTCTTCCTTCTTCTTGCCCAGGCTCATCAGCTTGTTGATAGACTTCATCAGCAGGAAAACGATAAGAGCCATTATGATGAAATTGATAACATCGTTGATGAAAGCACCGATGTGCAGATCGGCCTTCCAGATCTTGAAGCTCAGACCGTTAAGACCGCCCACGCTGAAGCAGCCGATGATAGGCGAGAAAATGTTATCCAGCAGCGAAGTCACCAGGCCGGAGAAAGCACCGCCGATGATAACGCCGATGGCAAGGTCCATCACATTGCCTTTAAGGGCGAACTCCTTGAACTCAGATAAAAACTTTTTGATCATATATACACGACCTTTCAAATAATTTTACTGATAATATAATATCACAGAGTTCTGCCTAAGTCAAGTAATATATTTAAATATTTACATTTTATCTTATATTTTTCATTTGTGAATTGTGTAAATTAACAAATGTCAGAAACAAAAAAAGTGCAGTCTCACCAAAATGTAAATAAAAGTTTGATAAAATGTAAATAAATGTTTTGAGGACTTGTAATCGAATGGGAGATGTGCTATAATAATTAAGCTGTCAGTTGAGACAGCTGAGTGATCCTCTGAGTAGTTCTCGATGACGGTACGACAATATCGATGACAGGACAAAAGCTCAGGAGCATAAGCCTGAGGATGATCGTTGAAGTCGGTAAGCTAATTTGCTGGGGTATAGCCAAGCGGTAAGGCAACGGACTTTGACTCCGTCATTCGATGGTTCGAATCCATCTATCCCAATACTGGGGCGTCGCCAAGCGGTAAGGCAACGGACTCTGACTCCGTCACTCCGAAGGTTCGAATCCTTCCGCCCCAATCAGAAAAACCCCTCAGTGTGCGCTGAGGGGTTTGTTTTTTAGTCAAGAGTGGATAATGAAGAGTTTAAAGTTGGCTGCAAGGTCGCTTCTGTACTTTTCACTATCCACTCTTTGCTTTTTTTGTTCACTGAATAACGGCAGAGCAAAAATGACGTCATCTTTTCCGTTGTGCGAACCTAAATGCGGGGCATTGTCCTGTCATTGCCCCGCAGGATCACCCGGTCGTCAAACGCCGCTGTCTCAGCGTTCAGAAATGCCCATGGTCTATGAGTATATCTCAAAATAATCAACAGCATACTTTCCTGATAAAACAGTTATCACAGCAGTATGCTCGCCCCGGCTCAGTCCGTTCAAGCTGTAGGTGATCTCACGGTGTCCCGCTCTGTCAAAAACGTAGTCCTTTTCGACCGCCTGTCCGTCAACAGAAACTGAGATCATACAGCTCTCCTGGTTTATACCCAGCGCCGCAAAACCCGTTCCTATAAATCTGACCGTCACTGAACTGCCCTCGCTGCCTGTGGAGAGATTGCGCTTATAGTTCTTGAAGCTGCTCATTAGGCTGTGCTCCCACTCCCCTGAATAGCTCACGTTAAGGTCGGTGCAGTCGAACTTCGTGACGCTGTAATTCTTTGCAGCCGGTCCGGATATCCGCCGCCGTCATATAGCTATATTTCGCACCGACGATAGCATGACCGTCTCCGCCGACAGTGCCGTCTGCGTAGCAGGCGCCGTCGATAAACGCCCAGCCCCTTCTGATAAACTGCGAAAAATGCAGTCCCATGAAAAAACCGCTGTCGAGCATATGGTATCCGCTCCACGGCTCGTTTGCAAGTATAAGCTGTTTCTGGCTGTAGGTAACGCCGTCGTAATACGCTGCCACCGCAGGCTGGTATTCGCAAAGCGTCATGCGGTGAAGATATCGGAGATATCGAAGATGTGCAGCTTTACGACGCCGAGCGATATGATTGCAAAATTCAGGGAGCACTATGGAACAACTCCTGCGCAGTTCAGGAAAGAACTGTTCAGTGAGAATAAGTGATCTTCAGAACAGGCAAAGATCCTTTTTATTTATCTTACAAACTTCATTGGCGAAATTTGTTTATTTTGACGTAAGATTTAAGAATGATTTTTCGGGCCATCTACTTGAAAGTCGGGAGTTTTTCGGGTATAATGTATATTGGGTGCGAAAACTTACCGGCGGCCATCAGTTCTGTCGGGCAAAGCGTTCGTTCTGCGGCATAAAGATAAGATCAGTCTCCGTAATTGATATGAAATACTATATCGAAGTGGTGTATTATGGACATAATAAACAACATTATCAAGATCTTCGGAATGAAGATAGGTGAGGATAATAAAAGACAATGCAGCAAAAACGTTGCCATGTCCGTTATCGTGTGCATATCCGCTGGGATAATGCTGATAATGAATATCATCAGACATTCAACGCTTATGACTATAACATCTGTCATACTGGTAAGCGGATTTGCTGTTACTGGGATATTGGCAGGAGTTTTTCGCAAAAGCAAAGCCTCCTCTCTTATCATGGCGGTGATACTCACAGGCGTGTTCACAGTCTTTCCCATTTCGGGAGGGAACGAGGGATTTGCGGTCTTATGGGTCCTGCTCATACCTCTTTTCAGTATCAGCCTTTTCGGCCTTAAAATAGGCATTGGCATGAATGTGTATTTCACTCTTCTCATCGTGGCGCTGTTTTATACGCCTTTGAACACGTATATCGTTGATCTCTACACAGATAATTTCATGCACCGCTTCCATGTCCTGTTTCTGGCCGATTCTGTCACTGCTCAGTTTCTTGCCATGAGTATGGAATACTATTACCGTATGACCCGGCTTCAGGTATATACGGATGATATGACAGGGGCATATAACAGAAAATATTTCATAGAGATGCTTGAGGGTCCTGAGGGACTCAAGGACGATCTGTGTATATCCGTCATCGACGTCAACGGACTGAAGGAGACCAACGACACCCTCGGACACGCTGCGGGTGATGAGATGATATGCGCAGTACCGGTATTTGCCAGAAAAGCCTTTGGTGAAAAAGCAGTCGTAGCCAGGATAGGAGGAGATGAATTTGCTATCCTGACATTCGGCAGCCGTGATGAGATAGCAGAAAAGGTACAGAACATGAAGGACTATGCTGTGGAATACAAAGGCAGTCTTATAAATGAGGTCTACCTTTCCGCAGGGATCGCCTGCCGCTCTGACTACATAGATCTGACTCCGGAGGGGCTTTATCAGACTGCGGACAAATTCATGTATGAGGACAAGTCAGCATACTACAGGCAAAAAGGACATGACAGAAGGCACAGATAGGCTTGTTCGTACTGTTTTAGCGGAAAACAACAGGACCTGTCGGGAACGTATAAACAGCCGCAGCAGTTTTGCAACAGCGCATCACTGCTGCGTTTTTTATGCAGGCCGTGAAACGCTGGCTTTCAGGACCGACCCTGCCGGGCATCAAGGCTGACCATGCGTCTGTATTGACAGAAAAGGACCGAAATGATATAATCAATAAAAACAAGGTGAGGACTTATGAAAGACTATATCCCATTCGACTGGACCACTGTGGATAACAAGGGCAGCTGGCTGGAACCGTGCGAGGAAAGCTATTACTATGCTGAAAAATGGCGCAGAGAGGGCAGGCACAGCGTTCTTGACCTTGGATGCGGTCTGGGGAGACATTCAGTGTTATTTGCAAGATACGGCTTTAAAGTCACTGCTGTGGATATATCCGATGAGGCCATCAGTTTTCTGAAAAAAAACGGCAAAGAGCAGGGCGTCGATATTTCATGCAGGAAAGCTGATATGGAGTCGCTCCCGTTCTCGGACGACGCCTTCGACTGTATTTTTGCTATGCACTCCGCCGGCCATGCCGACAGTGAGGGAATGAAAAAGGTGATGTCGGAGATAAAGCGGGTCATAAAACCCGGCGGCACGGTCTTTATGACCCTGTGTTCAAAATACACCTGGACCTTTGCGGAGTCGGGTCTGCCTAAGTATGATGAGAACACGGTCATAAAAACTGACGGACCCGAGAAGGGAGTCCCTCATTTCTATGTTGACAAGGAAGATATCAAGGGCCTGTTCGCTGATTTTGAGCTGGTGAAGGTCCGCCACATCGACGATTGCTTCGGGGAATGCTGCGGCGGGACAAAATGGAAAAACGAAAAGCACTACTTCATCGAGGCCGTTCTTCATAAAGAGCCTGTAAAGCCCGATTACTCGGACATCATCGGCGCAACGGTGGAATGCACCATCGACAGGCCGCTGGGAAAAGCTCACCCACGCTTTCCGGATATGATATATCCTGTGAATTACGGATATGTCGAGGGTATTATTGCAGGCGACGGTGCCTGGCAGGACGTTTATGTGCTGGGAGTAGATGAGCCTCTGGAAAGGTTCACTGGCAGGGTCATCGCCGTTTATCACCGCCTTAACGACAATGAGGATAAATGGATAGCAGTACCTGATGGTGTGAGCCTGAGCCGTAAGGAGATACTTGAAAAAATAGAGTTCCAGGAGAAGTATTTCGACGGAGAGCTGTATTTACAGGGTGAAAAGGATAACATATGATGAAAATGATATCTAAGATATTGCTCGGGGCAGCGTCAGTGACACTCATCATTGCGGCTACAGTTTTTATAGGCATAGTTTTTTTTGACGAGCTGGCGGCAGTCTTCATACCTATGACCCTTATACAGTTATATCTGTTATTTTTGCTTTACATAGTGATAGGCTATCTGAGGGAGATTTTACGGCTGAAAAGGGACGGTGTGCGAACAGTGGGGAAAATTATTGAGGTAAGCGGCGGGAGAGGCAGTCACTATAAGGTAAGGTTCAATGCAGGGAAAGAGGAGCATATCTGTACCGGGAACCGCCTGACTGAAAAATGGTCCTGCGGCGACTTTGTGAACGTCCTCTATATCAAACAGGATCCAAGGATATGCTGCCTTGAAAAGGAGGATATGAAGACTGCTGTGATAATGACCGTGACCACGGCGCTGCTGCTGACCGGAGCGGCGGTCATCGGGACGGTCCTGATGATGGTGCTGTGAGAGACGGGTGATCATCATTGATAAAAACATTCTCAGAGGTGATAACATGAGATACAGGATAACAGACCTTATCGAGCCTGACAACGGCTGCGAGGGGTTCATGCCGGGAGAAGAGCCGACGGTCACGCTGATACTTGAAGACGGCCGGAGGATAAGGGTATATGACAGACTTGCTTACGAAAATGACTGGGATATCGGCAAGGAGATGACCGACGAAGATATTGACAGATATGGGGTATGAATATGGAATACAGGATAGCAGACCAAAACGACACAGAGCTTCTCATGGATATCAGACTAAAGATGCTGAGGACGGTCAACGGACTTCCTGATGACTATGAGTTCTCTCAGGAGCTGACGGGATATCTGAGGGAGTATTTTCTTTCGGGAGACCATACTACCTGCCTGGCCCTTGATAGCGGGACGGCAGTGGGCTGTGCGAGCATCTCATATTATGAGCTTATGCCGACCTTTGACCACCCGACGGGCAGACGTGCCCATATCATGAACGTCTATACCGATGAAAGCTCTCGCAGGAAAGGCATTGCGAAAAGGCTCGTTCTGACACTCACAGCCAGGGCTAAGGAAAGGGGCGTCACCGAGATAAGCCTGGACACTACGGAGTCCGGACGTCCCTTTTATGAAAAGCTCGGTTTCAGGGCCTCTGAAGAGTGTATGGTGATGATCCTGAAGGATCTGTGACCGGATGTAAAGGAGACAGGAATGGAGACAGTTTTAGATTCTATACGCCACACTATCAGCTTCGTGAACAGGACACATCTGATCTGGTTCGGCGCTGTTCTGACAGTTATGGTCATACTGGCAGTTCTGCACCGCCGTTGGAAAGACGACGACAGTAAGATTAGACTTTGGCGGCTGCTATGTTTCGTGCCGGCTGCTGCGGCAGCGGTGCATTACTGTATCTATTGCAGCGGCGTGCCAATGTTTGTGGAAGGCTTTCTCCCCTTGTACATAACTGCTGCCGCAGCCGTACTTCCGGCACTCTTTGCTAAGAGAAAGCACGGCTACAGGATCAGTGCGGGCATAGCCGGCATAATGGCCCTGCTGTGCGGGACATATCTCAGTCTGGCTTCACCCAACTACTTCAACCATACCAGGGAGAGCTATTCTGAGTCTTTTCACTCCTTTGTAGAGGACCTGGACAGGACCTATGTCCTGAAGGAATGGAAGGAGCTGGACCTGGCAGCATTGGAAAGCAAATATATGCCCATGGTCAAAAATGCAGAACAAGAGCAGGACCCGGCGAAGTTTGCGGACGCTGTTACGATGTTCTGCCATGAGCTGCATGACGGTCATGTAGGAGTGGCCGCTGAATATAATGAAAACAAATACCGTTCCGTATTTGAAAGACATGAATACGGTCTTGCGATGGTAAAGCTCGACAGCGGTGAGGTCATCGCAGTCTGCACCGGAGAAGAGGTCAGAAAGCTGGGCATAGAAGACGGCACGGTCATTACGAAATGGGGCGGGAAGCCGGTCTTACAGGCGGCAGAAGAAGACGTGCCGGACCTGGGCCTTCCGGTGAAGTCCAATGAAGACCTGGTGGCGGTGACGGAGCTTTCGGCTGTGGGCGGCAGCACCGTAGAGGTCGCCTTTATAGACAAGGACGGGACGGAGAAGACCGTGACCCTCTCCGACCTGGGTGAGATGCACACCAAGGACGAGGCGCTGGCCGCACTGTCCCGCAGGCCGGTGATCCGCAGTGACGAAGACCTGGAGGCTTTCTGCGGCGAGAATTTCACCACGAAGATGCTGACCGCCGACTGCGGATATCTCAGGCTGACGCAGGAGGAGACAGACAACGCTCTTCAGGACATTCTGGGGTATTATTCCGGAGATCACAAATGGGCCAGGGAGATGCTGCGTCAGAAGCTGCGTGATCTGAGGGACCAGGGCATGGAAAAGCTTATCATAGACCTGCGGGGAAACATGGGAGGTTATGACGAGATAGGCTGTGCCCTTTGCAGCCTGCTCACCGACGAGGACAGGTTCGGCCAGGGACTTGGTGTACGTAAAAACGGACAGTACACCTGTGTTTCGGAACACGGTATCAAAGGCGACGGTGAATTTGCCGGCCTTGAAACAGTTGCTCTTACCGGCTACAGATGTGTCAGCGCCGGGGACGGCACCTCGCTGTATCTTTCTAAGCTGCCGAATGTGACCCTTGCCGGGATCACCGACCCCAACGGGAGCAATCAGGAGACAGGCGGCATAAGCGTCCTTGCGGAGGGGATAGTGTACGTCAGGTACCCCATCGGACT
>JAFVCV010000011.1 GCA_017478965.1 Ruminococcus sp. | reverse complement strand
TGAATGACCTATGGCGAGGAATTTATCACATGATCTCAAAAGAGTAGTAGCCGGACTGTGCGCCGTGCTGATAGTTACAGGCTCGGTGCCTGTGAAACCGCTGGCGGATATATTTAATTCTGCGGTCATTACGGCGAGTGCGGCGTCTTATAGTATAAGTACTTATGGTGGTAATGCTCCGAGTGAAGGTACTATTCTACGTTCCGGCGATACAATAAGCACCAATTATGGTAAGGGCACAGTTGTTTATAATGGTGATGATCCTGACGTTTCTTCAGATAGAACAGAAATAACAACTATTGCTAAAAACGGCAGCTGGACGGTCGATCAGGACTATATCGTTAAAGCTGTTCGTAGCGGCTATAGTGGAGGCATGAGTACAAATGACAGGATTTTCTACCTTTATCTGCTACCATATGTTACTGTTGACCCCACTGTTACTGTGCCTACATATAAGAAATATTGGAATCTGTACTGGTACGGCAGACCTGTTCAGCTGCTGGATAATGTCGGAAGTACCGACAGCCCTGCCGGGTTACAGTATGCTGTAAGCACCAGCAATACAGCTGCGCCTACCGATGGCTGGACAGCTGATCCTGCTGCTGTTACAGGCAACATAGGCACAAATTATGTCTGGTATAAGGTCGATGCCACTGACGGCTACAATGCTGTTGAGCCCACCTGCATGAGCGATTCAGCGACTGTCGCTTTATCCTGGGGCAGTGTGATATTGCCCGGTAATGTGATATCGTCCGACAAGCCGCTCAGACTGGTTGATTATAATAAGAATTACTATAAATATGGACTTGACTATGAATATATTGATGGCTACGGCACTGACAACACGACGAATAAGACCTGGACAGCTGACAGGGCGTATTATGTCAATAATGTAAATAATAGTTCTTCAGATTACCTTGAAGTACAGTTGATGAAGGCGGTCAGGTTGAGCGAACTGATGGGCGATAATACTACTCCTATAGCAATGAATGATTACGCTTGGCCGGAATACTATAGTTTCATTAATGATACAGATACAGAAGCAAAATTTGAAAACCACTATGGATATAACGGCAGTACTTACCCTAACAGTTCTACTTATTCGGTTTTATCTTATCGTGGGACTGCTACCCCTAGCCGGACAGCTATTGTGGTAGACAGTATTTTGTACGAGCCTGCATACTCAGGTTCGGACTATTATGTATACAAAGTCATAACCTATTCTCCTAACGAGCTGTCGCAGACGGTCCCTGACTATAAGGCAGCATATGACCGTGAAAAAATTCTGAGTGCTCTTGAACTGCCCACATCGGAATACGGTACTTGGACATGGGAAGACCCTGATCTTGATATTACGGAAGTGGGCACATACACCCCCACGGCTGTATTTACAACGAACGACCCGAAAAAGTATAAGAGCAAGACACAGGAAGTTACTGTCAATGTAGTTCCCGCAGTTGATTTCAATGATTCGACCGCAACCGTATGGACTGACGAGGACGACAAGGACGGCTCGACCGTTACCTATACCACTATCGAAAAGGGCGATGAGTTCTATTCCAACAAGGAGCTTACCTTCACAGGCGCAACTGCGCTTGGCAGTGAGATCGGAGACGGCGTTTATCAGTACTACATAAGCAAGGTCACAAGCGGCGTTTCACTCGTCACTGTAAACCACAGCCACACCTATGCTTACTCTACGGCTGATAACGGCTACCAGCTCATCGGCACCTGCACAACAGAAGAAGGAAATGTTCAGGATACTATCGCTGAACTTACCGTAACAGCTGATGAACCTCTGAAGGACGGACAGATAACCTATACCGATAACTATACTGTAGAAGCTGGCGGCTATACTATCTCTTCAAAGGAATTTTACAAGAAGTCCGGGAGTAGTTATAATTATAGCGGCACTGCTGCGCCGACCGATGCAGGCGAGTACAAGGTAAAGGTAACTGTAACTATCAACGGCGCTAACTATGCTCTTGAAAGACCGTTCACCATCGAGCGCAAGGATATCACCGCTGCGGACTACAATGCCCAGACTGTCACCATAGGTGATTACATCAACAGCGGAGATGAATATGACGGCGAAAACCATATCGCTGTGGTGGATACTTCCGACAGCAGGACAAACAGAGACATTACTTATACTACAGGCAATGGTGTGAAAAATGCCGGCGAGCATACAATAACCGTCACCGGTACCGGCAACTACACCGGCAGTTACACTATGCCGGAAAAATTCGTTATCACCAAGGCCGCATTGCCTGCAATAGCTTTTGACAGCCCGGATATTTATGTATATGACGGCACGGCAAAGGCCATAGCTATCAAGGGCAACAGCGATGATGAGGACCTGAACGCAAGGGTATCGAAGTTCCTGCGCACAGGCGACCTGAAAGTACGCTACGGTACAAATTCACAGAGCGCTGATACGAATAATGCCTATAGTGACGCTGGTTCGTACTATGCGTTTATTGAGATCAATGAAGATAACCTTATACCCGTTGACGGTCAGGTAACTTCGATGTCGTATAAGATCGATCGCAGACATGTCGTGCTTACTATAGCTGACAGCAGCAAGTCCAAGACCTACGGCGAGGCTGACCCGGCACTGAATGTGACATTCGATGACAGCGTAGCGAGCAGAGAAAACAAGACGAATGATTTCAAGGCCGCTATCAGCCGCACAGCAGGCGAGAATGCCGGTAATTATCCTTATTCTGTAAGCAACACTGCTGCTGCAAACTCCAACTACACCCTGTCACTTGCAGGTTCGCCGAAGCTGACGATCAATAAGAAGAACATCAGCGATCTGACATTCACACCCGTCTGGGAGCAGAGGACCTACAACGGCAGCGAGCAGATCTTTGAAGTTTCAGGCAGCTATACCGCAGCAACAGTAACAGACGATAACATTACTTTCGATATTTCGGGCAACAAGGCCACCAATGTCAAGTACAACGGCGAGACTGTTGCAAGCTACACCGCAACTGTGAGCGGTACCGGAAACTACACCGGCACCAAGACATTTGGGTATACCATCACCCCTAAGGACATCACAGATGACGATAATATCACACTGACCCTTGCAGGTGATGAACTGAACACAGACCCCGCTTATAACTACGTCTATAAGCAGGGCATCACAAGAACGCCTGCGCTGACGGTCAGGGATTCTCAACTGGATACCGACCTTTCGGGCGAAACAGACTATGAGATAGATGAAAGCAGTAAGGTCTCCGGCACTGATACCGGGCTATACACCATCACTGTGAACGGTAAGGGCAACTATACGGGCGCCAGGACCGTTGAATGGTCTATCGGCAAGGCAGTTAATCCTGCTGCTTTTGCAAGTGAAGAGACTTCCAAGAGCTATGACGGACAGAAGTTCAGCGTTGACGTGAATGTTCCTGAGAGCAACGGCGTGGTCTACACCTATGCTGCCGGGACTTATGATGCTGACAGTGACGGCGACAGTGTTAACTGGGACGGTACGGCTCCGGTAAACGTGGGTACTTATACTGTCAAGGCAGTGGTCGCTGAAAGTGACAACTATTTTGGCACGACTATCTATAAGACCTTTACGATCGAACAAGCTCATGTTACCGTCAAGGCACAGCCTGTAAGCGTCACCTACGGCGATGCGAACCCGACTGTATTTGCATTTGATGTGACCGAAGGCACTGTTTACGGCGAAGACAAGCTTGCTGAGGGCAATGTTATCGAGCTTGCAGACAACACCGCAAGGAATGCAGGCGAGTATGGATTCAGGCTTGCTGACGAGCTGAATGCTAATTACGATGTAACGCTTGACGGCTCTGTCAAGTTCATCATCGGGCGAAAGGCAGTAACAGTTGCTCCTGCTGAGGGAACTGTCACCTACGGCGAGGACTATGCAGATGCAGCGAATGTTCCGTATACTGCTGCTGACGGAGATCTCGCTTATGAAGACACGGCGGATTTCGGCACACTGTTCACCGTTGACTACAGCGCCGGCGATGATGCCGGGAATTATAACGTAGTTCCTTCTCAGGAAGGTCTTGATGCTTACAATGCAGCTGACTCAGGGAAGAACTATACCGTTTCTGTAGCAGAGGGCGAATATAAGCTCACTGTTGTTCCCAGGCAGCTTGAAGACGGCGACGTAACGCTTTCGAGCGATAGCTTTACCTATAATGGAGAGACACAGAAGCCTGAATTGATTGTCAAGGGCTATGACGGCAATGATATGGCAGCAGGCGAGAAGACCTATAGGGTCGGGTATTCCAATGAGAACTCCACCGATAAGGGCGATTACACTGTTACTGTTACCGGTCAGGGCAACTATACCGGCACGGTAAATAAGGATTATGCTATCGGCGTGAAGTCCCTTGAAGATGATGATGTCGCTGTCACCGCATCGGAAGTTATCTACAACGGTGCCGAGCAGACAGCAGCTCTCGAATTCAGGATAGATGGTGAGACAGCAGAGCTCGCCGAGGGAACGGATTACACCGTTACCAATAATAAAAAGACGGCTGCCGACACATATACCATCACAGTTGAGGGCACCGGCAATTACACCGGCACGAAGACTGTTGAATGGAAGATCAGCCCCGCAGCACTTGCGGAAACTGATGTAACAGTCACCGAATCGAACATCTACAACGGTTCAGCAAATCTCCCCGAGATCACCGTTAAAGGCGTGGGCGGAGCAGAGCTTGCTAGAGATACCGATTACACCGTAACTTACAAAAAGGGCGGTGAAGATGTTGAAGAAGGCGATGTTAAGAACAGCGCTGCTTATGAAGTGATTATCACAGGCGTCAACAATTATGCAGGCACTTTCACTAAGAGCTATACCATCGAGAAGAAGGTGCTTGAAGAAGGCGATGTAACGATCGCAGAGGGCAAGGATCATTATACCTTTACAAACACCTCTCATGTTATAGGAGTAACAGATCTCAGATACGCAGATACCAATATCATCTACGGAAGAGATATCAGAGTCATCGGCTATGTAGACAATGATGAGAACTTCCATGAAAGCGACAGTATCTCTGTCATCAATGCAGGTAATTACAAACTGAGGATAGCGATATCCGATGATCCAGACTGCTGCTACAAGATGCCTGAGGGCGTTGAATACTATGATCTTCCTATAGTAGTTGATAAGTTCGATATCACAGACTGTGAGAACGATCAGAACGCAGACGGCGCCAGGATCTATTCGCCTAATGCTCTGACCTACACAGGTCAGCCGCAGGCGTTCCAGGTCCTTGTATATGACGCTGAAAACCATCCTCTGGATCCAGATGCAGGTTTCCTTGATATCACAAAGTATTCAGTGAAGAACCAGGGCGATAACATAGTTACTGTCTATGGCGAGGACATCGGCCCCAACTTTAAGGGCCAGAAGGACATCGTTGTCAGTGTGGCAGCCTGCACGCTCACCGATGCAGACTTCACTGTTAGTGAAAATATCACCTATGATGCAGCACAGGTAGATCTGACAGACTTCACAATAGCTGTTGCAGATGAAAACAACGCTGTAGCAGATGAGATGCTGGCAAAGGCAGAGAAGACCATAACGTTCGCAGAAGGTGACGACGGTATGTCAGCAGGCGCTCATAGTGCAACTATAACCCTGCATGACCCCGACGGCAACATTGAAGACGTAGTGCTGACTGAGAACTTCACGATCGCCAAGGCACCTGTGACCATTGTTCCCGCTGACGGCCAGACCGTAGTTTACGGCACCACCGACGGCCGGACCGATTTTGCACCGGAATACACGGTAGAAGGCAAAAAGGACAACGCATTTGACGGCAAGGACCTCCTTGACGCAGCAGATGCTTACAGAGATGCAAGGGGCGCAGTCAATGATGAAGGCTATGCTTTCCAGCCTGATGCGGCTTTCGATGAAGAGGATTATCCGAACTATGAGATAAGCTTTGCGGACGGCGTGTTCCAGGTAACTCCTGTGGACATCGGCTCTGATGCTGTGACCAAGACTCTGGCACAGGAAGACGGGTTCGTTTACACCGGCGCAAGAGTTTACATTCTGAAGGACGGCAATCTTACTCTGGAATATGAGAATGTCTGGAACGATCCGGTAACATTTGAATATGTCAGCGGCAAGAAGTATGACAGCGAGGTAGGTCCATACAACACTGAGATCAGGGGCACAGGCAGCTATACCGGCACATACGATGTTAACTGGAAGATAGTTGAGAACAAGTTCGAGGACAGGACTTATGACGTCAGCGATATCACCTATGGCGAGACTCTCGGTTATGAGCTGCCGTCGGAAGGATCAGACCCCGCTGAGGGAACGACTGTGACCTATGAGTTCATAGATGCACAAGGCGTTTCCAGCGATGAAGTTCCCGTCAATGCAGGCACATACACTGTAAAGGCTACTATAAGCCACAAGAACTATGTTTCAAAGACCTTTGAGTCTGATTTTGAGATCAGGAAGAAGGCTCTGACAGTTGCTCTTGACGATCTGTCCATCGAGTACGGTCAGGCTGACCCTGAAACGACTGCTGCCGTTATCACAGCCGGCGTTATCAACGACGACGATGTGCAGGTAACAGTAGAGAGGATAGCTATTGAGGAGACCACGGCTGAAACAAGGCCCGTCGGGACCTACAGCTTTACCGCAGCAGTTGCTGATATCACTGTTTCAAATGATAATTACTTCATCGAAACAGACCTGACAGGCACTCTGGAAGTGACTAAGATAACCCTCAAGCCTGAGATGTTCACTGTAGATGATTCCTATGCTGACGGCAGCAAGCTCAGACCTGTTATAACAACTGAACTTGCCGAAGGTGACGATTATGTTATCGACAGTGATGAGTCAGAGATACCCGCAGTTGAACCCAGTATCTACCATGTAGTTCTGAAGGCTGCTGATGAGGGCAACTACACCGGCAGCGTGGAGCTGGAGTGGAACGTACTGGCTAAGAAGGATATCTCAGAGGCTGATGTTACACTGACTTGCGGTGAGAACGGCGAGCCTGTTGTGACAGTCAGGATGGGTGACGATGAGCTTGCAGCTGATACTGACTACACCTATGTTGTCAGGAATTCTGCCGGCGAAGAAGTGACCGACCTGACAGCCCCCGATACCTATACCGTAGAAGTGACCGGCAAGAATGCTTATGAGGGCGAAAACTCCGCTACTCTTGAAGTAGAAGAAGAGGCAGTTACTCCTCATGCAAGTTCCTACACCATCAACCTCTATTATGACGGACAGGTATTTGCGACAGTTACCACAAGAATGAGGACCAATATCCATTGTGAGGCACCTACGATGTCCGGCAAGCAGTTCGTATGCTGGAGACTCGGAAGTGAAGACGGCACGGTAGTTGGCACTCAGGAAAAGTTCAATTATTTCCTCACTGAGAATACGGACCTTTATGCTGTATTTGCTGACGAAGGCTAGAACGTTGAGCTGGAGCCGACTGTATTTACCACCTCGGTAAATAAGGGCATGAACTCCGCCGGCGATAACGCAATAGTTTACAATGTCAGCAAGGCAGTTCCCGATGGCTATACCTTCAAGGAATACGGTCTGAGGTACGCAACTAACACCAAGATCGGTCTGAGCGATGATTATACCATCGACTTCAGCAGCACTAATCGTGATGAGATCATTGAATATCTGAAGACAAGTGCATCTAAGGTAGTATTTAATTACAATGAGGAAGACAGCGCTTACAGATTGACCATGAAGATGTCGGTAGAAAACAGGTATTTCTATGCGATACCTTACATGATCGTTACAGACGATGAGACCGGTGAGGACATTGTCGTTTACGGTGATCTGACGGCGACCAGCTATGAATCCGCTGTTGATAATGATGCTCCTATTGCCTACATCAACAGCGTCAAGAAGGGAACAACTGCAAGCGGTGACAATGCTATAGTGTTCAACGTTCAGAAGAGAGTTCCCAGCGACTATGAGTTTGTATCTTACGGTATCAAGTATGCTACAAACAAGAAACTTGGTTATCTCGACGACATATCCACTGATCTGAGCAATGCAGAGGGTTATGACGTTGAAGACTTCCTCAAGAATGACGCAAGCGCATCTGTAGTAGATTTCGGCAGCACCGAAGGTGAGACTGCTTATGATCTGACTATGAAGATGACAGCAAATGACAGGTATTTCTATGTGATAAGCTACGTTAAGGTCAGGGATAAGTCCGGTCAGGAATATACCATCTATGATGATTCGTTCGTAGCTGTTACATATGATACAGCTGAATAGTAAAGGAGATGATCAAAGTGAAGAAGAAGTATTCTGACGTGGAATTTGAAGTTTTCATGTTTGAAACGGAGGATGTCATCACTGACTCCAACAGCTCGACTGCTGGCAACGCATCTGAGGCTGGCGGCGGCGGCACTGGCAGCGGTGAGATAGATCCTGATGAGTAAAGATCCGGATCATTAAATGTCTATTTCAGCAGGCAGCAAAAGCTGCCTGCTGATTTAGTCTGTAAAAAGGGAGAGCCATGAGAGTAAAATACTTTTTGATAGCCCTTTGTGGGGCGATACTGCTGTCTTCATGCAGGACGGACAAGGGCAAAAGCACAGATAGCAGCGCATCGGTGGGAAGTCTACCGGACAGCAGCGTAACAAATGAGACTACGCTGGGGAGTTCATTTGCTGAGAGCAGCGGTGATGAAGTGAAGCAGGAAACTAGCAGCAGCGGCATGACCAAAGAGAATGACTCAGAAAGCCAGGCGGGCCAGAACAGTTTGAGCGAAAAGAGCGAAACTGCGGCCAGCGAGCAGAATAACAGTTTTGCAGAGGTGAGCGAAAGTTCAGATGAGCACGGCACTGTCACAAGCGTTGATGAGCAGAGCGATACGGAACTAAGTACGGCCGGGACAGAAATCAGCTCAAAAGCAGCAGTCACGACTAAAAAACAAACAGAGCTCCCGGAGCTGACCGCAGAGACGCTGGCTCCAGGCGGAGTCAATGAGGAAACGGGCCAGGTGGGCTACGGTGAGATAGACCCTGACTTGTAAAAACAGAAAGGAATAACCATGAAACTCAAAAAGGATTTCATTGTCCATGAGACAAAAAAGGAGACCATGCTGGTCGCCACAGGCAGCGCAAAGTTTTCGGGGCTGGTAAAGGGCAACAAGATGCTGGGCGAGGTACTTGGACTTATGAAGGAGGATACTACTGAGGCCGAGATCGTCAGGAAAATGCGTGAGAAATACGACGCTCCCGAGGGCAGGATAGAGGCCGATGTCCACAAGGTCGTCACCGAGCTGCGGGCCATCGGGGCCATCGAGGGAAAGTGATGACCGGCACTTACAGGATCGCTGGAAGGGTCATCGGGATAAGGTCACTTTATGCTGAGGTGCATGAGTACTGCAAGGACTACCGCTGCGAAGAGGTACCTGAGATCACGGTCGAAACTACGGTGGCTGATATCGCATATGAACGGGAGCAGAGCATAAGGACAGCCAGGCTGGAGGGCAGGCAGCCGTCCAATTCTTCGGACAGCTATCTGGAGGAGCTGGCGGTCTACCGGAAGATCGCAGAGAAAATGCCGCTCTTTGATACCTTTCTGTTTCACGGCTCCTGCATTGCTGTTGACGGGGAGGGATACCTTTTCACTGCCCGGTCAGGAACGGGAAAGTCCACCCACACAAGACTATGGCGGGAAATGCTGGGAGACAGGGCGATCATGGTAAATGATGACAAGCCCTTGATGACTGCTTCAGAATGTGGTATAATGATCCATGGGACCCCCTATAACGGCAAACACCGCCTTGGGAGCAACATCTCTGTGCCGCTGAAGGCAATTTGTCTGCTGGAAAGGGCGGCTGATAATACTATTGAAAGGGTCAGTCCCCATGAGGTCTACCCCAGACTTTTGCAGCAGACCTATCGGCCGAGGGACCCGGCAGCCCTGGTGAAGACTATGGAGCTGCTGGACACTGTGATAGAAAATGTTAAGCTTTACAGACTTGGCTGCAATATGGAGAGCGAGGCTGCCAGGGTGGCTTACGAGGGCATGAGATGAAAAATGGGATGAGCTATGAGGAGTACCTGGAAAAGCACGGCACACTGACATACACCAATGTGGGAGTCAGTATGCTGCCATTGCTCAGACAGGGCAGGGACCTTTTTACCGTGAAGAAAAAGGGCAGTAAACGATGCAGAAGGGGCGATGTGGTACTTTACCGCAGGCCTCCGGATAAGTATGTTCTCCACAGGGTAATAGAGACCAGGCCGGAGGATTATGTTATCCTTGGAGATAACTGCGTGAAAAAGGAATACGGCATAAGGGACAGCGATATCATCGGTGTGATGATAGGATATGTCAGGAACGGGAAGGAACGCAGCGTGAACTTTCTGCCCTACAGACTGTATTCCGGGTTTATCCTTTGCACAGTCGGGCCGAGGACTTTGCTGAAAAGAATCAAAATGAGGACACGCTCCGCAGTCAAGAGAATAGTATATGGAAAAAAATAACACCATCAAATGGCTTTACGCCGTTCCGGGAAAGAAAAAACGATATATTGCAGCACTGATGCTGGTCCAGTCGCTGAACGGGGGCAGCGGGGTGCTTTATGCGCTTTTTTTGCGCAACCTTGTGGACTTTGCTACGGCAGGGGACAGGGCCGGGTTCACCAGATGGGTGACGCTTCTGGTGTTGCTAACGGCGGCGCAGCTTGCCATGAGGGCGGTGATACGGTGGCTCAACGAGCTTTCCAGGTCAACCTTCGAGAATATTTTTAAAGGCAGGCTCATGGACAATATCCTCAGCAAGGACCCAGAACGGGTCAGCGCTGTCCACTCGGGGGAGTGGCTAAACCGACTGACCAACGACAGTGTGGTCGTGGCTAACGGCTATGTGGATATCCTTCCGGGACTTGCGGCGACGGCGGTAAAGCTCGTCAGTGCGCTGGTCATGATAATCGCCCTTGACCGGAGGTTTGCAGCTATCCTTCTGCCGGGAGGTGCGGTGCTGATGGTGCTGACCTATGCCTTCAGAAGGGTCATGAAAAGGCTCCACAAGAGGGTGCAGGAGACTGACGGACGGCTGAGGATATTTTTGCAGGAACGCATCGGCAGTCTGATGATGATAAGGTCATTTGCTGCGGAGGAACAGACAGGCCTGCAAGCGGCGGAAAAAATGGCGGACCATAAAAACGCAAGAATGAGAAGGCTGCGTTTCTCGAACCTGTGCAACATCGGTTTCGGCACCGCCATGAGCGGTATGTATGTCTTCGGGGCGGTGTACTGCGGCTACGGTATCCTTAACGGCACCGTTACTTTCGGCACACTGACGGCGGTGACTCAGCTCATCTCTCAGATAAGGTCGCCTTTTGCCAACATCACCGGCTATCTGCCCAGGTTTTACGCCATGACAGCCAGCGCCGAGCGCCTTATGGAGATCGAGAGCTTTGAGGACTCCCGGCGGGAGCCGGCGGCACTTGATGAGGTCAGGCGGTATTATGAGGAGGAGCTGGAGAGCTTTGGGCTGAAGGATGCGGCCTTTACCTATTATCCCAGTGCTCAGGAGATCGAGGGACTGAAAAAGGAGGGCCAGCCGGTGGTATTGAGCGGGCTGGACCTTGAGATCAAAAAAGGCGGATATACCGCATTTACCGGCCACAGCGGCTGCGGAAAATCCACAGTGCTGAAAATGCTGATGTGCATTTACAGTCCTGACCGGGGCTGGAGATATCTTAGGTGGAAAGATGGCGAGTACGAAGATCTGGACAGCAAATGGCTGAGGCTCTTTGCTTATGTCCCTCAGGGGAACCAGCTCATGTCCGGGACCGTCCGGGAGGTCGTGACCTTTGCGGACAGGTCGGGAATGAACGATGAGGAAAGGATATCCAAGGCCCTTGAGATAGCCTGTGCCGGAGAATTCATCTCGGAGCTGGAAAACGGCCTTGATACGGTCCTTGGCGAGCGTGGCACAGGGCTTTCCGAGGGACAGATGCAGCGCCTTGCGGTGGCAAGGGCAGTGTTTTCGGACAGCCCTATACTTCTTCTCGATGAGGCGACTTCGGCCCTGGACGAAAATACCGAAAAGCGGCTCCTTCAGAACCTGAGGAGCCTGACCGACAAGACAGTGGTGATAGTGACCCACCGCCCCGCCGCACTGGAGATCTGCGACAGGGTACTGAGATTTACCGAGAATGGGATAGAGGAAATATGAACAGACAGGAATACTTAAAAGCCGTAAAGGACGTGATCTATCTTGCATACTGCGCTGTGAACGAGCGTGTGCCGAGCAGCGGCAGGGTAGCAAAGATGGACCTTGATAAGGTATACAAGGCCTCAGAGAGCCATCTTCTGACGGCTATGTGCGCAATGGCCCTTGGCAGTGCCGGCGTCAGAGATGAGCGATTTACACAGGCAATGGGAAAAGCCATAAGGAAAAACGCCCAGATGGATATTGACAGGGGATTGCTCCTTGAACGGCTCGAAGAGGAAAAGATCTGGTATATGCCGCTGAAAGGCGCATTGCTCAAAGAGCTGTACCCGGAATACGGTATGCGGCAGATGTCCGACAACGATATACTCTTTGACCGGACCCGTGCCGGGGACGTCAGAAGGATAATGGAGAGCCTGGGCTTTACCACCGAACGTTTCGGCGCCGGGAACCATGATATCTACTATAAGCAACCGGTCAGCAACTTTGAGATGCACACCCGGCTTTTCACCATGACCCCTGGGATCAGGCTCTATGAATACTATGACGGTATCAAAGACAGGCTGATAAAGGACGAGGAGAATTCCTATGGCTATCATTTCACTCCGGAGGATTTCTATGTCTATATGGTCGCCCATGAATTCAAGCACTACAGCGCCGGGGGGACAGGTCTGCGTTCTCTGGTGGACACCTATGTTTATCTGAAAGAAAACTGCGTTTCTATGGACTTGGAGTATATCGAGAGCCAGTGCCGCAAGCTTGGCATTGATGAATTTGAAAGGCAGAGCAGCAGTCTGGCTATGAGCCTTTTCGGCGGGGAAAAGCTTTCTGCCGAAAACAAGAGAATGCTTAGCTACATTGTTTTCAGCGGTACCTACGGCACCGTGGACAACAGGGTAAAAAACACCATGGACAGATACGGCAAGGGCCTTTTCGCAAAGCTCAGATATCTTAAAAACAGGGTGCTGGTGCCTGTAAGGAAGAGCGACACGAGGTACGCCCTGTTCGCCTCCTATTATCCCTGGTATTATGAGAACAGACTAAGGCTGCCGCTGCTGATGGTTAGCCGCATCAGAAGGGCGCTGACAAAAAACAAGGACAGGACCGGATATGAGCTGGGACGGCTTTTAAAAGGTAAATAAAATGAAAAAACGCGGGATACCCGTTGTATCCTGCGTTTCTTGCTTTTCACAGCGTTTTTTCCATTGGCACACAGTCAAATGTGTCGCCGTGAATGATCCTGTTTTCAGTCACGGTATAACCCTGCTTTTCGTAAAATCCCACGCACACGTCCCGGCTCTCGATAAGGGCCTTCCGATAGCCGAGCTCACGGAGCCATCTCTCACACTCGTCCAGGACCCTCTTACCAAGGCCCCTTCCACGGTATTCCGGCAGGACCACGACCCTGCCCACCATTGCCCGTTCTGTATCCAGCGGGTAAAATCGGCAGGTGGCCACGGGAAAATCACTGTCAGTCAGAACGATGTACTTAGTCTGCGGACCGTCGTGTTCGTCAAATTCCCGCCGAAGAGGTATGCTGTGTTTTCTGGCCATAGCCTGTATCCTGACGTAATAGGCCCCGGTCTGCTGCCAGGTCTCCTCCGCCCTCAGCACTTCGATGTCCATTCTTTGCTCCTTTCCTGTCTATGAAAAAAGTCTGATATAGGAATTCTGGTTCTCGATGACACCGAATGCCCTTGCCCGCATGAATATCTTCTTCGCCCAGCAAGCGTGCGGCCGCATCTCATTCATCTTATTGCTGCCGGCGCCCTTTGCCACACCCGTGCCGTGGCTTTGAAGTATCATACAGGCGTCGTCATATTCCTCCTTTGTAACTGCCATCAGGGCGTTGACAAACTTAACGTGGCTGGGGTGGATAACGGTCCGGCCTACAAAACCGTTGGCCTTGTCGAGTATGACCTCCCTGAGCAGGCCGTCTATCTCATAGTTGACAATTGGCTGGCGTTTGAGCAGGTAGTCCTCCAGGCCGTGCTGCGGCAGCTCGTCGAAGATAGCCCCGGCGGGAGCACGGAAGTATTCCCACACCGGGCCGGATATGACATAATCGTTGTTGCGCCCGCAGATATTCATGATATCGCAAAGGCAGTCACGGACGGTCATGATATCGTAGATGGAATGGTCCACCCCACGGCGAACTCCGAATACTGAAGAAAAGTCCGTGCCGCCCACCCTGACCTGCAATACCAGGTCCCTGTGAGCGTCAAGTATTTCCCTTATGCCAAGGAGCTCCTCAAGTCTGGTCTCCTTATAGGCTACCCTCAGGTCCTCGATAATAGGCATACCGTAGATGATCTCGTCAAATCGGCGGTTCAGTTCTCTGAGAAAACCAAAATAATCCCTGCCGTTGTCGGTATTGAATTTCGGGAAATTTATCCCGCAGAGTGATGAGACCATCTGTTTGTCAAGACCCTCAGAAAAGCGGACGAACTGCTGAAAGTTCCTGACACGCACGAAGATGAGGGGCACATCGTCCTCGCAGAGCCTGCCCTCGGTCCGGGCCTTGCTGACTGTGCTCAGCAGCCGGTAAACGTTCTCCTCCGCTTCCTCCACCCGCTCCTCGGGGCAGCTGTCCTCAAAGCACAGCACTATGCTGCTCAGGCCCGGCATATCACCGTTCAGTATCTTCGGAGTGAAATCCTTTGTCCCCGGCATATACATAGTGGCCCCGGGACAGTATCTCAGCAGCTCCAGGGGGGTGTATTTGTCGAATGGCTCCGGCGGCAGGACGAACCTGAAACCGGGAGCGTATCTATGATGAAGCATGGCATTTTCCTCCAGAGTTCACAGTATATACGCTGACCCTCAGCTGCGGTCAGCAGGAAACGGCATAAATGAGAATTACAAAGCCGCTGGCTATAATTATACATCAAACCCATATAATTGTCAATCGCTGGCAGAGCCGGGCACGTGTTTCCCTCAAATTGTCCCCATTCGGCGGTGAAAAACTGACATTAAAAAATATAAGCTGACATTAAGAAAAAAATATAAGAAAATTTGTCAAAGATACTTGACAAACAGAAAGATATAGTGTATAATATAAATCACAGGATAGCTATACCGAAAACCTCCGGCAATGACCATGCCGCCGGGGTAATGAAATGTTTGCAGCAGATGGAAGGAGAGCGACAGGTGAGAAAATGAAAAACAAAAAAATGAAGATAGCACGGTTAGAGAACGACATGAACCAGCAGCAGCTGGCTGATGCAGTGGGCGTTACAAGGCAGACCATCAGCATGATAGAGTCGGGTAATTACAATCCGACGCTAAATCTTTGCATAGCCATATGCCGGGCCTTAGGCAAGACGTTGGACCAGCTTTTCTGGAGCGATGAAGAGGGAGGAGAATAACTATGAAAGACAACAGGACAAAACTTGAAAACTACGTACTGAAAAACGCTAAGAACAAGGGCGGCACATATGATGAGAGGGTCATGCAGCAGAGTTCTCTGGCGTTCTCCACAGCGGCGCTGTGTGCGATGTTTTTTGATGTGGCCATGATGGTGTACTATTTTGTGAAGAAGAGCGAGGAAAAGAGTTACCCATACTTGGCACAGCTGCTGGTGATATGCGTGGCAGCGGGGCTGGTCATGATGGGAAAAGGCGAGCCGGGCCTGCCGAGAACGCTCTCAGGAAGGACAGTTTCTGCGGAGAAAAGCGGCAAGGCTGCCGCCAGAAGGATCCTGAGCTGTCTTATTGACACTGTGGTGACGGTGGCAGTCATCACGGGGTTCAACATATATTCCGAGGGCGGGCTTCCTGAGGACATAGTGAAGGAAACGGCAATTTTTTTCACAGTCTTCATGCTCATAGAGACAGCGGTCTGCGAGTTCAGGGTAAGAAGGTGGAGAAAGCACCAGGCCGAACTGGATGCGCAGGAGGACGACCTGGAGGACTGATGGAGCTGAGTGCATAAAAAAGGGGACTGCTGATGGCAGTCCCTTTTGTTTTGTTTTAGTTCAGTGGTTCACGCAGACGTTCAGATAGATAAACGTGCTCAGAACTGCGAACAGCAGACAGGTGCAGTTGATGACCTTTACGGCGGTGCCGCTGGCCTGGTCACGGTTATCCTGTATGCGGCTGACAAACATTCCCACAGAGGCCGCACCTATGATGACCGTCGGCGTGATGTATCTGAAATTCATCGTGCAGGTGAAGGGGTATTTTGCTGAGGAATGGTAAAAGGTGAACATCAGCATCAGATAATATGCGATAAGAAACAGCTTTTCCATCAGTTTAGCCTCAGTCTTCTTTATACACATAAAGCCTATCATCACAAAGGCGAAGGCAGCGATGATGAGTGCCAGCCAGAAAAATACTGCACAGACAGCGTTCAGATAAGTGTCCTTGCCGAAGGTGTCTTCGTAGATATTCTCACCGAAAAGAGAATTCTTCAGCAGAGCTACCAAGGGGTTATATTCGTTGTAGCTCTTCACAACGCCGAACTCGTCAGCGTCCCCCCACTGCTCGTAGGGGTTGGCAAAAAGCTTTGGTGAAAAGTCCGTTATCCTGGAGATAAAGCTCATGTCCCCTATATACTGATAAGAATCCTTGCTCATCTCCTGGACGTAGGTCAGCGGGACCTTCCATTTGATGTAGTTCCTGATGCCGAACCACAGTCCCAGTGGAACGCAGACTATACCGAAACACAGAAATTGCAGAATGAGCTGTTTCCACTGCTTTTTCAGCTTGGCGATGAAGACCGTCAGAAATACGATGGCTATGGGCGGTGCGACCGTTGCGGCGGCCACCTTGGTCATCATAGCCAGTCCCACGCAGAGGGCTATCTTCAGTATGGTGCTCATCTTCTGCTCCCTGTACCAGTTGAGTGTGCAGACCACGGCGCCCATTGAAAGGGCCACGGACAGCACATCATTATTGATGGCGCCGGAGAACAGTATGAATGCCGGGTGGAAGTTGATGACGACCAGGGGTATATACAGAGCCTTGCCGCTAAGGCCGAAATGCCTGAGTATCTTATAGGCCGATATCATTATGCACATGGCATAGAACAGCGTCAGGGTCTGGATGCTCTCCCTGGCCGGGTCATAGCCCACCTTGAATATGTTTTCGTTTATGTATATCCATATGGCGCTGATGGTGTGGTGCAGGGGCGGGTGGCAGAACTGCCAGCGTTCCCTTACGTCGAAGTCCGGCAGGTGACGGTTGTAGAGCAGGTATTCCATATAGCCCGCATGACCGCTTTCTCCGCCGAAGACATGGACGTCGTTCTGCCTGGTATAGGTAGATGTGCCTATTATGTAGTATAATTTAAGGCAAAATCCCAGTCCCATGATGAAAAGGGAATTGATCTGGTCTGAAAGCTCCTTTGATTTTGCCTGCCAGTAAAGCCAGATGACTATGGCATACCCCCCGGCCAGGTGCCAGACAGCCTTGTTCTCAGCTCCGGAATAGAGCTTTGCCCCGACTATCGTGGAAAAGATCAGCAGCCCGGCTATAAGGCCCACATACACTTTCTTTATCTCCCTGGTCCTGTACAGATAAGCCGCACCGGCGGCTATTGCGCAGATCACCAGGAAAGTCTCCATATAAAGTGCGTTGTTGGGTATATTGTTCAGCGAACCCAGAAAAAATGGGTCAAGTGCCAGGCAGATGCCCAGGGCCCACAGGTAGGGGTGAGCGGAAAAGGCCTTTACGACCGACTCAGTCAGATTTTCTTTGCTCATGGTATTCCTTCTCTGTGTTGACCTCCCAGATCTCCTTCTTGTCCGTCGAGCCGTTCTTTATAGCTTCGGCAGCCTTGATGGCGGTCATCATGGAGTGGTCCATATTATTGTAACGGTGCTGTCCGTTGCGGCCCACACAGAACAGATTCTCAAAACTGTCGAGATATCCCCTTATCCTGTCAAATTCAGAATAGGTGTCGAAATAGGCCGGATAGGCCTTCTTCACCTTCTCACGGTGGTGGTCGATGACAACGCCCTTGTCTATGACGCCCATCCTGCGCAGTTCCTTGATGGCCAGAGCGGCACATTCCTTATCGCTCATGTTCCAGAACTCGTCGCCCTCTGCGCAGAAATATTCCAGGCCTATCCAGACGGTCCCCACAGGGTCCTTTACCATATAGGGTGACCAGTTGTTGAAGATCTGTATCCTTCCCAGCTTGACGCCTTTATCCTGGACATATATCCAGCAATCCGGAACGATATTGCCAAGAGTGCGCCTGTCGGTCTGATTTTTCAGTTTCAGTTTTTTCACCAGCAGACCCACAGTGACGAAGTCCCTGTAAGGCAGGCCTTCTGCCAGGGTCCTGATGTCCTCCGGCGCTGAATCCATTCCCACTATAAGGTCCTTGACGGCCATGGAGGAAACGAAAACGTCGCCCTTTATCTCTGTTTCCCCCTCAGGGGTCCTGCAAACTACGGAGGATATCTTTCCCCCCTCGGTCTTTACACCGGTGACAGCGTAGCCATGAAGTATCCTGCCGCCCAGCTCTTCGACCTTTGAGCCTACCAGCTCCCAGAGCTGACCGGGTCCGTATTTGGGATACCAGTACTGCTCGATAAGGGAAGTCTCAGCATTGGCGTTGGTCTTGCGGCCGGTGAGCTTTGAGAACATATCCTTGATGATGGCGGTTATGGAAAGGCCCTTGACCCTCTGAGCGCCCCAGTCTGCCGATATCTCACGGGGGTGTCTGCCCCAGAGCTTTTCGGTGTAGCCCTCAAAGAACATGGAGTAAAGCACCTTGCCGAAACGGTTGATGTAAAAATTCTCCAGATTGTCCTCCGGGAGCTTATGTATGCAGGAATAAAGGTAGCTCAGCCCCGCCTCCACCGTGGTGAAAAAGCCCATGTTGCGGATAGTGTTGAGGTTCATCTTGACCGGGTAGTCAAAGAAGGCCTTCTTGTAATATATCCTGGAGAGCCTGTCACGCAGCAGCATGACGTTGTCTTCCTTCTCAGGGTCGCCGCCGTCCTTGGAAAAGGGCTTGTCACGCCCCAGTATCTTATCGTCGTAAGAGGGCTTGCCCTGCACAGGCATGAGCTGCGCCCACCAGTCCATAATTCTCTGGTCCTTAGAGAAAAATCTGTGGCCGCCGATATCCATTCGGTTGCCTTTATATCTCACTGTTCTGGAAATGCCGCCCAGCTCGGCGCTTTCCTCCAGGACGGTGACGCTGATATCCTCACGGCCGTCCTTCAAAAGCTCATAAGCAGCGGTAAGTCCCGCAGGGCCGCCGCCGATGATGACTACGTTCTTCAATTCTGCTGACCTCCTTTGTTTTCTGCGTGTCCCTCCGGAAACGGTGCAGACACGAAGCCCTCAAAAAACGGGCCTACAGATGATTATACCATTATATATAAGCTTTGTCAAGACCGGAAAAAAACCTGACCGGGGCTTGCAGGGGCGAATATTTTTATACAGCCTGGCGAAAATTTTCGTGAAATATGAAAATATTACGGCCGTCAGAGAGTCCGAGAAAAGCAGTGATATTAATAAATTGTGAAATATTAAACCCGATCAGACCTATTAGAACAGAGCAGAACAGAGCTTTAATTTAGTTAAAAATAAACACTTTGTCATATCTATATAGTTAATATTGATTATTCATGGTAAAAATGCACAATATATTATTTCCCAATTATGCAAATGACTGATTTTGATAATTAAAAATATGAATAAAATTGAAAACCCTTGACAAGAGAAACAAAATATAGTATAATAATATCAAGTTAAAGGTTAGATGTAGTTTTAAGATTTTCGTATTTTATAGAATTAAGGCCCGTCGGCAGGGGAACTGCCGAAATAAGTTATGAAAGGAAAATGATTATGAAAGCAAATACTAAGAAGAAAAATTCCGCAATGAAGAAATTGATACCCGCTGCGGGTATGCTGGCTATATCGGCGTCTATGCTGGCAACATCGACTTACGCATGGTTCACAATGAGCCGTGAGGTCGAAGTCAAGAATATTCAGATGACTGCTACTGTGCCTGAGGACTTGCAGATCTCCCTGGGTGCTGTTACTGGTGGAACACTTCAGGCAAGCACTGGAACGCTTACGAGAAGTACTACGACCACTGAACCTCATAATACCGGAGCTTCAACTGATAACCCTGATTGGAACAATACAGCAGATATCAGTTCATATTACATTTTTGGCAATCTTATCCCTGCATCTTCTACGACGGGTGAAAGCTTGTTCTTTACCCCCGATGCAACAGGTGACGGTTCAACTGTGAAGGACGGAGCAGCCTATTATGATGCTCTTGCTTCCGGCGGTATGGCTACACTTCACGCTAAAACATCTGGAGAAAAGACTAAAGCAAATAACGATAAGTGGGAAGGATATACAAAGCAGGCAGGATACGCAGTTGCCAACACCAATGATGACGGTTATTATATTGATATACCGGTTTGGTTCAGAACTTCTGCAACGGGCAGTGATGTTAAACTGACTGTTCAGGCGTTTGCAAAGCGTGATGCTGATAGTGGAGCTACTGCTGCTGATCCTGTTTCAGATGGTGATCTTTATAAGGCTGTTAGAGTAGCGATCATACAGACTACTGGCACAGGGGAAAGCGCTTCTACGAGTACCAATATGATCGCAGTTGCTGATGGCGCATTCAATGGAGATACCGTGTATGACTGGGCTAATAAGGGAAGTGCTGATGCAAAGGCAGTTTCAAGCGCCAGTGGCGATTATGATACTCCTACGGTCTATAACAGTGGTGCTACAACTGCTGGTACCACCGCAGTTGTTACAGTAACAAAGGCTACCGATAAAAACTATGGACCTTCTGTTCCTGCAACTATCCGTGTTTGGCTCGAAGGCGAAGACCAGGAGTGCATAAACCCGAATGCTGCTCAGGACTGGGATATTTCCCTCAAGTTCTCAAAAATCGAGAGCAACTGATATTCAGTTGTTATAGTTTTAATAGTTTAACTACCCGCACCCCCTCCGTATGGAGGGGGTATTTTTGTTCATAAAATAACAGTAAAAAATTATAAATAATCACAAAATTCATTGACATCGAGGCAAGAATGTTGTATAATAAAATAGAATAAATATGACCGAAAGGGGGGCTTGGTTTGGCTGACGATGTTATCACAACTGTGGACGGTATGCGGGCGGTGGAGCTTTATTACAGGGTAATCAGAAGTATCTCCAGCGGGCTTTGCGCTTTCTATCAGTCACAGACCCGGCTCAATACCCCGGGACTTGGCACCCTTATGCCGGAAAATTTCAGGGACGTCTCAGAGATAACCCAGCAGTGCGTCAACCTGTTCGAGCTGGAGTTTGTGCAGGCCCTGGAGGCGGTGGGGAAGTTCAACGAAAGAGAGCTGCCCTTCAACTGGCTGTCGGTCTATATGCCCGCAAAGTACCTCAGGGACATTCAGGCTGAGCATAAGGTCATGGAGGTCGCTGAGAAGTATCAGGTACCTTCGTCGCAGATCTGCTTTGCTCTTTCGGAAAAGCTGTTTGAGGAGAGCGAGCCGGCGGTGGCGGACAATATAAGAAAACTCAGGAACAGGGGCTATCACTTCATGCTCACTGAGTTCGGAGGGGTCAGCAGTCCTATAATGAGGCTGGCGGAATTCGAGGTGGACTACGTGATGTTCAGCCCGGAGGTAACTCAGTATATCGGAAAGGGCGAAAGGTCTGACAGTGCAGTGAAGTCGCTGATAGACTTTGTGACCGACCTCGGGGCCGAGCCGGTGGCGGACGGTATCTCTAACGCTAAGCAGGCTGAGGTCCTTTACGGCTTCGAGTGCCATTACTGCGCAGGTTCCCTGGCGGGGGACTATATGGCGGAAAGATATGTCAGAAAACGTTCAGAGGATCAATAGGGCAATAAGGCTTTTTATATAAAGGGGAAATGACTTTGGCTGAGAATAAAGAGAATAAGATCGTGGATGTGCTGACACTGCGAAGAACAGCTAAAGAGGCCAAGCGCCATGTAGTTGTTATGAGAGTGCTGGGACTGCTGGTCATTATACTGGTGGCGGTCATCGCTATCGCTTATGCAGTCTCTTATTTTTATGACAAGTACGGCAGCTTCACAGTGAAGATCAGCAAGTACGATATGATGAGACAGGGACTGACTCTCTCGGAGGTCCCGGAATATAACAAGACCAACTCGGTGCTGAATGCAGACATCGTTTACGACATGACCAATATCAGCGGCGAGGATCTGCCGGACAATATAGATATGATAAACGGCAGTCACAACGGCGAGAGCTATATAGCTTATACCTTCTACCTTATAAATGCGGGCGATGACACCATAAGCTATTCCGGCGAGATGACTGTTGAGAATGTAACAAATAAAGTTGACGAGGCCGTCAGGGTGGCGGTCTACATAAACGGCGATAAGACTGTCTACGGTAAGACAAAGTCTGACGGCACCGGCAGGGAGGGTGACTGTGACAGCGAGTTCACTTCTTCCACGGTGGTCATGACCACTTCCCATGAGGGCTTTGAGCCACAGGGGAAGGATAAGTATACAGTGGTCATCTGGCTGGAGGGCAACGACCCGGACTGTACCGATGAGCTTATCGGCGGGACCCTGAAACTGGGTATGGACTTCAAGATCGAAGAGACTACTTAAAGTTAGGAGAAAAATATATGAAAACAGTGTTGAAAGTTGTTGTGAACGTGCTGGTGTGGATAATACTTATCTTAGCACTGCTGGTGACGGTTATCGTGTTTTCCTCGGGCAGGAACAACGATGTTGCTAATCTGCTGGGGTATATCCCCCTGACGGTAGAGTCGGATTCAATGAAGCCTACCTTCAAGAAAGACGACCTCATAATCTGCAAGGAGGTCGATGATATCTATGAGCTGAAGGAGGACGACGTCATCACCTTCTGGACCATCATCGACGGGAAAAAAGTCAAAAACACCCATAGGATCGTCGGGATAAACGATTTCGAGAATACCAGGAGCTTTGTTACACGTGGCGACAACAACAGCGCAGACGATGATATGCCCGCATATGCCGGGGACATTATCGGCAAGTGGACCGAAGTCAAGCTGAGCGGGTTCGGTAAGGTCATGAGCTTTCTGAGGACTCAGAAAGGATTTTTCATATGTATAATCATACCGATGGCGATATTTTTCCTTGTGGAGCTTTACAAGTTCATCGTCGCTCTTATGGAGGTCAAGAAGCCTGAGCTTTCAGAGGAGGACGAGGAAGAGATCAAGAAACGTGCGATAGAAGAGTACCTGGCCAGCCAGAAAAAAGATTCAGGCGGCGGGGAAGATGAGCAGAGCGGGAGCGGATCATGACAGGATTTCTTAAATGGTTCTTTGTTTTCATATCCGAGATGCTGAAAGGGTTTGCGACTATTTTCACAGGCCTTGGCAGAGGATTGAAACAGATCTTCGACATCAGAAATTACATAAGTATTTTCAAGACCTATTCGACGGACTTCGGCGCACTGGGGTGGATATTGGCAGTGCTGGCCATAATACTGGTGGCTGCGGTCTATGTACTCATAGGGCTTATGATAGTGCTGGCAATTAGAAAATATGTCAGGTTCAGGCATTCTATCGTCAGCAATGAGGACCTGCTGGAGGAGATAGCCTCATTGCAGAGACAGGTCCTGAAAATGACCAAGGAGAAGGACGAGATAATGGCCATGAAGGTGGCTCAGATGGGGCTGCCGGTGTCAGGGGGACTTGCCCTGGCCGAGGGTGCCGGGTCATTCGGCACAGATGGCGAGGGCGGAGCTGTTAGCGCCGGCGAAGCCAGTGCGGACGGCGTTGTACAAACTTCGGACAGGAGATTTTCAAGGCTCTTCGAGGTGGACAGCTTTTACAAGACCTATACTCCGCCGGAGTACAACAACGACCTTACCCTCAGCGATATTTGCGAGACTTACCGCAATTTCGCCTGCTCACGTATGCACCTTTATTATGATATCAAGACCATCAGGCTATTTATAGCAGGCATGGCGTCTACAAAGCTTATTATCCTTCAGGGCATCTCCGGTACAGGTAAGACTTCGCTGCCTTACTCCTTCGGTAAGTTCCTTCAGTCGGACACTACCATAGCATCGGTGCAGCCCTCATGGCGTGACAGGACGGAGCTTTTCGGATACTTTAACGAGTTCACCAAGAATTTCAATGAGACTGAGGTCCTCAAGAGGATATACTCTTCAAGCTATAACGACGATGTGAACCTGATACTTCTCGATGAGATGAACATCGCCCGTATAGAGTATTATTTTGCAGAGATGCTGTCCATTCTTGAAATGCCAAACGCTGACGAGTGGGAGCTGGACCTGGTGCCTAATGTATGGAGCACCGACCCGGAAAAGCTGGACAAGGGCAAGCTGGTGATACCGCAGAACGTGTGGTATATCGGTACGGCTAATAACGATGACTCGACCTATGCTATCTCTGATAAGGTCTACGACCGTGCCCAGCCTATCAATCTGGATGCTAAGGGCGTGTCCTTTGAGGCGCCTGATACTCCGCCTATCAATCTTAGCTTCAAGCATCTCGACCAGCTGTTTAGCGAGGCCTTTGACAAGTATCCTATCTCGGCGGAGAACCTTAAAAAGATACAGCAGCTGGATCTGTGGGTCATTGAAAAGCTGAGAGTGGCTTTCGGTAACCGTATCTTAAAGCAGATGGGTCTGTTTGTGCCTGTTTACGTAGCCTGCGGCGGCGATGAGCTGGACGGTATAGACTACGTGCTGGCTACCAAGATATTCAGAAAGTTCGAGTCGCTGAACCTGGCGATGCTCAGGGACGAGCTGAGGGAGCTTTGCGTTTATATCAACAAATCCTTTGGCAAGAACAAGATGAATGAGTCGATAGCATATCTGGAGAGACTGCAAAAGCTGTTCTGACAGGGTGAAGTAAAAACTATTTCAAAAAGGCAGGTGAGGACGGTTGGATAGCTTGTACGGCAAGTGGTATGAGGATTTTAAGGAGTCTACCGGCGCCTTTGATGACGACGAGCTGTTCGGCTCTCTGGACTCACTGCTGCATTCAAGCAGGAACACCTTTGCCATGAACAGAAAGCTGATGGCAAAGGCTATAGACGTGACCTGGGTGGAGGCCATTGAGAACGGACTCACTCATGTGGACAATGTGCTGAGAAATCCCGGCAGGACCATCGAGGACATCGAAGAGGTAGTTCCTATAGCTTTATCGAAAAAGATAACGGTAGAGTCGGTAAAGCACCTTGCTCAGCACACAGACCTTATACAGAGCATTGATAAGAAGACGGGGAAGATAACCCCGTCGAAGATACTCAACGTTCATAAGGAAGAGAGCCTTATGACCTATGAGAACAAGTTCATAAATACCCTTATCGACAGGCTCTATATCTTCATAAATATCAGATATGAAAAGTTAGCGCAGGTCACTAAGGATGAGGAGGTCTTCTCCCTGGGGTTCGATACCTCTATCGACGACGGCAGCGGTGGGAAGATGAAGTTCGAGGTAAAGCTGGAGACTGTGTCGGACCTGGACGCTTATGACAAGAGCGGCTACAGCGTGTGGCAGAGGGTCGAAAAGCTGAAAAAGATCATAGAGGGCTATAAGGGTTCGGAGCTTTGCCAGAAACTGGGGAACACCTATGTAAGGCCGCCTATAATGAGGACCAACGCCATTATGAAGAACGTTGACCTCAAAGCCTGCCTTACGCTCTGGCAGTATATAGAGAGCTACGACAAAGTCGGCTATGAGATAAATGTAGAGGACACCGCAGTCAGGCCAGAGATGAGCTATGTGGAGGATTTTTACAAGCTGGTGATACTTAATCTGCTGCTTTTCAGGTCCTATACCGATAAGGGGCAGATAAAAGAGCTGAAGACCGGCAAGCCCAAAAAGCTTGACCCTAAGTTCGTTAAGAGATTTTCTAACGAGCTTTCGGGTGACTATAATGTCTATGCAGAGGGGATAGCGGGTTTCGTGGTCTCTGAGGGCGATTTCAGGGTCAAGAAAAATTTGCCTAAGGATATCAGGGTCGTGTTTGAAGAGGTCAACACAGTCATAGATATCGAGAGGGCTTATATAGCAAAGGCCGAGGAGGAAAGACAGAAGGCCGAACAGCTCAGGCTGGAGGAAGAGAAGCGGCTGGAGGAGCAGAGAAGGATAGAAGCCGCAAAGCAGGCAGAGCTGGAAAGGATAAGACAGAGGAAGGAAGAGGAAGAACGCAGGCTCCGGGAGATGCTGGAGAAAAAGCGGGCCGAGCAGGAGGCAGCCGAGAGGGAGAGAGAAAGGCTGGAGGCCGAGCGGCTGGCGAGAGTGGAGGAGCTGCGAAAACGGGACGAGGAGAGAAGGCTCAAAAAGGAGCAGGAAGAAAGAGAGGCTGCCGAGCGAGCCAGAGTCAGCTCCAATAAGACCAAGATGCGGGCCGAGCTGGGCGAGGCCGAGGGCATGGACAAGGAGGCTCTTATAAACGAGGAGCCGGAGGACCAGAAGGAGCTGGAGAAGAAGGCCTATGAAGAGGTCACAGAGGAGGAGATAGAGCAGGCCAAGGCCGCCATCGAGGAAAACGAGGAGCAGGCCGAGGAGGAGTTCGAGGATCCGAGAGCTGTGGCCGCAAGAATGAAGCTGGAGCAGCAGAGGAAGGAAAAGGAAAGGCGGGAGGCAGAAAGGGCCCAGAGGCTCAAGGAGGAGAGGACCTATTTCGAGAACAAGCCTTTCCGTGATATATATAAGGAATATTCAAAAAACCCGATATATGTCATCGCCAGGCTGATAAGATATGTGCTGGCGATGGTATTCGGCATAATACCGGAGGATACCGACGACCCCGGCTTCAAGGCAAAGCGCAGGGAAATTGAGGAGCGCAGGAAGCAGAAGGAGCAGGAGAAGCAGGCCAGAGAGGCCATGGAGGTATACTACAGGAAGTATGCCGGGACTTTCAAGTACCGCTTTATGCGGGCCATAAACGACTATAAGTTCAAAAAACGCAGGCGTCAGCAGATGAAGGGCAAGCCAAAGCCTGTTTACGTTGCGCCTAAGAGGACCCCGGAGGAGCAGCAGGCCATTGACAGACAGATGAAGAGCCTTTACAGGGAGTATCATGTCAGTGCCGCTGAAAAGCTCCGCAGAAGGGTAGATGAGCTCAGGAGATCGATCAGAGAGAACCGTGAGTTCGAGAGGAGCTATCAGAATAACCGGAACAGCCAGGACGGTAAGGAAAGTCAGGAGGACCAGGACAGCCGGGCAGGCAGGATAGCAAACCGGATAATGACCGTGGTGCTGATACTGGCAGTGCTGTTCACGGCATATGTGATGAGCTGTGCCGCAAGGGGCAAGCCGGTAGAGATATTCCACAGGAGCATACTGAAAGTCATGACAGGCAGTATGGAGCAGAGCATCCACGTAGGCGACTACATCGTGGTGAAAAGGACGGACCCGGATGAGCTGAGGGAGGGCGACATAATCTCCTTCTACTCGGACCAGGAGGACATAAGCGGTATGCTTGTGACCCATAGGATAACCGAGGTAAGGCAGGACGGGACCTTTGTGACCAAGGGTGACGCAAACCCGGTGGAGGACAGCACGGTGGTGGCAAGGGACAGGATCGTTGGAAAGTATACAGGCAGAGCCAGGTTCTTTATCTGGGTCAACACCTTTGCCAGTCCCAGGAAACTGCTGCTGATACTGGTGATAATACCCATTTCTCTTATATCAGTCTATGAGCTGAGGAGCCTGGCCAAGATAGGCAGCGAGATCGCCAAAGAGAAGGAAAGTCCTGAGGACGCTAAGGAAAGGCTCATGAGAGAGGCCATCGAGAAGGAAAAACAAAGGTTGATGGAGGAAGGCTATGAGCCGGAGGAGGTGAGAGCAGATGAACCAAGAGAAGATAATGAAGAGAAGGATGATTAGCGCCATTATCCTCTGGATCATCACTCTTATCGCACTGCTGGTGTTCGTAGGACTTTATATCGACGAGACAAAGAGGGTGCAGGAAACTTATATAAAGCAGTACAAGACCGAGCTCAGCCATGCGGCTAAGGAGATGGAGCTTTATATCGAGAACAAGGGGGACCTGGAACTGAGGTATAAAAGGATAAGCAGCTACGTGAGCTGCGCCGGGTCCTTTGCATTTCTCATAGAGGACCAGAAAAAGAGCCAGGTCGTCATAAATGAGGTAAACACCTGCCTGATAAAGTACCCCGTGCAGATGTCGGGAAAGATGGAGGAACTGAAAACGGCCTTGGAAGATATGGCCGCAGACCTTGACAAGGGCTATGAAGAGGCTAAGGCGGTAGTAGATTCCATCGACAAAAAGGGCAGTTAGTCAGAAGGAGAGAGCGGCTATGAATGAGAAGAGAAAGCTGAAAAAGGAGATAAAGATCTGCAAGCAGACCATCGAGGAGATAGAGCGTAAGCGTTCCAGGTCCCAGAGTGCTCTGGTGCAGGCGGTGCTTTTGCAGGAGGAGCCTGACGAGAATGATGTAGAGTGGTTCAACAAGTACACCGGCGAGATAACCGCCTGTCGTAACCACATGATAGAGCTGCAAAAAAAGCTCAATTCCCTTTAAGAGTTGTAAAATGAAAGCTGCCCGGCGGCGTTCGGTATTGAACGTCCCGGGCAGTTTTTATGTCTTTTGTCGTTTTTTAGTAAGTACTGCGGCGGTAAGCGCCAGGGCTGGTAAAAGATAGTTCCTGACGCTGCCGGTGGAGGGCGGCTCATCCTCCTCAGGGGGAACCAGTGAGTCCGGCCCGTCCCCACCTGCTTTCGGGAACCTTGGAACGGTCAGCGAAAAGCTATGGTCGTCAGGGATATCACGGTCGATGGCCATGTCGTTTATCATACCCGACATTTTTTCCACAGCCTTTTCAAAGACCCTGTCAGGTATGAGCCTTACGCCGTAGCCGTAAATGTCGCAAAAGGTCCTTAAAAGGTCGCAGGCCGTGAAGGACATTGCGGTGCGAGATCGCATCAGCAGGGCGGCGCCCAGAGGGTCCTCGCCTTCTCCGGCCTTTTCGTAGCTTATGATGCTGTCAAGGTCAAGGCGGGAGCTAAGGACGTTTTTTGCAAAATAGCCGTTTTTAGCAGATATGGCGCTAAGGCATTCCATAATGGCGTCGCAGACGGCGTTTTTCAGCTCGTCGCTTTTAAGTATAGCCTGAAGTTCTTTCACACGTTTGGCGCCTATGTTCTCGTTTTCGTTGCCGTAATGGTAGCCAAAGTATATCTCGTTGACCACATCAATGAGCTTTTCACCGCCGAACTCGGTGTTCATCAGTCTGGTCAGCGGCAGCCTTACTGCGTCGGCAAGGGCAGCGGCAAGCTCCCCGTCATCGAACTCGCCTGAGGTATCTGAGGCAATGACTTCATCAAGGCGGCTGACGATATCGTTTACGGCGGCAGCCAGGCTGTCGGTGTCTATTTTCAGCCGGCCCGGCCCGTAGTCTATCACAAGGGTCCTTTCCTCGCAGCTGACGTTCACAGTGCTGTTAAAGCTCCCCAGTCCCCCGGCCTTTTCCAGCAGCAGCCCTGTGATGCCGGCACCGGGATCCTCCTTTTCACAGCCCAGAAGATCCGCAAGAAGACCGCTGACCCCATCGGGACTTCGGCGGATATCGTCGGTGATAAGGGCAGCCTTGTGGCTTAGCTTGATGATGGCGCTTCTGGGAGTGGCACAGGTGTTCGACCTGCCGTATTCCCCCAGGTCGCTGACGTTTACAGTCTCGCCGGTCAGGGGTTCCTCAAAGCTCATGCTGTCAAGAAAGTCAGTAGAAACGTTCACAGTGCAGCTCTCGCTGTCAAAGTAAAGTGTGACTTTCCTGACCGCATGAGGATAGGTGCAGAGAGAGCCTGTTTCGATATTGTAGATGGTGTTTCCCGCCGGTGAGGTGTAGGAGGCGATGTCGTTTGCGTGCATATGGCCGGTAAAGACTATGCTCACCCCTGCGTCAGCCAGGGCGGCAGCAGCCTTTTCCCAGTCGTCCAGAACGAAATCAGGGAAGTGATACTGCTCATTCTCAAAATGGGGCATTATGCCGTGGTGGCACATTGCTATGACGATATTGCCTTTTTTGCGGGCTTCCCTGGATTTCTTCGCCGCCCAGGAAAGGACTTCATCAGTCATCCTGCCGTTGGTCCGCTGTGCATCGTATCTCAGGGCGGTGGGATCTGTAGAGAATATGCAGGTGTCGATGACGAGCAGCGTCACGCAGCCCCCTATCTCGGAGCAGTATGACAGGCAGCAGGGTCCGGTGCCCTCCGGGTCGAAAAGCTCATCGGCATTTCCCATGCCGAAGTCCTTATACAGCCTTCTTAGGTCCTCCGGCATGGCTCTTCTGACCGGCGCTGCACTGCCGCCGGAGAAGTCCACCGCAGCGGAATTGTTGATGTCGTGGTTGCCGTTGGTGACGAAATACCTGGTAGCGGCCCCGCTGGCGCTGAGTTTTTCAGCGGACTCTGTCAGCTTTTGGGAAACTCTTTCATGGGCCAGCAGCTCGCCGTCCTTAGAAAGGTCCCCGCAGATAAGCACTCCGTCAGGCTTATCCTTTTCCACCAGGCTGATGACCTTGTCCAGCATTCCCTCGCTTTCTTTAAGGAGTTTCAGGTCCGTGTTGAAGGCCCGCTGGTAGTCCTCATTGTCGCCGTAGTATTCATGGGGAAAAAGATGGGTGTCGGATAGGACCGTCAGCGTGATCCGCCTGTTTTCTTCCGCCGCCGGGGCAGCATAGGCCTGCATGGCGAAGAACGCCAGACAGACCATACAAAGGATCAGCGAAAAGAGCCTTTTCATAACACCCACCTCCGTTCTAATTACCGAAGACCTGCCTTGCTATGTCTACGCTCTGCTTGGCGTCCCTGGAATAGAAGTCCGCCCCGATCTGCTCGGCGTATTCCGGCGTGACTACTGCACCGCCCACCATTATCTTGCAGTCAACGTTATTCTTTCTCAGGAGCTTGATAGTCTCCTCCATGCTGACCAGTGTCGTAGTCATCAGCGCCGACAGTCCCACCAGATGCACATCGTTCTCGATGGCTGCGTCCACCACGGTCTGATAGTCCACATCCTTGCCAAGGTCGATCACTTCATACCCGTAGTTCTCCAGCAGGACCTTGACGATGTTCTTTCCGATGTCGTGGATATCGCCCTTGACGGTGGCTAAGATTATCTTCCCCTTGGAGACGCCTCCGCCGCCTTCGCTGAGCATTTTCTGCTTTATTACCTCAAAACAGGCCTGGGCGGCTCCGGCAGTCTGTATCAGCTGCGGGAGGAATATCTTGCCCTGCTCGAACCTTTCTCCGGCCTTGTCGAGGGCCGGCACCAGCATCTCGTTGACTATGACCATGGCATCGGTGGTCTTTAAAAGCTCAGCAGTAATGTCGGCGCCTTCGCCTTTGAGCCCGTTCTCTATGGCGTAAGGAAGGTCCATGACAGGCTTTGCCTCAGCTTTTTTCACCGGGCCGCTGCCCTCGCCGCCGTAGTGTGCGATAAAGTCCACCGAATTTTTGTCGATATTCGTCAGCAGCTTATATGTCCTTACGGTGGCGATCATGGAGTCGATGTTCGGGTTCATGATCGGCAGGTCCAGGCCGCTGGTAAGGCACATCATAAGGAAATTGTGGTTGACTATCTCACGGCTTGGCAGACCGAAGCTGATATTTGAAACGCCCAGGACAGTCTTCAGGCCCAGCTCTTCCTTTACCCTTCTGACGGCGTTAACGGTCTGCATAACGTTCTCCTGCTCCGCTGATGCAGTCAGCGTCAGGCAGTCGATATAAACGTCCTCCCGCCTTATGCCGATGGCCATTGCTCTGTCAAGTATCTTTTTTGCCAGCTCAAAGCGTTTTTGTGCGGTCTTGGGTATGCCGTTCTCGTCCAGGGTCAGGCCCACCACTGCCGCACCGTATTTTTTCACCAGGGGCAGCACCGTGTTGAGCGACTTCTCCTCGGCGTTGACGGAATTGACTATGGGCTTGCCGTTATAGACCCTCAGTGCTGCCTCCATGACCTCCGGGATAGTGGAATCAAGCTGCAGCGGGACCTCCACCACGCTTTGCAGAGCCTTGACTGCCCTGACCATCATTGCCCGTTCGTCAATTGCCGGCAGTCCCACATTAACATCAAGAATGTCTGCGCCAGCGTGTATCTGTTCGATGGCCTGTCCCAGGATATAGTCGATGTCCCCCTCCAGCAGGGCCTGTTTGAAACGCTTTTTGCCCGTTGGGTTTATCCTCTCTCCGATCACCCTTGGCTGGTCGATGACCACAACGTCAGTTGCCGAGCAGCAGGCAGCAGGTATCTGTACATTTCTCTGGACATATTTCCTGCCTGTGACCATCTTTTTCAGCTCTTTTATGTAGCGTGGGTCCGTTCCGCAGCAGCCGCCAATGAACTTTATTCCCAGGGGCAGCAGCTTTTCGGCCAGCTCTGCGAATTCCTCCGGGCCGCAGTTATAGAGATTTGTCACCGGGTCCGGCAGGCCCGCATTGGGCTTTACCACCACCGGCAATGTGGTCCATTTCGTTATCTTTTCCACCACCGGGTAAAGCTCCTTCGGTCCAAGAGAGCAGTTGACTCCGATGGCGTCCACTCCCAGACCCTCGGCGGTAAGACACATAGCGGCGATATCGGTGCCGGTGAAGGTCCTCATGTTCTCCTCAAAGGTCATCGTGCAGATAACAGGCAGGCAGCTGTTCTCCTTTGCTGCCAGGATAGCCGCTTTCAGGTCGTAAAGGTCCGTCATGGTCTCGAAGACTATCAGGTCCGCATCGCTGCCGGCGATGACCATTTCCTTGTAAATGTCATAGGCCTCCTCAAAGGTCAGGGTGCCGGTGGGCTCAAGCATCTGCCCGATGGGTCCCACGTCCAGCGCCACCAGGGTATCATATCCCTCTGCGGCACTCCTGGCTATCCTGATGGCCTCCTTTATGACCCTGTCAGTCGGATAGCCGCACTTGGCCAGCTTATGGCGGTTTGCGCCGAAGGTGTTGGCGTATATGATATCCGAACCGCTCTCCACATACTGCCGGTGTATCTTATAAAGCTCCTCCGGATGCTCGATGTTCCATGCCTCGGGAGTCTCGCCCATTTTCAGCCCCGCCGCCTGGAGCATAGTTCCCATAGCGCCGTCCAGCAGTATGAATTCCTTTTTCTCTGAAAGCTCTTTAAGCCCCACAATGATCGCCTCGTTTTCTGAACCCGCAGGTGTCCCGCATATTGCATATGCTGCAGCCCTGCCTGGCCCGTGGTATTTTTTCCTCCGAAAGTCCGATGACAGCTGTCACAGACTTGCGGGGTATGAGTATGTTGTTGACGTTAGCACAGAGACCTATGCGTTTCGGAGCATCTAAGATGTCCAGAAATTTACCCTGTATATCAAGGGGAAAGTCTCCGTAGCCAGGCGAGAACCGCCAGGTCCTGTAAAGGTCCCCGAATTCGGTAAGCTCCGCCGTTATCCTATCCTCGGCCCTTTCACAGACCTGTTCCACCGCCGCACTGGCCAGCATATCCGCCACGAAGGCAGCCGCCATGTCAACGGCCTCGTACTGCCTGATGACGGCGTCGGCCTGCATGGAAAGAGTCGACGCAAGAAGTATACATTTGCAGCAGCCGGAAAGATGGCTGCCGATATCCTTTCCCCTGAGAAGCAGGTCGGTATTAAGGACCTCCACACCTTCGTTACCGGCCTTTATATCGAAACAGCGGTAGACAAAGCAGGGCTTGATGACCCTCAGCAGCCTTTTTTCACATTCCTCCAGCAGCGCAAGGGTCCCCGGATCGGGGGCCGACGAGCCAAAGCCCATATACCTCAGGGCCTCCCGCTTATCAAGTTCTTCAAGGACCACACTGCCGCAGCCTTTCATCTACATCTCTCCAATCGGTGTCTGAACATTTTCACAGCGGCGGATACCCGGCCTGCGCTGTAACCTTTATTATATCACATTACTGGGAATTTTACAATAGTTTACCATGATTTTTATTCACCGTTGAATTATATCCGTAAAACAGCCAATGCTTAGTGTGAAAACACTTTTGGGAGGTCATAAAATGAAGTTTTGCAGGAGCCTTATCATTGGTCTGACGGCAGCGGTGATGTTGAACGGTGAAGGTGCGGCCTTAGCGGGGAGCTTCGGGGCTTTCTTCCCCTCGGCTGCGGTGTCTGAGAGCGGCGGGGAAGAGCAGGAAAGCGCTCTGGAGGTCATCGAGCTAAAAGAGGTCAGACTGAGACTGAAGGTCTGGGAGATACTTGAGGAGCTGCTTGGAATAGTACGATAATATGTACAGCTTGCCTGCGGCCGGGATTGACAAAAGGGACCTCGGGTGATATAATCATAAAGGAAAAACCAGGGGCGACCCGGAAAGTCAGGAGGTAAGCAAAAGTGCTGAAGATCATCACAGGTCCGGCCCGCAGCGACCGTGAAGAGCTCATGAAGGACTATATCAGGCAGGCAGCCTTTATGGGGGAAAAAGTTCTGGTCATCGTGCCTGACCAGTTTTCCTTTGAGTTTGACAAGAGCCTTTACAAATGCTTAGGACCAAGGCTTTTCAACAGCATCACCACCACGGGCTTTAACCGCCTGGCTGAGCTTATCGGCAAGGAGAAGGGCAGCGGGCTGAGAGAGCAGGCCGGCGACAACGCCAAGATGATACTGATGTTCAAGGCGGTCAGAAGACTGGCGGCCGGCGGCCGGGCTAAGTATTATAAGAACAGCTTTGACAAGGGCAGCTTTATCGCTGATTCCATCGAGCTGGTGGACCAGCTCAGGGAGAGCGGCATCACCCCGGAGGACCTTCGCAGGGCCGCCGAACGGCTGGAAGGCTCCGTGTCCCTGAAACTTTTCGACCTTGGGCATATTTACAGATATTATCTTGAAGAGCTTGAAAGTGCGGGACTTACAGACAGCATGACAGCTATGGCAGAGGCCGCAGCCACTGCGAAGGAAAAGGGGCTGTTCAGGAACATGAGCGTGTTCGTTACGGCTTTCACCGGGTTCAGCTATGATGAAAGGAAGATACTGGACCTTTGCATCAGGGACGCTGCAAATGTTTACGTGTCCCTTTTATTGGATATAAAAACCGTCGGACAGCACGCCGTCCATCCATTCTCCGTAACGGTCAGGACCATGCAGCAGCTTACAGACATGGCCAGGGACCACAACAAAAAGTTCGCCGTCGAGGAAAGCGTGGAGAGCGGGTATGCCAGTGAGGAGCTGCTGATGCTGAGCAGGGAGCTTTTCAGCGTGGAAAAGCAGGGCTGCAAGGCAAAGGGCGGCAGCGTACAGGTCCTGGAGGCAGACGACGTTTATGAGGAAGCCGACTTCATATGTGCGGAGGTCTGCCGGCTGGTGAGAGAGGAGGGCTACAGCTATAACGACATTGCGGTGACGGTCCGGGACCTCAAAGGTTTTGCACCGGTCATGGAGGCCGCACTGGAGCGCTATGAGATCCCCTATTTCATCGACCAGCGGGACAGTGTTGACGCATCGGCTATAGTCCATTACATAAACGCTGTTTTCCGGTCTGTGCTGACAAAGGGATTCAGGACGGAGAACATCATGAAACTGATAAAGTCGCCTCTTTACAGTATGCTGGACTATGAGATATGCGATCTGGAAGAATACTGTATCCGCTGGGGAGTTGAGGGTGAGATGTGGAGCAGGCCCTTTACCGCCGCCCCCAGAGAGGGCGTAAGGCTGGAAAGGATAAACGAGCTGAGAGAGAAGGTCATAGGCCCTCTCCTGAGGTTCAGACAGGCCGGACAGGACCGCTCCGCCGCAGAGATATCACGGGCCTTCTATGACCTGCTGGGAGAGGTAGAGCTGTCTAAGCAGACCTATTCGATGGTGAGCCGTGTCAGCCGGGCGGGAGTCTCCGCCAACGAGACAGGCACGGAGATAGCCAGGGGCCTTAAACAGCTATGGAACCTGAGCCTTTCGGCAGTAAGGTCCATATACCAGATACTGGGAGATGAAAAGATAAGTCTGAGGAAATACTATGAGCTTTACAGCATCATGCTCTCTCAGATGAAGACTGCCAGCCCGCCGCAGAAGCTGGACTGCCTGCGGGTCACTGACGCCGCCAGGTCAAGACTGGGAGAGGTCAGGGCAGTTTTTGCCGCAGAGGTCAATGACGGGGTGTTCCCGGCGCCGTTAAAGGGCAGCGGGCTGATGACCGAGCATGAGAAGGAGCTTTTGAGGGTCAGGGAGGACCTTGTCATTGAAGCCAATGTGCTCAATGACATGAAACATGAGCGCCTTGCGGCCTATTCGGTGCTGTGCGCACCATCGGACAGACTTTATGTCAGCTATTCCCGTGGGGACCTGCTGGGCAGCGAGAAAAGGCCCTCGATGCTGGTCAGGGAGGTCAGGGATATACTGGGCCTTCCGGTGAAAAGGATAAACTCTTTTCCGATGGAGTTTTTCTGCACTTCATACAAGACTGCCTTCGTCAAGTACATCGAGCGTTTCCGCTCCGGGGACAGTCAGTCAGGGGCGGTTTATCAGTCTCTGATGGACGACCCGATCTATTACGAAAAGCTCAGAAGGCTCAGAAACGGCGAAGAAGGTCAGCCCTACAGGCTCAGTCCCAGGACTGCCGGGGAGCTTTTCTGCGGCGGTGACAGGCTGGGCGCTTCGCCTACCAGGCTGGACAATTATTTCAAGTGTCCGTTCATGTATTTTTGCAGCTATGGGTTAAAGCTTGACAGCGAAAGGCGCATGGACATCGACAGCCTGAACAAGGGCCTGATGGTCCACAGCGTTTTGCAGAAGGCAGTGGACGTCAGCGGCGCCCCTGAGGAGAACAGGGAACGGTTCCTTTCTCTGAGCGATGAGGAGATACGGGCTCTCATAGACAGCGCTTTCGAGAGCTATTACGAAGAAGTGTTCTGCGGAGATTTCGGCAAGAGCAGCATTTTCAGATACCGTTTCGGGCAGATGAAGGAGAGGGCATTCTACATAGTAAAATACGTTCAGAGAGAGCTTAAAGGCGGCAGCTTTGCGCCGGTCATCACTGAGTACAGTCTCAGCTCAGATAAAGGCTCTCTTGAGATAAGCCTGGAGGACGGCAGAAAGATAGTCATGACCGGCATCATCGACCGGGCGGATATTTACGAGAACGACAATGGCCGGAAGTTCGTCAGGATAGTAGACTATAAGTACCGGACCCATGCGGACCTGGACTTAGCGGACCTTTACTGCGGGCTTGATCTGCAAATGCTCATATATCTCTCGATGCTGCTTGAAAAGGGCAGCCCCCTGGAGGAGTATGAGCCTGAGCAGGCCGGGGTGTTCTATCTCAGACTTCTTTCGGAGGGCGGACCGATCGGCCCGGACCGGGAGCTTTCAGAGCAGGAGCTTTATGAGGCTGCCTGCGCCTCGGCAGAAATTGCCTTTGAGAGAAAGGGCAGGATAACAGACAGCGGGGGAGTCAATACGGTCCTTGACAGGGAGCTTAGCCAGAAGTCGCTTTCTGCCATGACCGTCAGCGACTCTATGTTCACGGCAATGAGGATATTCGCAAAACGCAAGGTGGCTGAATACGGCGAAAGGCTGCTCAAGGGTGACATCGACGCTAAGCCCATGAAGGACGTTTGCAGCTACTGCAAGTACTTCGGCATCTGCGGCAGGGCCTTCCCTGAGGAGCCGGTATCGGGCAGCAGGGAGCTTATGGAAAAAGAGCTGGAAAAGATAGCAAAGGAAAGAGGAGAGTCAGACTGATGGAGAACATCTGGACTAAGGACCAGCAGAGGGCTATAGGATCCTTCGGCAAGGGCGTCACCGTTTCGGCGGCGGCGGGCAGCGGCAAGACCGCAGTGCTCATAGAAAGGGTCATCAGCCTGTTGACGGATAAAAAGAAGAGGATACCCGCAGACAAGCTCCTGGCCGTCACCTTTACCATCGACGCAGCGGCACAGATGAGAGACAAGCTCAGTGAGGCTTTCGAGAAAAAGCTAAGGGAGGACCCTTCCGACAGCTGGCTCTTGCAGCAGCAGGAGCTGGTGGGCTTAGCAAGGATATCGACCATCGACAGCTTTTGTTTTGACCTTGTGAAAGAGAACCTGGACAAGTTCTCTTTCAGGGGCGGTCTGAAGATACTGGGCGATGCGGAAAGGGAACTGTGCTTTGAAAACGCCTTCGGTGCGGCCCTGGAGGAGCTTTGCAGCACGGACAGAGAGGGCTACGGGCTGCTGGACAGCTTTTTCGATATCGAGAAAGGGGAACTGTCACAGATAGTGGAAAGCCTTCATACCCACCTCGGTGCCATCTGCCACAGGGAAAGCTGGTGCAGGCGGGCGCTGGAGAACTATGAGGACCAGGAGGTCTTTGGAAAGATAAAGGAACGGTCCTTTCAGTTTATGGAAAGGGAGCTGAAAAAGCTCAGGGCGCTTCTGGAGGACGCCAGGTCCTGCCTGAACTACAGCATAACTGCCGGGGAAAAAAGCTATGAGCTGCGCCGCCACGTCAGGACCGCCGAGGAAAACTTTGCGGCCTTTGAGGAAAGCCTGAGCGGACTGGAGCTTGCCGTAAAGCACCGGGACAGGCTGGCAGCGGCAAAGGTGAAAGCGCCGGTATACAAAGCTCTGCGGCTCTCTGGAAAGATGCCTGAGGACGTCAGGGGGGACCTGGACCTTGTAAGAAAACTCATGGGCGACGACCTTAAAACGATAAGGGAACGCATAGCTGTCCTCACCGAGGGACTTGGTCTTTCTGACGGGCATCTGAAAGAGAACCTGCGGCTCTCGGGACGGATATTCCGGGTGATACTGAAACTGGAAAAGCGTACTGAGGAGCTGCTTTATGAGATAAAGCTGGAAAAGAACGCCGTGGATTTCAGCGATATAGAAACTATGGCCAAGGACCTGCTGGTCACTGAAACTGAGGAGGGCTTTGAAAGGACCGCCCTGGCCGAGGAGATACGGTCCATGGAGCTTTACAGGCTCATCCTCATCGACGAATATCAGGACGTGAACGATGTGCAGGAGATGATCTTCAAGGCTGTTTCGGACACCGACGACCTTGGAGAGATGGGAAGGAACACCTTCATCGTGGGTGACATGAAACAGGCTATATACGGCTTTCGTCAGACCAACCCGGAGCTGTTCAAGCGAAGTATCAGGGCCGCCGGCGCCAAAGAGAACAGCGAAAGGCTGGAGCATATCAGGTTCAGAAAGAATTTCCGCAGCCGCAGAGAGGTCCTGGGGCTTTCAAACTTTGTTTTTGAAACTGTGATGAGCGAGGGCTGCGGACAGGTGGACTACTGCGGGGAGGAACGCTTAGAGCCTGGCGCTGTGCTGACCGAGAGGAGCTGTCCCGCAGAGATAATGCTGGTGAGCGGGGACGAGGACAGCGGCAGACCTTTTCCGGAAGAATTCTATCAGACCGCTCTTCGCATAAAGGAGTATATCAACAGCAAGGCACCGGTCTGCGAGAACGGGGAGGACAGGCCCTGCCGGCAGAGCGATTTCTGCATACTGGTCAACACCAACAAGAATGTCAAGGAGGCTGCCGATGCTCTGAAGGCCGTTGGCCTACAGGCCTACAGTGAGGACACAGCCGGATACATAAAGTCAAGGGAGATATCTCTCGCACTTGATATTTTAAGGATAATAGACGACCCTATGAACGATATTGCCATGACGGCGGTCATGATGTCGCCGGTCCTTAACTTCACCCCGGACGACATGGCGGCGGTCAGGGAAAGGTGCAAAAATAAGAACAACCGCAAGCTAAATCACATTTTCCAGGTCCTCAGCGGCGCTGCCAGAGAAAAGGGCACCAACGAGACTTACGCCCACTACGTGGATATGGGCAGCGAGCTTTTGCAGCAAAAGTGCGCCGAGGCCTTTGCCTTCACCGAGAGCCTGCGTTTCTGCTCCATGAGCATGGGCTTAGAAAGGCTCATAAGAAAGATATTTGAGGTGAGCGACCTGATGGCCTTGACTTCGGTCTATCTGGACGGGGCAAAAAAACGGGCCAATCTCAGGCTGCTGCTCCAGTATGCGGCAGACTATGAGAGCAGCGGCGGCGACGGAGTGAGTGGTTTTTTAAGATATACAGATTCAGTCTCCGGCAGCGACAAGGCCTTTAAGAACGCCGTCAGTGTCAGCTCCGGCGGGGACAGCGTCAGCGTCAAGACCTACCACAAGTCAAAGGGCCTGGAGTACCCCTATGTGTTCCTTTGCACCCTGTCCCAGAAGATCATCAGAGCTGAGAGCAAAAACAGCAGGATAAAGCTCCATAAGGACCTTGGCTGCGCTTTCGGTCTGGAGGACAAGCGCCTGAGGGTCAGGAGGGAGAACCTTTATTATGACTATCTGTCCTATATTATGGACAGCGAACTCAAAAGCGAGCGAATGAGACTGCTCTATGTGGGCTTTACCAGGGCAATGGAAAAGCTGACCGTGGTCTGCTCATGTGAAAAAAGCGGCAGGACCGGCTCCGAAAGGATCCTTCAGGGCCTGAGACAGGCCGTCAGGGACTCAGCGCAGTATGACAGGATACCGGCCCGGATCACGCAGGAGCAGGACAGTCCTCTGGCCTGGACAGTCATGGCGCTGGCTAAACACAGGGACCGTTCGGCTCTGGAGAGCTGGCTGGGGATGCCGCTTGACTTTGTCCCGGTCAGCCGGAGGTCCGACGAAGCGGACATAAGCTTTTACGTCTGCGGCAGCGGCAGCAGTGTGGAAGAACTGTCAGCGGCTGAGGGCGAGGACCAGGCTCCTGCGGACCCGTCTCTGGCAGTAAGGCTCAGAGAACGCTATAAAAACAGCCGCAGGGACCCGGGCGGCGACCTGCCGGCGAAGCTGACGGTAACGGAGATAGTGACCGCCGAAAAGGAGAGGGATAAGGCGGAGACTGAGCTGAGCTTTTATCCAAACCTGCCCAGGCTCAGCGATGAGCTTGGAAAGCTGACTGCGGCGGAAAGGGGTACCCTTACCCATCGGTTCATGGAGCTTGCGGACTACGAAAAAGCCTATGAGGACGTTGAGGGGGAGCTGAAAAGGCTGACGGACAGAGGCTTTTTCACCCCGGAGCAGGCGAAGGGGATCTATGTGGAGAGCCTGAAACAGTTCGTGAAGTCAGAGCTTTTCGACAGAATGAGAAAGTCCTCCGACCTCAGGCGTGAGGTGAAGTTCTTAGCCTCGGTGGAGGACATGAAACTGACCGGAGAGCTGGAAAGCTTCACCGGGGGAGAGGGCTTTATCCAGGGCATAGCGGACTGCATATTCAGAGAGAACGACGGCTGGGTGCTCATAGACTATAAGACCGATGATTTCAGGGAGGACGACGATGCTGCGAAGTATGCCACTCAGCTGAAACTATATAAGGCGGCCTTTGAGCTGCTTTACGGCGAAAGAGTAAAGAGCAGCATCATCTATTCATTCCGGCTTTCCAAAGGACTATACTTTGATATCTGACAACAGGACCCGGTCTTTGATAAGGCCGGGTTGTATTTTTGCGGCGGCTGTGCTATAATTGTTGTGACGATACTTTCATCAGGAGGCAGGGATATGAAAAAGATACTTGTTGTGGAGGACGACGCCATAATCCGGAGGGGAATGGTGTTCATTCTGAAAAACAGCGGCTTCGAGCCTGTGGAGGCCGACTCGGTCGCTGAGGGCAGGGAGCTTTATATGGACTGCGTGCTGTGTCTGCTGGACCTTATGCTCCCCGACGGCAGCGGTATGGACCTTTGCCGGGAGATACGGACAAGGAGCAATGTTCCCATAATCTTTCTTACCTGTGTGGACGATAATGACCGTATAGCCCACGCCCTTGACCTGGGGGCCGATGACTACGTTACAAAGCCCTTTGACAGCAAGGTGCTGATGTCAAGGGTCAATGCAGTGCTGAGAAGGGCAGGCGTGGGTACAGATGGTGATGATGAGCAGATCGCTGACCTCACTGATATCGAGCGGCGGCTCATGGCCTATCTCAGGCTCAACAAAAACCGTATCCTGACCCGTGAGCAGATACTGGAGGCCCTATGGGACTCCAAGGGGGATTTCGTCAACGACAATACCCTGTCGGTGCGTATAAACCGGCTTCGCAGCAAGCTGGAGCGCAGCGGCTCAGCAGGACATATACAGACTGTCAAGGGGGTGGGCTATAAGTGGACGGAATGATAAGGTCGGCTGAGAACCGCAGGTCGGTGCTGCTGCTGCTCCTCACCGCAGCGTTGGGAGCAGTGTTTTTTATAGGTTCTTATCTTCTTCATGTCTATGAGCAGCGCAGCGCCTGCATCAGCGCCGTTGGAGACAAGCTGGCCATAGCCGGCAGGCTTTCCGAGATGACGGACCTGAGCGCCGAGGAGATAAGCGATATCCTTCTCACGGAGCAGGACGGGAAAAGCATAGCGGCCGGTGAGAAGATCATGAACAGATACGGGCTTTTTTACGGCTCTGTCATCGGCGGCGAGAGCTATGCCGCACCCCATCTTCTGTCGGACATCTGGACCCTTCTGGGGGTGCTGTGCGCAGGGACCTCGGGGTTCCTGGCTCTTTGCCGGGTGTTTTCCGAGATAAGGTCCATGACCGCAGGGCTTGAAAAAAACGAACCTGAAACAGACAGCGAGCAGCGTGACATAGTGCTTCTGTGCAGCGCCGCCGCTGCCCTTTGTGAACAGAATGCCCATCTTCTGAGAAACATCAGGGCTGAGAAGGAATACCTGGCCGACTATCTCTATGACTTTTCCCATCAGATAAAGACCCCCTGCACGGGGTTGGTGCTGAATAACGATATACTCATGAACAACCCCATGAGTTTTGAGCAGCAGCAGGAATACTTTGATAACAACAAGCTGTGCCTGGACAGGATATCTTTGCTGTGCGCATCGTCCCTGAGACTGGCAAGGCTTGACGCCGGGGTGATAGAATACGACCGCTCCATGAACGACCTTGACCTTATCGTGGAGGAGGCCATGGGGGCCGTGAGGGTCCTGGCCTCCGAGAACGGCACAGCTTTAGAAAACAAGGTCCCCCCCGGCCACCGTGTCCTCTGCGACAGGATGTGGCTATGCGAGGCGGTGACGAACATCATAAAAAATGCTGTCGAGCATACTCCCGGTGGTACCGTCAGGGCAAGCTGCACCGCCGATCCAGTCATGATAAAGCTCGTCATAACCGACAACGGCAGCGGCATAGCCGAGGATGAACTGCCCCTGGTATTTCGCCGGTTCTATTCAAAGTCCGCCGCCCACGACCCTCATTCCGTGGGGATAGGTATGTCCATCGCAAAGAAGGTCATCGAGGATATGCACGGCAAGATCTATATAAGCAGCACCAAGGGCGAGGGAACGGAGATGACCATAGAATTTTTTCAGGCTGTAACCTGAGTGTAAGATTGGGGTGATATCATTACAGTAAAGGGGGGACCGATATGGATAAATATACTGACAAAACTGCGGAAAACGAGTCCCGCAGCGATATACAAAGAAGATCGGACAGCAGAGAGGTGATGATAGACGCTAAGGGCCTGGTGAAGACCTTCGGCAGCAAGGAAAACAGGGTGGTAGCTGTTGACGGCGTTGATCTGCTGGTATATAAGGGAGAGATGGTAGCCATAACCGGTCAGTCAGGCAGCGGCAAGTCAACTCTCCTTAACCTGCTGGGGGGCCTTGACAAGCCTGACAGCGGAAAGATCATTTCCTGCGGCGAGGACCTGACGGCTGTAAAGGACAAGCGTCTTGCGGAGTACCGCAGGAGAAGGTCCGGGTTCGTGTTCCAGTTCTATAACCTTATCCCGGTGCTGAACGTGGAGGAGAACATAGCTCTGCCAGTTAACCTTGACGGAAAGAATGCTGACAAGGAGCGCCTGGAAAAGATACTCGACCTGCTTGGCCTTAAAGACCGGCGCTATCACTACGCAAACCAGCTTTCCGGCGGTCAGCAGCAGCGTGTCTCCATCGGCAGGGCAATAATGGCCAACCCGCCCTGTATCTTCGCTGACGAGCCAACGGGCAATCTTGACAGCGGTAATTCCAGGGAGATAATCTCTCTTTTCAAAGAGATAATAGCAGAGTATGGCACTACTGTGGTCCTTGTGACCCACGACGGCAGCATAGCCGCCGAGGCGGACAGGGTGGTGACAATGTCAGACGGCAGGATAATCAATGAAAGGGTGAGGTCGTTTTGAGCAAGCTTTTCGTTATAACCCGCCGATGGCTGAAAAAGGACAAAAAGCGCACGGTGCTGACCTTTCTGAGCATTATCCTGGCGGTCTATCTGCTGAGCTTTGTGAGCTTTTATCTCTGCACACTGTTTTATTCCTATAAGAATTACTATCTTTATGAGAACGGCAATGCCCACTGTTATATATACTGCACCAGAGAGCAGGCGGATGCTCTTGCCAAGAATGCAGCCTTTGATAAGACGGGCTGGTCGGGAATGGCTGACGGAGTCTTTGAGAACAGGTTCTTTAAAGACTACCTCGAAAAGAGTACCGGAGGAGACAACGACTATTTTCCCAAGCTTTATCTGAACGGTAAGGACGTTTACGGCAAGAACATCAGTTTTAACTGCGTCATTGTCGGCGGAAAGATATTCGAGCTTGAGGGGGAAGAGAGCAGCACGGAACTTAAAGGCAGGCTTCCGGAGGTCCCGGGGGAAGTTACCCTCAGCCGGCGCCTTGCCTCAAAGCTCGGAGGCCTTGAGATAGGCGACACCTTTAAGATAGAACTTAACGCCGCCAAGGGCACGCTTTCCTACACCTACTACGACCCTGAGTCGGAAGAGCCGGCGGAGATAGTCGAGGAGGACACTGACGGCTCCATGATAAGGACTGTCTATAAGCAGTTCTACGACGATATCAATAATGAAAGCTATTTTGCTGACGCCACGGACTTCAGTCTTTTGTATGTCTACAGGCCCGATATGAACTATACAGAGAGCTTTGAGGAGCTGACGGACCCCGGCGAGGCAGAGGGGAAAGAAAATCTGTACATGGATATGGCCCTCACCAACCTCAGGCCGGAGCTTACCGGAGAGGAGGAAAACATTCTTTCCTATACAGCAGAGGTCGTCGGACTGGCTGACGGAGGATATTTCGACATCGGTTTCTGCAAGGACGATGATGATATAGCTCCTTACATCAACGACGGTCAGGTGCAGTTCATGGCCAGGGTCAAGGAAAGCGTCAAGGACGCTGACGTGGCTATAGTCAAAGCTGCCGAGGGCGCCGGAATGGATTCCGTTGCTATAGACCGTCAGGTGACTGTCAACGGCACAGTCCTCATGCTGGAGGGAAGAAACCTTGAATACTTAGGTGAAGGCACAGGCGTCATAATGCTGGTCGCTGTGGTCGTGCTGACGCTGTTCATATTCTTGGCCCGCCTTATCATCAACAACGCCTTTGAGATATCGGCATCCTACCGCACTGAGCAGTACGGTGCGTTAAAGACCGTCGGTGCGTCGGATAACCAGATATTTGCCATGATAATCTTCGAGAGCTTTATCTATACTGTCATCGCTCTCCCCATAGGCATTGCTCTTGCTTACCTGACAGGAAAATACATTCTTGCCAAGGTGGTAGCCATAGGTATACTGGAGGACACCGTAGGGCTTGGCATGACTGCTAGGCTCATGCGGATGTCAGTGACGCCGCTGTTTGTAGGAGTCTCAGCAGGCGTGTCGGTATTCTCTATATTCTTTTCTGCCTATGCAGACGCACTGAGGGTAAAGAGAATGCCCCCTATCCAGAGCGTGGGCTACCGGACCTCAAAGCAGCGCCGTGCGAAAAAGTCCGTCTGGCTTTCAAGAAGGCTCTTCGGTTATCCCTTCGGCTTTGCGGCAAAGTGCATATCAAAGCAGAAGGTCCGTTTTACAGTGACTATGCTCGCCACCATACTGAGCGGCATTTATTTCATATCCATTACCGGCCTGATGGATATTCTCGATATCAACTACGGGGAAAACATCGTCGGTGCAGATTTCGAGGTCTACGGCTTTGAGAATGACTACGGCGGAGGCTATTACTCTATGGACTTCGATATGGAAACCTACGAAATAGGCGCTGATGAGGGATATGAGGGCTTTGATGACTACGGTGGAGCTGATGACTACGGCGAAATGCTCCCTGAAGAGGAGAGCAGGGGCCTGACCATGGTGGAAGTCTACAATGAGCTGAAAGCCAGCGGTTATTTTGACAACGTTGATGTATACAAGACCTTCTTTTCCACCAATGGCCAGAAGTATGACAAGGAATTCCACGAGAATTACGACCGGTATATAAACAGTGAGTACTTCGATATATGTGACAGATACTATAAAAGGGGAAAAACAAATCAGGAAATATTTGTTTTTGCCATCGGCAGGGACGAATATGACAGGTTCATCGACTCTGACGTAAGCTATGATGAGCTCAAACGCTCCGGCAAGTTCCTTATCTGCAATAATATGCTGGTCTGGGGCGAGAACGAGTATTCTATAAAGCAGCAGTACAGTGACTATGATTTCAAAGCTTTCTATGTGGATATGGGCATGACCTACGGCGTGCCTGATATAGACATATTCACCGAAAAAGGTCCCTTTGAGCTCAGGTTCAAAAACGACCTCTACATTCCTAAAGAATATGACAGCGAAGAGGAAGAGGAAAGCGATCCTATCCAGAACGAGAGCAGGCAGGTCACTGATACCTACAAGATACTCGGCACCTATACCAGCAAGACCAGCAGCTACATGGGCAACGAGCACGCTTTTGCAGTCATAGTTCCCATAGAGAATTACGATATGCTGAGAACGGTAACTCCCTCCATAGCAAACAGCAGTTCCGATTATGTCAGAAGCGGTCAGATAGGTGCTACCCTGATCGCTAAGGAGGGCATGGCAGCAAAGGCTGGAAAGTATCTGAGAAACGCTTTCCCCTCTGCGGACATCGTGGATATCTACATGATGAAACAGCAGGCCATAAAGACCGCAAAGACCATCGGCGTGGCCGGAAATGCACTGGCGCTGGTGCTGGTAGCTGTGGCGGCGCTGAATATCTTCAGTACTATGAACTCAAATATGCTCAACCGCCGCCGGGACCTTTCCATGATGCGCTCCTGCGGTATGTCAATGAAACAGGTGGTGCTGTCACTGTTCTATGAGAGCCTTATATATGGCCTTGTTTCGTCACTCATAAGCATGATCGCCGGAACGGTCATCACGGCCCTGATGACCGACAGCATAACTATGGGAGGGCGTCTTGATATCCCGGTAGGGAAGAGCGTGGGGATACTCTTAGTCTCCGTCGTTATAATGGCCCTCGCCGCCGCACCGACACTGATGCTTATGAACAGGAACGCCATTTCCCAGGAAATACGTACAGAATAGAGAATGTCAAATAGCCATTAAGTAACCCCATACAATAGCAGACCAAATTCGATAGAATAAGGGCCATATATTTGCTTCCATGCGAATATATGGCTCTTTCTTAATGTTCACACAAATAGATAGGCGATAAATAAGAAAAACTTATCTCATACCCCCGAAATCGAGATTGATTTATACCAAAATCCGTGATATAATGAAATCACCAAATAAAGATACGGAGGTAATCACTATGGCAAAGATTTTGATCGTTTACTACTCCCGCAAGGGCGAAAACTACTGGAACGGCGGTTTGAAGCACATCGAAAAGGGCAATACCGAGCGTGTGGCAGAGTTCATTCAGAAAGCTGTCGGCGGTGATCTGTTTGAGGTCGATACTGTGAAGCCCTATTCCGAGAGCTACATGACCTGTATCGAAGAAGCAAAGCAGGAGCTTCGTGCAAAGGCTCGTCCTGAGATCAAGGCTTGTCCCGACAACTTCGAGGACTATGATACGATCTTTGTCGGCTATCCGAATTGGTGGGGTACGATGCCGAT
>JAFVCV010000055.1 GCA_017478965.1 Ruminococcus sp. | reverse complement strand
TCGACCCCTCGGTCAAAGAGACGGGCACAGCAAAGGTCTTTATCGGTACTCTCCTCATGCAGCTTGGGCTGTGCGTGCCAATGCTCATAAACGGTTTCGGTGAGGAATTCGGCTGGCGGGGGTACCTTACCCCCAAGCTGGAAAAGCTCATGCCCACCGCACCGGCAGTGGCGGTGACGGGAGTCATCTGGGCTGTGTGGCACGCTCCGCTCATCTGGTACGGCTATGATTTTGGCAGAGATTATCCCGGCTTTCCCTATGTAGGGATACTGTTCATGTGCATAGGCTGCGTATTTGCGTCTGTCCCGCTGACCTACCTTACTAAAAAGACCGGCTCAGTTCTTCCGGCGGCAATATTCCACATAGTTTTAGACAACTGCATGACCCTTCCAATAGGGCTTTTCATCAACGCCGAGCAGATGGGGAAGTATTCTCATATAGCCGGCCTGGTGATCTTGTCCGTCCCTGGCATCATAGCCGGCGTTATGATATTGATAGCTGAGAAAAGGTCAAAAAAAGCTGCTCAGGCAGCCTGAGAAAGCTTATCCCCCGGGAAACCAGTTCCGGGGGATATTTTTTCCCGGGGAACAGATATCAAAAAATTTGACAAATCCGCCGGGATATTGTATAATCAATGGTGATAATGTATTATTCTGGAGATGGAAAGAATTGAGTGAATTAAAGACCGAGAACCCCTTAGGCTATGAAAAGGTGCCAAAGCTCCTGGCCGGGTTCGCTGTACCCAGCATCATAGCCATGCTGGTGTCCTCCCTATACAATGTGGTGGACCAGATATTTATAGGCAGATATGTGGGCTATCTGGGCAATGCCGCCACCACCGTGGCCTTCCCGCTTACCACCATCTGCATGGCCATAACCCTCACTATCGGCATAGGTACGGCCTCCAGGTTTTCCCTGTACCTAGGCCAGGGCGAGCCGGAGAGGGCAGCCAGGACCATGGGCAACGGCATCTGCATGATGCTGAGCTTTGGCATCGTCTATGCAGCGGTCACTGAGCTGTTCCTTCACCCGATGCTCGTTTCCTTCGGTGCGACCGAGGAAAACCTGCCCTACGCCATGGAGTACACCAGGATAACCGCCCTGGGTATGCCCTTTATCGTGTTCATGAACGGCATGAGCAACGCCGCCAGGGCTGACGGCAGTCCTCGCTATTCCATGACCTCTATGGTGATCGGTGCGGTGGTCAATACGGTGCTTGACTATGTTTTTGTTGTGAAGATAGGCCTTGGGGTGGCCGGGGCGGCCTGGGCTACGGTCATCGGGCAGGTCATCTCCTGCATCTATGCTGGGCTGTATATCAGGAAATTCAAGCGAATAACGCTAAAAAAAGAGGACCTTCGACTGAGTCTGAAGGAGATGAGCTCCACCGCCATGATGGGCATGAGCAACGGCCTGACCCAGGTGGCGCTGACCTTCGTGCAGATAGTCATGAACCGTTCGCTGAAATACTACGGCGCTTTGTCAGTCTACGGAAAGGATATACCTCTTGCTGCCAGCGGCATCGTCATGAAGGTAAATTCTATTGTCCTTGCCATCGTGATAGGGCTCAATCAGGGTATGCAGCCCCTGGTGGGGTTCAACTACGGCGCAAAGAAGTATCAGAGGGTAAAGGCGGTCTACAAGCTGGTCATCGGGTGTGAGCTTACCATAACCCTTATAGGCTTTTTTGTTTTCCAGGTGTTCCCAAGGCAGGTGCTGTCAGTTTTCGGCTCCGGAGAGAATGAGGAGCTGTACTTCGAGTTCGCCGTGAAGTTCATGCGGACCTTCCTGCTGCTTCTTCCCCTGTCCGGCATACAGATGATATCGTCGAACTTCTGCTCCGCTATCGGCAAGCCGCTGAAAGGCGCACTGCTGTCCCTTACCAGGCAGGTGTTCTTCCTGATACCGCTGCTGATAATTTTGCCTATCTTCTTCGGAATAACCGGCGTAATGGCTGCTGCGCCTGCTGCCGACCTGTCCGCTTTCATCATTGTCATGATATTTATTGTGCGTGAAATGCGTGAAATGTCTGCACTTGATGAAAAAAATAAAAATATTTTGTGAACCCTCTTGCATTTTCTGAAAAAGTGTGCTATAATATATGAGTTGAGTTTGAAAGCTCAACTCCATCATGTCGTTGTAGCTCAGCTGGATAGAGCGGCCGCCTCCTAAGCGGCAGGTCGGAGGTTCGAATCCCCTCAGCGACGTCCTGTGGCCGGAAGGGCCAAGCCCTCTGCACTTTACAGTGCAGGGGGTTTTTTTGTGTCCTAGCTGCGATAAAAAAACGGCTGATTATTCGTCTTTTTGCTGTTCTAAAAGCTGGGCTATAAGGATATCGTGTCTGCCCTTGCTGCGCTCGGAAAGGCTGCGGTACTGCTGGATAAGCTTCAGCTCTTCTTTTGAAAGCTCCATGCAGCGGTCAGGCTGTTTTCGGTTCGTGCGGCCTGTGAGATAGTCAAGGGAAACATCGTAAAACTCCGCCAGGGTGACGGCAAAATCCAGCGGAACGGTATGTTTGCCCTGTTCATAATTGGTGTAGGTGGTCTTGTTCATATAGAGCTTTTTGCAAAGCTGCTCCTGCGTCAGGTCGCTGTCCTCACGAAGATCTCGGATACGGGTATAGTGCTGCATGGTTTTCCCTCCTGTTTGTGTTATCTCAGATAAACCGAAAAGGCTTTGCCTAAGTGATCTTAGCCCGATTGTATTCACCGGCTTTGGTTTACTATAAAATCATACCACAAATGAGGTATAACACTTGACAAACTATCACAAATATGGTATTATAATTATATAATAACCACGTTTGTGGTAATTTGTCTGTGCTGTCATGAATATTCCCCAGGGTTTTTTTGACAGTGCAGGTATATTTGTCAAGGAGGTTATCATGGAAGAGAAAAAAACTGTCTGCACCGCCGATATCAGGTCCAAGGCCTCACCTTTAGCCAAGGTCCTTGCGGCGGTCATACTGATCGTATTCGTGATCGGTGCCATACCTAAAACTACCTATAAGGGGCTGACTCTGAGGCTGTTTTTTATTGAGGTATACCCTGGATACTATCGGCTGGATGGCATTTCGATCTGGGCCTGGGTCATAACTGTGGTACTTATATCTTTCCCCATAAAGCTCTTTCTTAACAGCAGGCTGAGCAAGCAGTGTTCACTAAAGCTCTGTGAAGGGAGCATTGACGGTCAACTGAAAAAAACGTTCACAACAGCACAGCTGAAACTGCCCTTAGACAAGATAGACAACATTATGGTATCTGAGACTTTTTTTGACAGGCTCAGGGGCGGCAAGACTGTATCTGTGCGCTCAACAAGGGGGATCATCAAGTTTGCCTGGGTGCAGAATGCGGACGAATTTGTTCAAAAGGCCCTGACGCTCATAGAAAAGGACAAGGCCTCAGAGGGTAAGAGCCAGTCTCCCACTCTGTCCGAGGCTGACAAGATCGGCGAGCTGAAAGCTTTGATGGACAAAGGCCTTATCAGCCAGGAGGAATTCGAGCAAAAGCGCCGTGAGCTTTTAAGCAGGATGTGACATTGCCAGAAATAAACAAAAGCTGCTCTCCGCTGAGTGCGGAGTGCAGCTTTTTTGTATGCGTCGGACTGTATAGGCATTGCTCATGACTCTTATGGCCAGGTCATGACAGCGCCCTATTTTTTTATGTGACTGTTTATCATATCATTGACACAGCGGTATAGGTGAGGCTTCAGCTTTGACAGGGGAGCCGGTTCCTCATAGAGAATGGCAGAATAGCAGGTGGAGCTTACCAGCTCAACTATCATGAACAGCATGATTTCCGGTTCCTCCAGATTTCCCGGTGCGTCTGAGATGAGCGCCTCATAAATGCTCTTGAAATCCACATCGTCGCCCCTGGGGGGAGAAGTTATGGCCGACTTGAACACCCCCCAGCTGAGATTTTTTGAGATAAAGGTCAGCAGCGCCTTGTTGCTCTCAAGCTGGGTCAGTATATTATCGGTGACGAAGATTATCTTTTCGTTATATGTCAATTCCTTGCCGTTCTTTTCCAGATCGTTCAGGGCGTTCTTGAAAAGTATGGACGAGCGGTGGGCCACCAGACGGTTCTTCAGATCGTACTTATCTTTGAAATACAGATAAAAGGTCCCCTTAGCCACGCCGGCGTCCCCGGTGATATCCGAGACAGAGGTCTTGCTGACTCCCTTTGTGGTGAAGAGCCGATAGGCAGTAGCGAGAAGAGAGTCTTCCTTGGCTTTTTTATTGATATCCAGCTTGCCCATATTACTTCTCCTTTTTCGGCGGGAAAACACTTGTTTCCCCAAATTAACTTTCCTTATTCAATTATATCTGCATTTGAAGAAATTGTCAATAGGACATTTTTAACAGATAGAATAAATGACTAGCGGTCATTTTGTGCAGTGCTACAAAAATCTGACCGTGGGTCATTTTTCTATTGACCTTCGGTCAGTTTTGTGCTATACTGTAAACAGTCAGAAAAATGACCTCAGGTCATTTGCGGGACTGCTTTTATTAAGCCCGCAATAATAAATGGGAGATGGACATATGGACAAATTTGGCAGAGCGGTGGTAAAGCTCAGGATACCGATACTTATACTATCCTTCCTGCTGCTCATACCCGCAGGGATAGGGTTTATCAATACCCGTATAAACTACGATATCCTTTCATATCTTCCCGGTGAGATAGATACCATGAAGGGACAGGACATAATGCTGGACGAGTTCGGCAAGGGCGGTTTTGCCTTTGTGGTAGTGGATGGCATGGAGGATAAGGACGTAGCAAAGCTGAAAAAGGAATTCGAGAAGGTCGATGCTGTCAGCGACGTGCTGTGGTATGACAGCATAGCTGATATATCGCTGCCTAAGGAGGTACTTCCTGAGGATATCTACAGCTTTTTCAATTCTGATGATTCCACCATGCTTGCGGTATTTTTTGACAGGGCGACCTCGGCGGACGAGAGCCTGGAGGCCGTAGTGACCATGAGAAAGCTGGCAGGCGAGCAGTGCTTTATCAGCGGAATGACCGCAGTGGTCGAGGACATCAAGGACCTGACTATGAAAGAGATGACGGTGTATGTCATCATCGCTGTTATCCTGCTGGTCATCATACTTGCTTTTACCATGGACAGCTTTCTGGTGCCTGTGTTCTTTATGGTGAGCGTGGGAATGGCCATAGTTTACAACCTTGGCACCAATTTCATACAGGGCGAGATAAGCTTTATAACCCAGGCCCTGGCAGCAGTGCTCCAGCTTGCGGTGACGATGGACTATTCCATATTCCTCTGGCACAGCTACAAGGAGCAGAAGCAGCTGCATCCTGAGGACAACAGGGAGGCCATGGCCATTGCAGTCGGCAAGACCTTTACCTCGGTAGTTTCCAGTTCGATCACTACAGTTGCCGGGTTCCTTGCCCTTTGTTTTATGACCTTTACTCTTGGTCTGGACCTTGGCATCGTTATGGCCAAAGGCGTTATCTTAGGCGTAGTCTGCTGCATAACTGTGCTGCCGGCTATGATACTTATTTTCGACAAGCCCCTGGAGAAGACCTCACATAAGGACCTGGTACCCTCATTCGACAGGCTGTCCAAATGGATAGTTGACCACCACGGCGTTTTCATGGTACTTTTCCTTGTGGTGCTCATTCCTGCGGTCTACGGCGAGACTCATACCGATGTGTACTACAATCTGACCGACACTCTTCCCAAAGACCTTAACAGCGTTATGGCTGCGTCGAAGCTGGAGGAGGAGTTCAACATATCCTCGACCCACATCGTAATGTGCCGCTCTGATATGGAGCAGAAAAAGGTCAACATGATGATGAAGGAAATGGGAGAGGTGGACGGAGTCAGCATGACTATGGCCTTTGATACTCTCATAGGTTCCTCCATACCCCGTGAGGTGGTCCCTGACAGCATCACGAAGATACTCAAAGGCGACCAGTGGCAGATGATGCTGGTAGGCTCTGATTACAAGGTGGCCTCTGAGGAGGTCAACGACCAGATAGATAAGCTCACGCAGATACTCAAAAGCTACGATGAAAACGGTATGCTCATAGGCGAGAGCGCTGCGACAAAGGACCTTATAGAGATCACCAACAGGGACTTCCAGGTAGTCAACTTCGTTTCTATCGCCTTCGTGTTCGTGATAATCCTTGTGGCCTTGAAGTCAGTGACGCTGCCTATAATACTTGTGGCAGTCATCGAGTTTGCTGTGTTCATCAATATGGGCATACCATGCTACACCCATACTGTCATACCCTTTATTGCATCAGTCGTTATAGGCACTATCCAGCTTGGCGCTACAGTAGACTATGCTATACTGATGACCACCAGATACAAGGCCGAGCGCCTTGGGGGACAGGATAAGAAGGAGGCTGTCACCGTTGCGCTTTCGACCTCCATCAAGTCCATCATGGTCAGCGCCCTGGGCTTTTTCGCAGCGACCTTCGGCGTAGGCATTTATTCAAGCGTCGATATGATCTCTCAGCTGTGTACGCTTCTTTCGAGAGGTGCGCTCATAAGCATGGTCGTTGTCAACACTGTGCTGCCTTCCATGCTGATGCTGTTCGATAAGGTAATAATCGCCACCACCCTTGACATGAGAAAGCTCAGGGGCAGCAGGGAAAAGGGCGTTAAGGTACCGACCTTTGAATAGGCAGGCAAAAACGGAGATAATTTATATTTTTATATCTGATAGATCGGAAAAACATCATTGAGAGGAGTTCTTCAACATGAAAAAGTATTCAAGGTTTTTGGCCGGACTGCTGGCAGTTCTTATATCCGCCGGCTCCACAGGGCTTTACGCTGTTGCTGAAAAGGATAAGTCAAACAGTGAAAAGACCGGCACTTCTGCCGCAGAGACTGATAAGAGTACAAAAAACAGTGCTGTAAAAAAAGAGGATAAGGGTAGTGGCCGCAAGAAGGCTGAGACAGTCTACGTTGTGACTGACGCAAACGGCGTTGCGACAAAAAAGATAGTCAGCGCTCACCTGACTAACCCCGAGGGCCTTGATGAACTGCCCGACAAGGCAGAACTTACCGATATCGAAAATGTCAAGACCGACGACGGTTTCACTAAGAGCGGCTCCGGCATGACATGGTCTGCGGGTGGGAGCGATATTTATTACAAGGGCTACAGCGACGCCGAACTGCCGGTTGAGATAAAAGTCACCTATACACTTGACGGCAAAACAGTTACTCCCGAGCAGATCGCCGGTAAGAGCGGCAAGGTCACTGTAAGGTATGAGTACATCAACAAGTCAGAGCAGAACGTCACCGTAGGCGACAAAAAGGTCAAGATGTACACTCCCTTCATGATGGCTACCGGTATCCTGCTGGACGCTGAAAAGTTCACTAACATCGAGGTCACGAACGGCCGTCTTATTTCCGACGGGGACAGGGAAGTGGTCCTTGGCTACGGACTGCCGGGCCTGAAGACCAGCCTTGGCCTTGACGGTAAGGACGATGTGGAGATACCTGAGTATTTCGAGTTCAGCGCTGATGTGAAGGAATTCGAGCTGAAGACCTCCATCACCGCCGGGACCAGCAGCATATTCTCTGAGTTCGACTTCGGTGACGATATCGACCTCGATGAGCTGAGATCTAAGCTTGATGAGCTTGCTGATGCTGCCGACAAGCTTGCAGACGGAACAGGTGAGCTTTATGACGGCATCAAAAAGCTCCAGGACGGCTCCGGGGACCTTAAAGAGGGCGTTGATAAGCTCTATGACGGTTCAAAGCAGCTTGACGACGGCGCAAAGCAGCTTTCCAGCGGCGCATCACAGCTTGAGGAGGGCACTGCGACCTTAGACAGCTCCACCGGGACCCTGGTCGAGGGCATAAGATCCGCAAAAGATGGCTCTTCACAGCTTTCTGATGGCATAGGACAGGTCGATGGCGGCGCAGCACAGTTAAAAGACGGTGCAGCAGCTCTGGCCGAGGGACTGGTCAGCGCAGCGGACGGCTCAAAGCAGGTCAGCGACGGCGCAAAGCAGCTGGCAGGCGGAGCAAAGGAGCTTTCCGACGGCAGCAAGACCCTGGCCGAGGGAGCAGATAAGCTCAAAGAGGGTGCGAAGACCATAGACGAGTCTGCCGGAAAGCTCTCTGATGGCATCGACAGCGCTAAGGAAGGCTCCAAGGCCCTCAAAGACGGCGCAGCTGCCGCAAAGGACGGCGCAGACAAGTTAAAGGACGGCGCTGAGAAGCTTTCCAATGGACTTGATACGGCCGACAAGGGCGCAAAGGACCTTGACAGCGGCGCTAAAGAGCTGGCAGGCTCTTCACAGCAGCTGGCTGTGGGCGCAAACAACGTCAGCGGCGGTGCTTACAACGTTTCCAACGGCGCCTATGCCCTTTCCAACGGCGCAGGGACCCTCAGTTCTTCCGCAGCTGCCCTTTCCGCAGGCATAACCTCCTCCAAGGCAGGTTCCGCCGAGCTGGTAACAGGTCTGGAGGGCTTAAAGACCGGCATTGACAGTCTGGCTGCCGGTCTGCAGACGGTCCCGGAGCAGCTCAATGCACTGACCTCTTCTCTCTACACCGCAGCAGATTCACTTGATACGACTATTTCATATAACCAGAGCGTTCTGAGCGGCCTTTATAATCTGGCTTCCGTTTATCCTGACGACCCCTCTATCCAGCAGATGATAGCTACTCTTGAAGGGACCATCTCTTCCCAGCAGAGCATCTCAGGCGGACTGAGGAACGGTGCAGCCCAGGCGTCCGGTCAGTCCTCAGAACTTGCCGGGGGACTTGAACAGCTCCAGGCAGGGGCAGCGGCTGCCTATAACGGCGCTGTGGCCCTTGATACAGGGCTGGGTCAGCTTGACGAGGGCGGCAAGGCCCTGGCCACCGGCGCTCAGACCCTTTACAGCAATGCACAGACTCTTTCTGTTGGTGCTAAACAGGTATCGGACGGCGCTTACAGCGTGTCGAACGGCAGCAGTAAGCTGGCCGATGGCGCAGGCAAGCTATCCACCGGCACCGCAGGGCTTTCAACAGGCCTTACCGGAGCTAATGACGGCGCAGCTGCACTTGATAAGGGCCTTGGGGATCTCCAGGCAGGCCTTGGAGAGCTGAGCACGGGCGCTTCTGCCCTTGATGAGGGCCTTGGTCAGCTCAGTGCAGGCGGAAAGCAGCTGAAAGCCGGCACCGCTGAGTTCTACGAGGCAGTTTCGCAGCTGGATACAGGCGCAGGCACGATCTGGCAGGGCGCAGCAGTCCTGGCTGCCGGGGCAGAGGACCTTTCTGCCGGGGCAGAGGCACTTTACACGGGCCTTGACACCGCAAAGACCGGTGCGCAGACCCTGGACGGAGGTCTCGGCACCCTGAGAGGCGGCATAGGCCAGGTAAAGACCGGCGCAGCTGCCCTTGACGGCGGCTTAGGTCAGCTTTATGACGGGGGCTTGCAGCTCAAAAACGGCACCGCTACAGTATCCAGCGCAGTCGTTTCGCTCTCCCAGGGCGCTATACAGCTCTCTGACGGCACCGGCAGTCTGTTCACCGGCATCATCACCCTTAAAGACGGTACAGCAGAGCTGACTGACGGTATAGATAAGCTTGCTGACGGCGGCAAGGAGCTTGACGACGGCATGAAGAAGTTCAAGGAAGAGGGCATCGACAAGATACTCAGCGCTTATAACGACGACCTGAGACCCCTTGTTGACAGGCTCAAGGAACTTTCCGATCTCAGCGCCGGATACAACACCTTCTCCGGAGTTGCTGACGGCACCGAAAGCGAGGTAAAGTTCATATATGAGATCTCTCCTGTAAAAGCTGAGAAGGACGACTGAATGAGCTTTTTCCGATCTCCGATCTATTGAAATAAGAGCGCACCGGCAGAGATGTCGGTGCGCTCTTGTTTAACTGTACAAAAAAACGACCCGGAACATTCCTTGCTCCGGGTCGGTCAGTATGTTTTTCTGCCTGTCACTGCCTGAGGTAAACGCCGTTTTCCTCTATATAGTCTTCCATGTCGTCTTTATATCCGAGGTGTAGCGGATCGCTGTCAAGGGCCTTCAATGCTCTTGCGCCGATATCGCTGCGGTAGTGAGCGCCCTCAAAGCTTATCTTCTTCACGCCCTCATAAGCCTTGTCCAGGGCTCCTCTCAGGGTCAGGCCCTTTGCTGTGACGCCCAGTACCCTGCCGCCGGCGGTCAGGAACTTCCCGCCGCTGAGCTTTGTGCCTGCGTGGAAAACCGTAGTCTCGCTGCCGCCCTCTATCTGGCCGTTGCTGTCAAGCCCTTTTATCTCGATGTCCTTGGGGTAGGAAAGGGGATATCCGCCGCTGGCCATTATCACACAGGCGCAGCTGCCGTTCTCCCATTCAACGTCAAGCTCGCCGAGCCTGTGCTCATAGATAGCCTTCATTATCTCAACAAGGTCAGTCTTCAGCATCGGCAGTACCACCTGAGTCTCCGGGTCCCCGAAACGGCAGTTATACTCGATGACCTTAGGCCCCTTAGGCGTGAGCATCAGCCCGAAATACAGGCAGCCCTCAAAGGTGCGTCCCTCTGCGTTCATGGCATTTATCGTGGGGAGGAATATCTTCTCCATATATTCCTTTGCGATGTCCTCAGTATAGTAAGGGTTAGGGGACACAGTTCCCATCCCTCCGGTGTTAAGGCCCTCATCGTTGTCGTTGGCTCTCTTGTGGTCCATAGAAGAGATCATCGGCACCACGGTCTTGCCGTCGGTGAAGGACAGCACAGAGACCTCAGGACCGGTGAGATATTCCTCCACCACTATCCTCGCACTGCTGTCGCCGAACTTGCGTTCGTCGATCATCTCATGGATAGCGGAAACTGCCTCCTCCTCGTTCTGTGCTAATATGACTCCCTTGCCGAGAGCCAGTCCGTCAGCCTTTATGACTGCCGGATAGGAGTTCTGCTCCTTCACATACTTAACGGCGCTCTCGCTGTCAGTGAATACCTCATACCCTGCGGTGGGTATGCCGTATTTTTTCATAAGCTCCTTCGAGAACACCTTGGAGCCTTCGATGACCGCAGCGGACTTTTTAGGTCCGAAGGTCATAAAGCCCTCCGCCTGCAAAGCGTCCACCATGCCAAGTACCAGCGGGTCGTCCGGTGCAACTGCCACCAGGTCAGCTTCCAGCTTTTTAGCAAGGGCCACTACGCCCTCTATGTCCGTTGCGGCGACGTCAAAGCATTCAGCACAGGCGCTTATGCCGCCGTTGCCGGGGGTGCAGTATATCTTTTCAGCCAGGGGGGACTTTGACAGCGCCGAGATAATGGCGTGTTCACGTCCTCCGCCGCCTACTACCAGTATTTTCATAATTATCTCTCCTTTGAAAGACGGTCCTTACTTGAACTTCAGGGTATCAAGCACTTCCTGCATATTTCCGCTGATCTGATCTGCTACGTCGTGATAGATCATGGGAGCTATTATCATCAGGTCGGAATCATGCACAGCAATGATTATCTTTATGTCGAAAACGACGTTTGCATCGGAATTGGTGTATGTGCAGTCGTACTCGTATGCGTCATAGCCGTTGAAGGTCGTCTTCTGCTCCTTGTCAACGGTCATAGCGTCGCCGAAGCCTGCGCCGGCCTTGAAGGACTCCATTATCCCAGGTGCGATCTCTTCAACAGAGTAGTTCACCAGCTCCGGCTCTGTCTCGCTGTTGATGAGTATGGTGCAGTTATTGGCAGCCATTGGCACATCGGTGCCGATATAGGTTATGGTGGTGTTGCCGAAGGGGTCTACAGAGTCCTCGAACTTGGTCTTGTCGATGGAATAGGTGAAGTTGCGGTCAGTATCGTCTTCGGTGTTCTCGGCGGTGCTGTCGTCAGCGGCTGCCGTGGTTGTCTCAGTCTCCTCAGGCTTTTCCTCAGGTGCGGCTGTGGTCGTTGTGACAGTCTCCTCCTCGGAGGACTCTTCTTCCTTTTCAGCCTCCGAAGCAACACCCTCGCCGGCCTCTTCGCCAGCCTCGTCCTCACTGTCCTCAGCTTCTTCCTTGCTCTCAGCCTCTTCCTTGCTGTCCTCAGCCGCAGCGGACTTGGAAACAGTCTCGCTCTTGCTGTCTGTATTGCCGTCATTTCCGCAGGCTGCAAAGGACATCACCATGGAAAGTGCCAGAGCAGCGATAATCAGTTTTTTCATTACTAAACTCTCCTTCACTGTATTTATTTTGATGCGTGTTATTCTTCTGTTTCTGCCGCAGTATCATCTGCGGCGCTGTCTTCTTCCGGTCGCGTAAAGCATATGGTGTCAAGGACCTCCCGGATATCCTCCATGAACTGTTCGCTCAGCTCCGGGGGACTGGCCACGAACCCGGTGGTCAGCACATTGTCACCCTCATGGACGATATAAAGCTCCATCTTCCCGGGACTCTCCTCGCCGCCGCTCCGGCCCTTGAGCACATAGGCGTCACAGCCGTTGAAGGTCGTAGCTTTTTCCTCGTAGAACTCAGCGTTCTCAAAACCCGACTTCATTCCCTCGGCCAGGGTCTTCAGGTCCACAGAGGCGGCGTCGGGATTATAGGCAGCGATTATGGGCATATATATCCCCTTGTCCCCATCGGCGGCCTTATCATGCTCCAGCTGGAAGATGCCGTTCTCAGCATCGGCGTTAAGGGACCACTTCTCCTTGTCATAGGTAAAGCGCACCGCATCAGTGCTGACCTCCTCGACTGTGCTGCCGCTCTCGCTGAGCTCAGAGCCATCTTCGGAGCTGCCGTTGCCCTCATGCTTGTCCTGCGCACCTGATGCTGCCTGAGAACTGCCAGGCTTGCGTTGCTTGTCGCCGCTGCCTGTGCAGGCGGTCATATTAAGTGCCGCATATACCGCCAGCAGAGCAGCCAGTATCTTTCTGTTCACTTGCAGCGTTCCTTTCTCTATGCTCTCCCTGACTTTATCAGTGGTGGAAGAGCCTTATGCCTGTGAAGGCCATTGCCATGCCGTACTTATTGCAGGTGTCGATGACGTTGTCGTCACGAATTGAGCCGCCCGGCTCTGCGATGTAGGAAACGCCGGACTTTTTAGCTCTTTCGATATTGTCGCCGAAGGGGAAGAACGCATCGGAGCCTAAGCATACGTCAGTGTTCTTTGCCAGCCACTCCTTTTTCTCCTCTGCTGTCAGCACCTCAGGCTTTACCTTGAATATCTTCTCCCAAGCGCCATCAGCCAGAACGTCCATATATTCCTCACCGATATAAACGTCAATGGCATTGTCCCTGTCAGGCCTTCTGATATTGTCAACGAACTGCAGTCCCATTACCTTTGGGTGCTGTCTAAGCCACCAGTTGTCGGCCTTGCTGCCGGCCAGCCTTGTGCAGTGTACTCTTGACTGCTGCCCTGCGCCGATGCCGATGGCCTGACCGTTCTTCACATAGCAGACTGAATTGGACTGCGTGTATTTAAGGGTTATGAGGGAGATGACAAGGTCCTCCTTCTTGTCATCGGGGATATCCTTGTTCTCGGTCACAACGTTTGAGAGCAGCTCGTTGTCGATCTTCAGCTCGTTGCGGCCCTGCTCAAAGGTCACTCCGAAGACCTGCTTGCGCTCCACCTGTTCGGGAACGTAGTTTTCATCTATCCTGATGATATTGTAGGTGCCTTTCCTCTTTGACTTGAGTATCTCCAGTGCCTCGTCGGTATAGCCCGGTGCGATTATCCCGTCGCTGACCTCACGCTGTATCATCTTAGCAGTGGGAACGTCGCAAACGTCCGAAAGGGCAATGAAGTCGCCGTAGCTTGACATTCTGTCTGCACCTCTGGCTCTTGCATAGGCGCAGGCCAAAGGCGAAAGCTCCCCCAGGTCGTCAACGAAATATATCTTAGCCTCAGTCTCGGTCAGAGGCCTGCCCACAGCGGCTCCCGCCGGGGAAACGTGCTTGAAGGAGGTCGCAGCGCACATACCCGTAGCTGCTTTCAGCTCCCTTACCAGCTGCCAGCCGTTGAAGGCGTCCAGCAGGTTTATATAGCCCGGCTTGCCGTTAAGGACCTCGATGGGCAGCTCGCTGCCGTCCTCCATAAAAACTCTTGAGGGTTTCTGATTGGGGTTGCACCCGTATTTTAAAAGCATTTCGTCAGCCATGTCTTTTACCTCCGCTTTATTTGGTATATTTGTTGACTATCTTTGAGACTGCCCTGCCTGTTTCGATGTCTATGAACCTCACGAACAGCGACACCTTATTGTCTTCGTTCAGTGACTCCCACAATCCCTTAGTGAACTCGTCTATATCGTCAGGAATACCTATTTTCTTAGGCTCGCCCTCAAAGCTCGGCAGGGGAGAGCCGTCGCCCATATAGGTGTGGATAAAATGGCCGCAGCCGGCTATAGGCGAGGAATAGGAATATGTGAACCTCTCTACGCTGTCCGGGTCGCCGTCAGCGGATTTAAGTATGCTCATAGCGTAGTTGTACATACCGTCCCCTACGTGCATGATGCCGGATATCCTGGGGGTATAGTTGGGAGCGTCGTCCTCATACTCACGGGTGCGAAGGCTCTGCTCGAAGGTCTGCTGCTTGTCCATCAGCTCATATATGGTGTCAGTCTGATCGCCGTTGGTGACGATGGTCTTGTTGCCCAGTACACGGACGGGGGAATAGATTATAAGATGGGGGTCGGAGAGCTTGCTGGGGTCTGCCGCCTCAGTCTTTATGCCGTCCTCGGTCTCTGTGAAGACCCTGTTGCGTGAATTCACACTTCTGCCCATGATGAAGTAGGCGGTTACTGCATACTTGCCGTTGGCGCTTTTGCCGATGATGATACCTCTACCGGGGTAAGCATTGCTTTTCAGCTCCTCATAGATATCGAGTTTTTTCATTTGGTAAACCTCCTGTTTATTGAATAACGTAAGCCTTGCCGTCTTTTATTTCTATCCTGTCCTCACAGAACAGGGACACTGCCTTAGGCAGCAGTTTCCATTCCACATTTTCCATTATCTTCTTTTGCAGGCTCTCCGGTGTTTCGTCATTGGCGACTTCCACCGCACCCTGAAGTATTATGGCCCCGGCGTCAGCCTTCTCGTTGACGAAATGTATGGTGGCGCCGCTTATCTTCACGCCGTACTCCAGGGCCTTCTCATGTACCTTCAGTCCGTAAAAGCCCTCGCCGCAGAAGCTTGGTATCAGTGCAGGATGGACGTTTATTATCCTGTAGGGATAGGCCTTAGTCACACATTCGTCCAGTATTATCATAAATCCGGCCAGCACTATCAGGTCGGCCTGCTGCCTTCCCAGCTCTTCCAGGACCGCCTTGCTGTAGCTCACCTTGTCAGGATAGTCCTTCCTGGGTATCACTACTCCCGGTATCCCGGCGTTTTTCGCTCTTTCCAGAGCGTAGGCCCCCTCCTTGGAGGAGATGACGCAGCTTATCTTTCCGCCCCTGATGCTGCCGTTTTTTTCAGCGTCTATCAGTGCCTGTAGATTGGTCCCGCCGCCGGAGACCAGTACGACTATGTTCTTCATTCAAAACCACCGCCTTCATTTATGATGACCCGGTCAATGCCCTCATAGCCTCCAAGCACCCTCAGCACCTCTGTGACCAGCTGATCGTCCGGCGCACTTCCCAGATCAAGGTACAATGTGTAAACAGTCCCGCTTTCCATTTCCAGAGGACCCATATATGCTGCGGCGCCCCGGCCGCTGCTGTTATATTTTGAAAATGCCTGAGCCAGACCTGAGTTCATGCTGTTGAGGCTCTCCTCCTCAGGGACCTCTGAGAAATAGACCGTATAAGTGAAATTTTCACCGTCAATGCCCTCCACGGTCACCGGAAAGTAGCAGATCTCCTCCGTCCCCTCCAGGGCGAAGTCCGGCTTTTTTGCCATTTCTACCCGCATGGCCTGTTCTTTCTTGGCCTGAGGAGAATTATTGCTCCGATACTCGCTGAGCCTGTCTCTGCCGTAGCCTAAGAGCACCAGCACCGCTAAGCCCAGAACGATGGTGATACATATGAGGGCCGGTTTGTACTTTTCCCAGTACCAGACTATCCATTCCCCCAGCCTGCCTTGTTTTTTCATCAGACCGTCTTCCTTATAAACGCTTTACAGATACTTCACAGACCGTTTCAGCAGACGCAGAAGGGCCGCCGCAAACGGTCTATGCAAGAATAATATATGCCGATCGCCTTGCTCAGCAGATAACAACGCCCATGTCGCTGTTTATCAGTTCGCCTAAAACATAGGCCTCCTCGCCGGCAGCCTTTATGGCGGCGATGGCCTTGTCAGCATCGTACCTGTCCACCACAACGGTCATTCCCACGCCCATGTTGAAGGTGTTGAACATATCCCTCTCAGGGATATTGCCCGTCTTGGCGATAACGTCGAATATAGGCAGCACCTGAACGTCGCTCCTTCTTATCTGCGCCGAGATGCCCTTTGGCAGCGCTCTCGGGATATTCTCATAGAAACCGCCGCCGGTGATGTGGGATATCGCCTTGACATTAACCTTCTCCTGCAGGGCCATCACTGCCTTCACATATATCCTTGTGGGTGTCAGCAGAGTCTCCCCCAGAGTAGCGCCCAGCTCGTCATAACGGACCGCCAGGTTCTTCTCGTTCACATCGAATACCTTTCTCACCAGTGAGAAACCGTTTGAATGAACGCCGCTGGACTTTATGGCGATCATAACGTCCCCGGCCTTCTGGGTGTCCGGCTTCAGTATCCTGCTCTTATCCACAACGCCCACAGAAAATCCTGCCAGGTCGTATTCGTCTTCAGGCATAAGGCCGGGATGCTCCGCAGTCTCGCCGCCCACCAGAGCACAGCCCGCCTGTACGCAGCCCTCTGCAACGCCCGAAACTATATTTGCTATCTTCTCGGGTATGTTCCTGCCGCAGGCGATGTAATCCAGGAAAAACTGAGGCTTTGCACCGCAGCAGATTATCTCGTTGACGCACATGGCCACGCAGTCGATGCCTACCGTGTCATGCTTGTCCAGCAGGAATGCTATCTTTATCTTGGTGCCTACGCCGTCGGTGCCGGATACCAGCACAGGCCTTTCTATGCCCGTCATATCCAGCTCGAAGAGCCCGCCGAAACCGCCTATGCCGTCAAGAACGCCCTTTGTGACGGTCCTGCCAACATACTGTTTCATAAGCTCCACAGCCTTATACCCGGCTGTAACGTCCACTCCGGCGTCCTTATAGCTGTTTGAATAGCTGTTCTTATTCATGATCTGTTCCTTTCGTGATCTGTTTTTTCAGGCCGGCAGCCTGTGCCGCAGCCGGCTATAGCTCTGAATTGTCCGAAATTTTACACTCAAATTTGTCCTTTGGCATATCTGCCGGGACCTCTACCGGATACCTGCCGGTAAAGCAGCCCGTACAAAGACCGCAGCCTGCGCCCTCAGCTATCCTCGTCACGCCCTCCGTACTCAGATACCCCAGGCTGTCTGCGCCTATCTCCTTGCATATCTCGCTTACGCTCATCCTGCAGGCGATAAGGTTGTCCCGGCTGTCTATATCCGTTCCGAAATAGCAGGGCGCTATGAAAGGCGGCGAGGATATCCTCACATGGACCTCCCTTGCCCCGGCCTCTCTCAGCAGCCTGACTATCCTTCCCGAGGTGGTGCCCCTGACGATGCTGTCGTCTATCATCACCACCCGCTTTCCTCTGACAGTGCCCGAAACTGCCCCTAGCTTTATCTTCACGCTGTTGGTCCTCTGGGCCTGTGAGGGCTGGATAAAGGTCCTGCCTATATACCTGTTCTTGACGAACCCTATGCCGTAGGGTATGCCGCTTGCCTGAGAGAACCCCAGTGCGGCGTCAAGTCCCGAATCGGGTACTCCTATGACTATATCAGCGTCCACAGGGTGCTCCTTCCAGAGTATATGCCCGGCTCTGAGCCTGGCTTCGTGTACTCCTGCGCCTTCAATGACCGAGTCCGGCCTTGCGAAATAGACGAACTCGAAAACGCACAGATCTCCTTTGCCCCCGCAGTGCGTCCTTATGGACTTGAGTCTTCCGTCTTCGATGACGGCTATCTCCCCCGGAAGGATATCCCTGACAAATTCTGCCCCTACGCTGTCAAAAGCGCAGGTCTCGCTGGCCAGGTACCAGGTGTCTCCGCTCCTCCCAAGGCTCAGCGGCCTGAACCCGTTGGGGTCCCTCGCCGCTATCAGCTTCCGGGGCGACATCACCAGCAGTGAATATGCCCCTTTTATCCTGTACATAGCTCTTTCCACGGCCTCTTCTATAGAGGCGCAGGAGAGCCGTTCTTCAGTTACGGTGTATGAAATGACCTCGGTATCGTTCGTGCTGTGGAAGATCATGCCCTTGCCCTCGAACCTTTCTCTAAGCTCTCTGGCGTTGGTCAGATTTCCGTTATGTGCTATCGCCATTGGACCCTTCATATGCCTTACCGTCAGCGGCTGTGCATTTGCGGCACTGCTGCTGCCTGTGGTGGAATACCTTACGTGTCCTATGGCCATATTGCCTTTGCCAAGGCTCTTAAGAGTGTCCCTGTCAAAGACGCTGTTCACCAGACCCAATGCCTTGTGGGCTCTGAATACTCCGTCATCGTTGACCACGATGCCGCAGCTTTCCTGCCCTCTGTGCTGCAAGGCGTACAGCCCCATATATACCTGCGCCGCCGCATCGCCGGTCACAGGCGAGTATATACCGAAAACGCCGCATTCTTCATGCAGCCCCTCAACACCGTTCATACAGGCCTTACTCCTTTCCGCTCCAGCAGTAGGTGCAGAGCCTGCACTCATCTGCGCCCACGGCCTTGACCGTACCGGGCAGCGACTGGAATTCAAGGGAAGTGAGCTTTAGTCTGCGGCAGATCTCATCTCTGAGCAGACGGCCTCTTTCTGTGTTTGAATCGCTGTATTCGTTTATGTACTTAACGCCCTCTGCGCCCTCATGCTCGTCGATTATCTGCCTTGCTATAAGCTCCAGCTCCGAGGTGCTTCGGGAGAAGTTGAGATATTTGCATCCGTACATTATCGGCGGACAGGCAGACCGCATATGGACCTCCTTAGCGCCGTTCTCATAAAGGAACTCCACAGTCTCTCTCATCTGCGTGCCCCTGACGATGCTGTCGTCCACGAACAGCAGCTTCTTGCCCTCGATAAGCTCATGTACGGGTATCAGCTTCATCTTAGCCACTCTGTTTCGCATACTCTGGTTCGTGGGCATAAAGCTCCTAGGCCAGGTAGGTGTGTATTTGATGAACGGCCTTGCGAAGGGTATCCCGCTCCTGTTTGCATAGCCTATGGCGTGGGGCGTACCCGAATCCGGCACTCCGCAGATATAGTCCACCTGAGGCAGCCTGCCGTTCTTGATGTCGTTCTCCGCCATTATCATGCCGTTTCGCATCCTCATGACCTCTACGTTCACGCCCTCGTAATTGGCGTTGGGGTAGCCGTAATAAGTCCACAAAAACGTACAAATGCTCATCTGGTCCGTACCCTCGGAAAGTATCTCATAGCCGTCCTTGGTCAGCTTTGTGATCTCTCCGGGCCTGAGCTCGTGGCAGGTCTCGTATCCCACCTTTTTGTAGGCGAAGTCCTCGAAGGAGAAACAGTAGCCGTCTGACCTTTTGCCTATCAGTATAGGCAGCCTGCCGGCCTTATCTCTCGCACAGATGATAGAGTCTTCTGTCATTATGACCAGTGACATGGTCCCCACTATCTTCTGCTGGGCGTATCTTATGCCCTCCACAAAGCTTTCCTTCTGAGCTATCAGCGCTCCTATCAGTCCTGCGGAATTGATAGCGCCGCTGCTCATCGTCTCGAAATTGGCGCAGCCGCTGTTCAGCAGTTCTTCGCTGAGCTTATCGGCGTTATGTATCACGCCGATGGAGCAGACTGCATAAAGCCCCAGCTTTGACCTTACCATGATGGGCCGCGGGTCGGTATCGCTTATGCACCCGATACAGACCTTGCCCCGCATAGACTCCACATCTTTTTCAAACTTCGTCCTGAAAGGTGAGTTCTCAATGCTGTGGATATTCCTCTGAAATCCTGTCTCAGGCGAGAAGGAGGTCATGCCGCCTCTTCTTGTGCCTAAGTGTGAATGATAATCTGTTCCGAAGAAAACGTCCTGTATACAGTCGTTGGACGAAACAGCGCCAAAAAATCCGCCCATATATTACTCACCAAGTACTCTCTTCATCATTTCCTGATAAGCGTCCTCTACGTTGCCAAGGTCCCTTCTGAATCTGTCCTTGTCCAGCTTCTCATGGGTCTTGGAATCCCAGAAACGGCAGGTGTCAGGGCTTATCTCGTCTGCCAGGAGTATCTGTCCGTGGAAACGGCCGAACTCTATCTTGAAATCTATGAGGTCAACGCCGATGCCCTTGAAGTACTCTACCATGAACTCGTTGACCTTGAAAGCGTACCTGGCTATGGTATCAAGCTCTTCTTTGGTGGCAAGCCCCAGGGCCAGAGCGTAGTAATCATTTATGAAAGGATCGCCCAGGTCGTCGTTCTTATAGCTGTATTCGAGTATGGGGGTCAGGAGCTTTCTGCCTTCTTCAACGCCCATCCTCTTGGAAAAGCTGCCTGCGGCAACGTTTCTGATGATGACCTCCAGAGGAACTATCTCCACCTTCTTGACGATGGTCTCACGGTCGCTGATCTCCTCCACCAGATGAGTGGGTACGCCTGCTTCCTCCAGCTTCTTGAACATGAAGTTAGTCATTCTGTTGTTGATAACGCCCTTGCCGACGATGGTGCCTCTCTTCTCGCCGTTGAAAGCGGTAGCGTCGTCCTTGTAGTCTACGATGACATAATCAGGCTCGTTGGTAGCGAATACCTTCTTTGCCTTTCCTTCATACAGCTGCTCGCCCTTGATGATGTTTTCCATTTTTACATACCTCCAGATAGATTTATTATCATAAACTGATGTCGTTTATCGTCTGATGATGCCTGCCGTCCTGCTATTCTTCGCCCAGCACAGGCACGTCGTCCTGCGCAGTGTCATCTGCTGCAGTCCCGTCGAACAGGAACGGGTCGTCGCCGCCCGAGGTGTCCTCGATCTCCGCAGTGACAGAATACAGCATACCCGACTTCTTTTTGAAAGCCACCGTAAAGCTGTAACTCCCCGGTTCGTAATAGATATATCTTATCTCTGCCAGCCTTCCCATGTCGTCGCCGTCAGTCTCTATGCTGCCCTGGCCGGTGGGCTTCCCGAAAAAGCTCTCGATATCTTCCTTTGAAAGACTGCTGGTCAGTCCTCCGATGGAAGTGTCCTTAATGCTGAAATTATTCATGAAGATGCCGTAGACCTGCTGGTAGGTGGGGTCAATGCTGCTGTTGTTCACTACCTTGATATGTCCCACCATGTCGGAATAAGAGGTGCCGCCGGAGAAGATAGCATAGTTATCGTTCATGGTAAGCTTTTCCTCGATATCTCCCACTGAGCAGGGCAGTTCGACACTTTCCCCGCCTATTTTGATACTGCTGCATATCTTCTCGAAAGTCTCCTCATCGAAGCTGCCGTTATAGCCCATGCTGCTCTTGACCTCAGAAGGGTCAGGGTCAGCGCTCCTGCCCGAACAGCCCGACAACGAAAGGAAAGCTCCCATGATAAGTACGGCCGCCATGGCTCTAAAGCTCCTGCCTGTTTTCATATGATCCGCCTCAAATCGTCCTGAGCTTTTCCTGAAGTGCGGCATCCTTTTCGATGACGCCCTCGATCATTTCCTTCTTGGCTTTGGTGAGCCTGGTGGCCAGCACCTCGTCAGAAAGGGCAAGTATCTGTATGGCCAGCACAGCCGCATTCTTTGCGCCGTCTATCGCCACTGTAGCCACAGGTATGCCGCTGGGCATCTGGACAGTAGCAAGAAGAGCGTCCAGTCCCTCCAGATTAGAGGACTTGCAGGGTATCCCTATTACCGGCAGGATCGTGTGTCCCGCCATGACTCCGGCAAGATGGGCCGCCATGCCGGCAGCACAGATGATGACTCCGAAGCCGTTGTCCTTGGCGCTCTCAGCAAATTCTGCCGCCAGGGCAGGGGACCTGTGAGCGCTCATAACATGGCACTCGTAAGGCACACCGTAGGCCTTCAGCTCTGCACAGGCCTTTGAAACCACAGGGAAATCGCTGTCGCTGCCCATAATGACTGCAACTTTTTTCATGATATCATACTCCTTTCGGGACGGACAGCCGGGCAGCCCGGCCCGGCGGCAATGCCGTCTCTAAACCAAAAAAACTGCAACTATAGCGTTGCAGTTTCAGTTAGCTTGATAGACATACTCAGCTCAGAGTGCGCAGAGACAAGGCGGAGACAACTTAAAGCACCGCCGAAAGCATATGAGAACGATACAGTATGGACCGATTGGCAAGACTTACCTGTTGACCTGTACATATTCCCCTCCTGTAGCATCCACAGCTGAGATAGCAGGACCTACGTCCCACATTAATATTTTACAATATTATCTGAAGAATTTCAACAGGTCTGAATATAAAATTTGCATTAAAAATCTAAGCTCATATTGTATATTTTAACCTAAACCTACATTTTTCGCCTCAGTACAGCTCCCTTACAGGGGGCATCTCTCCTCTGTGAAGAGATGCTGCAAGGTCCCGTGTTTCTTTCAAAGACCCCGTGTGTCTCGCCGTATCGCATATTAGGCCAAGCTCTCTGGCGCTCAGACCTCTCAGTTCTCCTGCGCCGAAGGCTCCGCCTGTCATAGCAAGACCCCTCGGTATCGGTATGTTTCTTGATTCTCTTTGTGTGTTCACGATGACGACCTCCGTTTTTTCCGAGATGTATGATATTATTTCCTCTGTATGATATAATCTGCCCGATATGTAAAAAAATATACCTGCACCTATTGACAACAGATGTACAAAATGTTACAATATTTTTATGCTTTGCCTGAGGTACAGGCAGGTGTTTTTTTCAATTTTAGTCATTTTTCACAAGGAGCGGCACAGATGGACGGTCTTTCAAATATCGGCGTTATCAGGGACGTGCTCAGCAGGCACGGTTTCAGTTTCTCAAAGGCATTAGGGCAGAATTTTCTGGTCAACCCATCGGTCTGCCCGAGGATAGCTCAGATGGGCAGCGCCGGACCGGGCTTCGGCATCATAGAGATAGGCACGGGCGTAGGAGTCCTCACCAATGAGCTGGCCAGGAGAGCTGAAAAGGTGGTGGCTATCGAGATAGACGAGCGCCTGATGCCGGTGCTGGAAGAGACCCTGGCCGAGCACAAAAATGTTAAGATAATAAACGCCGATGTGATGAAGGTGGACCTTCACAAGCTCATCGACGAAGAATTCCGGGGCCTAGATGTCGCAGTATGCGCCAATCTGCCTTACTACATCACCTCGCCCGTCATCATGATGCTTTTAGAGCAGCGGCTGAGGATAAAAAGCATCACAGTGATGGTCCAGAAGGAGGCAGGCACAAGGCTCTGCGCTCCCATGGGCAGCCGTGAGATGGGGGCCGTCACAGTGGCAGTGAATTATTTTTCTGAGCCGAAGATCCTTTTCAATGTCTCCCGGGGCAGCTTCATGCCTTCCCCGAACGTTGACAGCTGCGTGGTCAGGTTCGACATAAGGGAGACTACTCCGCCTGGGGTAACTGACGAGAAGTTCTTTTTCTCCGTGGCAAGAGGCGCTTTTTCGCAAAGGCGCAAGACCCTGGTGAATTCCGTATCCGGCTCCATGGGCATAGACAAGTCTGTGGCAGCCGCTGCTGTACAAAAAAGCGGACTAAAAGAAAACGTAAGGCCCGAGCAGCTCACCATGGAACAGCTCATAGCCTTCAGCGAAGCCCTGAGGGAGGAGAGTCTGGGGTAACTTCCGCAGGCGTGCGGCATATGTTGGCTGCGGCCTTCCTATAGCGACATTTTTCACGTTCCTGAGATGATAGAATATATCTGTTATCATCATGATGAAAAGGACGTGTTAAAAATGAGTTCAAAGCTAAAGGAGACCGGCGGCAGGATACTCAGCGCTCTTCCGCCGGCCATGAAAGCGGCGGGGAAGGGGAGCGCCCTTAAAAGACCTCCCAGATGGGCCATGCAGGTCACGGCGGCCGCTGCGGGGCTGGTCACGGGTATGTCAGAGATACTGGGCTTTCCCTCTTACATGAGCGCAGCCGCTGCGTCCCTGGCAGGCCGTGAGGGCATAGCGGTGTTCATAGGGCTCATCGCAGCGGCGGTGCTGAAAGGCGATATCGAGGGGAGGATAGTGCAGCTCTGTGCGGTGCTGGTCATCAGCGCAGTAAGGGCGGTGGACCCTCTGGGCGAGAAGAGGGACGATCCCATTTATGACGCTCTGCTCAACACCGGGGTGCTCATGCTTTTCGGGTGCGTGGTGACGGTGGCTATGCCGGCGGACTTTTACATGGCCTCCATGCGAATGGTCAATGCACTTCTGAGCGGCTGTACTGTGTTCGTAGTCAGGACGGTGCTTATCTCCAGAGAGCGCAGCGGGGTCTTTGACCTTACGGGAATGAACGGCATATTTCTCGGCATCGTCTACATAATGACCCTGTCGGTGCTGACTTCGGTGAATATCTTTTCGGTCAATCTTGGCCGGGTCTTCGGTGTGTTCATGCTTTTGCAGGCCGTCAGGAGATACCGCAGCTTCGGCGGGGCGGCCATAGGGGCGCTGACCGCCTGCGGGGTCATGATATGCGACCCGTCGCTGACAAGGAACACTCTGCTGATGGCCACTGCCGGGCTGATATGCGGGGCCTTCGTCCACTTCGGGACACTGTCTACGGTCCTGTGCTTTCTGGTGGCCTCTCTGGTCAGCCTGGTGGCGGTGGGGGTCAACGGCGATACATACAGGATGTTCGCAGACCTGGTGGCAGGCTCACTTATCTTTGTAGCGGTGCCTTTGCAGGCGGTCAGGAGAGTGGGCAGGTCAGTGTCCGGGTTCAGGAGCTCTCTGGAGATAGTGGGTCAGACCACTTCCTCCCGGCTCTCGATGGCCGGGGAGACTCTGGGGGACATACGCCGCAGACTGGACCGTGTGTCGGCGGCCATGGACCGCAGGACGGCAGGCTATTCGGCAGCGGAGGAAGTAAAGAGCTGCATCTGTGAGGACTGTCCGTCATATCCTCTCTGCTTTGAGGCAGGGGTCTCCTGCGGTGACAGGCTCAGGGCTGAAGAGGCTATGGAGTCTCTTGAGAATGTGGCGCAGACCTGCGGGACCGTCAGCCGGACCGACGTGGAGGTAAGGCTAAGGTGCTGCACAAGGCCCTCGCTGATAGCCGGAGCCTTCACGGAATTCTCCCGCCGCATGAACGAGCAGAAAGCGGAGAATATCCGGATGAGGGAGCTTAGAGGTATGCTCTGCGAACAGCTTTACTGTATGGAGGATATACTGAAAGACCTGTCCTTCCGCTCCTCCCAGGTCAGGAGCATCGACCCGGGGCTAAGCTCACGGGTGCGGGAGTTTTTTATAATGAAAGGGTGTCGTGCAGTCAGGGCCTGCGTCTATGTGGACGAGGCGCTTTGCAGGCGGGCCGACGTTTATATCAGCGAGGAGCCGGGCGAGGACCGTGTCAGGCTGACCGCCGAGCTTTCATCACTTCTGGACTGCGATATGGGTATGCCGGACGTGCTGGCTATGGAGGACAATGTGAGACTGAGCTTTGCGGAACTGCCGGCCTACAGCGCCGCCGTGGGCAGCTTTACCGCTTCGGCAGGGGAGGAGTATTCAGGGGACAGCTTTGAGGTCTTCGACGCCGGCGGCAGCGAGAAATATGTGATGCTGTCTGACGGCATGGGCACCGGCAAGCGTGCAAGGCTGGATTCGGTGTTCACGGTGAGCCTTGCGAAAAAGCTCATCTGCTCCGGCCTTTCTATGACTACCTCTCACAGGCTCATCAATTCGATGCTCAGGGTCAAGGGCTGGGAAGAGTCGTTTGCCACTATGGACCTTCTGAAGCTGGACCTCTGCGGGGGCTGCGGGGCCTTTCTCAAATCCGGTGCGGTCAGGAGCAGACTGTGCCGTGACGGCAGTGTAATGGAGCTGGGGGGACAGGCCTTCCCGGTGGGGATACTGCCGGACTGTGCGCCGGATATAAGCCATGTCAAGCTCTTTGCCGGGGATATCATAATCATGAATTCCGACGGTGCGGACGAAGAAACGGCAGAGGAGTTCTCACAGTTAGCCGCCGCATCTCCTGAACTGTCCGCACAGGAGCTGGCCGGTCTGGCAGGCCGTGCTGCCATGGAGATGAGAAAGGGTAAACGCTGTGATGACCTGACGGTCCTGGTCATAAAGATCGAACTGAGCAAGGAAGTTTGAATAAATATGTATAAAATATTAACTGAGAGTAAAATTTTGTAAAAGTTAGTGTACAAATTATACAAACTGACAATATAAAAACTGTATGAAACTGAAAACATTAACAAACCCCCTTGCAAAATAATTAAAAAAAGGTTAAAATATAAGTGTGATATTAGGCATATTGCCTGCTATAAAGGAGGCTAGTACTTTGATCGATAAAATTCCGCAGGATTATGAGATACCTGTTTATCTGTTCCATGACGGGACGAATTATGAGACCTATAAGTTCTTAGGCGCCCATAAAGGGACTAAGGACGGGGCAGAAGGGTATTATTTCAGGGTCTGGGCCGCAAAGGCTAAGGCCGTCTCGCTCATAGGCGATTTCAATAACTGGGATGAGAATGCGGATCCTATGGAGCTGCTGTCAAATTCTGAGATCTGGGAAAGGTTCGTGCCGGGTCTGAAGACCTTTGATACTTATAAATACTGTATCACCGGCTGCGACGGACAGAAGAGGAACAAGGCTGACCCCTACGGGACCCATATGGAGCTGAAACCTCAGACCGGTTCCAAGATATTCGACATCGAGGGATATGAGTGGAAGGATACCAAGTGGCAGAAGGAAAGACGCACCAAGGACGTTTATAACTGCCCAATGAATATCTACGAGGTCCACCTCAATTCCTGGAAGACCTGTGAGGACGGCAGATATTATTCATATACGAAATTCGCAGATTCCATCATACCTTATCTGAAGGAAATGGGATATACGCATATCGAGTTCATGCCCCTGGCGGAATTTCCCTTTGACGGGTCCTGGGGCTATCAGGGCATAGGCTACTATGCGCCGACTTCCAGATTTGGCACACCGCACGAGTTCATGGCTATGATAGATAAGTTCCATCAGGCCGGAGTCTCCGTTATACTTGACTGGGTGCCTGCACATTTCCCAAGGGACGAGGCCGGGCTTTTTGAGTTCGACGGCGGTCCTTCCTATGAGTATGAGGACCCTAAGAAGAGGGACCATCTGGCATGGGGCACCAGGGTGTTCGATTACGGCAGGGGAGAGGTCAAGTCTTTCCTGATCTCCAATGCGCTGTACTGGCTGGAGCAGTATCATGTGGACGGGCTGAGAGTCGATGCGGTAGCGTCTATGCTGTATCTGGACTATGACAGGAGAGACGGCGAGTGGACCCCCAACAAGTACGGTGGAAATGAGAACCTGGAGGCCGTTGAGTTCCTGAGACAGCTCAATACGGCGGTGTTCTCAAGAAATCCGACGGCACTGATGATCGCCGAGGAGTCTACCGCATGGCCTATGGTAACAAAGCCCGTCACAGACGGCGGCCTGGGTTTCAATTTCAAGTGGAACATGGGCTGGATGAACGATATGCTCAAGTATATGGCCTATGACCCCATCGACAGAGCGTTCCATCACGATATGCTGACGTTCAGCTTTTTCTATGCTTTTTCGGAGAATTTCATTCTTCCCATATCCCACGACGAGGTCGTACACGGAAAGGCCTCCCTGGTCAATAAGATGTACGGCGGCGATGTGGACAGGAAGTTTGACCAGTGCAAGCTGTTCATGGCTTATATGATGGCCCACCCCGGCAAAAAGCTGCTGTTCATGGGCGCTGAGTTCGCTCAGTTCAGAGAGTGGGACTATGAGAACGGACTGGAGTGGTTCCTGGTGGACGAGTATGATAACCACCGCAACTATCAGGCTTTCTCAAAACGGCTCAGTCACTTCTATCTTGACCACCCGCAGATGTGGCAGAGGGACTTTGACTGGGGCGGTTTCAGCTGGATCGCCAACGACGACTTCAGGCAGAGCATCATAATCTTCAGGCGTTTTGACCTGAAGGGCAATGAGATAATCGTGCTGTGTAATTTCGTTCCGGTGGAAAGAAAGTCCTATTGCTTCGGAGTTCCTTACAAGGGCAAGTATACCGAGGTGTTCAATTCCGCTTCCAAGGACGGCGCTCCGTTTACCAATGGCACCGTCAAGTCCCAGAACGTGGGTATGCACGGCTTTGAGCAGTCTGTATGCGTGGATATACCGCCTTTCGCTTGTATGTATTTCGAGGTAAAGAAGGACGCCGAGAAGAAAAAGAAGGACGCTGCAGAAAAGAAAACTGCTGCTGCGAAGTCCGCTGTGAAAAAGACTGGCGAGAAGAAGACCGGGACCAGGAAGGCAGCCGTGAAGAGCACTAAGAAGACTAAGGATACTGACGGCGAGGCAGTCTGACTGGCGGTCCGCAGGTAACAGTAAAGAATGTTGACATCATGGTCTCCCCACTGAGGGAGACCGTGTAGAAATATCAAAAACAGTAGAAATTAAATTGGTGGGTGAATTAAATTATGTTCAACAAAAAAGAATGTGTTGCAATGCTACTGGCAGGCGGCCAGGGCAGCAGACTTTATGCACTTACTCAGGACGTGGCCAAGCCCGCAGTCCCCTTCGGTGCAAAGTATCGTATCATCGATTTCCCGCTGTCTAACTGTATCAATTCAGGCATTGATACGGTTGGCGTTCTGACTCAGTATCAGCCGCTGGTGCTCAATGAGTATATCGGCAACGGCCAGCCCTGGGATCTCGACAGGATCCACGGCGGTGTCCATGTGCTGCCGCCTTATCAGAAGGCTACAGGTGCAGACTGGTATTCAGGCACGGCTAACGCCATCTATCAGAATATCGGTTTCATCGAGAGATATGATCCCGAGTATGTCGTAGTGCTTTCCGGCGACCATATCTATAAGATGGACTACAATAAGATGCTGGAATTCCATAAGGCCAAGAACGCTGCGGCTACCATCGCAGTTCTGGACGTTCCCAAGGAGGAGGCCTCCAGATTTGGCATCATGATAACCGATGCTGATGACAATATCATCGACTTCGAGGAAAAGCCCAAGAACCCCCGTTCTACTCTGGCATCTATGGGTATCTATATCTTTACATGGAGCAAGCTGAGAGCTTACCTCATCGCCAATGAGGAGGACGAAAGTGCTTCTAAGGACTTCGGCAAGAATATCATACCCGATATGAGAGAGGCAGGAGAGAAGCTGGTGGCTTACCGTTTCGACGGCTACTGGAAGGATGTCGGTACCATCGACTCCCTGTGGGAGGCCAATATGGACCTTATCAATCCCAATATCCCCATCGACCTCTATGACCCCAGCTGGAAGATCTATTCGAGGAACCCCGTTTTGCCGCCTCAGAGCATAGGCAAGAACGCAGAGGTGCAGAACTCTATGGTAACTGAGGGCTGCGTCATCGACGGGCAGGTGGAGTTCAGCATGATCTCCGACGGCGTTATCGTTGAGGAAGGGGCTGTTATATACGATTCGATCCTCATGCCCGGGGCAGTTGTCAAGAAGGGCGCTAAGGTAGAGTATGCCATAGTGGGTGAGAATTCGGTCATCGGCGAGAACTGCAAGATAGGCGAAAGACCTGAGAACGTTGAGGACAAGGACTCATGGGGCGTTGCAGTCGTAGGCCATAACATCAGTGTTTCCGATGGTGCCGTTGTTGCGCCTAAGGCTATAATCTATGAAAATATGTAAGAAAGGACCGAGTAAATAATGGAAGTTAATATGGGCAATGTACTGGGTCTGGTCTTCGCAAATATGCACGACACGACTCTCGGTGATATGACTAAGAACAGGACCATGGGTTCTGTGATGTTCGGCGGCAGATACAGACTTATCGACTTCCCGCTTTCCAATATGGTCAACAGCGGTATCAGCGAAGTCGGCGTAATTACAAAATCCAACTATCAGAGCCTTCTGGACCACCTGGGCTCCGCAAGAGAATGGGACCTGGCCAGGAAGAAGGGCGGCCTTTATATACTGCCCCCCTTCGGCAATGTTGAGAGCACTCTTTACAGAGGCAGGATAGAGGCTATATACGGCGCTATGAGCTTTATCAGCCACAGCAGCGCCAAGTATGTGGTGATGACCGACTGCGACGTCATCACGAATATCGACTATAAGCCCATCGTGGCAAGGCATATAGAAAGCGGCGCAGATATCACCGTTGTTACACATACCGGCGTTTACAGCTCTGACGAACTGAAGACCGCTACCGTCCTGAATACAGACGGCGAGGGCAATGTGACAAGTGTGCTGATACAGCCTGAGCTAAGCGGCAGCTGCACAGCCAGTCTCAATATGTTCGTGATGTCTATGGAATTCATGAAGGACCTGGTGAAGGACGCCATCGCAAGAGGCCTGGTAAGCTTTGAGAAGAATATCCTTCAGGAGCGCTGCAGCGAACTGAAGATCAAGACCTATGAGTACGCAAACTATTTCAGAAAGCTCAACAGCCCCTCCAGCTACTTTGCTGCCAATATGGATATCCTTGATCCCGCAAACGCCAGAAAGCTCTTCGTTCCCAAGAGATCTATCTATACAAAGGTCAGCGACAACGCTCCTGCAAAGTATGATCTTAACTGCATTGTAAAGAACTCTCTGGTGGCTGACGGTTGCATAATCGAGGGCGAAGTCGAGAACAGCGTGCTGTTCAGAGGCGTAAAGGTCGGCAAGGGCGCCAAGGTCAAGAACTGCATACTCATGCAGGGCACAGTTGTGGGCGACGGGGCACAGCTCAACTATATCGTGACCGATAAGAACGTTACCGTTACCGATAAGCACATACTGACCAGCTCGCCTGAGTATCCTATGTATGTAGCAAAGGGCGCAACGGTGTAAGGTGAGCAGAGCATGAAAAAGTATGAGTATAAAGTGGATTCCTTTGGCTGTACTTTTTCCGGAAGGAACAAGTTCACTCAGCAGCTCCAGGATATGATAGATAAATACGCATCCGACGGCTGGACGCTCCATTCATATGAGACTCCCGGTGCTCTCGGTGAGCTGTGCGTGGTAGTCTTCTGCCGTGAGGTCCAGGAAAAGGACACCGTATAAAATAAGTATCATGTGCCGCACAGGGCCGTTTATGCGGCTTTGTGCGGCTTGCTTTACTGTATAGAAAATTTCTCTTTTGAAGGGAGGCTAATATATGAATATTCTTTATACTGCCAGCGAAGCCCTGCCCTATATCGCATCGGGGGGACTTGCCGACGTTGCAGGTTCGCTGCCTGCGGCGATAAATGCCCTTGGCCATGACTGCCGGGTGGTGATACCCCTTTACAGCAGCATCAGGCAGGAGCTGAAGGACAGGCTGAGCTATATCACTAATTTCACAGTACCCGTAGCCTGGAGGAACCAGTACTGCGGGGTATTTGTGGGCGTAGAGAACGGCGTGACTTACTATCTGCTGGACAATGAGTATTATTTCGCCCGAAACGGACTTTATGGGTTCTATGACGACGCTGAGAGGTTCATTTTCTTCTCCAGAGCTGTCCTGGAGCTTCTGAGGTATATCGACTTCAAGCCGGATATCATCAATGCAAACGACTGGCAGACCGCACTGGTGCCGGTGTATTACGATATCTTTTACCGTTATCAGCCCGGCTTTGAGGACATCAGGACCGTTTTCACCATCCATAATATCCAGTACCAGGGCCAGTACGGTCTGGAGCTTATCGGGGATCTAATCGGGGTGCCGCTTTATTATACCGATCTGCTCAGCTATGATGGGGACGTCAACTTCCTGAAAGCGGCTGTGGAGACTTCCGACAGGGTCAACACCGTTTCCCCCAGCTACGCCTGGGAGATACTTGACCCATGGTATTCCCACGGACTTGACAGGGAGCTGGTCCATCATCAGTATAAGCTCAGCGGTATCCTGAACGGTATCTCACAGGATATCTATGACCCCATGACCGACCCCAATATAGCCAGGAATTACGGCCCCGGCAAAAAGGCCGGCAAGAAGGAATGCAAAAAGGCGCTTCTGGAGGAGCTGGGCCTTGAAAAAGGGGATGAGCCTGTCATCGGCATCGTCACCAGGTTCGTTTCCCACAAGGGCCTGGACCTGATAAAGTATGTATTTGAGGACATCGTCCAGCTGGGCTATAAGTTTGCGATACTTGGCTCAGGCGAGAAGATATATGAGGACTTTTTCACCGAGATGCACTACCGTTATCCCGACAAGGTGGGACTGCAGCTGGGGTTTGTGCCGGAGCTGTCCAGGAGGATATACGCAGGTGCGGATATGTTCCTGATGCCCTCACAGAGCGAGCCCTGCGGCCTGGCTCAGATGATAGCACTGCGCTACGGAACTATACCCATAGTCCGTGAGACAGGCGGTCTGAGGGACAGCATAAGCGACGCCGGCGGCGAAGGCGGGAACGGTTTTACTTTCAAGACCTACAACGCCCACGATATGCTTGACGCCTGCGTAAGGGCAAGAGCTTATTATGACGATAAGAGAAAATGGGGTCAGCTGGTGAACCGTGCTTTCAAGCAGGATTTCAGCTGGGAAAAGTCTGCCAAGCAATATATCGAACTTTATGAGAAGTCCTGAGGGCCTGTGATTTGGAAAAACAAGGCCATTGGTCGTTTTAGGTAGTAATGAGTCCGTGAAATGCTTTTGGGGAGATGATCGGCTTTACTGTTTGCAATGGTCTGATAAACCGAAATAAAGCTGCTCAGATAACGTCAAGAACGGCTGTACCCTTCCACGGGGTACAGCCGTTTTCGTATATCCGTTTTGCTATTTTCTTTCTTTTATGATTCCTTTACTGCAATAATAGGTGATAAGGAAATACCCGCCGTATATAAGCAGCAGTATGATGGAAGTCGCCGCTATGGATTCTGTCATTTTTTCCGTGCCGAACACTTCAAGGAAGTATGCCGCAAACTTCATGCCGAACACCGAATGCACACAGGCGAGTATCAGCGGAAGCAGGAAGAAAATACCTGTCTGACGGAAAAGCGATCTTGAAATATCGCTTTCATCTGCACCTATCTTGCGGAGCATTTCATATCTGCCTATGCTGTCAACGCTTTCCGAAAGCTCTTTGAGTGCGAGTATCGCACCGCAGGCGATGAGGAATACAAGCCCGATGTACAGCCCCATAAATGTCGCTATCGCACCAAGCCCGACCGCATCGTTCTTAATGGCTATCTTTGTACTTAGCCCGAAGTATCCGCCTGTCTTATGAACAGACAGACCGCTCAGATCACGGGTGATGGTGTCGTATTCCCTGCGGAGGACCTGTTCGGTCTCCTTTTTTCCTGCCTTGTCAGCGGCTTTGTAATTGCCGATGATGTGATCGCCGCTCGGAGCCTGCCCCTCCAAAACGCTGTCGGGTACTACGAAAATACCTGCGTTTATATGCTGTGCGGAAATGCTGATAAAACCGTCCTGACATTCGTCATACTTTGAATGGAGCGTATGTCCGTAAACGGTGATATTGCCGTCAGCTTTGAGAACGCTGTCCCGTATCGCTCTCATGGATTTGTAGTCGCACAAAAGTATATATTCGTCATCATTCATCGAAAGCGTTTCTTTGCCGTAGAGCTTCATCAGGGCGTTATATTCATCAAGCCCGATAAGCTGCTCGGAGGTGTAATAGTCGAGAAAAATGAACTCTGCTTTTACCCTTTCGGCTGCATCGCCGCAGAAATCCTCCAGCGAAAAATCTGCGTCGCCATAGGTGTAAAATCTCTCATACTCTCCTGCATAAGCCATTATGTCCAGCCCATTGTCTTTGCATTCCGAAACAATGTCCAGTCCCTCAACAGGCTCGTTGAGATCTGCTGAAAGCTCAAAATCCGCAGGACAAAGATCTTCAAGATTTGCGTTCATGGAATTTCGCATGGAAAAGGACGCCGTCAGCGCACATATCGTCACAAAAAGCATAAGGCAGATGACCGTCATGGAAAATACCATCGTATTGACCTTGCTGCTTATCTGACGAAATGTGAAAGCGTTCAGACTGCGATAGTACACGTTTTTCATACTCATCATCACACGCAGCAGCATACCCGACGCAGACCAGAAGATCAGGAATGTAGACACCGCACCCATAGTGATATACAGCGCCATTGTCTTTCCCGTAACTTCACCGTAATTCCAGCCCACCTGATAATAAGCATATCCGAGAGCCGCCGCCGCAATCAGAAATATGATGATACAGAGCCACGGATCTTTCAGTTTGATCTGTTCCGACTTTTTGCCCGACTGCATCAGGTCTATAAGCTTGAAACGGCTGATGATGATGCTGTTGAATATCATGATAAAAAGATACATTATCGCAAAGCAGATGACCGTCTTTCCGATAGCGTCACCCGATACCATAAAACTGTATCTTGTCATGTCCGCTTCAAACAGCGATACAACGAGAGCGCTCATTATCTGTGAAAGACCGATGCCTAGCAGAAGACCCACCCCAAGGGAACCCAGCCCGATAATGACCGTTTCAAGCAGGAGTATCGCCGAAATTTTTCCCTTGCCCATGCCGAGCATAAGATACAGCGCAAATTCTCTGTTGCGGCGTTTCATAAGAAAACGGCTCGCATAAACGATAAGAAAGCCTAGAACTCCCGCTACAAATACGCTCATTGCAGAAATGCCGATCTGCAGTATCCGGGCGATCTCTCTGCCGTCCGTGTCGATGACCGTCATAGCTACCTGTCCGCTGACCGCATTGAACACATAGAAAACCGAAACGCCTATGATGAGCGTGAAAAAATATATGGCATAATCCCGCAGGCTCTTGCGGATATTGCTGAGGGAGAGCTTAAAGAGCATCGCTCACGTCACCTCCCAGAAGCGTCACGACGTCGATTATCTTATCGAAGAACTGCTTTCGGCTGCCTGGACCTTTTCTGATCTCATTGAATATTTTTCCGTCTTTGATGAAGATGACACGGCTTGCGTAGCTTGCCGTGAAACTGTCGTGCGTTACCATCATGATAGTCGCATTATGCTCATGATTAAGGAAATAAAAACGCTCCAACAGCATTTTCGCAGACTTTGAATCAAGAGCACCTGTCGGCTCGTCTGCGAGCACCAGCTTTGGCTCTGTGACGATAGCCCTTGCCGAAGCTACTCTCTGTTTCTGGCCGCCCGACATCTGATAGGGATATTTCTGTAAGACCTCGGTAATGCCGAGCTGCTCGGCGACTACCTTTACCGCCTTGTCTATGTCGCTTGCCGAACGCTTTTGTATTGACAGTGCAAGCGAGATATTCTCATAAGCCGTCAGCGTGTCAAGCAGATTGAAGTCCTGGAAGATGAACCCCAGCTTATCACGTCGGAACTTGTTGAGTTCTTTGCCTTTGAGGGCAGTAATGTCCGTGCTTTCAAGGTAAATATGACCTGCCGTCACACGGTCGATGGTGGAAATGCAGTTGAGGAGCGTAGTCTTTCCGCTTCCCGACGCACCCATTATCGCTGTGAATTCGCCCTGTTCGACCGAGAACGAGATATCGTCAATAGCTTTCGTCAGGGACGACTTGCTGCCATAGTATTTTTCGATGTTCTGTATTTTCAGCAATTCCATGAAAGGTCCCATCTCCTTCTGCTCATTCTTCTTCTTTTTCGTCAGCGGCCTTTTTCAATGCGTCATAGCTGCACCAGAATATCACAGCATTGCAGGCGAGTATGGAACAGCCGACTGCGTCCCACTTCTTTTCTTTTACGAATAGGAGTATAATGCCGATAAGTCCGATGGCCATTGCAATTGTGGATATTACCATGTCTCTTTTTATTCTCTTGACGTTATTGCTATTCTTTTTCATATAGATCACCTTTTTCATTATTATTGAGCTGTTGCTCCTTTGATGATCTTATTATATCACAGCAGGTGCCTACAGTCGCTGTTTTAATATTACACAACCTTACAATTTTGTAATGTCAGCTTATCTCACATCATAAATATCGTTCTTTCCGAATGTGATGACGATCTCCGTAAATTCCCCCTGAACAGACTTTGCCGCAACGCTGTGTCCCAGCTTTTTACAAAGCTTTCCCACGATATACAGCCCCATCCCCGTTGATCTCCTGTGTGTCCGCCCGTTCTCTCCGGTGAAGGATTTTTCAAATATATACGGCAGATCGTTTTCGGGAATGCCAATGCCGTTGTCCCAGAAATGCAGTACGGTCTTGTCGGGGAGAGCTTCTGCCGTGACGGTAATTTCAGTCGCTCCATATTTCATACTGTTCCCCATGAGCTGTCCGAGAATAAAACCAAGCCACTTGCCGTCCGTCATAACATTATTATCAAGATCTTCTGTGCGGAGCGTGATATCCCTCTGCTGCAATTGCTCACGGTTTTTTATGGCAATATCCGCAAAGGCCCGTTTGAGCGATACGGACCCTACGATATAGTCCTTCTCAGCATTTCCGCTTCTTGCATAGTAGAGAACATTCTCGATATAATCGTCGATCTGCTTGAGCTGCTCGGCATACTTTGTGTTTCCGTCATTGTGGCACATCAGCTGTAAACCTGCAACAGGCAGCTTTATCTCATGTACCCAGAGTTCGATATATTCCCGAAATCCCTTGTTCTCACGGCGGTATTCTGCGATATGTTCGCACATGGATCTGTTGGTTTCCTGCATGACATTGTACAAGATGCGGCCGTCAAGGAATTCGGGCACCTCAGCCATTTCAAATAGCAGATGCTTTTTATCAAGCTCATCCAGACAGTGCAATAGCTTGTCATAATAGCTCTTTTTGCGCCAAATACCCCATAACTCAGCAGCAATTACCGTAAGCAGAAGTATAATGCTCACAATAACTATAGCCTGAAAAGGAATGCGGAACGCAGCCATAAATATCAGTACCAGCACCCACGAAATGCCATAGATAAGGTATGCCGTGAGCCTGTCCTTCAAGTGATCTTTAAACTTCATTTCAGCACATACCCCTGTTTCTTGCGTGTTTCTATGGCGTCGGGAAGGCCCAGCTCGGCAAGCTTTCCTCTCAATCTGCTGATATTGACCGAAAGCGCATTGTCATTCACAAACTCGTCATTGTCCCAGAGCGCAGTCATCAGCGCATCACGGGTAACGATCTCGCCCTGACGGTCAAGCAGCAGCTGAAATATTATCATTTCATTCTTGGTGAGTATCTGCTCTGCGTCTTTGCGCAACAGACTTCCCTTGACAGTGCTGACCTCTATGTCATGATATTTTTGTACTGCGCTCGGTCTGGCCGACCGTTTCAGCACCGCCGAGATACGCAGCAGCAGGATAGTAGGGTTGTTGGGCTTGGTGATATAATCGTCCGCACCGTAGCTCATGGACAGCACTTCGTCGATCTCAGTGGTGCGGCTCGTCAGCATGATAACTGGCGTATCGCTTTGTTTTCGGAAGTCCTGCAAGAGAGTTTCGCCGCTCTCACCCGGAAGGTTGATGTCAAGCAGTATAAGATCAGCATCAGAAGCTTTCATCTGTTTTGATACATTCTCATAGTCCGTCACACAAAGCGTTTCGTAGCCAGCATTTTGCAGCAGGACGGACAGCTCCTCACGCAAGGTCTTTTCGTCTTCTATTATCATGATACTTTTCATTTCTGTTGCTCCTGTTCTATGAAGATACTATTATCATAGCACATATTTGGTAGTAAATCAAGTTTCAGATCTGTAACTTTGGGTCAAAATGGAACAGATCCTAATTGCTTAGTTTCTGCTTGCGAATAATATGCAAACTCATATCGTCCTGCCATCATTAAGATACTTGACTGTGTGAGCGAGACTGCCGCCGATGAGATGAGGGCGGCGTACAAGGCAGGCTTTAAGGACGGCGTGGCATTGATAACGGATATTTCGGATTAACAGCTATAAATAATGCGTAAAAACAGATGAGGGATATGCTTTTCGAGAGGAATGCATATCCTTTCTCGTGTATAAAATCACGGGAAATGTTAATTTTCTGTGAACTCTATTGACCTTTATCATATTTGAGAATATAATATATATTGAGAAAGGTGGTAATGCGATGAAACTATCCGATGTTATCACAAACCCTGTAAGAATGAAGATATTGCAGTTTCTACAGGTAAAAGGTGATGCGACGACAAAGCAGATTTGCGAGGAATTGCCCGATGTTCCGCAGCCTACGATTTATCGACATATCAATTATCTTCTGAAAGAGGAGGTATTGATCGTCAAGTCGGAGCGCAAAGTGCGAGGAAGTCTGGAAAGGCTTTTGACACTTAACGAGGAAAAATTCGCCGAAAATGCCGATATAGCCGACAGTGCATATCAATTCCTTATGGGGCTGTATGGCAGCTTCCGGAGATACAGCGAGAAAGGAAATAGTGATCCCGTCGCTGATATGCTATGCCTGCGCACCAGTATGCTTACACTGACCGATGAAAGCTATGCAAATTTCCTTCAGGAGCTTCGGGCTGTCTTTGATAAGTACAGTAAATCAGAGGAGAATGGAAAAAACAGGAGTTTTTCCATAATATCCGCACCTGTTACAGAGGAGAAAAAGAAATGAAAAAAGCACTTAAAATCACAGGAAAAATTCTGCTCGGAATACTGATAATATTATTGGCGTTCATTCTGGTGATGTTTATATACCACAGGATAATGCTGCATAAGGAAAAGCCGCTCCTTGAACCGCTTGGGCAAATGGTAGAGGTGGACGGAAATCAGATGAGCATATACACCGAGGGCGAGGGCGACCACACGCTCGTTATCATGTCCGGTGGCGGAGATGTATCACCGATACTGGATTACAGTCCGTTGTACAGAAAACTTAGCGATACCTACAAGATCGCAGTCATAGAAAAATTCGGCTACGGATTCAGCGATGTGGTGGACGGCGAAAGAGATTTTGACACAATACTGCGGCAGGATCGTGAAGCACTGCAAAAGGCGGGCGTTGAAGCACCGTATATCCTTTGTCCACACTCCATGTCGGGGATAGAGGCAATCCTCTGGGCGCAGAAATACCCTGATGAAGTGGAAGCAATCGTCGGACTGGATATGAGTACCCCGAAGAGCTTTACCGAAGAGGAGTTTGCAGATGACGGAAAGACAATGACCGCTCTCTATACATTCCTCAGAGAATCCGGACTTGGACGGCTTGTGCTGACCGACAGCACGTTCCCGGATCACTATGACCAGCACGAAAAGGAAATCTACAAGGCTTTAACATTCAGAAAGTTTGCCAACAAAAACGTTGAAGATGAGATAACACATCTTGCAGATGCCATCGAGGAGATCAACTCTGCCGACAAGCCCGACATTCCGACCCTGATGTTCTTGTCCGACGGCAAGGAGACAGGCGGTCAGATGTGGATAGACGCAATGCACGACTACGCCGATGGTCTTACAGATGCACAGGTGATAGAGCTTGACTGCGGTCATATGGTAACTACGGAAAAGCCTGACGAGATAGCCGAGGCTATGAGAGAATTTATCGCAGGGCTTGACAAATGACCATAGCCTAATGGCGCACTCAAAAACCGTCCCACACAAGTCATAATTGTAATTTCGGAGCATACCACGATCGGCACATACCCTAATGGTAAACATGAACCGCACAGCACTCTCTCAAAGCGTTTACAAGCGTTTTGAGAGGGTGCTTTTTTTGGGGCAGTCTTACGCTCTGCAAGGTCGGAGGGTGGACTTGCGTCCCCCGACACTCCTCTTTGCTGTCCGAACTGCGGTGCATCGTCCACTCTCGGCAAGCTTGAATCCGGCTGCGAATACTGTGATACGAAATTCGTGATGGATGAGCTTTATCCGAAAGTCATGTATTACTCCATTACGGAGGCATACAAGAGAGACACGCAAATAGATCAGCTCGTGAAATTTATTATCGGGACAGCGCTGGTTACTTTGGTGATCGGCATTGTCAGTCAGATCATGAACGGGAAAGGTGTCGGTGTGCTGGATATTGTTGGGGCGCTTTTCGGCGGTGCGGTCTTCGGTTTTGTGCCGTGGCTCTTTTTCAAGTTTATCAGCACCTTTTTTATGATTGACAAAGATCTCCGTGGCGTAGGCAAAACTGCATCGTCCCTGCGGTTCTGCCGGAAGATGCGGGGGCTCGACCCCACCTTTTCGACAGAGTATTTCCGTGACAAATCCTTGTCCCTCCTCAAGCTCATGCTCTATAGCCGGGATCCGCAGGAATTGACTGCCTGACGGTGCGATAAGCCGATCCCGGAAAAGCTCTGTGAGATCGTGGATACGGCGTACTTTAATTCCGGCGTGAACAAATACAGCATCAAGGACGGTGTCTGCGATGTATACCTCGATTTGCCCAATGTCTCTACGAATATCTATCCCGATAGGATTTTATAATTTTGCAAAAATGTAAAGTTGTTTTATAAAATGCCGGTTTTCTATATAGACAATCAGCTTTTTTTGTGCTAAAATAACAATAACGATGAACTTGAACGGTTTATCAGAATAAAAATAATCGGAGGTATCAACAATGGCAGACAATAAGAAACTTATCGAGGGTTTACAGGCGATAGTAACAGGACTTTCCCAGCAGGCTATCGGACACGCTATCCAGTCTAAGATCTTTGCAGCACAGGGTTTTTCCAAGCTTGGTGACAAGTATGCAGAGCATACTGAGGAGGAGCTGGGCTATGTGAAGAAGTGCATTGACCGTATCCTTGATCTGGGCGGCGAGGTCAAGAATGAGACTAAGCCCGAAACTCCCGTTTACACCGATGTTATCGAGTGGATCAAGTACGATCTTCAGGTGTCTAAGGACGGTCTGGCTTGGCTGAAGACCATAGTCGAGGAAGCAAGGGACGATTACACCACGTTTGATATGCTGAAAGAATACTATCAGGACGAAGAAGAGGATATGTACTGGGCTGAACAGCAGCTTGAACTGATCGAGAAGATCGGGCTCCAGAACTGGCTGAACCAGCAGCTTTGATCGCTATGATACCCGACAATGTAAAAAAGGTTTTCGAGGAGAACCTATGGTATATAGCCACAAGCGGTGACGAGCCGAATGTTGTTCCCGTAGGCTTTAAGCGGGTATGCGGGGATGGCAGGCTTGCGATAGGTGCTGTTCTTCTTGAAACAACTCTTGAAAATATCAGGGCAAACAGCAGGGTAGCTGTTGCCTGTGCAAATCCGCTGACGGGCGAAGCTTATCAGATCAAGGGTACGGCAGAGCTTGTGTATGAGGGTGAAGCGTATGAGCATTATGTAAAGCTCACCGAGGAGACTTTCAAAGGTGATATGCAGCTCAAATGTGCGGTCATCATCACTCCCGAAAGGCTGATAAACGCTTCACCGAATGAGTGTAACAAGGAAGAGATCACAATTTAATGAAAAGGCTGTCGGTCTGACATCGGCAGCCTTTGCTGTAACAGGAGGTTTTTATTATGGAGATCAAAGCAGTAAAATTCAGAACAGACGGATTTTATTCCCAGCCGTTTGTGTTCGGCGGCGAGGAAGGCACAGAGAAATTCGACAAGAATATCCGTTATCGTGGCAGTCTGCAAAATTATCTTATCGACACCGGCGATGAAATCATTTTGGTGGACACGGGACTTCCGGCAGGAACACCCGAGGAAGTTCCGGACGGGAACAGCGTTCTCTACACCGGCAAGGATATTTGCAGCTATATGGAGGCTTTTGCGGCTCTAGGCTACAAACCGGAGCAGGTAACAAAAATTCTGCTCACTCATAAGCACAATGACCACTCAGGCTGTATCGCTCAGTTTCCCAATGCTAAGATATATGTGAACCGGGACGAGCTGGGTGCGGAGGAATTGCGTGGGATAGACAATATTGTTCCCGTAGATTTCACAGACGGAGCATATCACAATTTCCCCGAAAGTCAGAAGATCGCAGAGGGCATTTACTTCATCAAGGCAAAGGGTCACACCAACGGCAACAGCATTATCATCGTAGAAAATGACGGCCTTTTCTATATGCTCCACGGCGATATCACCTATGTTGATGAGGCTCTTTACGAGAACAAGCTGTCTGTTGTATTTGATGACCTCACCGCCGCCCGTGAAACTCTTGACCGTGTGAGAGAATTTGTGCGCAATATCCCGACCGTATACTGCGGCACTCATACTCCCCAGGGCTATGAGAACCTCGAAGCTAAGCGGGTAATAGATCTGGATGACCCTGTGCCTACCGTTTTTGCAGAGGTGGACTTCTCCGAGAAGCAGACTACGGGCAAATACGTCTGTTCGATCTGCGGTTATATCTACGACCCCGATGAGAATGACGGCACAGCCTTTGATGACCTGCCCGATGACTGGAAATGTCCGAGGTGCAAGCAGGGGAAGGACAAATTCAATCCGGCGTAAAGGAGATGCTGATATGAAAAATGTGTTAAAGTTAATTATTGAGTGCTGCGTTGTATGCTTTGCGTTAATGCTTATCGTGCATTGCCGTGTGATAGCGGCGTATATAACCGGGGATAAGATGCCGGGATCGGATAAGTGCCCGAGAAATTGCCATAAGCATTGCAAATGATAAGGTCGATATTTATGGAGTTATGTTAAATGAGCAAGAAAATCATTGCGATCAACGCAAGTCCGAGAAAAAACTGGAACACCGCACAGCTTGTACGGGCAGCGGCAGAGGGAGCAGCGGAAAACGGTGCCGATACAGAGGTCATCGACCTATATACGGTCGGTAAATATTCCGGCTGTATATCCTGTTTCGGGTGCAAAACAGAAAAGCACTGCGGCGAGTGTATCTGCAATGATGACTTAAAGCCGGTGCTTGAAAAGATAAGAACGGCTGACGGTCTTATACTCGGAACGCCGAATTATCTCGGTGAAGGTACTGCGGCTTTTCGTGCGCTTTACGAAAGGCTTATCTTTCAGTATATCACCTACAATACCGAGCATTACAGTGCCAACAGCAGGCAGATACCTGTGCTTTTCATCATGACCAGCAACGCCCCCGACAGAGCCTATGAACAGGGTGGGTTTTACCATGAGCTTGTGAGAAATTATCAGAACACGCTCACTCGATTTATCGGTAAAACCGAGGTGCTTTTCGCAGGAGATACCTTGCAGGTGAATGATCATTCAAAGTATGACTGGACGATGTTTGACCCGGTGTCGAAGGCAAAACGACACGAAGCGGTATTCTCCGAAAAGCTGGCGCAGGCAAGGGAGCTTGGCAGAAAGATCATGGAACAATGAGGAGTTCAGATGGATAAAAAATCTATCAATATAAACGAAAACGCTAATGAGATATCGGGGAGATCGTCAGCGCATATGTAGTTTAGTTTTTAAATAGCCCGTAGGCTATCCACGCACCTATAAGCTGTTCCGCCGGAGTCTGCATCTCCGTTTGGAATATTCCATAATGATCTGATACCCTATTGACAAACAAGCCCTTAGAGCGTTCTAAGGGCTTGTATAATTGTTGTCTGTTTTTACCGCATAAAAATATCCCCAGACATTATCTTCCTCGTCAGCCTTCTGATCTCCTCCATGGCAGGCTCATCGTTTTTCAGCGGCCGTTCTGATAAGCTCATCGCTGATATTCCAGCCAAAGGTGTTCCATGAGTTCCAGCCCATGGGCGGTACTGCTGCAAGTGATGTTTTCATAGTATATCATTTCCTTTCATTTAACTGTTGTTTACTTATTTGTCTGTAATCGGAGGGGGACATTTCCTCTGCACGTCTGAATACAGTACTGAAATACCATAATCGCAAAAGCCACAAGCTTCTGCGATTTCTGCAATCGGACTGTCCGTTTTAAGCAGTAGGTGCTTTGCTTCCCACAGCCTGCGCTTTCTGCATAGGGGTAGATGTTTGTTTTAACTGCTGCGGACATATCGCTCACCTCACAGATATTATATCAGACCTGTTTCAGATCATCAACAGCATTCTTTATAATCTGAAACTACTATCGCCAAATATATCACGTATTTTCGGGATTATTAAATGGTATATTAAATATTTAAAACTTTCTGTTTCAGAAAATCAAATCAACACATACAGCTTCAGATGATATGATCTCTAAAAAGGATATTCTTGATAACGGAATACCGTATATTTCAGATCTGCCCGAAAATGTGGAGGTCACCACCAGAACCGGCAGCAGTGTTTCAGTACAGTTTATCTTTAACAATTCTGAAGACGAGCAGAATATCAGGCTAAACAGCGGGGATATCGGCCTGCAGCCCTTTGAGATGGAATATGTTCAAACTATAAAAGGAGAATGAAAATGAGTTCTAAAATAAGTAAAGCACTGGCAGCTGCACTTGCAGTATGCCTCACATTTTCGGCCTGCGGAAAATCCGAGAACAGCAGTGATGCAGCTTCATCTGATGGCAGTAAAAAGCCGGTTGAAAGGCAGATAGTTGACCCCTCAGAGATAACCTACGCTGACAGCTACCGTTTCGATAAGCTGAAATTCGACGGCATCGAGCAGCAGGAGTGCTCTATCCTTATTGAAGCGGAAACAGCAGAGGAAAACTCGGGTGTTACAGTCAAAAGCGACCGCTTTTTGAAATAGTTATCAAAAAGCACG
>JAFVCV010000054.1 GCA_017478965.1 Ruminococcus sp. | reverse complement strand
GGTCCAGGGCCTCCTTGAGCATTTCCAGGTATTCGACCTCAACCTCTATCTTCACAGTGTGCCCGGCCTTCTCCCTCAGCGCATTCACCGCCCCGGTCATGCTGCCGTAAGCGTCAAGGTGGGTGTCCTTCAACATTGCACAGTCCGACAGGTTGAACCTGTGGTTGCGCCCGCCCCCTACGGTGACGGCGTATTTCTGTATGGCCCTCAGTCCCGGCAGAGTTTTTCTGGTGTCCGCCACCGACGCACTTGTGCCCTTTATCAGCTCCACGCATCTGTCCGTAGCCGTGGCGATCCCCGACATATGCTGCACTAAGTTCAGCGCCGTCCTCTCTCCTTTCAGAAGCGCCCTGGTGCTGCCCCTCAGCTCGGCGATGACGTCGCCCTTCTGGACCCTTTCACCGTCGTGGATAAACACCCTTGCATCAATGCTGCTGTCCAATAATTTGAACACTCTTACAGCCACGTCGATGCCGCAGAGCACTCCCTCGTCCTTGGAGATATACCTTGCAGTGGAAACTCTGTCCTCGTCCACCAGCAGGTCAGTGGTCACGTCTATGTAATTGATATCCTCAAGCAGTGCTGTCTTTATGATATCGTCTATCTGTATATCCATCAGTCTCATTAATGCTGCTCCCTTCGCTAATCGTCATTGTCGATATTGTTTAGGTTGTCCTTCAAATGCACTGCCGAGCGGTAAAGAATGGTGGTGGCCGTGGCAGCCGCAGTGCGTATGAACCACTTTCTCAGCGACAGATAATCTGCCGCCGAGGCCGCCAGATATGTCATCAGCGGCACCAGATTGCCGTAACTGAGAAATTCGCCCCCGGTGAAAACTGCCTTTTTGAACTGTGTGCCGATGCAGAAATAGAACTCTATCCCCACCCAGATGAAAGCGAACGCCACCATCAGCAGCAGACAGGCCCCGGCCCCCGGCTCCAGTATCACGCACAGCAGTGTGAAAAGCCCGTAATAGCTCACCGACAGCAGTCCTAAGATGCTCCTTTTCAAGTTACGGTCGGTCATATTTCATTCCCCTTCGCTGTAGGTCATCTCTTTTGGTATCTCAGCGCTTCCGAAGGCTATATCGCAGGCCTCAGTGAGCACGATGAATGCCACGGTGGCCAGGCTACGGGCCTCTATGTAGTCCCGGTCGATCCTGTAGTCGCCGTTGACGAGCATATCCCTTATCTCTGTGACTCTTTCCAGTCCGCCCTTCAGTTCCCCCACGTCCGGCAGAACGAAATAGGCCTTCTGCATTATCTTCCTTATCTCGGTCCTTATGCCCTGAGGTATGTGGGGTGCGTCCTTGTTCACCGTATATTTGACGGTCTTCAGACTGTCAAGGTCAAAGCCCTCCAGGCCTCCCTCTTCTTTGAGTTTTTCGGTGATGTCAGCAGCGGCCCTTCTTGAGAACACCAGAGCCTCCAGCAGAGAATTGCTCGCTAACCTGTTGTTGCCGTGTACGCCGGTGTGAGAACACTCTCCGCAGGCATAAAGGCCCTCTATATTGGTCCTTGCGTAGGTATCGACGTTTATGCCTCCCATCAGATAGTGATGGCAGGGGAATATAGGCACCGGCTCCTTAGTCATATCATAGCCGGCCTCCAGCAGGTTCTTGTATATCATCGGGAACCTGTTTTTTATGAACTCCGGGTCCTCGTGGGAGATATCAAGATAGAACTCGTCCGACCCGGTCTTTTTCGACTCGAATATGATAGAATGAGATACCACGTCCCTCGGGGCCAGTTCCAGCCGCTTGTCATAATCCTGCATGAACCTCTCCAGGCGGCAGTTTTTCAGATAAGCGCCCTCGCCCCTGACCGCCTCGGAGATAAGGAAACACTCCCTGGTCTTGCGGTTGTTGAAGGCAGTCGGGTGAAACTGTATATAGCTCAGATGCTTTATCTCGGCCCCCATATCGTAAGCTATAGCGATGCCGTCGCCGGTGGCTATAGCTGAATTTGTGGTGAACTCATATACCCTGCCGATGCCGCCGGTGGCAAAAATGGTCCTGCGGCAGTTGGCGGTGATGTACTCCCCGTCTTTCAGAAGCAGGAAGGAGAACCCGGTGGAGGTCTTCGTTACCCTGCACATCAGCGTATCCTCCCAGATGTCCACATTCTCCAGGGTCCTCACATAGGCTAAGAGCTTGGTCTCTATCTCATAGCCGGTGGCATCCTTATGGTGAAAGATACGGTGCTTGCCGTGGCCGCCCTCTAAGGTCCTGTGATAGTCCCCGTCAGGCCCCTTGTCAAAATCCACCCCGAGTTTGATTATCCTGTCGATGTCGATGGCGGCCTCGTTGACTAGGATATCCGTCGAGACAGGGTCGTTCTCATGGCCGCCGGCTATGAAGGTATCCTCCTTGTGCAGCTGCGGCGAGTCCCCGGGGCTTTTGTACACTCCGGCGATGCCGCCCTGCGCCAGAGCAGAGTTGCAGAGCGTAGGCTCTCTCTTCGACAGCACCAGCACGCTCAGCTCCTTCGGCAGATTTATCGCACCGTAAAGGCCGGCCGCACCGCAGCCTGCAATAATAACGTCATAATTAGTTTTCATAGACTTAAACCTCTTCTATAGAACCTATTGGGATAGGCGGCCCTATAACAAGCCCGCCGCTTATATTATACCACACAGACTTTCATTTTTCAACAGTTATTTTCATTTTTTTGACCTTAGTCTCAGCTGTGTTTTTGGCCGTTCCCGGCGATAGCCTCCACAGCGGCCTTTATGTCGCAGGATATCTCGATGAACTGGCAGATCTTATCTTTTCCCACTTTCTCGGTTATCTGAGCGAAGACCGCAAGGAACTCGTCCTTCAGCTGTTCATATTTTTGCCGGCCTGCCGAGGACAGTGATATCAAGGTCCTGCGGCCGTCGGCAGGGTCAGGGTGCTTGTCTATATAGCCCTTCTCGCCGAGCTTTTTCAGCACCACCGCCATTCTCGCCGTGCTGACGTTCATTGCGGCGCTTAGCTCACCTGAGGACATTGGCTCCCTTCGTTCAGCCAGTATCCTGACAGCGCAGCCTGTGCCCTCGCCCATCTCGTCGAAATGCTTGAAAAACGCCCTTGGTCTGCTTTCCCAAAGCCTTCCCATCAGCTCTGCGCTTTCCTCTTTGCTTATCATAGCTTTTGTTCACCTCTATGTATAAAGCCGGGATCCCGGCGGTGAAAAAAACGGCCGCCCTGACCGGACCGCCGATTTTTCATCACTCAAAACATCAATGCTCCCAAGGCTCTGCGTGGCCGTTCCCAGCCCCGTTCATCTCCTCAGATACCTCGATGTGGCTTTTTTTTTCTTAGTCTCATACATCAGCGTGTCCGCCTTGGTGATGAGCCCGAAAAGGGTCGTATCATCGTCCACATCGGTGACAATGGTCCCCACGCTGGCCGAGAGCTGATATGGCTTGTTGATAATGTCGTTCATCTTGTCGATGCGTTTCTGGATATTTGTTTCCAGCACCGTGATGTCTTCGCTCTGTCCTGCGGCTCCAAGGATAATGAACTCGTCTCCGCCGAACCTGGCGCATATGAACCCGCTCTCGCAGCTGTCACTGATTATGCCCGCTAACCTTTGCAGGGCAAAATCGCCTTCCTCATGGCCGTAGTTGTCGTTTATGACCTTCAGCCCGTCCATGTCGATGAAGGAGATCAGTATATTCTCCTTACTGGTCCTGCACTTCCTAAAGATCGGGTCGCTGGCCCTTATAAACCCGTTGCGGTTATAGATATTGCACAGCGGATCCATAACATAGAGCTTGTCCAGCTCCTGAATAGCACTGTTGATGTGTATGAGCTTGCGGATATTCTCGATGGAATTGCTGATGTTGAGTATCATCGAGTGACAAAGCTGGCTTTTCACCGGAAACATACTGTTGACAAAAACATAGTATCCCAGACAGTGTTCCCTGTAATGCAGCGGCAGGAAAAAGCTGATGTTCCCGCCGCCCTCCGGCCTGATAGGGAACATATCTTCGCTCCTGAATGACTCGGCCCGCTTGACCTCGCCCCTGTCCATGATGAGCATAGCCGTCATGTTCTCCGTATAGCCCACAGTGTTCTCTTCGTTATCCTCCATGTCGATGCTGTTGAACCCACGGTCCCAGTTCTCGCACAGACACAGGCAGAACTTCTCCGTATCTATCTCCTGCATTAGTCTTACCAGTGACTCCATGGCGTCCTCGGAATTCTCAGTCTCCGCCAGCTCAGTGGTCATTCGGTTGAGCAGCGAGATATCCGTCTTGCAGGAATTTATCATTCTGTAATTCTCTTTTTTATAAGTCTTTATATCCTCCGTCCCATGCAGCTTGCAGCCGCAGCTCTCGGTGAAAACAGCCTCCGCCGTCAGCACCTGGCTCCTTACCTCCTCAGTGCCGTCAATAAGCCTCAGCACCTTGTCGCAGGACTGATACCCAAGGTCGTTTAGGGGCCTGTCCACCGTGGTCAGCGCAGGGCTGTGGTGACTGGCGTTATAGATATTGTCAAAGCCCGTGACGATCAGGTCCTCCGGCACCTTTATGCCGCACCGCTCCAGTTCTGCCATGGCCGCTAATGCCATAGCATCGTTGGCACAGATGATAGCGTCAGGCTTTTCCAGCCCCCACTTGAAGAAATAGTCGATGGCCTTCCTGCCGTCTGAGGGCCTGAAGGTCCCGAAATAGACCCTCCTGGTGTCCACCACCAGATTGTTCTCCGCCATGACCTCAAGAAAGGCCTCGTATCTGGCCACGCCCTCCGGGTTCTCCAGCGGTCCCGAGATATAGTTCAGGGTCCTTGCGCCGTGCTCCTCGATAACGTGTCTGACTATCTTTGACATAGCGCCCTTGTTGTCTATGGTAACATTGTAAAACTCCGGAAAATCACTGCAGTCCAGCACCACCGCCGGCAGCCCTGTGGCCCGGACCCTGCTGATTATCCTGCTGCGCTGCGCCACGTCTGTGATGGTGTTGGTCATAAGTATGACGCCGTCAAACTTTTCATAATTTATCAGATTGTAGATGTTGTACTCGCCTACATCATATTTGCTGTTGGCGATAACGCCGCCGAAAGCAGCAAAACACGAAACATTGGCATTGCGCTCCTCCGCACAGGCGATGATGCCTTCTATGACGCTGTTCTGGTATTCTTCATCAATGCCGGCGACTATCAGCGCCAGTTCCTTGATATCTTTCATTTTGTCACCTCAGTCCCTGTTGATAAGTACGGTAATAGCAGGCTGTCAATAAAACGACTGCCGCTATACATAAAAAACGTTTGCGATGTTTAATATATTATACCACTATACACAAATAATTACAAGCCCCCGCAGAGATTTTTTTTAATTTTTTGACCGTTCTCCATACCCGTAGGAAGAAGAGAAAAAATGTAAGTCTCCCCCCTTGACAAACAGGAAGAACAGTGATATAATATACATTGGCCATAGGGCGAGATGGCCAAACGAGGACGAGAAGGAAAAGATGGGGCGCTGCGTGGTGCCCCTCTTTTCTTTTTAGAAAAAAAAGCAGCCGCACACTCTCACCTGTGCGGCCCAAACAAGCAAAACAAGTAATACCATTTTGGATGAAAAGGGTGTAGAAAGATCTGCTCCCGTTCACGGTAATAATTATAGCACAGGTCACAGCTTTTGTGGGGAAATTTTTTGGACAAACGGTATAAATATTTTAGCTCTATGCAAATATATTGTCATAACGGAGGGAGAACTTCCGGGCATGAAGTTTTTTGCTTGACAAGCGAGGGCTTTTAGTGTATAATATATAAGTTAAAGTCTGTGCCTCAGGGCACGGTGATACCATCAGAAAGGAAATGAGACAGATGTCAAAGTTGAAAAGAGCTTTAGCTGCCTTTGCAGCAGGAGCTATGATGCTTACAGCCGCAGGCTGCGGAGACACAACATATGTCATGACATATAATAACGGCGTGAAGATCAATGCCGGCGTTTATCTTTACAGTATGTTCATCGAGATGAGCAACCAGTTCTATTATTCGGGCTATGCCCAGGATTTTATGGACCGGGAGGTGGACGGTCAGCCTATGAGCGACTATCTGGTGGACCAGGCTAAGAAGAGCGCAAGAGAGTTCGCTGCCGTTAAAGCTCAGTTTGAAAAGCTGGGACTGAGCCTCAGTGAGCAGGAGGAGGACGAGATAAGGAGCAATGTCAAGCTGACATGGGACTCCAACTCTGAGCTTTTCGAGCTGGAGGGCATCTCTAAGGAGTCTCTGGAACTGATGACCAGGGCGGATTATGAGAGACAGGCCGTTTTCAACTACTACTATGGCGATGAGGGCATCGAAAGGCCTTCCGACGACGAGCTGGTGAGCTATATGAATGACGCCTATGTAAGGTATAAGTCCATCAGGATATCCAAGGCTTATGACAGTGACGAGAGCGCCAGAGAAGAAAGGAACAAGGAGTACCAGGCTCTGAGGGACGAGTTCCTGGAGAAGGCTAAGAAAGTGGATTTTGCGGGCTTTGACGATATTATCGCAGAGTTTGACGAGTATGAGGCACAGAAGGCTGCTGAGGATGCGGCTGCTGAAGAGGCTGCCCAGCAGGAAGCAGCTCTGGAAAGCGCTGCGGATACTGAGGATAGCAGGGAACCGGTGGCAGACGAGGACTCTGTGGCAGAGGTAAAGGCCCCGGAGGAGCCTGAGGGCGAAGAGGAGACTTCTGAGGAGCCGGCTGATGAGGTGACCACCGACGGGGAAGACGCTGTGCTGCTGACCGACGCTGATACTGACGGCGGGGAGCCTGACCCTTACGCTAATGAGATACTTCGCAACTATGCAAATATCACAGCTACCGGCCTTGAAAGCGAAGCAGGCAAGCTGATGACGGCAGTCATGGGTCTGGAGGTCGGCAAGGCGGAAGCTTATGAGGACGACAGCGCCTACTATATCATCATAAAGGGCGACGTCAGCGAAAGGTCCGCCGAGTATGCCGCCGAGAACCGTGAGTCTCTGGTGAGCGAGATGAAGGACAAGGAGTTCCAGGCAAAGATAGACGAATGGGTGAAGGAGATCGGCGTAGTCGAGAATACCGATGCTGTAAGGCGCTACACTGCCAAGAAGGTCTTTGATATCCAGAACGACTACTATGAGAGCCTGAGCAAGTAAATAATGAGCGATAATGCTGATGACATTCTCTGTGAAAACGGGGAGTGTCATTTTTTTTGTCATAAGCAGAAGACTGGTTCACAGTTCGTTTACGAAATATTAACGAAATATCTCAGTTCTATGCCCCGCTTTCTATTGACTAAAGGCTGAAAATATGGTATCATAACAGTGGTTAGTATACACTAACCTACCTGGTAATCATCAGTTAGTTGCAACTAATCAAACTGTTATTTATATCCATAGTTTAATTTCTGAAAGAGGTGCAATAATGAGTGTAGTTATAGTTGGCGGCAACGACCGCATGGCTACAAGATATAAGGATATCTGTAAGTCCTTCAACTGTAAGGCGAAAGTCTTTATAAAATACGCAACGGATTTCGACAAAAAGCTCGGCAGCCCGGATTTCGTGGTGGTCTTTACCGATACGGTATCCCACAAGCTCCTGAACAGTGTCAACGCCAGGGCGGAAAAGCTCAATTTCCCCGTTGAGATCTGCCGGTCCTCCAGCGTTTCCGCACTTAAAAACGTGCTCAGTAAATACCAGAGCGCAAACTGATCTTTAAAGTTTGGTTAGCTTACGCTAACCGATTAACAAAAAAACTAAGTGAAGGTGGTCTTTTATGTCAGCAGAAGAATGTCAGGATTTCCAGCGGGAGCTTGCTATCCATACAGCACCGGCTATGCTGGGGGCGAAGCCCTCGAACCTGGTGATGATAGAGGGCAGGCAGAACGCACTGAGGGAAAATATCCGGGAGTTCAACCGCAAAGCAGCCTCTAGGGGCCTGAGGATAAGAGAGCTTGGCAGGTGCCGTGGAAGGACGCTGATGCTGCTGTATAACGAAAGACTGCTGAACGAACACCTTAACAGCGCCGAGGTAAGGACCATGTTCCGTGGCTTTGGCTACGGACGGTGCCGCCGGACAGGGGACTATCTCGAGCTGCTGTCCGAAAGGATAGGCTCAGATGGGGGATTTCCCCATGAGATCGGGCTTTTTCTAGGCTATCCCGTTGAGGACGTCAGGGGATTTATAATCAATAACGGCCGAAACAGCCTGCTGACCGGCTACTGGAAGGTCTATTCAGATACCGACAGGGCCAGGTCTATCTTCGAGCGCTACAATAAGTGCAGAAAATATCTGGAAAACAGGCTGAAAAACGGCGACGACCTGTATAAGGCTCTGCGGATAAGCCAGGGAGGTTTTTGCACAAAATAGTTAATCTCTTCTAACTGTATTTGTTAAAACTAACAAAAAGCATGGGGAAAGGTCGCAAAAGCTTGACAAAAGGCGAAAAATGGGTTAAACTATTAATAGTTAGAAATATCTAACCTTTTTAGACCGGTCTAACACTGCACCGGCCTGCATATCATAGAATATCACGGGTACATGACCTGTGGACTGTAAAGCAGATCTTTAGTCTTATTGTCGATAAGGAGGAATAATGATGCCGCTGACATTAGCAGCAGTTGGCGAGGCCAACACCATCAAGAAGGTAGGGGGCAATCCTGAGACCAGGAAGTTCCTGGAGAACCTTGGCTTTGTTTCGGGCAGCACCGTGACGGTGGTAAACACCCTTGGCGGTAATGTTATTGTCAATATCAAGGATTCCAGAGTGGCTGTTTCAAAGGAGATGGCTGCTAAGATCATGGTCTGAGGACGGGCCGGTTAGCTGTCGGGACCGATGCTTACGGTCCTGTAACAGACTGACAGTAGTTTAACATTGGACAAACGTCGCAGGAGCCTTCGGGCCTCTGCGACAGTTTTGCGATATCATAAGGACTGCGGCGCCGCCGTGGGACCTGCGAGAAGTATAGGGAGGAGAACTATGGCTACATTGAAGGACGCCCGCATCGGAGACACTGTCACGGTGAAAAAGCTAGGCGGCGAGGGCGCTGTCAAAAGAAGGATAATGGACATGGGCATCACCAAGGGCGTGAAGGTCTATATCAGGAAGGTGGCTCCCCTGGGGGACCCCATCGAGGTAACGGTAAGGGGCTATGAGCTTTCTCTGAGAAAGGCCGACGCCGAGATGATAGAGGTCACAGAGGGCTGAGGACCTGCACTTAGATTTAGGCTGGGGATAAAGACCGGCCGGGAAGGAAATGATAGCTTTGGGAATAAGCATAGCTTTAGCAGGCAATCCTAACTGCGGAAAAACCACATTGTTCAATGCGCTGACAGGAGCCAATCAGTATGTGGGCAACTGGCCGGGCGTTACTGTGGAGAAGAAAGAGGGAAAGTTCAAGGGCGATAAGGAGGTCATCATCACCGACCTGCCGGGCATCTATTCGCTGTCTCCGTATACCCTTGAAGAGGTGGTAGCGAGAAATTATCTCATAGAGGAGCACCCTGACGCTATACTGAATATAATCGACGGCACCAATCTGGAGCGCAACCTTTACCTTACTACTCAGCTGGTGGAGCTTGGCATACCGGTAGTGGTGGCTGTCAATATGACTGACGTGCTGGAGAAGAACGGCGATAAAGTCTATCTGGACAAGCTGGAGAAGGCTCTTGGCTGCAAAGTCTGTTCCATCTCAGCGCTCAAAGGCACCGGCATAACAGAGGCCGCCGGGCTGGCCATTGAGGTTGCGAAGAGCAAAAAGGCTGTTGATATACAGCATAAGTTTGCGGATAACGTAGAGAAGGCGCTTAGCGGTATCGAGGGCAAATTCCTGAAAGATGCGGGAGCAGACCTCAGGCGCTGGTATGCAGTAAAGCTCTTTGAGAGGGACGATAAGGTCCTGGAAAGGCTCAGCATAGACAGCGCAGAGCTGGATAAGTTCATCGAACCGGTGGAGAAGGAGGAGGACGATGACTCCGAGTCCATCATCACCAACGAGAGGTATACATATATAACCTCCATTATAGACAGCTGTATAAAGAAGAAGGACCCCGGGGGACTGACCCTGTCGGACAAGATCGACAGAGTCGTTACCAACAGGTTCGCAGCACTGCCTATATTCGCCCTGGTGATGTTCATAGTTTACTACGTTTCCGTTACCACCGTGGGCGGCTGGGCAACTGACTGGACCAACGATGTCTTTGCAGGTGAGTGGCTCCAGGGCGGCGCTGAAAAGCTCATGGATAACCTGGGCGTTGCATCATGGCTGAAGGGCCTGGTGGTGGACGGCATCGTAGGCGGCGTGGGGGCAGTGCTGGGCTTTGTTCCCCAGATACTGGTGCTGTTTTTGTTCCTGGCTTTCCTTGAGGGCTGCGGCTATATGGCAAGAGTGGCCTTCGTGATGGACAGGATATTCAGAAAATTCGGACTTTCAGGCAAGTCCTTCATACCTATGCTCATCGGCACAGGCTGCGGCATACCCGGCATCATGGCCTCCCGTACCATCGAGAATGAGCGTGACCGCCGTATGACCGTCATCACTACCACCTTTATACCCTGCAGCGCCAAGCTGCCGATAATCGCTATGATAGCCGGCGCATTCTTTGATAACCAGGGCTGGGTGGCTACCTCGGCTTACTTCGTTGGCGTTTGCGCTATAGTCGTTTCGGGCATAATCCTCAAAAAGACAAAGATCTTTTCCGGGGACCCCGCTCCTTTCGTAATGGAGCTGCCTGCCTACCATATGCCTACCGTGGGCAGCATACTCAGGTCCATGTGGGAAAGAGGCTGGTCCTTCATCAAAAAGGCCGGTACCGTCATACTGCTCTCCTCTGTGGCTCTCTGGTTTTTGCAGGGCTACGGTTTCGAGGACGGCAGCTTTGGCGAGTGTGAGCTTGACAATTCGCTCCTTGCCAGGTTCGGCAAGGCTATACAGTGGCTGTTCGCTCCCCTGGGCTGGGGCGACTGGAAATTCGCAGTCGGTACTGTTACGGGACTTATCGCCAAGGAGAACGTTGTGGCTACATTCGGCGTGCTTATGAACGGCATCGAGGAGGCTGCCGAGGACGACCCGGAGCTGCTCTCCACCCTCAGCGGACTTCTGCCAGGCCTGGCAGCATATTCTTTCATGGTATTCAATCTCCTCTGCGCACCCTGCTTTGCTGCTATGGGCGCCATCAAGCGTGAGATGAACAACGGCAAGTGGACCGCCTTCGCCATAACCTATCAGTGCGTTTTCGCTTATGTGATATCACTGATAGTCTACCAGATAGGCTCCCTGTTCACCAGTGCCGTTGAGACGAATATCGCCGGCGTCATCGCAGCCTTTGTGCTCCTGGCCGGCCTGATATACCTGCTGGTAAGGCCCTATAAGGAAAGCGAAAAGCTCACGATCAAGGTCAAGGCAAAGGCCTGACCCTCACTGCCTCTTCTGAATATGGTCCTCCTGGACCGGAAAGGAGAAAATATGGACGGTGTCATCGCAACGGTCATTGTTGGGCTGATAGTTGCGGCTGTCATAGTGCTTGCCGCCTTTTCAGTCATCAAGGATAAAAAACAGGGCAAAAGCACCTGTGGGTCAAGCTGCGGAGGGTGCCCCAATGCAGGGGCCTGCCACCGGAAACAGTAAGGCCCGTCGCCCGATATGGGATAGAATTCGGAGGTAATCTATTTGCTGACCAAATCGCAGAAAAAATATCTGTTTGCTATTTATCTGCTTGGACAGGGAGGGAGCAGGGTGAAGTCCACATCTGTTTCCGAGCTCCTGGGAGTCTCAAAGGCAAGTACAGTGAAAATGACGCAGAGACTCATCGAGGAGGACTACATCATCAAGGAGCCTTACAGAGAGATAAGGCTCACCAGCAAGGGTATACAGGAGGCAAACAAGCTCTATACCCCCAGCGTGATACTACAGAATTTTTTGCAGCAGAACGTAGGAGTTGACGAGGAGTCTGCCAGGGCCGACAGTATGGTCATAGCGGCTGAGGTCTCGGAGGAGACTCTGGAAAAGCTGGTCCAGTACAGTCTTGCACTGGCTGAATGATCTTTTCGCAGGCATATGCGGCACGCCACAGCGGCGTGCCGCTTTTTTGTGTGCCGCAAAATTTTTTTATTCTTTAAGTTAGATTTAAGTCAGGCCTGTTATACTGTAAAGCAAAGGAACACAGTTGACCTAAGGAGGAATAATGATGAAAGCAAGAATAAGAAAAAACAAGATGATAGGAGTCCTTACAGCAGCGGCCCTGATGGCGAGCACCTGCGCCTTTGCAGTTTCAGCAGAGGAATATGACAGTGTGCTGACCTTTACGGACAGCGGCATAAGCGCAGAGGGCAGCGGCACCGGCTTCAAGGCTGAAGGGACCGCCCTTACCATCAACAAGAGCGGCACCTATGTAGTGACGGGCCAGTGCGTGGAGGGCAGCATAACCATCAAAAAGGGGACCACCGGAGTGGTGCTCATTCTTGACAGCCTGACCCTGACCTCTTCACAGGGGGCGCCGCTGTCAGTTAACAAAGGCTCTGAGGCTCAGATCGTCCTCAGGGGCAGCAGCACCCTCACAGATGCGGAGGATCCTGCTGATGAGACTTCTGCTGACGCCGAGGTGGCAGATGCCTTCGACGGTGCAGCGATCAAGGTCAAGGCCGGCTCTGCTGCCTCCATCACCGGCACCGGCACCCTTGATATCCAGGCCGGCAGCTGCAAGAACGGCATAAAGGGCGGCGACGGCGCTGAGCTTATCATAGGCTCCGGCAGCGACTCTTTCACCCTGAACGTTGAGGCCGCAAACAACGCCATCGCCAGCGACGGCAGCGTTACGGTAAACAGCGGCACAGTGAACGTGAACGCAGGCGGCGACGGCGTGAAGTCTTCTCCCGATGCTGATGAAGAGACAGGTGAGATAAACGGCGGCTATGTGACCCTCAACGGCGGCGCCCTGACTATCGTCAGCGGCGAGGACGGTATCCAGGCCGACAAGAGCTTTACCATGAACGGCGGCACAGTTGACATAACCGCAGCCGGGGGCAGCAAAAATACCGCATCTGACGGCGGCAAGGGCGTGAAGTCCGACGGTTCCATAACAATAGCCGGAGGGAGCCTGACTATAGACTCCGCCGATGACGGTATCCATCTGAACGGCACTGAGGGCACCGAGACTGTTTCTGTGACCGGCGGCAGCGTCACTGTTTCCAGCGGCGACGACGGGATACATTCCGACTATTATCTGAATATCGGCACCAAGGGTTCTTCTGACGGACCTGAGATAAATGTGCTGACCTCCTACGAGGGGCTGGAGGGAGCGGTGATCGAGCTTGCCTCCGGCAAGGGAAACATCTATGCCACTGACGACGGTATAAATGCGGCTAACGGCGACCTTACCTCCTACGATTTCAGCCTGAATATCTCCGGCGGTACCTGGTATGTGAACGCAGGCGGCGATGGCCTTGACTCTAACGGCGACCTTAATATATCCGGCGGCTTTACCGAGGTATTCTCCTCAGACCGCAACGATAACAACGCTCTTGATTTCGGTGACTTCGGCGCATCCTTCAACGTAACCGGCGGCACTGTAGTGGGCGTCGGCACCAGCGGCATGGCTACCGTGCCGACCTCCGGCAAGTATATCTCCTTCGGTGCATCAGGCGGAATGGGCGGACCCGGCGGCCAGGGTGGTTTCGGCGGCCAGGGCGGACCCGGCGGCCAGGGCGGACCCGGCGGTCAGGGAGGTCCCGGCGGTCAGGGAGGTCCCGGCGGTCAGGGAGGTCAGGGAGGTATGTTCGGCAGAGGACAGCAGGGCAGCACCACTGACACCGGATCCACCGCTGCGATCTCCGTAAAGAACGGCACCTCCATCGTTATCAGGGACAGTTCCGGCAATACCGTTTACAGCGGTACAGGCGTGAAGAATGCCGACAATATCCTCTTTGCCTCCGATGAGCTTACCGAGGGCGAGACATATACTCTCTACCTTGACGGCACAGAGACTGCATCTGCCTCTGTATCCACCGGTAACGGTCAGCAGCAGGGCCCCGGAGGACAGCAGGGCCCCGGAGGACAGGAAGGCCCCGGCGACCGGCCGGAACCTCCTCAGGGCATGGGCCTTAGGGGCGATGTGGACCTGAACGGACAGCTCAACTACCTTGATGTGGATATGCTCATCAGTGCCATCAACGGTGAAGCGGTCCTTGACGAAAGGCAGGCTGCCGCCGCTGAACTTGACGGTCTTGACGGCCTTACTTACCTTGACCTAGACAGGCTCATCACCCTTATCAACGCAGTCTGAACAAATAAAGAACCCCCTTCGGTCCGCCTGGACCGAAGGGGGTCATTTTTTACTCTCAGTTCTTTGCAAAGCTGCTCTTCGGGAGCGTGATCTCCGTGTTGATGGCGGAGATGAGCTTTGAAAGGTCCAGATAAGTGATATCCCCGTCACCGTCACAGTCCGCAGCCTTCAGGCCGGCAGGACTTATCTCAACGTCCTTAGAGATAAAGCTTATCATGTAGTCTATATCAAGATAATCTATGCTGCCGTCGCAGTTGACGTCGCCGCAGCCGAGCACTGTGTCCTCAGCATCAACGTCCCAGTCGTGTGTGCTGAGCCTGCCGGGCTGTTCCTGCTCCCCGGCCTGTGAGCTTGAAGAGCTGTCTGCCTGACTGTCGGCCGCCGAGCTCGTTACATCCTCCGCCGCATCACTGCTGTCGGATCCTGATTTGGAGCTGTCCGTTTCCTCAGCCTTGGAGGAGGCAGCAGGTACAGGGTCCATGATGGAGATATTAAAGCCGTTCCTGACAGCGTAGCTCTCCGCCTCGGTATCCTTGTAGCACCTTACCGTGAAACCGCTGACCGGCTTGCCTGTGGAGCCGTCTGAATCGCTGTAGCCCAAAGCCATCTCGCCTATCTTCGTCACGCCCTTCTGAACGGTGACAGTCTTCAGCGCCGGGCAGTTTATGAACGCCGCATCGTCTATCTTCACGTCGCCCGTGGCAGGGAAGATCACAGAGCTGAGTTTCGTGCAGCCCTCAAAGGCTGAAACGCCTATCTTAGTCACCGACGCAGGTATGCTTACCGAGGTGATGCCCGTGCAGCCTGCAAAAGCGGTAGCGTCAATGGTCTTTACCCCGCTGCCGATGTTCAGCGTGGAAACAGAGGTGCAGCTCTCAAAAGCGCTCAGCCCTATCCTTTCCACCGTGGAGGGTATGGACACATATTTAAGATTTTCATTCCCGCAGAAAGCGCCGTCATCTATGCAGACCACTGTCCTTCCGTCAAGGGACGACGGTACCGAAAGATAGCTTTCCGTCCCGGTGTAGCCGGTGATATGAGCCTTGCCGTCCTTCACATCGTATATATAATCTCCGTACACAGCAGCCGAAACATTAGTCCCCGAAAACAGAGCGTTCCTGACCTGCGGAAGAGCCGCAGCGCCCCCTAAAAGCACTGCGCAGGACACTGCACAGGCCGCTATCTTACTTCTGGTTTTCATTTTCTGACCCCCTAAAACACCTTATCAATACTTCATTATAGCATATTTCCCCGGTTTTGTCAATCAGCGGGTCATTTAGAGACGAAATGCCCCTCTTTGTTTATCATGCTTATGAACAGGGAAACGTCAAGCATATTATACTCTTCATCTCCGTCAACGCTCGCAGTAAAGTCCTGATAAGGGGTGACCTTTATTTCCTGGTTTATCATTGATATCAGCATGGAAAGGTCCAGGTAATCTATCTGTCCGTCGAAATTGATATCGCCTACAGAACCCATGTATACTTCCCTGAGCTGCTCCGGCTCCGGGCTTATGACTGCTACGTCCTTCATAACGACAGTCAGATAATCGCCCCTCTTTATCTCCACGGTGTAGGTCCCTCTTTCCACATCTGCGGTAAAGCTGTCACCGCTGAAAACACCCTTGTATACCTTGCCGGTGCTGTTTTCAGTAAAGCTTATCTCACAGCCGGCCTTCAGGTCGCTCTTCTTAACACTGCCTTTGACACTCACCAGTTCCTTGTACTCTGCCACTGTGAAGTTTATGGTCAGCTCGCTTTCAAAACTTATCTTCGCCGGGTCGAAGGGCTTTGAACCGGCAGTGGTGCCAAAGGTGCTGTAAAGCTCGATGCGGTAGTCGTTCTCTCCCAGCTCTGCGCCGTCAGCGCCGTAAACGACTCTGCTGTTGTTAAAGCTTATCTTCTTGCCGTCGGCGTAGATCCCCGTCACAGTGACTTTGCCGATCTCATCGGCGCAGTCTCTAAGGTCTATTACCAGCAGGCCTGCGCCTTCCATCTTCTTGCCTGAGGGAGAAGATACAGTAACGCTGTTCTCACCCACCAGAGCGTTTATGGCAGACTGTGTCTGTACGCTCAGGTCGCTGTTCGCATAGGTCACTGTTCCTATGTAACCGTCGTCCACATCAGGGGGCGTGGGAGGAACGCTGGGTATCAGCGGGTCGTCAGGAGAATCCACCCCCACCGAGATACTGGCCGCCGAGGTCATCCAGCCGCCCTTGGCAAAGCCCTCGCCGTTGTTGTATACGCACCTGTTTCCTACAGTGCCCACGCTGTAAATGCCCTTTGCGCCGCTGCTCACCTTGCACTTGAAGGTAGCTATCTTGGTCCTGCCGCTCTGTGAAACGCCGCTGCCTCCTGACAGCACCACCTTGTATGGCAGTGTACCGTCGCCGGCCTCCTCAGTGAATGAAGAGCTCTCAAAGCCCAGCTTTTTCACATTGCTGGCCGTAAAGGCAAATGAACCGCTGACAAAATCCAGCCCCTCAGGGATATCCAGATACAGCTCCGCACTGTAAGCGTTTCCGTTCTCACAGCCGTAATAAACGGTATAGGTCACCGTATTTCCTGCGTTGAAGCTGGTCCTGTTAGCCGTCAGCGCCAGGTTCAACGTCGGCACCGTGACGCTTTCCGCAGCCGCAGTCTCCATTCCCATGAATGTCACTGACATCAGGGCTGCTGTCATGAGCGCACCTATCTTTTTCAGTTTAGTTAAACTTATCAGACTCATTTCATACCTCCGTTTTCTGACTATCGTCCTCCGTTTTTACACCTATCCTGCGGCCGCTCTCTGTCTCTCTGCGGTCCGCTCCTTATATTTTACCCCATTTTCCCGCTTTTGTCAACCAATTGCGCTTATTATGAGCAAAAGCTGCCTATCCGTTAAATTATATCCCCATGCGGCCCTTTTGTCAATAGGTAAAATAAATGTAATTTATGCTTGAAATCCTCACAAATATATGATATATTAAAGTATAGCGATAAGAGAAGGGGAGTGGACATATGACAAAGCCATGGCGTACAAACGAGACTATGTACCCGCCGGTGCGCCTGCCATCAGGCCGTAACCGCCTTGCCAGGACCCTCAGCAACTACAAAAAAAACAAGGAAGTCTTCGGCAATACCCCTACCGGACTTCTCCACGGGCAGAAGACTAAGCCGATGTGCGATATGGTCTACGGCACCTATCCTTTAAGCTGGAACGGCTGTGAGCTGATCGCCGTCTACAACGTCTGCGTCATGCTGAAAAAGCCTGTGCCGCTGCCTCAGGTGATCTTTGAGTTCGAGCTTAATAAGATGCACTATCTCTTCCCCTCCGGTTACTGGGGCACCGGGCCGAAGGTGCTGTACAAATTTTTGGATAGCCATGGGCTGAAATACCGGACCTTCCGTAATAAAGAACAGTTCCGTCAGGCCGCCTCAGTTTCCTCCTGCGGCATAGTGTCTTTCTGGAACAACGAGAAGAGCAAGGCAAAGTTCTTCGGTCTTGACTTTTTCAGCGGGGGACTTCATACTGTGGCATATCTGAGGGGAAAGGACTGCTATCACGTTTACGATCTCTACTCACGTGACACCGCAGCCAGGACTTTCAGGGACATCTCGGAGATATATAAAGAAAAGCGCTTTATCATCGGCTATACTTTTGACAGTCAGGAAAACCGGCAGAGCTGATTTGGAAAATAATAATACGAATATACGAAAAATTCAATATTTCTTATGGGGGCAATACTGTCCTCACGAATTGACATGAGGTAAAAAATATGATAGAATTAAAGGGTAAGTACGGCACCGCTAAGGTCTTTACCGACGTTATCGACCCCACGGCGGTGTCACAGATAATCGAGCTGATGAACCAGCCCATGACCGACGGGCAGAAGGTCAGGATAATGCCCGACGTCCATGCCGGGGCCGGCTGTACCATCGGCACCACCATGACCGTCACCGATAAGGCCGTCCCCAATCTGGTCGGGGTAGACATCGGCTGCGGTATGGAGACAGTGATACTCAAAGAAAAGCATATCGAGCCTATGCAGCTGGATAAGCTCATATATAAGGCTATACCCTCAGGCTTTGCTGTAAGGAGCAAGGCCCACAGGTTCAATGAGAGGATAGATCTGGAGGAGCTTTACTGCTTTGACAGGATAGATCACGGCAAGGCCGTCAGAAGTCTCGGGACCTTAGGGGGCGGCAATCATTTCATCGAGGCCGGAAAGGGCAGCGACGGCAGGATATATATAGTTATCCATTCCGGTTCGAGACACCTTGGGTTAGAGGTGGCAAAGTACTATCAGGAGGAGGCCTACAGAAGGCTCAACAAATGCTCCAAGGAGGATATCGGCCGCCTTGCCGCAGAGCTTAAAGAGAAGGGTCAGGAAAAGCATATCCAGGAGGAGATAGTAAAGCTGAAAAATACCAAGCGGACAGAGGTGCCTAAGGCTCTGGCTTACTGTGAGGGTGAGCTTTTTGAGCAGTATATCCACGATATGAAGATAGTGCAGGAGTTCGCTATGCTCAACCGCAAGGCCATGGCCGACGAGATAGTAAAGGGCATGGGGCTGCACGCTGTGGACTGCTTTACTACGATACACAATTATATAGACACCGACAGCATGATACTCAGGAAAGGCGCAGTCTCCGCCAGGGAGGGGGAGGTACTTCTTATTCCCATCAATATGAGGGACGGCAGTCTGCTGTGCAGGGGCAGGGGCAATGCTGACTGGAACTGTTCGGCACCTCACGGAGCCGGCCGCCTGCTTTCCAGGTCCGCCGCTAAGGAGAGCTTTACGGTGTCTGAATTCAAGAAACAGATGAAGGGTATCTATACCACTTCTGTAAACGCCGGCACTCTTGATGAAAGCCCCATGGCTTACAAGAGGCTGGAGGATATAACCGGTAATATCGGGGATACCGCCGAGGTACTGGACATTATAAAGCCTATCTATAATTTCAAGGCAGGAGAGCAGTGAGCTTTTCAGGCGGCAGTAATCTTATTCAGGGAGGAAACTTATGATAGCTGTAACAGGGGATATACACGGAGCGATGGACATTGGCAAGCTGGACAATGATTTCAACCCCATGCTGTCAAATATGACTAAGGAAGACTTCGTGCTCATCTGCGGGGACTTCGGTCTGGTCTGGTCGGACGATGAGGAGGACAGATACTGGCGCAGCTGGCTGGACAGTCAGCCCTATACTACGCTGTTCATCGACGGCAATCATGAGAATTTTGACCTTCTCAACGCCTATGAGGTGGAGGAGTGGCACGGGGGCAAGGTACACCGTATCAGCGACAGCATAATCCATCTGATGAGAGGGCAGGTCTATGAGATAGACGGCAAGAAATTCTTCACCATGGGCGGCGCATCCAGCCAGGATATCGAGCTGAGAGAGCTGGGGGTGAGCTACTGGGAGGAAGAGCTGCCAAACGATAAGGAATATGAGGAGGCAGTTGCCAATCTTGACAAGAGCGACTACGTTTTCGATTATATAATCACCCACTGCGCCCCTACCTATATCGAGGAGGAAATGGTGGAGATAACCCGAAACAGGGGCTATGAGGCCAACGAACTGACGGATTTTTTAGAGGAGATAGCATTCAAGGTCTATTATAAAAAATGGTACTGCGGTCACTACCATGTTGACCGTGTCAGTGAGTTCAACCCCAATTTCCGGGTGCTATATAACGATGTTGTCCGCCTGGGGGACTGAAAAAGAGAAGAGATCATAGCTTATTGAGCGGCCGGGGTATTTCCCCGGCTGTTATTTATTTGGTCAATGTATCTAAAAAGGAACATGAAAATTCGGCTTATTTGTGCCGTAAAAAGCTGGAAAAAGCCGTTGACAGACGGGGAAAAATGTAATATAATATTACGGTAAGCTTTATTAAGTAAAAGCATAAAAGCGTTAAAGCTTTAATGCGTTTATCAGATACGGCAGTTCGTTTCCTGCCATGCCTTATGGGGCAGGGGACACCGGCCGTGACTTAGTTCAAAGCAAAAGAAGAAAAGGAAGTGTAATAATGGTATTGAGATGGGTGATCCTGGCGATATACTTAGCCGCCATGATCGGCATAGGAGTCTACTACAGGAAAAAGACCGCAAACGTTGCGGACTTCGTTTTAGGAGGAAGGGCACTCGGCCCATGGTTCACAGCCTTCGCCTACGGGACCTCGTATTTCTCCGCAGTCATTTTTGTGGGCTATGCAGGCAAGTTCGGCTGGGCCTACGGCGTGGCTTCCACCTGGGTGGGTATAGGCAATGCGGTCATCGGCTCGCTGCTGGCATGGCTCATTCTTGGCCGCAGGACCAGGACCATGACCAAGCACCTGGAAGCCAAGACCATGCCGGAGTTCTTTGAGAAAAGATATAATTCAAAAATGCTGAAAACAGTTTCGGCGCTGATAATCTTCATCTTCCTCATACCCTACACCGCCTCGGTGTATAACGGACTTTCAAGGCTCTTTGAAAAGAGCTTCCACATCGACTATGAGTACTGCATAATCGCTATGGCTATCTTCACCGCCATTTATGTCATCATGGGCGGCTATAAGGCCACGGCCCTCAATGATTTTATCCAGGGGATAATAATGCTCATAGGCATCGTAGCCGTAGTTGCTGCGGTCCTGAACCAGAACGGGGGACTTACCGGCTCTTTGGACGCTATGGGAGCTATACCGGACAGCCAGGGGAACACCGGGGTCTACAATACCCTTTTCGGACCGGATCCCATCAACCTGGTGGGCGTGGTCATACTTACCTCTCTCGGGACCTGGGGACTTCCCCAGATGGTGCAGAAGTTCTATGCCATCAAGGACGACAAGTCAGTCGTTACCGGCACCGTAGTCTCCACCGTTTTCGCAGTGGTAGTGGCAGGCGGCTGCTATTTCTTAGGCGGCTTCGGCAGGCTCTTTGAGGAGAATGTTGACGGCGCTCCTAAGGACGGGTTCGACGCCATCGTCCCCACCATGATGGACAGCCTTTCCAGCGGCCTTTTCGCACTGATAATCGTTCTGGTGCTGTCGGCCTCCATGTCAACTCTGTCCTCCCTGGTGCTGACCTCCAGCTCGACCCTTACCATCGACCTTATCAAACCAATGATGAAAAAGGATATGGACGAGAAAAAGGAGGTCCGCATAATGAGGATCTTCATTGCAGTGTTCCTGCTCATATCCGTGGTCATAGCTATCTATTCCCTCAGGGGCGCAAAGCAGTCCACCATGATAATCTCCAACCTTATGGGCATTTCCTGGGGCGCTCTGGCAGGTGCTTTTCTGGCACCTTTTATGTACGGACTTTACTGGAAGGGCGTCACCAAGGCCGCAGTCCTGGCAAGCTTTATCTGCGGCGTAGGCATCACCGTGGTCCATATGCTCATCTTCACCTTCGGCCTTGTTGAAGTAAAGACCACCGTATGGCACGGCCTTAACCTGGCCTCTCCGGTCAATGCCGGCGCCTTCGCAATACTCTTCGGCCTGATAGTGGTACCGATAGTGAGCCTTGTGACAAAGTCAAAGGACGAGGACAAGCAGGTGACTGAGAAGGTATTTGCCTGCTACAGTGAGAACTGACTGATAAACAGATAAAAATATGATGCCCCGGCAGCCATCTGCCGGGGCATCTTTGATCTATTGCTGTCAAGCACGCCGATCGCTGCACTCCACCATATTTTGAAAACGGCGCAAAATCGCCGTTTCCTTATATACTGAATTTTACCTCAATGCCGTTTTCATCACTCACATAGACCGCTTAGAGCATAACTGCCGCAAGTTCGTGCTTTTCTGGAATGGAAAGTTTATCCCAATACTTCATCGGCTTTTCCAAAGGTGCGGTATCCACCGTCCTGCGCTTACGAGCCTTAGCCTGCATCTTACGTTCCAGAGCCGCCTTCTGTTCGTGCAGCTCATTGACCGTATTCTGGATATACTCAAACAGCACCGTGTCAGCATCACCGAGCCTTTTCATCAGCTTGCGAATTTCCTCTTCGATCTTGATGATCTCAGCTCTCAGAGCTTCGGTGTCGGCATCGGGAATGTCTGCACTTCGCTTTGCGATCACAAGCTGGTCGATACGGTCACGCATCGCCTGCCGGGCAGCACTTTCAACTTCTTCGGGGCGGGTTTTCAGAAACTTTTTTACACAGCCTTCCTTGCGGTATGCTCCCGAATCTCTGAGGTATCTGTAACGCTTTCC
>JAFVCV010000053.1 GCA_017478965.1 Ruminococcus sp. | reverse complement strand
TTTTGGTGCCCCTCGCTGACAGCTTTATCATTATATCACCCTTTTGCTGTTTTGTCAAGCAGAAGAATTTTCCACTTATCAAGGATTTTATGTTGATTTTTCACAAATAATGAATAATTCGGCGTTCAATGCAGATATTATATCATACAGAACACCAAAATAAGGAGGAGAAACATGGTTTCTTTAAAAGAAAAAAAGGACATCTGGAAACTCGTGACCGCACTGCTGGCCGTTATTCTCGGCTTGGCGCTGCTTTCTTACCTTGCACCCGAGCACCGGGAGACTGTCTCTTCAGTGGGCTCTACGGGCAATGAGGTCAGGGCCATTCAGGAAAGGCTGAAGGAGCGTGGGCTTTTCAACGCCAATGTTACCGGTTATTACGGCTCCATCACCCGCAATGCTGTCCTGGCCTTTCAAAAACAGCAGGGCATTTCCCAGACCGGCACCGCCGGGCCTATCACTTTGAAAGCCCTTGGCATTTCCGTCGGACAGATACCTGCGGCCACACAGGCCAATATCGACCTGCTCGCAAGGATAATCTCAGCTGAGGCCAGGGGCGAACCCTACGCCGGGCAGGTAGCCGTTGGTGCCGTGATACTCAACCGCATCGAGCACCCCTCCTTTCCTGACACCCTTGCGGGAGTCATTTACCAGGACGGTGCTTTCACAGCCATCGTTGACGGTCAGTTCAACGAGCCCGTATCAGCTTCAGCCTACAATGCGGCCCGTGACGCTCTCAACGGCTGGGACCCCACCGGAGGCTGCATATACTATTATAATCCCAAAAAGACCTCCAACAAATTCATGTGGTCCCGCCAGACGATAACTGTCATCGGCGACCACCGTTTCTGCATCTGAGATGCCCCGACAAGCCCGCCGGGGCTTGTTTTTTTCAAAAAAAAGGCGGACCTCAGTCCGCCGCCGCTTTATCTTTCCACCGAATAATACTTGTTGTTCAGCTTTGTTTTGAAGATCTCAGTAATGATATTAGCTGTGACCACTGCTGCAACTATCGACGAAAAAACTATCAGAAAAATTTTCAGACCCTTGCTCATTGAGATCCGCCTTCCTTTCCGGTTCATGTTCCTGCTCACCGGCCCTTGCCGTCTGCTCTTTCATGGCCTGCGCCACGGTTTTTATATCGCTGAGTATATTATACTATATTTTGCTGCAAATTTCAAGTACCGGGACCAATAAATTTCGTTGTGAATTCCACGCCCCTGGGCTTTACTTTTGGGAGGAACTGTGTTATAATAAATGTTGTTGTTTTTTAACTAGGATCATGAGGGATAATGATGAGTGACACTAAACCACAGAGCAGCTACAATAAGCTGCTGGCCAATACCATAGTTTTTGCCATCGGACAGTTCAGCTCAAAGGTGCTGGTACTGCTGCTGGTCCCTATATACACGAACCACCTGACCAAGAGCCAGATGGGCATCGCCGACATACTGACACAGATCGCCAACTGGATAATCCCTTTGGCGACCATGACCATAAGCGAGGCTATCATAAGATTTGGCCTTGACAAGGCTTATGACAAGAGACAGGTCTTTACTATCGGCAACCTGGTCTGCGGGGGAGGTATGCTGCTTTTTTCGCTGCTGCTGTTCCTGGTAAACCTGAGCGGCATAGCTAAGGCCTATATCGGGGGCTATGCGGTCCTTCTTTTCGCATATGTGATGATGTCTGGGATAAAGACCCTTTACACCACCTTTGTGCGAAGTATGGAAAAGGTCAAGCTTTTCGCTGTGGCAGGTATGGTGGCCACCTTCTTCACCCTGTTTTTCATGGTGATGTTCTATATCGTGCTGCCGGACAGCTTTCTCGGTGAAGGCACCGGGGTGCAGAAATATCTTTTAGCCACTATCCTTTCAGATCTCATCACCACGGTGTTCGTCACTTTCGCTGCAAAGCTCTGGCGGTATTTCGACTTCAGAAGGCTGGACAGAGAGATGATGGCATCCATGCTGCAATACTCTCTTCCGCTTATACCGGCCCAGCTGCTGTGGCTCATCACCAACAGCTCCGACTCATTCATGACAAAGCACTATATGGGAGATTCTGCCAACGGAGTTCTTTCGGCTGCCTACAGGATACCCAACATGGTCGCTACGGTCTACATGATGTTCGGACAGGCCTGGAATATGTCCGCCATCACCGAGAACGACAGCAAGGACAGAGACAGGTTTTATGAGAACGTTTTTGATTTTAACCAGAGCCTGCTTTATATACTTGCCGGCGGCTGTATGCTCATTATCCAGCCCATGACTTATATGGGCTTTATCGGTTCGGATTTCTGGGAATGTATACGCTATGCTCCTATAATCATCTATTCCACCATTTTTTCTTGCTTTACCACATTTATGGGGGCCATATATCTTGCCACAAAGCAGACGGCAAGGTCCCTGGCCACCAGCCTGGTGTCGGGCGTGATAAACGTGGGGCTGAACATTATCCTGATACCCACCATAGGACTTTACGGACCGCCTATCTCCACAGTGGCAAGCTACGTCACGGTGTTCATACTGAGGGTCATCGACTCGAAGAAGATAGTGCCCTTTAAGATAAACTATAAAAAGATGGTCACAAGCAACATTATCCTGCTGGGTATGCTGGCCATACTTCTTCTGGAAACTGACCTTCTGCATCATCTGCCCCTTTATCTGCTGCTGTTCGTGCTGTTCTGCGGGGTGTTCATCATCAATATGGAGAGCATCAGCAGCCTGCTGTTCAGATTTCTGCCCAAGTCCATAGCCGAGAAGATAGTCTCTCTGGGCAAGGCAAGGCTGGCGGCTGCGGCGCTGCTGCTGGCGGTGTTCTTAGCGCTGAACGTAAAATTCAGGTTTCTGCCGCTCATGGCGGTGCTCATAGCGGGGGTCATCTGCTCGCTGCTCTTTAAAAAGCAGCTGCCTGCACTTATATGCGGAGGCCTGCTGGCCGTTTCTATCGGAGCGGTATTCAGCTGGATATACTGTTTCCTGACCCTGTGTGCGCTGTCGTTGTCAATGATGACAGTCTTCATGAGGTACAGATACATCGCAGCTCTGATACTGAGCTTTGACGGCCTTTTAGGGGCATGGATAGACCCATGGCTGGGAGCTTTCCTGTTTTTAGGAGAGCTGATAGCGGTATTCTTTGTTTTCAGCGGAAGGATAGGTACGTTCGCAGCAGGATATGCAAAGACCGGCGACCTGATAGGTTCCGCAAAAAATGCCCTGGGGAGGCCAAAGAAAAGGTCCCGGCGGGGATAAAAAACTGACAGCAAAGCCGGCTGGACAGCTATGCTCTGTTCAGTACCGGTCAAGCATAAAAGGAGGAAAATGAAATGGCTGAATTGAAATTTGAGATCGTAGAGCGTGTAGGCGTTCTTTCGGAAAACGCCAAGGGCTGGACCAAGGAGCTGAACAAGGTCAGCTGGGGCGACCATCCGGCGAAGTATGACATCAGGGACTGGAGCCCGGATCACACCAGAATGACCAAGGGCGTCACCCTGACCGATGAGGAGCTCCAGGCTCTAAAGGACATACTCAACGGCGACGTTGAGGACGACATCGACGAGGACAATTTCGTATAAGAACACATAAAAGGACCGCCTGCGCAAGTTCTCCGCAGGCGGCCTTCTTTTTTGCCTTATTCAGTTTGCGTCGAAACCGCCTCTGTTAAAGAACAGCTCTCTTATAGCCAGAGCGCAGCCTGAGAGAAAACGGTGCTTTTCCTCGATAATGGAAGTCTCTATCTTCCCAGCCACCAGGGGACCGCCGATCTCGTTAAGAGCATTTCTTATCATGTTGAAGTCCCGGTCGTTGGGGGCGCCCCTGAAATTGAAGTGGTGGAGCACTATCTTCTGGGGATTTGTAGAGAAATACAGATTGTTTATCAGCACAGCCATGAGCTTTATCTCGTTGTCAAGTACCTTCCTGACGCCGGGGTCCTCCTTCTCATATGCAGTCATCATCATGTCCCTGCTGACGCTGCGGAAATTGCCCTTGGAGGCCTCATAGAGGTGGGGCGTAGCGTCAGGCGAATAGATCTCGGAAAGCTTTCTCATAGTAGCCGAGGGAGTTATCTCATTCTCCACACAGCCCCTTCTGCCGCACTTTTCGCAGACCCTGTCAGAGGTAGGATTGATTATCATTTTGTCAACAAAGCCCGTTCTGTTGTCATAGGAGAATATAGGCTCATTAAGATTGGTAACGACGAAATTCATATTGTTGCCGTACTGCAAAAATGCAATGTTCTGTCTGTTGGGGTCCTTGGTCTTCAGAAAGTCGATGTTGGCCATGGCGGTACCCTTTACAGAGTTGTCGAATACCAGAGGCAGATCGGTGACTCCCCTGATGACAGCCTTGACCTTGGTATAATCCGGCACCCCGTCCTTGACCTCTATGCCGAGCTTTTCGTACATGGTGGGGAAAATGCCGAAACCTATGCCAAGGATAGACCTCTTATCTAAGCAGTTGTCAGCAAGGACCTCCTTGATGGACTTCTTCACAAAATCGGCAATGGCATTATACTCGATGGTGTGGTCGATGGAAAGATTTCTCTTATCCAGCACCGCCCCCGCAAGAGTGGAAAGCCCTACGCTCACTATATCTTCCTCTATAGTCACGCCGATGACGAACTTATAGTGGTGGTTGATGTCGATGAGTATTTTCTTCCTGCCCCTGGGCGCCTTCTCGGTGATGTGCTTATACTCGCCTATCTCCTGGATAATACCCTGCTCTATCATCTCATTGGTGATGATGGTGACGGCTGCCCTGGTCAGCTCTAAGGTCCCGGCGATGTCGATCCTCGACGTAGGTCCCCTCTGCTTTAATATTTTCAGGACCTGCATACGGTTCCTTCTCTTCAGATCAAGCTTACTGATTCCATGCTGCTCCATTTTGATGTACCTGCCTTTATATTTTTTCTGCGTAAATGTATTTTTGCACAAGAATGTTTTTATCAAAAAAATAACATTTATAAAATTATAGCAGATACATATGAAGAGATTATTAACATTCGATTATCATTTAACAGTAAAAAGAACTTTTACATTTTGTTAATTATTTTACATTCACAGCTCTTCAATAATGTCCATAAGCTCCCGGGCGGTGGACTCATTGACGCCGGCGGTCTTCATTATCTCCTCCAGTCCGGCGTTTTTAAGGGCCTCCTTGGTCCTGTAGGCGGTTATGAGCTTAGCCGCCTTTTTCTCCCCGACTCCCTTGACGGCGGTGAGGCTCAGGGCGAAGGAGCTTTTCTTACGCTTTGAGCGCTGATAGGTTATGGCCACCCGGTGTACCTCGTCCTGGATAGCAGTCACAAGGTCAAAGGCGGCCCTGCTTTTGACTATGGAGATCTCACCGTCGCCTGTGGCGATGGCACGGGTCCGGTGGCGGTCGTCCTTCACCAGGCCGTAAAGCGGCACATCTATATCCAGCCTTTTCAGCACCGGTGCGATGGTGTTAACATGGCCGTTGCCGCCATCAAGAAGTATCAGATCAGGCAGGGTGGCAAATCCCTCGTCGGTCTTTTCAAAATAGTTCCTGAAACGCCTTTCGATGACCTCCGCCATGCAGGCATAGTCGTTCTGCTCGGCCACGGTCTTTATAGAAAACCGCTTATAGCGTTTCTTGCAGGGCCTGCCGTTCTCGAAGACCACCATGCCCGCCACCATGTCCGATGAGGCCAGGTTCGAGATGTCGTAGCACTCGATGAACCTTGGGGGACGGGTCATTCCCAGTGCCTTCGCCAGCTCCTCCAGACCTGCGACTTCACGGCCTGTTCGTCCTACTCTTACTGAGATATACTCATTGGCGTTGCTCTTGGCAAGCGTGGAAAGTCTCAGCATATGTCCTTTTTTCGGGACAGTTATATAGATCGCATGGCCATACTTTTCCCTTAGATACTGCTCCAGCATCTCTCTGTTGTCCGGCTCCTCCTCCAGGACGATGTTTTTTGGGGCGCTGTCCTTCATGGCATAAAAGCTCAGCACGAACTGTTCAAGCATGGCGCCGCTCTCATCAAGGTCCCCCAGGTAATAATCGGCCTTGTCCATGAGCCTGCCGCCCCGGTACATTATAACACTTGCGGCAGCGACCTCGGAGTTGGCAGATACGGCGATTATATCGCAGTCAGGAACAGTCTCGTCGATTATCTTCTGGCTCTCGGCAGCTTTCTTGATGGCAGCTATCCTGTCTCTGAGTCTGGCAGCCAGCTCGAATTCCAGATCTTCCGCCGCCCTTTCCATCTCAGCAGTGAGCCTTTCCACAGACTGAGCTGAGCCGTTCCTGATATAATCCACAGCCTGTTCAACGGTCCGCCGGTAGTCTTCCTGGGTAAACTCCCCCGTGCAGACGCCCATACAGCGCTTGATGTGGAAATTAAGACAGGGCCTGGCCTTTCCTATATCCCTAGGGAACACCCGGGTGCAGGTCGGGAGCTTAAAGACCTTATTGGCTTCCTCCACAGCCTGCTTGACTGCGAAGGAGCTGGTATAGGGTCCGATATACTCAGCATTGTCGTCACTTTTCTGCAAAACTGCCTGCAATCTCGGATATGGCTCGTCAGTGACCTTTATATAGCTGTACCCCTTGTCGTCTTTCAGCAGAATATTGTATTTCGGAGTGTGGAGCTTTATAAGCGAGCACTCCAGCACCAATGCCTCGAACTCGCTGTCGGTAACGATGAAGTCATAGTCGTTGACGTTCGACACCATTTTCCACACCTTAGGCAGATGGTCCTGCCATTTTCTGAAATATGAGGACACACGGTTTCTCAGGTTCTTTGCCTTTCCGATGTAGATTATCTTTCCTGTGCTGTCCTTCATTATATAGCACCCCGGGGACGTGGTGAGCTTTGAGGTCTTGTCCCTCAGATAGGGCAGCCGGGGGTTATCCTCGTCAGTTATGTGCATAGCTCTCCTCCAAGATCATTCGCTTATCTCCTGTCTGACTCTCTCCAGCTCTTCGATAAAAAGCTCGTCCGCAGCGCTGAGCCGGTAGCTGCTCTGATAGATCAGCACGTCCTTATTGGGTTTTCTCAGCTCCGGACAGCGGCGCTGTATCAGCCCGTAGCGTTCAAGCACCGCCTTCGGCATCGGCGACACCCACATATACGAATCCGGACAGGAGGACAGGATATCGAACTGGCTGCCCCTTTCGTATACATATATGTGCTTTTTATGCTCCTGTATGCGGGCGTTCTTTTTCTGATAGGCCGCCGAGATATTTGGTACGATATTATCCCCGTGAAGTATCTCGATGTACTTATCCAGGACCCCCTCGGTTATCTCCTTCTCCTGTGCCAGGGGGCTGTCCATGCTCATTATCAGCACATAGTCATACTGCCAGCTGTTGTGGACAGCAAGGTCCTTTTCCTCAAGCAGCGGAAGGAAGAAACCCTCATAGACCGTAGGGTAGCGGATTATCCCCAGGTCATATTCGCACTCGACTATGGAATTGATAGTCTCCATCGAATTAGTCTCTTTTATCTTGATGTCGATATTGGTGTTTTTTTCCACCTTATTGAGAAACTCCGTAAAGGCGTAGGTTATATAGCTTGCCCTTGGCAGCAGCAGCGAAAAGCTGACCTCGCTGCGGCGGGGCTCCATATAAAGGCTCTCCATCTTGTCCATCTGGACCAGTATGGCCTTGGCATACTGCAAAAATTCCTTTCCCTTTTCCGTGGGGACCACGCCCTTGGCGGAACGGCGGAATATAGGCACCCCCACTTCCCGCTCCATTTCCTTTATGGCCTTGGAAAGATTTGGCTGGCCCATATAGAGTGCGGCAGCGGCCTTGGTGATCGAGCCTAATCGCTCTACCTCCACCATATATCTAAGGTGAGTAAGGTTCATAGTATCCCCTCCATATACAAATGAATATGCCGTTATATAGATAATACCATATATTTACTTATATGTCAACAACAGACCAGAAAAGATCCCCCGCATGATGCGGGGGAGATATTACTGTTTTTACCAGGGCTTTACTGTACCTACTATCTCTGAGATATTGGCGATATTATTATCCTCACAGTATCTCTCCAGGCCCTCTATTATCTTCACCGGGGCGTAAGGGTCCCTGAAAATGGCCGCACCTACCTGCACCAGGGATGCTCCTGCCATCATTATCTCCACTGCGTCCTCCCAGGCGGAAACGCCGCCCATGCCGCAGACCGGTATCTTCACCGCATTGGCCACCTGCCAGACCATTCTCACTGCCACCGGGAATACTGCCGGGCCGGAAAGCCCGCCCACGTTGTTTCTCAGGATAGGTCTGCCGGTCTTTATGTCTATCCTCATGCCAAGTAGGGTATTTATCAGCGAAACTGCATCTGCACCGTTAGCTTCCACCGACCTTGCGATGTCAGCGATACTGGTCACGTTCGGCGAGAGCTTTACCATCACTGGCTTGTCGGAATTATCCTTGACAGCCCGGGTGACCTGACCGGCGATGGTGCAGTCTGTGCCGAAAGCGGCGCCGCCCTGCTTGACGTTTGGGCAGGATATGTTCAGCTCTATCATGTCCACAGCCGTGCCTTTGAGCCTTGCTGCCAGCTCTGCGCACTCCTCAACAGTGGAGCCTGCGATATTGGCGATCACCCTGGTGTCCTTTGTCACAAGATTTGGCAGCTCAGTATCAAGAAATCTCTCAACGCCGCCATTCTGGAGCCCAACGGAATTGAGCATACCGCTTGGAGTCTCGGCTATCCTGGGGGCCGGGTTGCCCTCCCGGCGGTGCAGGGTGGTGCCCTTTACCGATATGCCGCCCAGCTTTGAAAGGGGATAAAGACACTCATATTCCCTGCCGTAGCCATAGGTGCCGCTGGCGGGAACGACAGGATTTTTGAACTCGACCCCGCAGAACTCAACACTCAGTCTGTTCATGGGAACACTACCTCCTTGCTGTCAAATACCGGGCCGTTCTTGCAGACGTGCTTATGAACTGCCTCACCGTTTTCCCCCTTGACCTTGCAGGCGCAGCCAAGGCAGGCGCCCACTCCGCAGGCCATTCTTTCCTCCAGGGATACCTGGCACTCTATGCCGTTTTTCTCAGCGACAGCGGCCACCTTTTTGAGCATCACCATAGGTACGCAGGCATAGATGATATCGGGCTTGTCCTGAGAGACAAGCTCCTCCAGAGCTTCGGTAACAAAGCCCTTTCTGCCGGCAGAACCGTCGTCTGTGCAGAGCACGGTCTTCACCCCGGCGGCCCTGAAGTCCTCCTGAAGTATGACTGCCGCCATGTTGCGAAAGCCGCTTATCGCAGTGCAGTTTTCGCCGTATTGCCTGGCTATCCCCACCATAGGGGGAACGCCTATACCGCCGCCCACGCAGACAGCCTTCACACCCTCAACGACCTTAAATCCGTTCCCCAGGGGTGCCATTATGTCCATCAGTTCCCCCTCATTAAGGCGGCTGAGCTGCTCGGTGCCTTTGCCCCTGACCTCGAATACAAGTCTTATGGTACCCTTATCCTTGTCGATATCGCAGATGGATATAGGCCTTCTCAAAAAGTACCCCTCCGCAGCCACCTGTGCAAACTGACCCGGTCCGGCCAGCCTGGCCACGTGTGGACAGCTTATCTCAACATCGAAAATGCCCTTTGCCAGATTTTTCTTTGAAACTATCCTGTACTGCCCTTGTTTATACATCACATCAACCCCTCAAATATAGGCCACTCCTGCCTCTTCAAGCTTTTTCTTACCCTTGGCGGCCTTTTTCGCCGGAAACACCGTAGCGGTGCCGCTGCGGACTATCTTAGGCGTCAGACCTCTTTTCACAGCTCCCAGGGCGGTAGAGGTCACGCAGCCGTACTCGTCCAGACCGCACAGATGCAGCTCCTCATATCCCTTGTCCTTTACAGTCTGCAAAAGCTCCTTATTGGTAAGAGCGTCCCCGAAGAGCTTATCAAAGCAGAAGTCCGAAAGCACTTCAAGTCCCCCGTAAAGTTCAGCGCCCTCTGTGCCTGCTATGGAATAGCCGAAAAGCAGCCGGTTCGTAGGCAAATTCTGGATAATGTGCCGGATATAGATAACGTCGCTGCCCTCGGCCTTATATTTTCTGACAAGCTCATTGACCGCCCCAACCAGGGCTTTAGTGTCATAGGCGAATATCTTTTTGCGTTTCTCATAAAGATAATCGTTCTGCATATCTATGACCAGCAGCGCCTTTTTCATTTCACGCACCTCCCGTTCACATTTCCCAAAAAGCCGTCAAATCAATTATATCCCATACCCATTCCAAAGTCAAGCACTTTTTATAAAAAGCCGCCATCAAGAGCAGACCGCAATAAATGAAAAAACGGTCTTAAAAAATCGCAATAAATGCACAAAAAAATTAATACTCATTTCTTATCAGCAGGAAATGAGCATTAATTTTCTTATAGAATTATGAAAGGGATTTGATGATTGGCAAAACCGGCGTATTTACGCACTTTTCCGGGTGCTGCCATCCGCAGACTTTGCCAAGCACCAAGCCTTTATTTTTTTGTACCTCTCTCTTAACTGTACATATAATAACACTCCAATATGAACCGAAGATGAATTTTCAGACACATTTCACTTCTATAAGAAAATTATTTTGTAAATTAATCACAAATTGATAAAAACAACAAACAATAGCCGTCTAACAATAAAGCCCTCCCCGCACAGCGAAGAAGGCTTTGATCTTGTCAGTCTATTTCGACCATGATCTTCTGATCGATACGGGATGCGCCGGCTCTCATCACGACCCTGATAGCCTTTGCGATCCTTCCCTGCTTGCCGATGACCCTTCCCATATCCTCAGGTGCAACGTGCAGATGATAGACCACAACGCCCTCGGCATTCGGTTCGTCCACCGTTACCTGGATAGCGCTCTTGTCATCGACCAGCTCTGCCACGATAGTTTCGAGCAATTCTTTCATCATCGTTTCCTCCTGTATTGATCTTCCCACGGAAATCACCGGGTATTCCACCCGGTTAGAGCGGTAAGGCAAGGGGTGGGATAAGCTGCCTTACCGATCGAGGACCGACCTCGCAGATCAAAGTGTGCCGTTCTTCTTCAGTATAGCCTTTACAGTGTCTGTAGGCTGAGCACCCTTAGCGATCCAGCTCTTTACCTTTTCATCGTTCACCTTTACTACTGAAGGCTCCTTAGTGGGGTCATAGTAGCCCAGCTCCTCGATGAAACGTCCGTCTCTGGGGTACCTGGAATCAGCAACGACTATTCTGTAGAAGGGAGCCTTCTTAGCGCCCATTCTTCTGAGTCTGATCTTTACTGCCATTTGTATTCACCTCCGTATATCCTTACATTTATATATTCAAGCGGGGAACTCCGCATTGAAAGCTTATCAAACAAAAACCATGACCATCGCAGCGATCATAAGCACTATGCCGGATACCATATACAATATCCTGGCGTTTTTTCTTCCCATCTGTCTGACTGCACGCTGCATCTTCAGGCCGGAATAAAACCAGTCAAAGTCCTTATAGGCGCCGAAAAACAGATAAAACCCTACGAGCAGAAGTACTATGACACCAAATGCGTTCATGCTGTATCACCTCCGGCAATGAGCTACAAGCTCATAAAAACGCCTATGCTGAAAACTATCAGCAGCGCCCCTATGATAACGGCGACTATCCTTGCCCCGGTCCTTCCCCAGAGTTTTTCGGCCTTTCTGAACCTGCCCAGCCTGAAAAAGAAGTCAAAGTTCATCACGGCCATCCATATGAACAGTCCCCCCAGGACCATAAAAAGCAGCGCTATGAGTATACCGGGTTCCATATCCTACCTATCCTGTTAGCTATGTCACTGCTGCCCGTTAGTCAGGCTCTTGATAAGGTCAGCCCTTCTCCTTCTGGCCTTTTTGCTGTGAAGGCCCATGCCGCCGGTGATGCCGAACTTCTTCATCATCTTCTTCATGTCCTCATACTGTTTTAACAGCTGGTTGACATCGGTGACTGTGGTGCCGCTGCCGGCTGCTATCCTTCTCTTGCGTTTGGGGTCGATGATAGAGGGCTTGGACCTTTCTGCCAGGGTCATGGAATTTATCATGGCCTCGGTCTTCTTCAGGCTCTCCTCGCCTGCCTCCATCTGCTCATCGCTTATCTCTGCGGTGCCGGGCAGCATCTTGATTATCGACTTGATCGAACCCATCTTCTGCATCTGTTTCATCTGATCCAGCAGGTCGTTAAGGTCAAATCCCTCCTCCTGCATCTTCTTGGCCAGCTTTTCGGCCTCCTCCTCATCTACGGTCTGGGTGGCCTTTTCGATAAGGGTCAGCATATCGCCCATGCCAAGTATCCTGGACGCCATCCTCTCCGGGTGGAAAGGCTCAAAGTCGTCCAGCTTCTCGCCCATGCCAACGAACTTGATAGGCTTGCCTGTCACGGCCAGCACTGAGAGCGCTGCGCCGCCTCTTGTATCTGAATCCAGCTTTGTCAGTATCACTGAGTCGATGCCCAGGGCCTCATCAAAGGCCGAGGCCACCTTAACGGCGTCCTGACCGATCATGGCGTCAACTACCAGCATTATCTCGCTGGGGCTTGCTATCTTCTTTATATCCTTCAGCTCGTCCATCAGTTCTTCATCAATGTGAAGACGTCCGGCCGTATCTATTATGACCAGATCATTGCCGTGGTCCTTGGCGTATTTCAGGCCTTCCTTGACTATCTTGCGGGGGTCTATCTGCCCCATCTGGAACACCTCTACGCCTGCCTTTGAACCCACGATCTCCAGCTGGTCTATAGCGGCAGGCCTGTAAACGTCCGCAGCGATGAGCAGCGGCCTGCTGCCGTCCCGCTTGAACATCTTTGCCAGCTTAGCGGCATGGGTAGTCTTACCCGAACCCTGAAGTCCGCACATCATCACGATGCATGGAGGCTTGCTTGGGAAATTTATCTTGGAATTGGCCTCGCCCATGAGCTTGACCAGCTCCTCATTGACTATCTTTATGACCTGCTGACCGGGCGTCAGGCTTTTGAGAACGTCCTCGCCCACGCTTCTTTCGCTGACAGCAGCCACGAAATCCTTGACTACCTTATAGCTCACATCTGCCTCCAGCAGCGCCATCTTTACCTCACGCATGGCCTCCTTGACGTCGTCCTCAGTGAGCTTGCCCCTGGATCTAAGGCGCTTGAACACGCCGTTGAGTTTAGCTGAAAGTCCTTCAAATGCCATATCCTGACCTCCCGTTATTATAGTATCGCTCTATCATATCTTCCTGTTTGCCTTATTGGTCTGTACCGTCAGCAGGACTGTCCTGATCTTTCCCGTCCTCCTGCTCACCTTCGGCGCCCTCTTCATAATCCGCCTCATACTCAGCCAGCTTGCTGTCAAGGTTTTCCAGCAAAACTATGGTCTTTTCAGCGATGGGCCTAGAAAGATTTATCTTCCTGCACTCGTTGAATATGTCAAGAGCCTGTTCCTTCAGCTCTTTCAGCTCCGCCAGGTGATCCTGCTGCGCCTGGAAAAGCCCTAACTTTTCCTCATACTCCAGCATAGCCTTCTCGCAGTGCTTTACTGTGTCGTGGACCCCCTGCCGGGATATCCCCACCTGTGCGGCTACCTCGCCTAGGGACAGATCGTCGTTATAATACATATTCATTATATTATACTGCTTTTCGGTGAGCAAAGTGCCATAGAGGTCCATAAGTATATACATCTTGAAATTTCTTCCCACAGCGCTCACTCCCCCGAGATCATAAGCCCGGCCTTCACAGAGCAGCGTGCCTGTAAAGTCCCCGACCTTTACAATAAGACTATTATAATACAACACACTCTCTTTGTCAAGGGGTCGGAATAAAAAATATAAAATTTAACAAATATTTATCGAAAAATAGCATTTTATGTGTTATAATAATATGATGTGAACGTATGGCATAAAATTTATATATGAGAATATTTTCGGGAATATCGGGAGGTTGAGGAAGATGATAAGTTGTGTACTGAAAAACAGCAAGTCAGAGATAGTGATACCCGCACTGACTTACGGCACTGCCAATTTTGACAGACATGACAATGACGAGGATTATTTTGAGCTTCTGGATAAATACATCGAGCTCGGGGGCTGGTGTATAGATACTGCCCGCAGCTACTGCAACTGGGTCGAGGGCGGACGCAACGCCAGCGAGACCGTCATAGGACGATGGTTAGCATCGAGGGGCTGCCGGGAGAAGGTGGTGCTGGTCACCAAGGGGGGCCACCCTACCTATGATGACTGGGAGCAGCACAGGCTCGACAGGGCCAGCTTAGAGAGCGACCTTAACGAAAGTCTGAGCTTTCTCAAAACTGACTATGTGGATATCTATTTTCTTCACAGAGACTGCACCGATGTTCCGGTGGAGGAGATCATGCCCATACTCAACGATTTTTACGAGCAGGGAAAGATACGTTTCATAGGCGTTTCCAACTGGACCACGGCAAGGATAGAAGAGGCTAACGAGTTTGCCCTTGCCACTGGAATGGAGCCTATCAGGATCAGTCAGATAAACTACTCACTTGCACACGCCAGCAGCGACATACTGGGGGACGACACCTTAGTGTGCATGGACACCAGAGAATTCGCCTGGTATAAGAAGAACAACTTCCCTATCATGGCGTTTTCGCCTCAGGCAAAGGGCTTTTTCGCAAAGTTTGCCAAGGGAGACACAGCCAACAATCTGCCGGAGAGCCAGTACGCCTCAACGGCGAACCTGGCAAGGCTTGCGAGGGTAAAGAAGATCTCGGAGCAGACGGGGATGGCGCCGGCGGTGGTGCCGCTGGGGTATCTGAACAGTCAGCCCTTCTTCGTTTCGTCGGTATTCGCCTGCACAAAGCTCTGGCAGCTGGAGGAGGACATGGCGGCACAGGACCTGAGGTACGATGAGAAGACCCTGGCGTTTTTAGAGAACATAATATAAGCGTGAAAAAGGCCATTTTCCTGCCCGGGCAGGAAAATGGCCTTTGTTGTGTTTTTCCCCTTTCGGAAGAATAAGACCTTTTTTCTGAAAAATAGGTGAAACCTCTTGACAAGAATGAACAGAAAGTGTATAATTACACCATAGTGGAAAATAAGTTACAAAATGACTTTGAACAAAGAACAGTGAGACAAAGTATACAGCTGTGTCCCCGCCCCGCTGCGGCGGGGCAGGACGCAGGAAACAGAAAAAGGCCGGATATTTGACAGGGGCGTAATATGAAAAGGGAAGAATTTATAGTAAGGATGAACCGCAGTCTGAAACTCGTCAGGACCGAATACGATCTGACGCAGGAGAAAATGGCGGTCTGTTTAGGGATCTCAAAAAAGACCCTGGTGGAGATAGAAAAGGAGCGGACCAGCTTAGGCTGGACCGGAGCGGTGGCTCTGGCGGCCATTTTTTCTGACAGCACCGTTCTGCAAAACTCCTTCGGCGGCGAGATGTCTGACATCATCAAGGCCCTGGCATTTGAGGACACAGGCGTGAGGTACCCAAGGTCCATGGGCGGCAAGATATGGTGGCGGGTCATCGAAGAGAACGACCGCTGGAAGATCCAGCAGAACTACATCTCACAGCACTACCGTCTCCTGACTCCGGAGAACCGCTGCGTTTTCTCCTCCTTCCACCTTGATAAGATCAGAAATGCGGCCAGAGAATACGATGGTGATATCTGATACAGAAGTTATATGGACGGACTGTACTGAAAGGGGGCTGCTGCCTTGTTAATGACCATTTTGCTTATCATCGCCTGGGTGCTTTCGCCCCTTGTGTTCATACCTCTGACTATCTCTCTCAGCGGAAAGCTGAAAAAGCACAGGCAGTTCATCGAGCAGCTGCGTCTGAGAGACCGCATAAGCGCTAAGGAGCTTTACGGCCTGGAGGTCGATGATAATGAGCGGCCTGCAAAAGGCGGACCTTTTGCGCAGAAGGCACAAAGCCCTCAGGCACCTGCAAATATCTACAGTCCATCTGCGGGCAGGGCAGCTGATATGCCGCCGGTAAGACCGGAACAGAATAAAGATACCCCAGCCGCTGCGGCTCATCAGGTCCCGGAAAAGGCACAGCAGCCCGTAAAGGAAGAGACCCCCGCAGAGAAAGAAGCGCAAAAGCAGCCGCCTGCAAGAACTGAGGCGAAGAAGGAGAATGTCCCTGAGGACCTGTCCGGAAAGGTCCCCGAAAGACCTGCGGACGTCGGGGAAGGCAAGGTGCCTGTTCCCACAGGGTATATGGGGAATAACCCTAAGACGCCCTATGTCCCGAGGACAAAGACCAGACATCATTACGACAGCGCCACGGTGCTTTTCGGCATCGGCATGGTATTCGTGATCCTTGCCGGCATCATCTTTTCCACCGCCTTCTGGGTATATCTGAGCGATATAGCCAGGACCGGAGTCATTGCCGGAGCAGCCGCATTTTTCTTCGGCATCAGCACCGTCTCAAGAAAGAAATTCAAGCTCATCAGCACCTCTGCTTCCCTTTTCCTGCTAGGCTCAGTGTTCACGGTCATAACCTTCATCACCGCAGGCTATCTGGAGATCTTCGGTCACTATTTCTCACTTCACGGCGGCGGAGTATGGCTGTTCCTGGCGTTCTCATCACTGTCCATAACAGCCTGTGCGGCGGCGGCAGTGAAGATATATCCAAAGCCCCTTTGCTCCTATGTGCTCACAGGGTCGGTGTTCCTTTCGGCTGCCCTGGTCATAGGGCATCTGAGCCATAGTTTCAGCCGTCCCTATGCCGCTTTTGCCCTCTTGCTGACAATATTCGGCGCAGCGGTTTCTGCGGTAAAATATTGTTACGAAAAAAGCGGCCGGGAGATATCCACGGTGATGAAACACTGTCTGGCGGCTGTCAGGACCGCTTACGCCCTTATGTCCCTGCCGCTGCTATTAAAAGAATTTATTCTGCCCGACGGGTGGACGGCCTTTGGCTGGGCACTGTGCCTTATCTGCCTGGCGGAATGTCTGTGGATAGCCATACGCTCAAAAGACATTCGCTGGCTGTGGGCGGAATGTTTCTTCCTGTGCTTTGCGGTTCTGGACCTTTACACGATCATGGAAGACCGCAGTCTCTTCGTACTCCTAATCACTGCCTTCGGGGTACTGACAACTGCTGTTTACACATTCCTCGAGCTCAAAGGCAGACTGCTCATCGACGCCGAAAAGGTAAAGTATGCCGTAAAGGGTTTTCTGACCCTGATGACCGTTGCGCACTTCGATGCTGTTTTCGGTACTTCATGGGACCTTATGACATGGACTGCAGCACTGATGGTACTCCTGGAGCTGGGGATATATGCAGTGATAAAGAAGAGCCAGGCACACCTCTATATCCATGGGGTGCTTCTGGCAGGACTTATCGGCTGTCTGGGACTGACTATAGACGATCACTCCGCCTTTGCTCTCGGGGTCGGGCTTTTCGCAGCCGCCGGGGGTGCTTTATACAACTATCTGCATCTGACCGAAAAGGACCTTTTTGATGCCCACGGGCCTTACCTGCTCACCAGGATATTGTTAGCGCTCATGGCGGTGCCGGTGCTTTTCACCGATCTGCCCTACTGGACAGTTTATACTCTGCTGCTTTGTATCCTAATGTGCGCAGAGTTTCTTGCCCTTGCCATCATAAAGAAGGACATCTATGACCTTGCGCTTCACTGTGCGGTCCTGCTGATGCTGATACTTGAGGGCGACCAGCAGTACGGCGACCACAAGCTCTACGGGCTTTACATCGCACTGTTCTCCGCCGCTGCGGGGGGCGTTTACCATTATCTGAAAACCAGAGGCACGCTCAGGCTCAAAGCTGACACTGTGAATGCCGTCATGAAGGTACTGCTGTTCATCGGCGCCTGCTTAGCCGCCGCAGAGACCTCTCCCCCGGGCCTTGGCACAGGCTCCAGGGTCAGGGCAATGGCTTTTGTCTTTATCGCAGAATCTCTTGCATATGCCATTATCACAAAGCGTAAAGATGTGCTGACGGTCCACGGCGTACTTCTCTGGGGCTACACTCTTGAAGAGAGCCTTCTTGCCGGCTCCTACACCAGGGCGGCCTTTATCGTCACCGTCTGCGTGGCGGTGCTGACGACGGTCTACTACCTGATGAGCACGAAGAGGAAGCTTACTTTCAACGCTGACGGTCCTGCGGGCATAATGAGGATCCTTTTCCTTGTATCCGCACTGCCGGCGGCGATAGACAGCGTTATAAACGAAAAGGCTGACCCATGGGTATTCGGCATAAGTCTGATACTGACAGCCGAGCTTATCATCTACAGCATCGCCGCCGAGAGCAAGCTGTTGAAAAGGCTCACAGGATTTTCGCTGCTGCTCATGGCCAGCTCCGGCGTTCTGCTGTTGGCAAAGTATGTCCCTCAGGTAGACAGGCCCACGGAAGTATTCATCATAACCGCCCTCTCTGCGGCGGTCATGGCAGCATTCCTGTTCATAGAAAGGCTCCACTCTCTTGTGACGGACCTGGTGCTCTGCTCCGCTTTGCTTTACGGCAGCTCCTGGCTGCTGAACAAGTCCGCACTGCCCTACGGGCTGATGTGTGCAGGCTTCACCGTGCTGATATTCGCTGTTTTCGCCTTTTTGGAGAAACACCCTTTCAGGCACATTTTCAGGCTTGCCCTGCCGGTGCCGGTGATATATGCAGCTCACTATCTGAGCATAGATCTGGCAAGGCCGGGCGGCGAGATGATGGTCTTTTGCATAACAGTTGCTCTGTTCGCCGGAGTATCCTTCCTGCTGTCAACGGTGCCGGAGGAACTTGAAAGGAAGATCCGGCTGACAAAATACAGCCTCGAATGCTTTGGCATACTGGCCCTTTTCATAGCCATGGATTCCTATTCCTCCACGGCGGCGCCTTACTGCTTCGGAGCGGCGGCAGCACTGATGCTGGACGGAGCTATCCATACCTCACGAAAGAATTTCCACGCCCTGGCACCCATGATGATGCTGCCGGTATTCATATCCGGGGCCGCAGAGGCTGCCTATCCTCTGGCCCAGGCGGGAAACATAA
>JAFVCV010000052.1 GCA_017478965.1 Ruminococcus sp. | reverse complement strand
TGTATCTTTCTAAGCTGCCGAATGTGACCCTTGCCGGGATCACCGACCCCAACGGGAGCAATCAGGAGACAGGCGGCATAAGCGTCCTTGCGGAGGGGATAGTGTACGTCAGGTACCCCATCGGACTAATCATGAACGGTGAAGGCGAACCGAATATCGACACCAGGGCAGACCGCATCAGCCGTGATCCGGTGGAGGTGCGCATTCCCCTCGACTATGAAGGGGCTATGAAGATATTCCACGATAATGAGGACTATGAGCTTGACTGGGCGCTGGAATATCTGGAGAACAACGGATAGAGGAGGAGCAGATGGCAAAACAAGCCGGCTGCGGTATTGCATTTTCAGGGGACCTGTGTTATAATAAGTCCGTTATATCAACAGAAGAATGATAAGGCAGGCGGACAGAACGGAGGGACCGGATTGAACGGGGACGAAAGAACAGTGACCCTGACGAAAAGACAGGTCATAATAATTATCATTCTGGTGCTGCTTCTCATTGTGGGCGGTGTTATCCTGGGAATGAACTGGAGCAGGCTGACCGGCAGTAAAAATTCCGGCTCCGCAGCGGAAAACAGTACCGCCGGCGGGGTGGAGCTGGACCCGGACGCCAGGGTCTACACAGGCACGCCGCCCACAGACGGCGCAGGCGGCGGGAACGGGATAAAGATACCGGGTTATCCCTCCATCACCATTGAAAAAGACACACCTGACGTCACTATGGCTTTGCTTGACCCGCAGGGAAATCCCTGCTACTTCAAATTTGAGATAGTTCTGACTGAAAGCGGTGAGACGGTCTACGAATCGGGTTATGTCAGCCCCGGAGACTGTATATATGACGTTCATCTGACAAGGGCCATTGCTCAGGGGGACTATCCGGCAGTCATCAGGATAACCACGCTTTCTCTTGACGGGGAGACGCCTATGAACGGGGCAGATGTTGAAACGACGCTTGTGGTGAGATAGACCGTTTGTCCGGCGGCAGGCAGGATAAAACATAAGGCAATGGCAATAATAAGCTAAAAGGGTCGGGTGAACGCAAATGGAACAGACAGCTCAGACATCTGTAAGGCATACGGTGATGCACAGTATAACAGTGCTGTCCTTTTTTATACTCATTCATATAGTTTTTGAGATAAGGGCTGTCAGCAGGCTGCTTCTGAGCATTGCCGACAGGCATTTCTGGAATACTTATTTCGACATGGTGTTCTATGGGCTGTTTGCAGTGCTGCTGATCGTCATACAGCACAGAAGACTGACGCAGAGCCTTAAAGAATTCGTGCGCAACTTTATAGGATATCTGCGGCACATCGCCATGGCCCTGGTGGCCGCTTTCGTTCTCATAGCTCTGAGCTCCGTTTTGCTGGAATATTTCGCCATCGGTGGGAACCCTAACCAGGCCATGCTTGAAAAGTCCTCGAGCATCGGTCCGGTGACTGAGGGGATAACGATAATGCTCATAGGACCGTTCGTTGAGGAAATGATCTTCCGTGACTATATTTACGAGGAGGTCCGCATCAGACTGGACGGGAACCGTAAGGGGCTGATCTGCACCTGGATAGTTTTCACGTCGCTGCTGTTCACCCTGAACCACTTCAGCCCTGAGGACTTCACTGACGTCAGGGTCATGGCCAGCTACCTGGTGATATTTTTTGAGGGACTGGCTATGACAGCCTTATATGAAAAGGACCGCAACGTTATTTCCACCCTTATCTTTCACGTGACTATGAATTCAGTGGCCTTTCTGACATGAACGGCAATGCTGATAACAGGAGAGAACTATGAGAAAGCATTTTATCGACGAACTCAGGTGGATCGACGTTTTTCTCCTTATCCCCTACCATGCCGCCATGGCCTGGAACGTGTGGGGCGAACCGAATTATGTTTTCTTCACAGGGAACAAACTAATCAGCAGCATAGTGGTTTTTCTCAGTCCGTACTATATGCCTCTGATGTTCCTGCTGGCGGGGATAAGCACAAGATATGCCCTCAGAAAAAGGACCTGCAAACAATACGTGACCGAAAGGGCAAAGCGGCTGCTGGTGCCGCTCGTTTTCGGCACAGCTGTATTCATGCCGCTGATGACATATATGGCAGACAAGAACAGCTGCGGCTACAGCGGCAGTTTTCTGCGCCACTACGGGGTATTCTTCACAAAATACACAGACCTTACCGGGGCGGACGGCGGTTTTTCCTTAGGACAGTTCTGGTTTTTGCTTTACCTGTTCGTTATCTCGCTTATCTCAGCAGGGATCGTCAGCCTGCAAAAAAAATACATCGCCCTTGAAATGCCGAAGATCTCTTTCCCGGCGATCTGCCTGCTGGGAGCGCCGCTTCCGCTGCTGAACGGTCTTTTGTCAGCAGGCGGGAAAAGTCTGGCGGAATATACATATATCTTTCTTGTGGGATATTATGTTTTTTCTGACGATGAGGTCATAGAGAAAGCCGCAGGATATCTGCCGTTCACACTTGCAGTTGGTCTGAGCGCAAGTGCGGCTGACGTATATCTTTTCATATGGTCCTCAAAGGACCTGACTGTGCTGAACACTGCCGCAAAGTACATATCTGAATGGTCCATGCTGCTGGCCCTTATGGGTACGGGGAAAAAATATCTTGACCGCACCTGCATGGTCACTGACTATATGTCAAAAAGGTCATTTCCGTTCTTCAGCTTTCACTATATCTGGCTGGTGATGTTTCAGTACGCCCTTGCCGGGGTATTTGAAAATAACACAGTCCTGCTTTACCTTGTACCCGTGGCGCTGTCCTACATAGCCACGCTGCTGTGCTGTGAGGTATGTTTAAGGATACCGGCGCTGAGCTTTCTCATGGGGACAAAGCCTGTCACTGGAAAAGACAGAAAGGTCTGAGGAGCAGCCGCTGTATCAAAAAAACGCATACTGCCCCGAAAACGCAGCACAGTCTGCGGTCAGCCTTATCAACGACGGGTACTTCGCAGGCTTAATATTTCACTAAATTTCGGCCGCAGCCTTGACATTTTCGTGAAAATATGCTAAAATCATAAATGTAATAAACAAATTTGCCGTATCACATTGCAGTGTATTTGTTTCCGGCTGTTCCCTGCTGTGCCTATGGCGTGGGGTACGGCCTGTTATTTTTCTGATGAAAGGGTTGATCTTATGCGGGCAAAGATCTTAAAAGGAGCGTTCACAGCGGCCTGCTCAGCTGCGGCGGCACTGGCCGTTTTCGGCTGTCCGGTCTCTGAGGGCAGCGGTGAGATAGTGGCAGACGCTGCGCAGTATTCCGGCAGCGTTTATGCGGAAAACCTCGAAGCGGGCGATGTGATCGGGGAAGGCTGTGTTATCAACGGACTTAACGATTATACTGTCCAGGGTACATCGGAGACTGTCAAAAACGGGAAAATAGTTACCGCACAGACTTACACGGTGGTGTCAAATACCAGTGACAGCGGGCTGCTCCTCGTTCTGAAGTCCGGCGCAGACGGTGATGAGGGCGGCGCAGAGGTAAGCAAAGTCGCCGGAAGTCAGCAAATGGACATAAGCTATACATACGAGCCTATGTACACTGTGGAGATCCCCTCCGGTGTGACTCTCAGCGACAAAGACGTGACTGCGAAGATAGAGACAAAGGACCTGACTTTGAAAAAGGGTCAGAAACTTGTCGTTAAAATATCCGAAGCTCAGAACGGCTGCACCGGCAGCAGGTTCACGGTGAAGACCGCAGACGGAGCAGCTGCAAATTATCAGGTGAAGCGCAGCGGCACGGCGGTGGCCCTGGGGGACCCTGTGGCTGAGTTTGAATACAACGGCGCCGATACCGGATATTCTCAGGAGCTTACCTTCACCTCCCCTGAGGGTGTGAAATACGCCGGGACCTACACCGACAGGCTGACCTTTACCATATCGGTGGAGTGAATATCAGAAATGAAGATAACGTCACCGGGTGCGCCTGATGTTTAATATTATTTATCCAGATCTCGACCTCAGAAACAGCAGAAACAATTTCTTACGTATTCATTCTATGGGTCTGGTAGTAAAAGCTGCGTGACTGACAGTCACGCAGCTTTCTTTATTTTATCTCAAAGGTGATGGAGCTTTTCAGTCCCTTCATGGGGACCCGATACTTTTCCATCAGGACCGGACCGCAGGAATTCGTACCCACGCCGGACATGGCAAAGTCTGCGCACAGGACGGTATATCCGCTTTTTTCGAGCTCATAGGCGTGCCTCTTTGCGGCAAGCTCTTCCTGGGTATATTCACTGACGCTGAAAGAAAAGCCGTTATCACTGGTCAGACGGACCGTACCGCTGCCGCCGCTTACGGTAAGCTCGCCGGTGTTCCAGTGGGACGAGTTTTCCTGTGGTCTGAGATACGGCTCATACATCTCGCTGACCCTTGCACAGAAGGTCCCCATATAGGAGGAGCGGTGCTTGTCGATATAGCTCTCATTGGGACCGTAGCCGAAGTAGCGGACGTTCTCATAGCTTTTATCAAGAAACATTCTCAGGCCGAACCGGGGGAAGACAGTTATTTTCTCCTCGTCTGCCTCAAGGCTGGCGGTCACGGTCATCCTGCCTTCGCCGTCGATGACGTATTCCGCTTGAACTCTGGCAAAGGGACGGAAGATGCTCCGCCCGTAGGAGGTCACTGCGGTTATGACTGCACAGCCATTTTTGTCCGAAATATTCGTCTCATAAACTTTGACAGCCGGGTCGTTCATATAGAGCCTGTACCAGTCCCCTTTCATCGTGTCGTTATCAGTGGGAGCACGGAAGAAGTTAAAGCTCATTGGCTTTTCGAGTACATTTTTCTGGTCTTTTTGTATCAGCTCCATCTCTGCTCTCCGGCGGTCAAAAACGTATCTCACTGCGCCGGCCGTGACCTCGAAGGACAGCGGCGTTTCCTTTATCTCCGGGCACCGTCCGCAGTATTCTTTTTTCACAGCTGCCCCGCTGCTGAGCTTTAGCTGGTCAAAGAAAACGCTGCTGCCGTTTCTTTCACTAAAGATAAAACGGATATAAGAGGGCCGCATAAATCTCTCCGGGACCTCAGGCAGGCTGACGACACAGCTGCCCTCGGGGGGCAGACTAAAAATTACCGGACCTGAGCAGAGGGTCCCCTCCGGGTCGGTGACCTCGTATGAACAGTCCCACCTATCCTCAGCCCTGGTGAAATGGAGCAGACTGGTGAAAACAAATCTGCCGTCCTCCCGGCTGACTCTCACCGGGCGGTATACCTGCGCCACCTCTTTAAGCCCGGTGTGGGGCTTTCTGTCGGGGAAGACTAGGCCGTCGCAGCAGAAATTCCCGTCGTTGTGAAGCTCGCCGAAGTCGCCGCCGTAGCCGTATTTAGTGTCCCCTTTTTGGGACTCTTCTACAGGAAAGGCGTGGTCGCACCACTCCCATACCAGGCCGCCCATAAAGCGGTCGCTGCTCATGAAAGTCCTGAAATAATCCTCCATATCCCCGGAGCTGTTGCCCATGGCATGGCTGTATTCGCAAAGGAGCAGGGGGCGTTTTTCATTCTCATTCGTAAGATACCCCCTCATGTTCTCCACCGACATATACATCTCTGATACCATGTCCAGGACGTCGTCCGAAGTCCCGTCAAGAGTGTGGGTGCTCTCATAGTGGACCGGTCGGGTGCTGTCCAGTTTTTTGACCAGCTGCGCACCGGCTCTGAAATTTTCTCCCCAGCCGCTCTCGTTGCCAAGAGACCAGATGACAACCGAAGGCCGGTTCACATCACGGCGGACCAGTAGCTCGTGGCGGTGAAGAATGGCCTTTCTGAACATGGGGTCTCCGGCGATAAGGGCGATGCCGCAATATGTTCCGCCGTCCCGGTCCCAGCGAAGGTTCTGGTAGATATTAACACAGCCGTGGCTCTCGATGTCGGCCTCGTCTATCACATAAAATCCGTACTCATCGCACAGCTGATAAAAGCGTGGCGCATTGGGGTAGTGGGAGGTCCTGACAGAATTGATGTTGTGAGCCTTCATAAGCTCAAGATCCATGCGCATTTTTTTCTCATCAGCATAATATCCGGTGTCAGGATAGCTGTCATGACGGTTTACGCCAAAGAACTTTATCTTACGGCCGTTCAGGAGGTAGGCTCCGTCCCTTATCTCGCTGGTCCTGAAGCCGACTTTTTCGCAGACAGTCTCGCCCATGGACTTTATTACAAGGGTGTAAAGATAAGGCTCCTCGGCGCTCCAGAGCCTTACATCACTGACTCTGGTCTGAAAAGTCCTGCCCTCCTCTGTCTCTGCGGAGAAGACCAGTTTTTTACCCTCATACAGTGAGATCTCCGCCCCTGCGCCTTCCGGTCTGAAGGTAAGAGCGCCGTACATATCAGCAGTCACCCGGTAGTCACGCAAATGCTTTTCAGGTCTGGAAAGCATATAAACGTCACGGAAGATGCCGGACAGACGGAACTTATCCTGGTCCTCCAGATAGGTCCCGTCACACCATTTGAGCACTGCGCAGACCAGCTCGTTTTTCCCCTCGTGCAGCAGAGAGGTGATATCGAACTCGGTCATTCTGTGGCTGACCTGAGTGTATCCGGCAAAGGCACCGTTCACATAGAGATACAGACAGCTGTCCGCTCCCTCGAATACCAGTATCCTGCGAAGACCATCGGGCTTATAACTATACGTTTTTTTGTACACTCCCACCGAGTCGTCATCTGGGACATAAGGCGGGTCAAAGGGAATGGGGTAATTGACATTAGTGTACTGGGGCCTGTCAAAGCCATGGAGCTGCCAGTTAGACGGCACCGGTAAAGTGTGCTCAAATCCCATTGAAGTGAAGTCATCAGGCAGGTCTGTGATGCTGTCAAAATATGCGAAATCCCACAGGCCGCTGAGCAGTTCAAAGCGGTCCGACTCCGTCCTGTCTTCAGAGAGCTGACAGTCCTCCCCAAAGGGCACAAAATATGCTCTTGGGGGCAGAGTGCCAAAACACTGTGCGCCGGCGTCCTCATGCAGGGTCATAAAGCTCTTCGCAGAGCCTTCTCTGGCAATAGTCTTAATATCCATAGTTATCCTCCTTCGGGTGAGATCTTCCAATATGATTATAACATATCCCGGCGGACTGTTCAACACAATATAATTAAGATATGCTGTGATATTATGAAACTTACTCTCCTGCTGATAGACCGGCTTTTCATACGCCAGACCGCACCGATACTCTGTCTGACCGCAGCAACCAGTCCAGAAAATATCACACTTATCGCCCTGTTTTTTTACCAGGCGGTGATGTCCATAAACGTATAGACGCAAAAAAGCCCTTTCTGCTTAGCAGAAGGGGCTTTGCCGTCATATTCCCATAGTGTCGCAGGTCATCTTGAACAGCTCGTCGATCGTGCGGCCGTCAAGGCTCTCCACTTCTTTTGTCGTGAAACGGCCGCCGTCCATACTCTCAGGCACCGAGGACAGCGGATAGGTGGCCAGCAGTGAGCCGTCCTCTTTCTTCACGACAGCACAGTAGACGCATACCCCGTCCTCAGCCACTGCAAAATAGTCAAACTCCGGCAGCTGCTCAAAATACGTTGCTGTAGACTGCCCGACCCTGCCAAGATCAAGTCCATCGGGAACGCCCCGGCAATACTTTTCCTCAGAGCCTATAGTGAAATGCCCGTTAACGTCAATACCCTCAGCATCCATTTCTACAAGCACTGTTGTAAGAGCGACCATGAGGCTTTTCGCATTGGAATTGGCGGAAGAACGCTTTGCTTTCTGCACATAGCTGCGCATCGAAACGCTGATCTTCCAGCCCTCGCCGTCGATATAGTAGACGAAGAAGGAATCCTCCTTGGCTTCACCGTCCTGTATATAGCGGGCAGTGATGTCATAGCCCTCGGTGGCCTTGTAGTAAGGTTCCTGCTCCTCATCCTGGACTGAAAAGACAGTCTCATAATAAAGCTGCAAAAGCTCCTCATCGGACAGTGACTCAAAATCCTTGCCGTAGTCTGAGATCGCACTGTATATCCTCCGCTGCTGGTCAAAATACCCAGTCATCTGGTCAAGCTCCTCCCTTGTCATGGGGCCTTCCTCGATGATCTCAGTGAATTCTATGCTGCCAACGCCTTCAAAGATATTGTCGGCAACATCTTCTCCGCTAAGTCCGATGAGGTGAAGCATTCCGTCAGCGACCTCACGGGGGTACATCATATAGGCGATCTTTTCCATATCCTGGTCCTGCTCGGCTGCAAACAGCTCCTTCACAGTTTCTGAATAATCTGATGAGAGCTGACCCTCCTGCGGGGAAGAAACCACGCTGCTGTCGGCCTTTGAGCTGATCTCAGAGCTGTTTTCGGCCATGCTGCTCTCGTCTGCGCTGCTTTCCTCCTCTGAAGAGACTTCTTCGGAGTATTGGTCCGATTAGCTGTCAGCTGCGGCCGAGCTTACCGCCGCAGTTCTCTCAGACGCCGACGAAACGGCTGAACTGCTTTCTGTATCATTGCAGCCTGCTAAAGAAAGAGCAGCAAGTGAGATAGCCAGTGCGGCAGAAACGATCTTTTTCATATTGTTCTCCTTTCGCTGAAGACATTATCCTAGCTGTATTTACAGTATTATACTACATCTGAGACACATTGTCAATATTTTTCTCCAGCGATGAACTAAAATGCCGGTCAACAGAAAAATACATCTTCATCTTGACATATGAAACAAGTTATGGTAAAATTAAACCGTAAATTTTTGGAAAAGTCTCTTGACGGCGGCCACAGCCGTAAGATGCTTACGGACATTTTTTATTGAAAAGGAGATCGTGACTATGAAAAAAATTACAGCAATGGCCCTCTTACTTTCTATGGTGCTCAGTCTCAGTGCCTGCGGTGACACCGGCTCTGACAGCAGCTCTGAAGAGACCGAAAAGACGACCACTGCCGCCGCAGCTGCTGACGAGAGCAAGTCTGCCGAGACTGAAAAGCCTGCCGAATCGGAGGCTGAGCCGGAGACCACCACCGAAGCTGTTGTCACAGAGCCGCTGAATACAAATGTTGTACACGCAGAATTCGCCAATAACGTGCTGAATATGAGCGCTTCATTCGATGTTGCGAACATAGACGGCTTTGAGACTCAGGAGGGTACTCAGGACCCGGATCAGTTCATTGCAAAAGGCGGCTACGGCTACCCCGATCCGGAATGGTATTCAAGCGCCATCAGCATTGAATATCGGCTGCGTCCGATCAGCGCATATCATGTTGAAGCGCTGGAGAATAAGGGCGAGTCTTATGAGGCATATGACAAGGTGGATATCGGTTCGGCTTAT
>JAFVCV010000051.1 GCA_017478965.1 Ruminococcus sp. | reverse complement strand
TAGTATCGTCGGTATAAATGACATACTCAGGCATAGGCTCTCCGGAATGGTCTGCGGGGACCTCCGATCTTTCCTGTGCCTGTGCTGTGGACGCTGTTGATTTGTCCACCTGCCCGCAGGAGGATAAGACCAGACCTGTCAGAAGAACAAAAATTATAAGTCTTTTCATGTTTTTTCCTTCGTTTAAACTGAAACTCTTGCTGTGAATGATAACAAAATTATTGAGAGATCTGGGATCATCACCTCCGTCCCTGGTACAGTTTTACCCCTCTACAGCAGCCTGGACTATTGTATTGAAGTCCTCTGCCTTCAGAGATGCGCCGCCGATAAGGCCTCCGTCAACATTCTCCTTGGAGAGCAGCTCTGCGGCGTTCTTGGCGTTCATGGAACCGCCGTACTGGATAGTCACTGCCTGAGCGGTATCTTCGTCATAGAGCTTTGCCAGAGTTGCTCTTATGAATGCGCATACCTCCTCAGCCTGGTCAGCGGTAGCGGTCTTGCCGGTGCCGATGGCCCAGACAGGCTCGTATGCGATGACGGTCTTCTTAACGTCCTCTGCGCTGACATCGAACAGGTCCAGCTTTATCTGCCTTGCGATGACCTCCTCAGTGATACCGCACTCTCTCTCCCAGAGCAGCTCGCCTACGCAGACGATGGGCTTCAATCCTGCTGCCAGGGCGGCCTTGGTCCTCTTGTTGACAGTCTCGTCAGTCTCACCGAAATACTGTCTTCTCTCACTGTGGCCGATGACCACATACTCAACGCCCAGCTCTGTCAGCATATCTGCGCTGATCTCACCGGTGAAAGCGCCGCTCTTCTCAAAATGAACGTTCTCTGCGCCCACCTTGACATTAGAGCCTGCGGTGGTGTTTACTGCTGTTTCAAGATTGGTGAAAGGCACGCAGGCGATGACCTCTACCTTCCCCTCTGCGTTAGCCACCAGGGGCTTGATAGCCTCCAGCAATGCCTTAGCCTCGGGTCTTGTCTTGTTCATCTTCCAGTTGCCGGCGATAATAGCCTTTCTTACTGACTTTTTCATACTAAAAACTCCTTTTCGCATTTTGATCCATTAACGGCTTTGCCGTTTTGTACCTTTATTATACACCAAAAGCCCCCATGTTGTCAATATTTTTTGGTTCACGTCATACTTTTGTCTGGGAATATTCCTCAGCCGCTGCAGGCGGCAGACATCAATGCGAAAACTGCCGCTGCGGTCATCAGTGCTGCTCTGAGCATTTTGATCTTATCCTCTCCTTTTTCCGGGGACTTGTCTTCTGAGGACTTTTTTACAGCACCAGGAATATCCCCACCGCAATGAGTATCAGCCCCAGAACGCCTATCATAATGGCTATGGGCGCTTTGCTGTTCGTTTCGGGCATCTCCTCATCAGTCTGAGTTTCTGCACCGTCCCCGCCGTCCGCCACATAGAACTCCGACGGGTCCTCAGGCTCATAGCCTATCCTTACCTTATCGCCCTCTTCATAACCGTCGTCAGCTATGAGCTGCTTATAGCTCTCCCCCTCAACAGTATAGGTTATCTCGGCCTCCATAAAGGTCCTTCTGCCGCTGCCGTTATCGGGGATCACAGTCTTATGCTTGCCGGTCACTACGGCCTCAGTGATGATCCGGGTATCCTTTTTCACCACCGCAGCGGTCTTCTCCGGGAAAAAGCTGTAGCCCCTGAACATTTTAACTGCGAAATATATGATAAGTACCCCCACCACTGTCAGTACTATCCCTATGCCGGTCTGTGCGCCGGTAAGAGCGCCTGCAAAGGGGCTGTCCTTGTAGGGATCGCTGTCCTCGGCAAGGGTAAGAAAAAATCCTGTCATGCCATCACTCCTTTTCGTAGAGGATATGCAGGTCCCCATCAACAAAGCCGGCTCCCACAGCCTTCAGCTTTTTGAGGATATCCGCATACTGTCCCTCCTCCAGATACCGGCCTGCCCATTCCAGCAGGTCCTCCTCGGCCTCCTCCCAGGGGTAGTCCTTTTCCCAGCAGTACAGATCCTCCCCGGTAGTAAAGACCTCAAAGCAGGCCCAGCTGTCGTCCTCTCCGTCATACCTGTCCGAAGCGATGAGCTGCACGGACCAGCCGCCATCGCCCTCCTCGTAGATATTCAGATTGACCGCCGCAGCATTCTCCGGCAGTCCCCCCTCCAGGACCCTGTCTAACCATTGCGAAAGTTCCTCGTACATATCTTCCCTCCTGATCCATATTCAGTCTAAAAAAGGGCAGACATGAACTGCCTGCCCTTATCTATCGTTTTCAACAGATCACTTGTCAGCGATAACGTCTATACCGGGAAGGACCTTGCCCTCCAGATATTCAAGAGATGCGCCGCCGCCGGTGGAGATGTGGCTCATCTTGTCAGCAAAGCTCAGCTGGATAACTGCGGCAGCAGAGTCGCCGCCGCCGATGATGGTGGTAGCGTCAGTGTCGCCAAGAGCCTTGGCCACAGCTATGGTGCCGGCTGCCAGAGTGGGGTTCTCGAACACGCCCATGGGTCCGTTCCAAACAACGGTCTTGGCGCTCTTCACCTCGTTTGCGAACAGCTCTCTGGTCTTCTCGCCGATATCAAGGCCTTCCTTGTCGGCAGGTATCTTATCGGAATCAACGGTCTCAACAGCTATCTCAGCGTCGATAGGATCCGGGAAGGAATCAACTACAACTGTGTCGATAGGCAGCAGCAGCTTCTTGCCGTTGGCCTTTGCCTTCTCGATCATCTCCTTGCAGTAGTCGAGCTTGCTGTCGTCCACCAGGCTCTTGCCGACCTCATTGCCCTGAGCCTTCAGGAAAGTATAGGCCATGCCGCCGCCGATGATGAGAGTATCGCACTTCTCAAGGAGATTGGAGATAACGTTGAGCTTGTCTGCTACCTTTGCGCCGCCGAGGATAGCTACGAAAGGCCTTACAGGGTTCTCAACTGCGTTGCCAAGATAGTTTATCTCCTTCTGCATCAGATAGCCTACGGCTGTCTCCTTCACGAACTTGGTAACGCCTGCTGTTGAAGCGTGCGCTCTGTGAGCGGAACCGAAAGCGTCCATAACGAAAGCCTGTCCGTCTACCAGGTCAGCCAGCTCCTTAGCGAACTCCTCGCCGTTCTTGGTCTCCTCAGCGCCTCTGAATCTGGTATTCTCCAGAACTACTATCTCGCCGTCCTTCATCTCGGCAACTGCCTTCTTGGCATTGTCGCCTACAACGGTATCGTCAGCTGCAAAAGTCACCTTAGTGCTTACCAGCTCTGCAAGCCTTGCAGCAGCGGGAGCAAGGCTGAATTTAGCCTCGGGTCCGTTCTTGGGCTTGCCCAGATGTGAGCAGAGAACTACCTTAGCGCCGTTCTCTACCAGCTTGTTTATCGTAGGCAGAGCAGCAGTTATCCTGTTGTCGTTGGTGATGACGCCGTCCTTCAGAGGAACGTTGAAATCTACTCTTACCAGGACCTTCTTGCCCTTTACATCAATGTCTTCGACTGTGACCTTGTTTAAACCTGCCATAATACTGACACCTCTCATATAAAATTTCCCTCAGGCGCACACTGTCCGCCGGGATAGGCCGGGTCGTTAACTCTTTAACGACCCATCAAGTCTATTATATAATATATTGAGAAAAAAATCAAGTGCTTTTCACATTTTTTTGACCCATGCCGAAAAATGCGTGCGCCCCCTCAGATCCAGCAAGGGGGCACACTTTACCGCTGTATATCATTTCAGGAAAACGAACTCCTCTGCCTCGAAAAGGTTCTTGGCGTCGTAATTGGGCTTCATCCAGCCCTCTATGCCGTGGCAGGGCTTGAAGTACAGGGCATGGCGGCCGGTGACGTTCTTCACCTTGGTGCGGTAAACGCCGCTGTCCATGCCTATCTCAAGCTCCCCTATCTCCTCGCCGTTCTCATAGTTGTCTATGATGACCTTCACCCGGCTCTTTGTTCCCATTCCCCTGACCTTCATGGCAAGGGTCATGCTGTCGCCGGTGTAGTCGTCACCGAAGTCAAAATACTTATAGCCGAATACGCAGCCGTCGTGTATCTCCGTCAGCACACGGCAGAAGATATTCTTCTCGGCCACATATGGGCCTTTGAGCACACAGGCTATCTCAGCGGGGGTGGGCTTGTAGGGGTCAAGGGACTCTTCAAAGCCAAGAGAGGTCATCTCCACCGGGGGGATAGTCCCGTCGGGCAGTATCTCTATCTTCTCCACGCAGGCCCTGCGGCTCATGATAGTGTTATTGGTCATCTTATGGTAGAAAACATACCACTGGCCGTTGATATTCGCCACGGAGCCGTGGTTGTTCCCGCCGGGATAATCAACGCCGTTGTCGATTATGTAGCCCTTGTATTCAAACGGTCCCCTGGGTGACTCGCTGATGGCATAGGCCAGCCTGCTGCCCCTTCTGGGAGAGTAGATAAGGTAGTAGCGCCCGTTTATCTTCCGGGGCGAGCTGGCCTCGAAGAACCGACTTTCCGCCGGGACCTCTTCCCTGTCGTCGATGACAGTGGCCATATAGCTCCCCGGCAGGACGCCGCACATGGTCTTAGGATCAAGCTCGTTCATATTTGACTTCTCAAAGCCATAGTAGACATAGACCCTGCCGTCGTCGTCCACCAGCACGCCGGCGTCGTTGAAGATACCGTCGTCACCTACCTGGGTATTTTCATCATACTTGTATTGACCCACCAGCTCAAAGGGACCCTCAGGCTTGTCAGAGACGCCCACAGCGCCCTTTGCGCCAACGATGTAGGAGAACAGGTAATATTTCCCGTTGTTCTCCACCACGTCGGGGGCATAGCATTCGTTTCTGGTCCAGGTGGCGGTGGCAGGCCTTTCGCCGCCGTCCTTGGTGCGGAAGCTGTCTCCGTGGCACTGCCAGTTGTTCAGATCGTTCACCGGGGCTGACCAGACCTTCAGCTTATGATCGCAGAATTTGTCGCAGCCGGCTCTGTCATGGGATCCGTAGAGATAGACCCTGTCCCCGAAGACTCTCGGCTCGCCGTCAGGTATGTATTCCCACAGGGGAAGTATCGGATTTGGCATAGTTAACACTCCTTATCGTCATTTTCTCAACGGGCAGAAAACCCGGCTCCGCCCAAGTAATATGATACCACATTCCAGGGCGGAGCAAAATAGCTTTATATGTAAAATTACATTACATTTTGTGCTTTTCTAGCTTTCCTCCTCGCCGAAGACCGAGGTCAGCTGCATGATGACCTCGCTGAAATAACGGCTGTTAAGTTCGTTTACGGGCAGGTATTTCTCCGGCTCGGTGCTATAGTACCATGGCCTGCTGTCGGGCCTGAAGAAGAACAGTCTGTCTATAGTAACGTCCTCCCCCTCGAAGTCGTAGGCCTGTATGCTGGCCCCCGAGAACACCAGCTCTGCGCCGAAGCCCTCTGAACTGTAGGTCCCGTCAGAATTCTTTATCCTGCGGGCCACGTCGTTTCGGTAGAAGGTATAGAATGCGCCGCCGTCCTCTGCCTCGCCCTTATACCAGCCGAGCTTGGTCATCTTTCCGATAAGTGAAAGGCTGTTGATCTCCTTTCCCACGAACCTCAGGACATTTATGCCGTTTTTCTCGTCCTTCTCAGGCTCATAGATCTTCCGGCTAAGCTGCATAAAGGGCTGGACTATCTCGTAGTCGCTCAGCTGCTCGGTCCAGGTCTTTCTCTCCTCCTCAGTAAGTTCGATCGGGTGGACAAGTCCGATAACGGCATCAGGGCTTATCTCTGTCTCTTCCTCGTCCATGCTGTTGAAGGTGCCGTCCTCCATGTATCTGAATGTGCTTTCCAGCCTGCCGTCCTTATAAATGCCCCAGATCAGCCCGATGGCAAAGCTGTGCATGATGGGGTTCCTGACAAAAAGCCCTTCCCAGGATCCAAAGCTCCATTTTCTGTCGCACATCAGCACGTATTCCAGCCTGGCCTTCTGGGTGGTGATGACCGTCTTCATCTGCTTTTTCATTTCCTTGAAGGCCTCATAGGCGGCTCCGGCCTTGTCCTTGTCGTCGCTTGCGCCCGGTTTCGGCATGGACTTGACCTTCTTGTCGCCGTTATATATCTCCAGCTCTAGGGACGGTGTGATGAACACCCTGAACTGTCTCGGGCCGTAATCGAAGACCCTGCACATATCCTCGCCAAATCCCAGGTCAGGCACTATCTTGTCGGCAAGCTCCTCGGTGGTGATGCCAAGCTCCTCGGCGGCATTTCTAAGTGCCTCACCGGCTGCGGCACGCACCTGCTTGTTCTTGAACTTCCTTGACATATTGTCAACGTTCATAAAAGCCATAGGGCTGCCGTTGAGAGCAAGGGCCTTCACTGCCTCTGCTGCTATGGCCCCACGGGAATTCTCGCCCCATTCCTTGATATAACGCACCATGACGGAGACAATGCTCTCGCCGCCGCAGACCGCTGCAAAATAGAGCACCCACTTGGTCTTTGCCTGCGCACCGAGGTCAAGCCACCGGCCGAACACCTCCTGCACGAACACGCTCAGATCTTTTTCGTCCATCTGACCGGCGATGGCCTTTCCTGTTTCAGACACACCGCAGCGGTCCATTCCCGCAAAACTCATCAGCAGAGCCTTGAGGTTATCCTCGCCAAGCTCCTCTCCGGACTTGCTGCGGACCGGCTTATAGGGCATAGTGAAGAACTGGTCCAGCTTTCTCACCTTGCTGCCCTTTGTCAGTTCCTTAACAGTCTCTTCCAGGGTCAGGGTCTTGCGGGCCTCCTCGGCACTGCCGGTGCTCAGGCCCAGCAGAAGAGCGATACGGGTCTTTATCTTCTCCGACTTTTCGGCCTCCATGGCGGCTCTCAGTTCCTCAGCATAGCCCTCTGCGCCCTGCTTTTCTATAACGTTGAGCGCAAGTTCTCTCTTGGCAGCCTTTCTGGTATTTAGCATGGAGCAGATATCTTCATGCCAGTCGGGTCTTTCCGCCAGTACACCGGTGAGTACATCTCTGACGGCCTTGCTGCTGTCATCGGCGGCTGCAAGGAGCCTGTCCTTATATTTATCCGCATAGGCTGAAAGTATGCTCAGTATCAGGCATCTGCCCGTAACGCTCTGGGAAGAGATATCAAGGTCAGACAGCTCCGGAGCATGGTGTCTGAGAGCAGTCTGGACCTTAGGCAGCATACTCTCCTTATTGTAGCTGTCGTCAATGTAATGAGACACTGACGACACTACGGTGCCAAGGTCAAGTCCCTCCCTGAGGAGCATGGAGATTCCCTCCTCCTCATGGCCGACGAAAACAAAACCGGTATAATTGTCGATATATCTGAGATAGCTTATCTTCTCTGCGGCAGTCATCATGACCGTAAAGCACCTTGCCATGAAATCGTCCGCCCCGAAGGCGTCGTAATATCTGTCGGCCTTATCGCCCCATTTCGGCATCGGCGCCGCTTTTTTTAGCTCCGGCAGGACCTCTTCGAGAGTCACTAGTCCCATGGTGTATTTTCTCACCATGTCCGCACAGTCAGGAAAGCAGCCGGCGATGAGCTTTGAGATATCACGCTGTTTTGCGCCCTTGATATCAGTACCGGCGGGGTCGTAGTCCTTGTCTGCTGCCATGGCCGCCTTTTCCATCTCCACTGCGATGAAGGGCGCCACATTTGTTAGCATGACGGACTTATAGGCGGCCTTATTGATCTGATACAGCCTGCCCAGCCGCTCCTGCTTGGTGCCGCCCACGGCGTTGTCATTCAGCATGGCAAAGTTTCGGATATAGTCAGCGTCCACCGCAGCCGGACAGTTCTCGATAAGGTCGGCGGTGCGGTAGTAGGGAGAGCTCAAGGAAAAAGCTATATTCAAAACCCCTCCTGCTTGGCCGGGGATATTGGCCTTGAAAAAGCGTTCCAGCTCCTTATCAAAATAAGCTCCCTCGGCGCAGGCTGCCAGAAGTATGCGATACTCCGGGGTGCCGCCTTTAGGCACCTGCTTTATCAGGACCTTCAGCCTGCTGCAGGCCAGCTCTGCGGCGGTGCTGTTTTCCTTTCTTCCGGGGAAGATGCCTAAAATACCGGGCTTTTTCACCGGTTCCTCCAGCCTGGCAAGGGCACGGTCGCAGAGGACCGCAGGTATCCTCACGTCAAAGTCCCGGCAGAAATACGAAGCCTTGGCGTAGGTCTCGCCGTCAATATCCGGAATATCCCGTGAACCTATGCTCTGGATACTTCTTGTCCCAAGGTCCAGATAGATCCCCGGCATCAGGGTAAAGCAGGCCGCAAAGGCGGCATACTTCGCATCCTCCCCGAGTATCGGCTCTAAAGCGCTCTCCATAAACTCCATCCGGGAAGTGAAGTTCCCCTCCTTAGCCTCCAGAAAATAGCAGGACAGATTTCCCATGAGCGTATAGGCAAAGCACAGCAGCCTTCTGAACTTCTCCTCGTCCCTCATACGTACCACGTTCTTCCTGATGGCCTTTATGAGCTTGTCGGACTTCTGCCAGTCACGGTTGGTGAGAACTATATCCTGTCTGACGACCTTTTTTAGCAGACTGTCGTCCCTGTCCCTGGCAGTGTCGGTATATTCAGCCGCCACAGCGATATTGCCAGGGCTGATCCCCAGGTCCGTCATGACGCTCTCCAGCTCGTCAAAGCTGCCGTTTTCCTTTGCATAAAGCATTTTCTAACTACCTCCCATTCTTATGAGCGCCGCCGCAGTGCTGAGCCTGCTGCGGGCTGTTCTTATATATCTGTAAAGCGTATCCATGCGCTTCAGTACCTCCTCAGCGCTGCCCTCCATGCTGTGCCTGTAGGACCCGGCAGCCCTTTCAAGTTCCTCCGTGAACCGGGCAAGACCGGTCATGCCGCAGCTGCGGCAAAGCTTAGTCAGCCCCTTATCGCCGCCCGCTCCCGAAAGTCCGCAGCGGACCATGGAGCTCATCTCCTCCTCGATGCGCCCAAGCACCCTGAGCAGTTCCTCGGCGTATCCGCCCTCATCGGCCATCTCTGCGAACCTGTCCGGCAGGGTATAATGCTCCGGCTCAGGCGGCTCGATGAAGTCGTAGACCTCTATGGGGAAAAGCACCAGCTCGCCGTCCTCTATCCGGGCCGAGACCAGCATGGTGTAAAACTTATCACTGTTATCCGTCATATGGCCGGTGACGCTCTCCAGCTCCCTGATAAAGTCCTTAGTCTCCTCACGGTACTGAGCCTTGACCCTGACGGTGTTTTTCATACAGTCCGTGATGCTCATGACGAATTCCTGGCTGTACCTGTCAAACGTGCTCTTTTCACAGCTTTCCGGGTGTATTATGTAGAGCCTTTCCTCATTGTCAGTTTTCCCGTAAAGCTCTGCGGCTATCTTTCTCAGATCATAGGTCACGGCCCTGTGGACCGCAGTACAGTTCAGGTCTGCTTTGCCCTGTGAGAGCACGGCCGTTTCCTGTGAAGAGGAGAGCTTGCTGCCGCTGAGCCTTGCTCCGGACAGGGTCATCTTCGTCTTCATCATAGACCTCAGCGGCACGCTCAGCCCCCATGGCATCGCCCTGGTCTGGCGGCGGGTCTTTACCGTGTCGTAGAACACCGGCCTCAGGTCCGAAAAAGTCAGGAACCTGCCGCTGTCAGTATCCAGGAAATAATAGATCTCGCCCTGGTGCTCAGTCCCCCAATGATGCCTCATACCCACAGGCAGCAGCGTCAGTGTGCCGGGGACCTCCTTATATTCCCGCCGGAAGCTCCCCAGGTCGTCTTCCCAGAGATCAGCCCGGTCAAGCCTTTCCAGCAGCCCATAGCACCCGGCCAGCTTCTCAGCGAAGACCTCGGTGCTGAACGACGCCCTCCTGTTCAGACAGTCCTCCAGTCTGCCGCTGATATCCCTGACGGCCCGCTCGGCGTCTGCCATACGGGCAGCGTGACACTTTACTGCGGCTATCTCCAGATCTGCCGGAGCGCTGTCCGGCAGCCTTACCAGGCCTCTTGCGGCTATGTCCCCCAGAAGTCCCATGCAGACCCCGGCAGTCTCCCTGACCTCTCTGAGTTCCCTGGGACTTAGGACGGTCCTAGCCGCCGGCGGCTCCTCCGGCTCCGGGACGGGCTGCTGCTCCGGCTGAGGAACAGGCTGCGGGGGCGTTCCCTCCCGGACCTCACCGGACAGGTCAGCCGGCAGCTGCTCCCTGAGGATCAGCACCGCCCCGATGATATGCCTGCAAACAGTCCTGGAGGGGCAGCTGCAAAGGCTTTCCCCCAGGGGGACCTTTACCGTCACCCTCTCGCCGCCTACAGTAAGCTCTGCGCAGCCGTCCTTCTCGGTGAAGTCGGCGCTGACTCCCTCTGTATCCTTGCAGGCTCTCTTATAAATGCCCTTGTTCGCAAGCCCCGTCAGCAGCGCCTCGTCCGCCGCCGAAAGGGCATTTATCAGTTCCTTGTCCGTTAACATATACTTACCTCTTGACCAGAATTCAGAACATACTTCCTATATACTCCCCCAGGCGGTTGGGCGTCATGGCCCCTACGAAGGCTCCCATATCCGCCAGCTTCTGCCCAAGCCTTACGTCGTAGGAGGCGTGGGCCTCTTCGTCAAGGGCCGTCAGAAAGCTGAGCTTGGCGCCGCTCAGGATGATATTGCGGCTGACATTCATCAGCAGTCTTTCCGAGCCGCCTTCGTAAAGGTCTGTTATGCACAGCACACAGGTCTGCGACGGCGTCCCGATAAGAGTCTCGCAGTATGCAAGGGCCTTGCCGATGTCTGTGCCGCCGCCCAGCTGCACGCTCATCAGCACCTGGACCGGGTCGTCGGCCTCAGAGGTCAGGTCCACCACCGAGGTGTCAAATATGACCAGCCGCAGGTCCGCAAAGGGCAGCTTTGAGATTATCTGCGCCATGACCGCACTGTAGATCACCGAGCCTAACATAGACCCGCTCTCATCGACTGCGATGATAACGGTCTTGTTATTGTACCTCTTGACCCGGTTTGAAAAATATATTTCCTTGAGCATGAGCCTGCCGTTCTCGGAGTCGTAGTTTTTCAGGTTCCTCCGGACCGTCTTCCTTATGTCCAGATTTCTTGCCGAATGGACCGGGCTGGAGCTGTTTCGGTCGATGCGGCCTAAAATGCTGCGGCGGATATCGTTCTCAAGCTTCTGTCTAAGCTCCTCCGCCACCTTCACGGCGATCTGTCTTGCCACCTGCAGCACCTCGCCTTTCATAAGGTGTTTGAGCTGCAAAACATTTTTGAGCAGGTCCATGTCCGGCCTGAGGCCCTCCAGCACCTTTTTGTCCGTCAGCAGCTCCGTCATGCCGAACTCGTCCAGGGCGTGTTTTTCCAGGACCTCTGCGGTGTCGTTAGGAAAAAGCTCCCTTATCCTTGTTATCCACTTTGCCGCCGTCAGCTGCGAGCCGCCGGGACCGCCCTGCCGCTGGTCCTTCCTGACGTCGCCGCCCTGACCTCTGTTATAGAGATGGTCCAGCAGCTCCTCCATGTCTCTCAGCTGCATTATCTCCCTCTCGCTGCCGCTGAATCCTAAGGACCTGTCCGACTGGCTGCCTAAGATGAGCCGCCATCTGTTGGCGGATATCTCCCCCCGGCTCAGCTCCTTTATGCCGCTTTGCGTTTCACTCAAGCCCATCTTCCTCCTTCAGGATCTTCATGACCTCTTTGTCGAGCCTGCTGCCGACCTCTATCAGTCCCTCATTGAGCGCCTCGCTGTAAAGGATATCCATCTCGTCCACGCCGTGGAGCATGGCGGCGGCTCTTGCGGTCTGCTGTATCTCTGCGGGTGTAAAATAGCTGAACGCCAGTTTCATGGCCGGCAGCACCTCCATGAACTCCTCACGGTCCATGACCGTTATCAGCTCGTCTGTCATTTTCAGAAAGGTATCGTCCGCCATCACTATGTCCCTTGCAGTGGCAAAAAGGCCCTTCAAAAACCCTGAGCCTTTCTTCCTGACCTCCGGAGTCCCCCGCAGATAGCCCATCATTGCGGCCTCCGCCATGTCCCTGCGGCTGTTGTCCATTGCATATAGCAGGCCCATGGCCCCGCCGTAGACCTCGCTCTCCTTGTCCTTTGCCCCGCAAAGGGTGCAAAGCGCCTCCCTGAAAGCTTCACGCTCCTCTTTCACAAGACCGTCAGTTATGCCGTAGATCCTCTTCATTATGCCGACGCACTCACCGGCTCTTTCCGAAGGCGCCGCCGCCATGGAAGGCAGGGAGGCTATGAGCCTTGCAAGGCACCTCCTCAGATAAGTCACGGTCAGCGGCTCCTCAAAGCGGTATAGCTGCTGAAGGCTGTAAAGTGTCTCAAAACAGCCCAGGCCGCCCCCTACCGAGAAAAAGTCTCCGTCCCCGGCCAGTATCTCCTCCATAAGCTCCCGGCCCTCATCGCCTAAACTTATGCCCATGAGAAAGCAGTCCACCTCAGTCTGTGCGGCGGCACAGCATCTTCTCTCGGTCCTCAGCACCCTGCGTGCATAGGTCCGGCAGGCCTCCTCGATGGTAGACCCGTCGGTAGTCCTGTCGGTGAGAACAGCGTCCACCTCAGGGGTCCGCTTGTACCTCCATTCCTCCCTGACCCTGCTGCGGTCCGTACCTGTGTGAAGGTCAGGCCCCTTGGTCCTCTGGGCAAAGTTCGTCCCCAGATAGGCCGTTCTGTGCAGGAAACGGCTCAGCTCCAGTCCCTTTCCTGCGGAAAAGAGAGCCGCCTCTGTCTCCTGCGGGACCACGCTGCGGTATCTGAGCTTGAACTTTTCACACTGCTCCTCAAAATCAGCCACCAGGGGCGGCACATGGCTCTTGTCCCCGATATGGCCCACAGCGTCGCCTGTGGCCAGCTTTTTGACTATATCCACCGGCATGGCTGAGGACACGGTCTTCTCGCCCTTGATAAACGACGATACCACGGCGTCGATAGTCTCGCAGATACCGCACTGCCTGACGTTCCTCAGAGCAGCCAGACCCTTCATAAGGCTCTGTGCCGAAGCAACGTCTGCTATGGAGACCGGTATGTCACGTTTCGAGCACTCCTTAGCGGTCCTGACCAGCAGCTCCAGGCAAAGATCGTCATAGACCTTCTGCGGCTCTGCACCTCCCTGAAGTCTTTCTGTGACCGTATCGTAAAATCCCGGATACCTCATGCCTGAGACATAGCCGTGCAGAGCGTCTGCGGCCTCGTAGGAATAGGCCGTGGGAAATACGCCCTGACAGTCGTCGGCGATCTTGTGGAGCTTCGGTCCGTCCGTCTCTCCCCTTTTTATTCGCTCCCAGAGACCGGAGCTGTGAAGTCCCCCCGTCACCGCCATGACTCTGCGGTAGTCCTTCATGGCCCGGCTGATCCTGCCGGCCATATAGGCCTCCCTGGCAAGGGTGCCGTCTGATCTCAGCTCCTCCTCGCTCATGCCGAGCCGGGAAAGTATGCAGTAGGTGTGCATCTGTACAAAAAACTTCTCTGTTGAAAGCAGCAGGCCCTCGGTCTCAAAATACTTTTCCCAGAATTCCTCGAAGTCCCTCAGCCCTGTTTTTTCAGCAAGTCTGCGGTAAAAGCTGTTGTTTTTGAGTCCGCCGTCGTCTGCATAGCTGTGCTTTTCGCTCATGGTCCTGAGACCTGCGTTCTCAGCAGTGTTTATTATTATCTCACTGTAGGGCAGGTCAATGAATCTGGCCGGTATGCCCAGCTCCCTGGCCATTACCATCGCATTGTACTCCGGTGAAGACTTGAGGAAAGGATAATAGCACTTATAGTCCCCGCCGTCCTCGCTGACGAGCTTTTTCCTGTCCTTGTAAAAATAGTAGAATGCCGCCGGCAGGACTGTTTTCGGGTCCGTCAGCACGTCTATCAGTCCGTCAGCAGTGTCCGGGCCTTCGATGAGGATGATCTCCGGCTCATAGGCCCTGATGGCATTGATGAGATGATAGGAGCAGACCGGGCTGTGGTGCCTTACGGGGAAAAACATAACCTGTCCCCGGGTATCAAAGCGGATCAGCTCCGAATATGCCCCAAGCTCCTTTATTTCAGCAAAGCCGCCGTTTTCAGGAATCCTTCCCATGCTCCACCCTTCCTTAATGCCTTCTCCCTGACTGCCGTCCTGAAATAGGCTTTCAGTTTTTCCAGGTCGTCCTTGTTCTCCTTGCAGACAGCACCCACCAGGTTCTGCGTCAGCACCTGAGGGTCAGGCCTGCCGTCGCCGTAATACCAGGCATGGCTGAGGGTCTGATAGAACACCGAGACTGCCTCGGCGGTGCTCATGACCGCTCCCGGCCTTTCCACCACAGTGCCTTCGGCGGTGATTCCCTCTCTCAGCTCATGGTAGGTCACAGCCAGAAGCTCGGCCACGTCGGTGTCAGCCGGCAGATCGATGTGCTTTGACTTCGCCAGGTCACGGGCCTCTTTCAATATTATCTCCTTCTCCAGCCTTACGTCGCTCACAGGCTCCACCGTCTCGAAATTGAAACGTCTTTTCAGCGCCCCGGACATCTCGTTAACGCCCTTGTCACGGGTGTTTGCGGTCCCGATGATGTTAAAGCCCGGCCTTGCCAGCACCAGGCCCCCCTCCTCCAGCTCAGGGATATTGAGTATCTGGTCGCTCATGACCGAGATAAGGCTGTCCTGTATCTCGGCTGGGGTACGGGTTATCTCCTCGAACCTGGCGAATATGCCCTTCTCCATGCCGATGAGCAGCGGCGAAGGCACAAGGGCCTCTCTGCACGGCCCTTTCGAGAGCAGCAAAGCGTAGTTCCAGCTGTACTTTATCATGTCCTCCGTGGTGCCGGCGGTACCCTGCACGGTGTTGGTGCTGCACCCGCAGCAGGCCGCTGAGAGCAGCTCGGAGAGCATGGTCTTTGCCGTTCCCGGCTCTCCCACCAGCATAAGGCCCCTGCTTCCGGCCAGGGTGATTATGCAGCGCTCCACCAGAGCGTCGTTGCCGTAGAACTTTCGCTCTATCCTGACCCTGCCCCCAGGGGTCTCTATGTCGCCCCCAAGGATAAAGGTCCTGACTGCCTTGGGGGAGAGTTTCCAGTTCTCCGGCTTCCTGCCCTTGTCATTTTCGGCCAGTACCCTCAGTTCGTCAGCATAGCGTATCTCCACAGGAGGTTTGATGTAATTCATTTCGTCCATATCTATCACTCCGGTCCAATATAATTAACAGATAGTTTTCTTTATTGTAACACACTTACAAAAAAGTTTCAAGTACCTGCAAAGGATATCTCCGGACCTTCGGACAAAAGTCTGTTTTTTTGTACAAAAAATCCCGCCTGCGGTACGCAGACGGGATATGTCCAAAAATATATTCACTGCAAAGCGCCACGGTTGAATTCGGAAAGCTCCAGACCCTCGTTCTTCTCCAGAGCCCACCTGATGTTCCACTCGCTGGTGAAGAGCAGCAGGAAGTTGCCCTTGAAGTCCTGCACCACCTTGGTGTCGCTTGAGAGCTTCAGCTTTTTCACGTCGATGTCCTTATTGTCTATCCACCTTATATACGAATAGGACAGCCCTTCCTTGAAAAGCTCGCAGTTATACTCGTTCTTCATCCTGTACTCGAAGACCTCCAGCTGCAAAACTCCCACAACGCCCACGATGACCTCTTCAAGGCCTGTGTCAGGCTCCTTGAATATCTGTATCGCACCCTCCTGGGCTATCTGTGCGGTGCCCTTTTCAAACTGCTTTCTCTTCAGGGTATCCTTCTGCCTTACCCGCATAAAATGCTCCGGTGCAAAGGTAGGTATAGGCTCGAACTCGAATTTTCTCTTAGGCGAACATATGGTATCCCCTATGGCGAAGATGCCCGGGTCGAACACGCCGATTATGTCCCCCGCATAGGCCTCGTCGATGATCTCCCTCTCCTGGGCCATTATCTGCTGGGGCTGAGAGAGCCTCATCTTCTTATTGCCCTGAACATGGAGAACGTCCATCTCCTTATCGAATTTCCCTGAGCATACTCTCAGGAAGGTTATCCTGTCCCTGTGGGCCTTGTTCATATTGGCCTGGATCTTGAACACGAAAGCTGAAAAATCCTCACTGAACGGGTCTATGAGCCCCTCGCTGGACATTCTGGCCGTGGGGGAGGTAGTCATCTCAAGGAACCTCTCCAGGAAAGGCTCGACGCCGAAATTCGTCAGAGCAGAGCCGAAGAACACCGGCGACAGCTCCCCGTGCCTTACCTTATCAATGTCGAAATCATAGCTGGCTCCGTCCAGCAGCTCGATGTCGTCGCTGAGAGTCGAATGGAGCTCAGCACCGATCAGTTCATCAAGGGACGGATCCCCCAGCTCCACCTCGGTGGCGGCGGCCTTGTGCTTGCCGAAGGCTGTCTCGTCCTCGTTCTCAAATGAGATTATGTGCTTTTTCTCACGGTCATAAACCCCCTTGAACTCCTTGCCGCAGCCTATGGGCCAGTTCACAGGGTAGGTCTGTATGCCCAGCTCGCTCTCGATCTGTTCAACTAAGTCGAAAGGACTGCGGGCCTCACGGTCCATCTTATTTATAAACGTGAATATGGGTATATGCCTCATGACACAGACCTTGAACAGCTTTCTGGTCTGGTTCTCAACGCCCTTGGATGCGTCGATGACCATGACCGCACTGTCCGCTGCCATCAGGGTCCGGTATGTGTCCTCCGAGAAGTCCTGGTGGCCCGGTGTGTCAAGGATATTTATGCAGTATCCGCCGTACTGGAACTGCATCACCGACGAGGTCACAGAGATACCTCTCTGCTTTTCTATCTCCATCCAGTCCGAAACTGCGTGCCTTGAATTCTTCTTTCCCTTAACTGCGCCGGCCTGGGCGATGGCGCCGCCGTAGAGCAGGAATTTTTCAGTAAGGGTGGTCTTGCCGGCGTCAGGGTGCGAGATTATCGCAAAGGTCCTGCGCCTGTTTATCTCATCTTTCAAACTAGCCATAGCTTCCTCCGTCATCAGACGCCCTGCAAAGGGCCGTTATATGCACTATCTTTAGAATTATACCACACCCCTGCGCTTTTTTCAAGATGGTATATGCGCCGAAATACCCTATAAAAGTTGATTTACAATTGTCAATATTAATAATACACAAAAAATATTACATAAATTTGTGAAAGATTTTTCTGAAAAATTGTGTACAAATTACAAAAAATGTGATATAATACTATCAGAGGTCGGGGGAAAGACCTTCGTGATATGACCGGCAGAGAGGGGTGTGGGCTTATGAGTTCTATCAGATCTATCATTACCATCAGCCGTGAATTCGGCAGCGGCGGCCGTGAGGTCGGCAAGGAGCTTGCGAAGGCTTTTGATATCCCTTTCTACGATAAGGAACTGCTGGAGCTCGCCTCGAAGGAGAGCGGCATCTGTGAGGAGCTTTTCGTAAGGAATGACGAGAGCCACACCAACAGCTTTCTGTTTTCTCTGGTCATGGGCAGCTATCCCGTAAGTGCAGACGGCAGGCTCAATCCCGATCTGCCGCTGAACCATAAGATCTTCTTGGCTCAGTTCGACACCATAAAGAAGCTTGGCGAGCAGGGTCCCTGCGTGATAGTCGGGCGCTGTGCGGACTATGTGCTGAGGAATATGCCTAACGTAGTCGATATTTTCCTTATGGGAGATATGGCGGACAAGAAACAGCGTATCCTGGGCAGATACGACATTGAGAAGAACAAGGTGGAGGACTTCATCAGGAAGACCGACAAGCGCCGTGCGTCCTACTATAATTACTATACCGATATGAAGTGGGGCAATTCTTCTAATTACGACCTGTGTGTGAATACCTCAAGACTGGGTATCGACGGCACAGTAAAGCTTATCGCCGAGTATGTCAGGCTCCGTGAGGACCGGGCAGAAAGATAGGTGTGATAGGCGTATTGATACAGACTTTCATGTTTTTAATTCATTTTACTTTCCTTACTACGAAAAGGAGTCGGCTCTGTGCCGGCTCCTTTTTGTTTGGGAGGATTTTTTGCTCAGGGCTTTACTTTTTCGGGACTATGTGTTATAATTACAGTGTATTTTTTTATCAAACACGAAAGAGGTCATGTTTTATGTCAACTAACAGCTATGAGTCACCGTTCTGTACAAGATATGCCAGCAAGGAGATGCAGTATATCTTTTCCGCTGACAAGAAGTTCACCACCTGGAGAAGGCTCTGGGTAGCTCTGGCAAGGGCCGAGATGAAACTGGGCCTGGGGATCACTCAGGAGCAGGTGGACGAGCTTGAGGCCAATATTGAGAATATCGACTATGAAATGGCCGCCCGTGAGGAAAAGCTGGTCCGCCACGACGTTATGGCCCATGTCCATACCTACGGCGCCTGCTGCCCCAAGGCTGATCCCATTATCCACCTGGGGGCTACTTCATGCTATGTGGGCGACAACACCGACGTCATAATCATGAGGGACGCTATGGAGGTCATAAAGAGAAAGCTGGTGAAGGTCATCTATCAGCTATCTCAGTTTGCTGAGAAGTATAAGGCCCTGCCTTGTCTGGCCTATACCCACCTCCAGCCTGCCCAGCTGACCACCGTGGGCAAAAGAGCCACGCTCTGGTGCAACGAGCTGCTCATGGACCTGGAAGACCTGGAATTCAGGCTGAAAAATCTGAAACTCTTAGGCTCAAAAGGCACTACCGGCACTCAGGCGTCATTTATGGAGCTTTTCGCCGGCGACACCGACAAGATAAAGGAACTGGAAAGGCTCATCGCCGAGGAGATGGGCTTCGACGCAGTAGTCCCCGTTTCGGGTCAGACCTATTCGAGAAAGATGGACTATCAGGTGTGCTCGGTCCTGGCCGGCATCGCTCAGTCCGCCAGCAAGTTCTCTAACGATATAAGACTTCTCCAGAGCTTCAAGGAGATCGAGGAGCCTTTCGAGAAGACCCAGATAGGGTCCTCTGCAATGGCCTATAAGCGCAACCCCATGCGTGACGAGAGGATAACCTCTCTTGCAAGATATGTTATGGTGGACGTGCTCAACCCTGCTTTTACGGCAGGAACGCAGTGGTTCGAGAGGACCCTTGACGATTCCGCCAACAAGAGGATATCTGTGGCTGAGGCCTTCCTGGGAGTTGACGCTATCCTGAACATAATGCTCAACGTCACCGACCCTGCAAACGGCCTGGTGGTATATGAGAAGATCATCAGGCGCCGTGTTATGGCAGAGCTGCCCTTTATGGCCACGGAGAACATACTTATGAGCGAGGTCAAGAAGGGCGGCAACAGGCAGAAGCTCCATGAGGTCATCAGACAGCTGTCCATGCAGGCCGGAAGGAGAGTCAAGGAAGAAGGTCTTGACAACGATCTCTGCGAGCTGATACTGGAAAGCCCTGATTTCAGCATCACTAAGGAAGAGATGGACGAGATCATGAAGCCTGAGAACTTCATCGGCCGCTGCCCTCAGCAGGTCGAGGAGTTCATCGCTGACTGCGTTAAGCCCGTGGTGGAGGCCAACGGCGTTTCCGACGACGTGGCTGAGATAAATGTCTGAGCCTGTTTGCGGCGACGGCAGGGACCTGGCTGAGGAAGAGCTGGCAAAGATAAGAAAGGGTGCCGATGAGCTTTGTGCAAGGCTCCTCGGCGCCATGAAAGGGCCCTCAGGCGAGGTACACCCTCAGAGCGCCCTGTGCGCTCTCGGTTCCTGCGCCGGCTATTCCTGCCAGAAGGACGTGAGGGATATCTATATGAAACAGCGGGGCTTAGCCGAGGACCTGGTATTCAACATAGTTTCCGACAAGCAGGGCAGGCACTATTTCTTCGGCGATCTGCTCAACGCCCCCCTGGTCAACGACAGGTATTCTCTATGGTCCATGGTCGGCGGAGCGGTCAGGCAGAGAGGCGGCACCCTGCCGGACATAAACGATATTTTCAGATATATCTCTTACACTGTGGGCGGCGAGCAGTTCGGCAAGGTCCGCAGCTGCCGGACCGGGGACAGTATGGAGACTTATCTTGAAAACCTCTGGCAGCCCCTGAGCCGCATAGCGGCAGAGTATGCCCCGGAAGGCGCTCTGCACACCATCTTCGGCACCGCTCTGCAAAAGCTGGTCTATGCCTTCGCAAGCTCAATGAACGTCACCGAGGCTGCCAGGATAGCTATGGAGAGCGCTGTCAGCATGAGCAAGGTAAGGCTTGGCCGGTAAATGTAAACAAGTCCCTTTTTACGGACTCAAAAAAATATATGCGAAAGGAAGAACACTGAATGAAGATCGAAACACAATGTCTGCACGAAGGCTATAAGCCTAAGAACGGCGAGCCGAGAGTCGTGCCGATAGTACAGAGCACCACCTATGTATATGATTCCACCGACGAGGTCGCCGCAGTATTTGACGACCCCACGAGGAGCCTGATATATTCCAGGTTCGAGAACCCCACCACCGACGCAGTGGAGAAGAAGATAGCAGCTCTCGAAGGCGGTGTGGCCGCAATGTGTACCTCTTCGGGACAGGCCGCTACACTGTGCTGCATACTCAATATCTGCCAGGCCGGCGACAGCTTTATATCCTCTACTGCCATCTACGGCGGCACGATAAACCTTTTCAATATCACCATGAAAAGGCTTGGCATAGAGTGCATATTCGTTGACCCGGACTGCACCGCTGAGGAGCTTGACGCTGCATTCAAGCCCAACACAAAGCTTGTCTTCGGCGAGACGATCGCCAACCCTGCACTGACGGTGCTGGATATCGAAAAGTTCGCAGACGCCGCCCACAGAAACGGCGTTCCTCTCATAGTTGACAATACCTTCGCTACCCCATACCTTTGCAGGCCCATCGAGTGGGGCGCTGATATCGTTATGCACTCCACCTCGAAGTATATGGACGGCCATGCGGTCCAGGTGGGCGGCGTTATAGTTGACAGCGGAAAGTTCGACTGGGCAAAGAGCGGCAAATTCCCTTGCATGACCGAGCCGGACGAGAGCTATCACGGCACGGTCTACACCGAAAAATACCCCTTCGCCCCCTTTATCGTCAAAGCAAGGATGCAGCTGATGAGGGACTTCGGGTGCTATCCTGCCGCTAACTCCTCCTTCCTGCTCAACCTGGGCCTGGAGACACTGCCGGTCAGAATGAAACAGTATGTGGAAAACGCAAAGATCGTGGCTGAATATCTTGACAGCAATGACAAGGTCGAGTCCGTGTTCTACCCCGGTCTGAAAGGCAACAAGTACTATCCCCTGGTACAGAAGTATCTGCCCCTGGGAGCCTCCGGCGTTATCAGTTTCAGCATAAAGGGCGGCAGAGATACCGCCGTTAAGTTCATGGACAGCCTGAAACTGGCCTCCAACGAGGTCCATGTGGCTGATATCCGCACCTGCGTGCTGCACCCGGCCTCCGCTACCCACAGACAGCTCACTGACGAACAGCTGGCCGCTGCCGGCATCGACGGCGGCATGATAAGGCTTTCTGTAGGCCTTGAGAACGGGGAGGATATCCTTGACGACCTGAAACAGGCCTTTGCCGCACTGTAAAAGACCGTTTACCGGCCGCCGCTCTCGATGAGAGAACGGCGGCTGTTCTGCGTTTTACCTATCGTCAGCAGTGCCGCTGGCGGCAGGATGACCCGCACTTTTATGGGGGAAGGGCACAATATCAAAAAAACACTTGACTTTTCATGGGAAAAGTTATATAATGTATGGGTGAATGTGTTTTTTGTACACAATAAAATTGATCTATAGGAGGAGCTAAAGTGCGAAAGATCACAAAACCCGTTTTCTGGGTCGTACTGGTGCTTATTCTCGCCTTTGCATACCTGACTTACGCAGGATGGCATACTTACTGGGGCGATGTGAGGACGACCCGCATAAAAGGCGTTGATGAGATACGCTGGGGTATCGACATACAGGGCGGCGTAAACGCCACATTCGAGCCTGATACCGACAGAGAGGATATCAGCAAGGAGGAGATGGACGCCGCTAAGGCAGTCATCGAGCAGAGACTGGTGAGTCTCAATATCACCGACAGCGAGGTCTATGCAGATAACACCAAGCACCGTATAATGGTATCCTTCCCATGGCAGGTGGGCGAGACTGATTTCGACCCGGAGGCCGCTATCTCCGAGCTGGGCGACACTGCACAGCTCATATTCATGAAGGGAAGAGATCAGGCCACCGGACTTGATGATGAGAACATAGTTCTGACCGGTACGGACGTCAAGCACGCCGAGGCCGGTTATCAGCAGGACCAGACCACCGGCAATGTGACCTATGTGGTCAGCCTGGAGCTGGAGGAAAGCGGCAAGCAGAGCTTCAGCGATGCCACCACTGAGCTGGCAGGCTCCGGAGTCATCTCTATCTGGATGGACGACACTATGATATCGGCCCCCAGCGTCAACGAGCCTATCACCGACGGCAGCTGTCAGATAAGCGGTAATTTTACCTATGAAGAGGCCAAGTCGCTGGCTGACAAGATCAATGCCGGCGCACTGCCCTTTAACCTCAGGACTACCAGCACGAACATCGTTTCCGCTACCCTGGGCGAGGGCGCCAAGAACGCTATGGTACTGGCAGGAGCTATCGCTTTCGTGTTCATCTTTATCTACATGATAGCCGTTTACAGACTTCCCGGCCTGGTTGCAGGCATCGCCCTGTTCGGCCAGGTGGCAGGCACCCTTGCTTTCACCTCGGGCTTCTTCGCAGGCTTTGAGAGCTTTACGCTCACCATACCCGGTATCGCAGGTATCATACTTGCCATCGGTATGGGCGTTGACGCCAACGTTATCGTGGCTGAGAGAATAAAGGAAGAGCTGAATAACGGCAAGTCCCTCAACGGCGCCATCGAGCTTGGCTATAAGCGTGCCTGGGCCGCTGTCTTCGACGGAAATATCACGGTCGTTTTCGTGGCTGTCATACTCATGGGCGCTTTCGGACCTACGGACAGTGTTTTCGGTACCATCCTGAAGCCCCTGTTCATGGCCTTCGGCGCATCGACAGCAGGCACCATCTATTCTCTGGGCTATACCCTTCTCATAGGTATCGTGCTCAACTTCTTCTTTGGCATATTCTGTTCCAGACTCATGACCACCTCGCTCTCTAAGTACAAGGTGTTCAAGAAGCGTTCACTTTACGGTGCTAAGGAGGTGCGGAAGAATGGATAAGGAAAAGAAAGTACTGGATGTGGTAGGCCACCGCAAGCTGTTCTACTGCATATCCATAGGACTTATCGTCCTGTTCATCGTGCTGACCTTCGTTCTGGGTCTGAATGTTGATATACAGTTCAAGGGCGGTACGATAATCACCTACAGCTATAAGGATGCCATCAGCGTCAACGATGTAAAGCAGGTAGTGAGCGATACATTAGGACAAAGCTCCACCGTCACCACCGGCAAAAACACAGCCACGGGCCAGGACACTGTAAAGATACAGCTCTCCTCTACCCAGGGCATAAACGAGGTCAAGCAGAATGAGCTGAAAGAGGCCCTGCTGGCCGCCTTCCCCGATAACGAGCTGGAGCTGGTGGAGAGCAGCGACGTAAACGCCTCCAACGGCCTGGACTTCTTCCTGAAATGTATCGTTGCGGTCATTTTTGCAATGATAGTCACCATCATCTACATTGGTTTCCGGTTCAGAAAGATCGGCGGTATCTCCGCAGGACTTTTCTCCGTCGTGGCGCTTTTCCACGACCTTTGCATGGTATACGGGTCTTTTGTGATATTCAGATTTGATATCAACGCTAACTTCATGGCAGTGCTGCTCACCATTCTGGGCTACTCCATTAATGCCACTATCATAATCTATGACCGTATCCGTGAGAACCAGGGCCTTATAGGCAGCAAGACCGAGCTGGAAGACCTTGTGAACCTTTCCATTACCCAGACCCTCGGCAGGTCTATCCATACCACCGTTACCACCGTCGCTGCCATGGCTACTGTCTGCGTAGTCTGCGCTCTGAATGACGTTACTTCTATACTGAGCTTTGCACTGCCCCTTATCGTGGGTATGCTGGCCGGCGTTTATTCTTCAAACTGCATAGCCCCTACCCTGTGGGTAATGTGGAGACGCTACAGAGAGAAGAACCCCAGCAAGAAAAAGACCAAGACAGAGCCTGTAAGACAGGGCAGAAGATGACCCAAGGATATCAGCCGGTCCGTTTACTTGGACCGGCTTTTGCTTTATCCTACAAAAGAAGAACGGATTAATTGTGCAGACCTACAGAAATCTGTCTGGCTTATTGCATATTTGTTAGAATTGTTGTATAATTTAAACAAAGGAACGGTTTGCTTTTTCGCCGCTGTGCAGAAAACTTATTATAGGGGGGCTGCTTTTATGGAGCAGATAAAGGAATTTATACAGAAGATCAGGGACAAACTGGCAATAATGGAGTTTGATGACGTTTTTCCGCTGAACAGAAAGGTCGATATGTACAACATAAAAAGCGTACTGAAATATTCCGGCATCTACGTAGGCGGTCTGATAATCGCTGCGCTCATCTTCATTATCCTTGGCGCCATTCCCTATGTAGGCTGGCTTTTCAGAGCTGTTGCCGCCATCGTCGGCATCTACTGCGTTGTGGGCCTGGGTGGCCTGCTGTTGAGTTTCATGAAATATAATTAGAATGAAAGTATTTAAGTGCCTGTCCGGAGGGACAGGCGCTTTTTGCTGCCGCACATAAGCCCCTTGACAAATGAGGAAAGATATGGTATAATACGAATAATTCAGATAAGACAGATAGGATTTATTTTCTTATTTCAGACCAGTTTTTTTCAGGACCAAGGAGTTGATTTGTATGAACGGTGAAAAGCTCAGCGAGGCTCTCTATGATAAATATATTGCACCCACACTGAGGAATAGAGAACCCAGCATCGGCATAGAGATAGAAATGCCAGTGGTAAGGACCGACGGCAGACCGGTGAATGAGGAGGAGGTCATCAATGCCGCAGGAGCGTTCAGAGAGCATTTCGCTTTTGAGATAACCGGCACTGATGACGACGGCTGCGTCAATTCTATGACCGAGCCGGTGTCCGGGGACAATCTGTCCTTCGACTGTTCCTATTCAAATCTGGAGCTGTCAATGGGGAAGGGCAGCGATCTGAACGAGCTTTACGGCCGTTTCAGGGACTATTACATCTTTCTCCAGGATAAGCTTGGCGCCGCAGGATCTACCCTGACCGGCATGGGCATAAACCCGGGGTATAATGTAAACCACAACCGACCGGTGCCGAACGAGAGGTACAGGATGCTCTATCACTACCTCCATTCTTATCATAAATATGAGAACAGCATCAATATGCGGTTCCACGACAGGCCTGATTTCGGCACCTTTACCAGCGCCTCCCAGGTGCAGCTGGACGTGGAGCATGACAGCCTCATCGACACCCTGAATATCTTCGGTATGCTGGAGCCTTATAAGGCCCTGCTCTTTGCCAATTCCTACCTGCCGGAATATCCGGACTACCTTTGCGCAAGGAATATGCTGTGGGAAAGAAGTATGCAGGGTTACAATCCCCATAATATCGGTATGTTTTCCCAGAGACTAAATAATATAGACGAGCTGCTGGAATATATAAAGTCACAGTCGGTGTACTGTACGATGCGTGAGGGCAGGTACATAGACTTCAGACCCACGGCCGTAAGGGACTATTTCGGGCTGGACAAGGTCTGCGGAGAATACTTTGACGGCCAGGCCTACCGGAGCGTGGAATTCACTCCGGAGGACGGAGATCTTAGCTATCTGAGGACCTTCAAGTTCGAGGACCTGACCTTCCGGGGGACCATTGAATACCGCAGCTCCTGCTGTCAGCCCATCAGGGACGTTATGACGGTAGCTGCGTTCCACACCGGACTCACAGGAAAGATCTATGAGCTCAGAGAGCTGATAGAGAACGACACCCTCATCTATTCCCACGGCTACACAGCCGCTGAGCTGCAGGATATGCTCTCAAAGCGTGAGATACCGCCGTTCATAGACAAGGTCGCCCTGAGCGCCCAGCTTTGCAGGATCCTGGAGCTGGCAGGAAGCGGACTTAAAGAACGTGGGAAGAACGAGGAGCATTTCCTTGACCCACTGTTTGAACGGGCAGAGCGGCTGACCAATCCGGCCCGTGAGATGGTCAGGGGCATTGAAAATGGGGTGGATATCCGTGAATTCATCGAAAGCTATTCTCAGCTGTGAGGGCCGTGCCGCAATGGATATGAACGACAGATCATTTTTTGAAGGAAATTTCGGACTGGAAAGGGAAACCCTGAGAGTGGACCGCTTCGGCAGGCTGGCCATGACCCCTCACCCTTTCGGTGAGGAACCGGGCATAACCCGGGACTTCTGTGAGAACCAGATCGAGCTCATCACCCCGGTGTGCGGGAGCATCGACGAGATGCTCAGGGAGCTTGAGGGCCTTGACCGCCGGGTCAGGGAAAAGCTTGAAAAACAGGGAGAACGGCTCTGGCTCTACAGCAATCCTCCCCATATCACCGGAGAAGATGAGATACCGGTGGCAGCCTTTTCGGGTGAGCATATCGGTAAACTGCACTACCGTGAGCAGCTATCAATGCGCTACGGCAAGAAACTTATGCTGTTCTCGGGGATACATTTCAATTTTTCTTTCACCGACGGGTATCTTGCCTCCATAAGCGGCGGACAGGAACTGACGGAGTTCAGGAACAGCTTTTATCTCAGGCTCTATAAGCAGCTGTCTATCCATAGCTGGCTGCCTATGCTGATCTCTGCCGCAAGCCCGTTCTACGACCTTTCCTTCGACCGTGACGGAGCGGAGGGGACGGTGAAAAGCCCGTATGCTTCTATCAGGAACTCTGAGCGGGGCTACTGGAACGAGTTCACACCTGTACTTGATCTTTCCAGCCTGGAAAGCCTTTGCGGAAGTATCGAACGCTATATCCAGAAAGGGCTGCTGTTCTCCATAAGCGAGCTTTACCTCCCCATAAGACTCAAACCTGTGGGCGTCAACAGCGTTGAGGCCCTGCGAAAGGGGATAAGCCATGTGGAGCTGAGAATGTTTGACCTTGACCCCCTGGAACCTCTTGGGATAAACAGTAACGACCTTCAATTCACCCATCTGCTGATAATGTATCTGAGCCGTCTGCCTGATGTGGACTTCACCCCCGAAATGCAGGAGCAGGCAGTCAGGGACCACCGTGCCGCCGCCCTTTACGACCTTTCCGGCGTAGAGATACAGGGCGTGCCCATACTGGAAAGGGCCGGGCAGATCATCACGGAAATGCAGAAGACCTTCAGATCAGACAACAAAGCACAGGAAGTTCTTGAATACGAAAAGGAGAAACTCAGAAAGCGGCTATGCACGCTTATCGACCCTGTGCATATCTATGGATAAGAGGCGATGAAAAATGTGCGAGCTGTTCGGCTTTAGCGCCGCAGGACCAACGGATATAAGGGCTGAGCTGAGAGAGTTCTATTCTCACAGCGTCAGACACCCCCACGGCTGGGGAATGATGCACGGGTGCGGCACCGTTCACGAGGGCATCAGGGCCATAGACAGCCCCAGGCTAAAAAAGCTCATTGACGGGCTAGGTCCCCAGAAGACCCTTTTAGGCCATATAAGATTTGCTACCGTAGGCTCTGTGAAAGAAGTGAACTGCCACCCCTTCTCCGGCAGCGATATCACCGGCCGGACCTGGACCCTCATCCATAACGGCACCATCTATTCCGGCAGCAGGCTCATACCGATGCTTTCAAGACAGAAGGGCGACACCGACTCAGAAAGACTGTTCCTTTATCTTATGGAGACTGTCAACAGCGCCCAGACCTGGGGCAGTCTCAGCGCCGAGGGCAGGTTCGCCCTGATAAACGACTTCGTCAAGGAGATGGCCCCGAGGAACAAGCTGAATCTGATGATATACGACGGGGAGCTTTTGTATATCCATAAGAATATGAAGGACACCATGTTCCAGAGGCCCTTCGGCTCGGGAGTGATGTTCGCCACCTCACCGGTGGACGGCGGCGACTGGAGCCAGGTCCCCATAGCCCAGCTGATGGCCTACAAGGACGGAAAAAAGTTCCTGACCGGCGACAGGCACAAGGGCGTTTTCGTGCCGAACCTGCAATACATCACAGCTATGGACGCTATGAATATCTAGTCTTAAAGATCTATAACGAGAAATCCCCCTCCTGCGGGGGATTTTTTGTATCTTATGGGGGGACCGCACTAAAAGTTAACATTGGTTAACTTTTTTAACAGTTTGTGTTGACAAATTGCTTTTTTCAGTGTTATAATGATGGTATACAATAGTTAACCAAAAACAATTAATTCATTTAACTGAAAGGACGTGGCTTTATGAGCATTTTAGGAAAATCAGTAGTTTTTATAGGCGGTATGCTTTTTTCTACCGCAGGCGTTAAGATCCTTTCCAGCAAGACCGCAAAGAAGGTCTATGCCCACACGACGGCCGCTGCTATCCGTTGCAAGGACGCTGTCATGGAGGGCGTTACTGCCGTTCGTGAAGGCTGCGGAGATATCCTGTCTGACGCTAAGGATATAAACGAGAAGATGCAGAAGGAAAAGTGCTGCTGTGAAAAGGAAGATATCATCGAGGACGAGAGCGAAGACAAGGACGAGACTGAAAAATGAGATGCAGGATACTCCATAGCTCAAAGGGCCGGCTCCGGGTAAGGGTGCTCGGAAAGAAAATGTCTCTTTCCGATGCGGATGTGCTGGAGTATTATCTCAGGAGCAAGCCTTTTGTCAAGGACGTCAGGGTCTATGACAGGACCGGGGACGCAGTTATATTCTTTTTGCATAAAAGCGACAGGGAAAGGGTCATAAAGGCCCTGGCGAAGTTTTCTTTCAGCGACCCTGAGAACGCCGCCCTGGTCCCGGAGCACACTGGCAGGGCACTGGACAGGGAGTTCGAGGACAAGCTTTTCTATTCTCTTGTTAAAAGGTTCATAGGCAAGAGGATACTCCCGGCGCCGATAAGGCTGGCTATGTCCATAGTTAAAGCCTCGGGCTATATAAGGGAGGCACTCAGGTCGATCGCAAGGGGCAAGATAGAGGTGTCTATTCTTGACGCCACCGCTATCACTGTCTCTCTCATAAGGGGCGACCAGAAGACCGCATCCTCTGTGATGTTCCTGCTGAAATTAGGGGAGATGCTGGAGGACTGGACCCACAAGCGTTCGGTGGACGACCTGGCCAGGACCATGTCTCTGGGTGTGGATAAGGTCTGGGTAAGGACCGGCGGCACCGAGGTACTTATACCTATAAAGCAGGTAAAGCTGGGCGATGAGATCGTAGTCAGGACCGGCAGCATGATACCTCTGGACGGCAAGGTCGTTGAGGGTGACGCTGAGGTCAATCAGGCCTCGCTGACCGGGGAGGCTCTGCCTGTCCATAAGGCTGCGGGCAGCTATGTATATGCCGGGACTGTTGTGGAGCAGGGCAGCTGTACCGTAAGCGTTGACAAGCTCACCGGCAGCGGAAAATATGACCGGATAGTCAAGATGATAGAGGAGAGCGAAAAGCTTAAATCCTCCGCTGAGAGCAAAGCCGACCACCTGGCCGACAAGCTGGTGCCCTACTGCCTGGGAGGGACGCTGCTGACATATCTGCTGACAAGGAACGCCACCAAAGCCATCTCCATACTGATGGTGGACTTCTCCTGTGCGCTGAAGCTGGCTATGCCTATATCTGTCATCTCCGCCATGAGAGAGGGCAGCAGCCTTGGCATGACAGTAAAGGGCGGAAAGTTCCTGGAAGCAGTAGCCGAAGCCGACACCATAGTTTTTGATAAGACCGGGACCCTGACTCATTCGACGCCCACGGTCGCTAAGGTCATACCCTTCGGAGGGAACGATGAGGACGAGGTCCTGAGACTGGCCGCCTGCCTGGAGGAGCATTATCCCCACTCCATCGCCAATGCGGTGGTAAAGGCCGCCAAGGACAAGGGCCTTGACCATGAGGAGCGCCATTCCAGGGTGGAATACGTGGTGGCCCATGGCATTTCTAGCTCCATAGACGGAAAGAAAGCCCTTATCGGCAGCAGCCACTTCATCTTTGAGGACGAGGACTGTAAGATACCCCAGGGCGAGGAAGAGAAGTTCAGACAGCTTCCTGACAGGTATTCTCATCTTTACCTGGCTGTGGGCGGCGAGCTGGCTGCGGTGATCTGTATAGAGGACCCCATCAGGAAAGAGGCTCGCACCGTGCTCAGACAGCTCAAAGGCCTTGGCATAAAGCGGGTAGTGATGATGACAGGCGACAGCAGGAGGACCGCAAAGGCCGTGGCCGAGGCTGTGGGGGCGGACGAATTCTATGCGGAGGTCCTGCCGGAGGACAAGGCCGGATTCATCAGGCGTGAACGGCAAAACGGACATAAGGTCATAATGGTAGGCGACGGGGTCAACGACTCCCCTGCCCTTTCCGAGGCCGACGCCGGGGTCGCCATAAGCACCGGTGCCGCCATAGCAAGAGAGGTGGCTGACATCACCATTTCCGCCGAGGACCTGGAATGTCTGGTAAGACTCAAAAAGCTGAGCATAAGGCTGATGGAAAGGATAGACCTGAATTACAGGACGATCATCGGCTTTAATTTCAGTCTCATGGTACTGGGGGCCGCAGGCGTACTTGCGCCCACCTCTTCGGCTTTCCTGCACAATACTTCCACAATTGCCATCGCACTTGGAAGTATGCGCAATTATCTTGACGAGCCAAAGACACTTGACGAAAGTGAGGACCTGGCTGAGGTCCTGTGGCATGAAGGCGTTGTGCCTGCTCTGGCTGAATGATATTCTACGTATCAGTAAAAAACAGGTAATGAGATTTGTATAAAATATACAAAACGGCTCTTTTGTTCAAGGGCCGTTTACTCATTTCATCTCAAATTTGTCGAAACTAACTTTTTTGTGGCCCTAAAACCTTGACTTGAATATTTTACTGTGTTATAATTTTATATGGTTAGTTACTACTAACAGAATTTACAAACCGTGTCTTCCCGCCTGACAGAAACACAATTACCGGCGGGATAGGGATAAATGAACAGGAGTGAGACTAATGAGTCAGATCGCAGTAGAATTCAAGGACGTGGTAAAGACCTACGGTAAGGGCGACGGCCTTCAGATCGCCGTGGACCATGTGAGCTTTACCATAGACGAGGGCGAGTTCGTGGTCATATTAGGCCAGTCAGGCGCCGGCAAATCCACGGTGCTCAATATGCTTGGTGGAATGGACGTTCCCACTGAGGGCAAGGTAATAGTGGAAGGACAGGAGATATCCACCTACAACGACAAAAAGCTCTCTCAGTACCGGGCGGACACCGTAGGGTTTATTTTCCAGTTCTATAACCTCATACCGGGGCTTACAGCCTATGAGAACGTGGCTCTGGTAAAGGATATCAAGAAAGACGCCCTTGACCCAGGTGAAATGCTCGACCAGGTGGGACTGAGCGACCAGAAACACAAATTCCCCACCCAGATGTCCGGCGGCCAGCAGCAGAGGGTATCAATAGCAAGGGCACTGGCAAAAGCCCCGAAGATGATCCTTGGCGACGAACCCACCGGCGCTCTGGATTCCGAAACAGGCAAGCTGGTCATCGACCTTCTTCAAAAGCTCTCCACCGAGAAGGGCCATACCGTTATCCTTGTTACCCATAATGCGGATATCGCAAAATGTGCCAACAAGATAATACATATGCGAAACGGTAAGATAAAGTCCATCAAGACCAACGATAAGCCCCTTTCGGTCAACGATATCGAATGGTAAGGCCATTGGCGAGAGAAAGAAGGAAAGTAATATGCTTTGGAAAAAAATGCTGCGTGATATCAGGAGCAATCTGGCACAGTTTTTTTCGATATTCCTGCTGTCAATGGTGGCTATGTGGTGCTATACTGGCTTTCAGTCCAATGTCATCGGCGGAAACAAGGCCAGAGCGAAGTTCAACGATGAAGTGGACTTTTGCGACGGATGGATATTCGGTTCAGACTTCAGCACAGAGCAGGCGCAGAAGGTCAGGGACATAGACGGTATAAACGAAGTCCAGTTAAGGACACAGGTACTTGGAAAGGCTGACGAAAAGTATCACACTGCTGAGATATACTGCTATTTCGAGGACGAGAACGTCCTCACCCGGCCCTATGTCATGGAGGGCAGCGAGTACGACCCTGATGACACCGAGGGCGTGTGGCTCTTCTACAGGTTCGCAGACTCCTGGGGACTGAAGGTCGGTGATAAGTTCACTGTCCACGTTCTGGGTCAGGACATCGAAAAGGAGATAAAGGGCCTGGTCATCACACCGGAATATGAGTACTGCGTGGCCTCCTCGGACACAGATGCAGACTATCACAATATAGGTTTTGTCTATCTTTCCAGAGAGGTACTGCCGCAGGAGCTGAGGGTATTCACTCAGATCATCTTCACCTGCGACGGGGACCCGCTTAAACTGGAGGACAAGATAGATAAAGCTCTTGAGGGGAACTACTCATTCTTAGCCGACCGCAAGAGCATCGACGGCTACAACCGGCTGACTGACGAGCTTGCCCAGCACGACAGCTTTTCATTTATTTTCAGTGCGGTCTTCGTGGCTATCGCCCTGCTGGTCATAACCACCACCATGAAACGTATGGTGAGCCAGCAGCGCACCCAGATAGGCACCCTCAACGCTCTGGGAATGAAGAACCGCAAAATAATGGCACACTATCTGAGCTTCAGCATGGTGCTCAGCACCTTAGGCGGCCTTGCAGGCATAGCCCTCGGGATACTGACCCTGGGACGCATTATGGTCAAGATGTTCGCCGGAGAATTCTATTCCGTCCCCGGCTGGGAGGCTGGGTTTGACTACAAGAGCTTTGTTCTCCTTGCCGCAATAGTACTTATCTGCACCCTTGCGGCATATCTCAGCTGCCGTCAGATACTGAAGATACACCCCTCCGAGGCACTCAGACCAGCCACAGCGGCCTCTGCAAAGCCCTGCATATTTGAAAAGCTCCCCTTCTGGGATAAGCTCAGTTTCAATACAAGATACGACCTCAGAGACATCGCCCGCTCAAAGCTCCGTGCTGTTATGGGCATTTTCGGCACCTGCATGGGAATGATGATAATGACCCTGGGCCTGGGTGCTTACGACACGGTGGACTATGTAAAAGACTGGTATTTTAAAGACATTCAGAATTATGACTGTCAGGTCCTGTTCAGCGACAGCTGTTCTTTGGAGGACGCAGAGCTGATGGCTCAGGAAAAGGACGGCGAGCTGGTCAGCATGAGCCTTATCTCCATCGCCGGCAAGGACCACCCGACTTCGGACGATATAATAAGCTGCAAGCTGACAGTGACCGAGGGAAAGGGACTTTTCAGGCTCTCTGACGTTGATCTGGATATCATGCCCATAGAGGAAGGCACCGTTGCCCTTACCATGAAACAGGCGAACAGGCTGGGTCTTGAAAAAGGTGACACGGTCTACTGGAAAACCGCTGACGGCACCGAATGGAACCAGAGCAAGATAGGCCTTATCTCCCGCCACCCCTCTATCACCGGCATCACGATCCTCAGGGAGGACTACGAAAAGGCCGGCTTTGAGTTCAGGCCAGAGATGATGGTATCAAAGAACGACTGTTCATCGCTTAAAACCAGCGGCAGCGTTGCTGCTGTCCACAACATGAAGGACCTTATGGCTGCCTTTGACAAAAGCATGGAGGTCATGGACCTGCTGGTCTACTTCATGATATTCTTCTCGGCGCTGCTTATAATCATAGTCCTTTACAATTCCGGCAACCTTTCCTTCAACGAGAGGGAGAAGGAGTTTGCGACCCTGAAAGTCCTGGGCTTTGGCAGCGGCAGGATAAGAAAACTCATCTCCACCCAGAACCTTTGGCTTTCAGTGATCGGCGTGATCTGCGGCATACCGCTCGGCAGAGCGCCCCTCCAGGCCATGATGGACTCCAACGGCGACTCCATCGACTGGCCCTGCTACATAAAGCCCTCCACCTATCTGCTGTCTGGCTGCTTTGTTATGCTGGTGGCTATACTGGTAGGCTTTATGTTCTCAAAGCGAATAAAGCGCATCGACATGGTAGAAGTACTGAAGGGAATGGAATAGACCTCCTCCATAAAAAATACCGCAGAGCATTGCTGTTCTGCGGTATTATTGTTTTCTCGGCCTTTTTTACAGATCTTTGAAATCGAAATGCTTTCTCCCCTCGGCGTAGTCTGCCACTATCTGGTCCGTGCCGTAGAGCTTGTACTTATAGGTCACCAGGCCCTCCAGCCCCACAGGGCCTCTTGCGTGTATCTTGCCGGTGCTTATGCCCACCTCAGCGCCGAAACCGTACCTGAAACCGTCGGCAAATCTGGTGGAGCAGTTGCAGTATACCCCGGCGGAATCCACCAGCTGCATGAAATGCTCCGCAGCAGCCTTATCTTCGGTGATGATGGCGTCAGTATGGTGTGAACCGTAGGTGTTGATATGTGAAACAGCACTGTCGATGTCGTCAACGATGTCCACCTAAGCCGTCAGGTCAAGATACTCCCTGAAATCAGCCACTGTGATAGTCTCCCCGCCGATAAGCTCCGTCACCGCAGCGGTACCCCTTAGAGTGATGCCGGCATTCCGGGCGGCCCTGGCCAGCATAGGCAGAAACTCCGGCGCAATATCCTTATGGACGAGCAGCGTCTCCACAGCATTGCAGGCAGCAGTGTACTGAGTCTTGGCGTCAATGATTATCCTCAAGGCCTTTTCAAGGTCGGCAGCCTTGTCGGTATAGATATGGCATATGCCGTCCGCATGGCCCATAACGGGTATCTTCGTATTATTCATTATATACTGCACGAACTTGTTGGACCCCCTGGGTATGAGCAGGTCCACGCAGCCGTCGCATTCCAGCAGCTCGTCTATCTCGTTGTGCAGCTCCACCTGGAGCATACAGTTCTCCGGCAGGCCCGCCTCAGTGACCCCCTGCTTTATTATGCTGAAAAGTATGCGGTTTGTGCAGGCAGTCTCCTTGCCGCCCTTTAGCACGGCGCAGTTGCCGCTTTTGATGCACAGGGAGGATATCTGTATCAGCGCATCGGGCCTGGCCTCGAAAATTACACCGATAACACCAATAGGGCAGGTCACTCTTCTGAGTATCAGCCCTTCGTCGAGCTGTCTTGCCAGGGTGGTCTTGTTGAGCGGATCATCCAGGCCGATCAGCTGTCTCAGTCCCTGGACCGAGGCGGCGAGCTTGCCCTCGTCAAATTTAAGCCTTTTGGCCACGGCCGCAGATACATTGTTGTCCTCCGCCGCTGCCAGGTCCTTCCGGTTCTCCTCAAAGACCTCCTCCTTATGCTCCTCCAGCAGCACGGCCACCCTTTCAAGAGCGGCGTTTCTCAGCTCTGCCGGCGAAGCAGCCAGCACAGGCGAAACTTTTTTCAGCTTGTATACCTCTTCTTTAACGTCCATATCCTTATTCCTCCAAAGGCGGGGAGCCTCTTCTCCCCTCTTATTTTTCAGTATCCTGCCCCTGTATACTTTAACGGGTCTGCTATATTATACCATATTCTCTCTCAAAAGTAAAGCGGCCTTTTCAAGTCTTTTAAGCCCGTCCTCCAAAGTCGGTGAGGGGCAGGCAATGTTCATTCTCAGATGACAAAGCTCCTTCTCTCTGCTGCCGTATATCCCGCCCTCGGAAAGGAACAGCCCGGTGCGGCTGCGGATAAACTCAGCCAGCTCCCGGCTCTTCATACCAAAGGCAGAGCCGTCCAGCCAGAGCAGATAGGTGGCCTGTGAGGGCAGCAGCTTTATCTCCGGCACCCTCTCTTCCAGAAACTTTTTCACACGCTGTTTATTACGGAAAATATGCTCTCTCAGTTCGTCCAGCCACTGTCCGCCCTCTTCAAAGGCCGCCACCGCCGCCTGCACCGCAAAGGCGTTCGGCTCGGCCACTTCATCGGTGTTCAGCGCCCGCCAGACCTTGTGCCTTAGCCGCCCGTTGGGCACCGCCGCACAGGCAGTCTGTATGCCCGCAAGATTGAATGCCTTGGTGGGCGATATGCAGACCACGCAGTTTTCTCTGCACTTTTCCGACGCCGACGCAAAGGGAACATACTCCGTTCCCGGATCCGTAAGGTCGCAGTGTATCTCGTCAGATATGACCAGCACCCCGTTGTCAAAGGCCAGTTCACCTATCCTGCTCAAAGTCTCTCTGTCCCATATTTTCCCGATGGGGTTATGTGGATCGCAGAGCAGCAGCATAGAGGTCTGTGGGTCCTGCATGGCCTTTTCCAGCTTATCAAAGTCGATACTGTACCCCTGCCCGTCAAAACTCAGTTCAAACTCCTCCGGGACCCTGCCGTTGTTTTTTATACAGTTAAAAAATACGTTGTATACCGGTGTCATGAGCAGCACCTTTTCTCCCGGAGTGGTGAGCTTTCTCACACAGCTGGAAATAATAGGTATGACCCCGGTGCTGAAAACAAGGTCTTCTTTTTTGTAGATGATGCCATGGCGGCTCTCCCACCAGCCTATATATGCCCTGTACCATTCCTCCGGCACCGTGGAGTAGCCGAAGATGCCATGCTCGGCTCTTTTCACTATAGCCCTTACTACCTCCTCAGCGGTGGGGATATCCATATCCGCCACCCACATGGGCAGCTCCCCCGGACCCACGTCCCATTTATACGAATTGGTCCCGCTGCGGTCCACGTTCCTGTCAAAGTCATACCTCACTGCCGTTCACCCCCCTATATTCAATGACAGTTTCAGAACAGTCTACCCTGTCGCTTTCCATTATCAGCTCCCCTATGTCCTCACAGCTTATCCTTCCTCCGGCGGGGTTCTTGACGCTGTCTATACTTCCCACGATGTCGGCGTTAACGGTGGAATACTCAAAAGCTAGGGTGGTGTTTAATAGCCTGCACCTCTCAAGAGTCAGGTCCTTGACAAAACACAGCCCCTGAAGGCTCTCTATGACGCAGTTGACGAAGGTCACGTGCTCTGAGTTCCAGGCTAAGTATTCCCCTGAGATAAAGCTGTCCTCCACCAGGACATTCTCACAGTTCCAGAAAGCGTCCTTGCTGAGGAGCTTTGAGTTCTTCACCGCCACGTTCCGGCAGCCGTCAAAACAGTAGTTCCCAGTGAGGATAAGGCCGTTTACCTCCACGTCCCGGCAGTTCATGCCGAAATAGTCCCCCTTTGCGGTAACATTGCGAAGGCTTACCCCGCCGCAGTCCCACAAAGTTTCCTGTGCATTGGGAAAGTCCACCTTTTCAAGGCTTACCCCTGTGCATCTTCTGAACCCCTTAGGCGCCTCGTATACAGTATTCACCATTCTGATATTCTCCGTATACCAGATACCTGCCCGGCCCATCTCGAAAACGGCGCAGTCCTCCACCTGGATATCCCTGCTGTACCACAGCGGGTATTTCCATTTGAACATGGAGTTTTTAAGCTCTATGCCGCTGCTGTGTTTGAGGGGCGACTCGCCGCCGCAGAAAATGCTGTCCCTGTAGATCCTGTCTCTCACTGCAAATTCGGCCCTTTCCCCTGTGAATATCCCGCTGTAGATCTCTTTCATAAACTTGCCCCCGGTCCATTGCTTTAGTTTCATCGCTTTTCAGACATTTGCTGACCAGATAATTATACCACATTTATCCATGATTTACAAGCCCCTGACATAGGCCTCAAAAAAGTCATTCCCTTAGTTTCAGTCTGCCTACCGCACTAAATTTTGATAATTGTGTGACAAAAATGAAACCTGGCTGAAAATTAGCACTCTCCCCTTGACAGTGCTAAAAAATGTGGTATAATAATATCAGAACAAGAAAAGAGGCCCCGTAAGACGGGGAAAGCTCCAAGTAGGTTCACAATAGTAAGACCCCGGTCAGTCCGTGGAACGCTAAGCGGCACACATTCCGGCCGGGACACAGTAAAATAGTTTGGAAGGAGTTTTGAATTATGTTGTACCCTGATATTTTTAACAGAAACGTGTTTGATGACTTTTTTGATCTTGACTTTCCGCAGCGCCGTCCTCAGCCGCCTGTTCAGCCCATGAAGACCGACGTAAAAGAAACTGCCGAAGGCTATGAGCTTGCTGTTGACCTGCCCGGCGTAAAGAAAGAAGATGTGAAAGCAGAGCTGAACAACGGTTATCTGACCGTCAGCGCCACAGTTTCCACAAACAACGACGAGAAGGACAAGGAAGGCAAGTATATAAGGCGTGAGCGTTACACCGGCTCTTACAGCAGGAGCTATTTCGTTGGCGACCAGATCAAGGAGGAGGACATCAAGGCAAAATTTGAAAACGGCGTCCTTATCCTCAACGTTCCCAAGAAGGACCCCAAGAAAGAGATACCGGAAAAGAAGTTCATCGCGATCGAATGACACAGATACTGATGCCCGGAGGCTTACGGTCTCCGGGCATTTTTTTGCTATAAAACTGCCACTCCCATTCCGGCAGTCTTCACTACCACCACCGGGACCCCCTCAGCGGCCCGGTCGAAATCCCTGGCAGATATCTCAAGCCGTGAGCAGATCAGCCCCTCGCCGGTCTCTGTGCAAAGGACGCTGACATAATAGTTCGTCCCCTGCTTACGGCGGTGGACCTTTCTTTTGAACACCACGGTCCCGCTCACCACCTTTGGCGTCAGGGTAAATGTCTTTATTGTAAGAAACAGCGGCAGAGCTGCAAAAAGCAGCATAAATATCACCATAGCCGGTGTGCGGCTCATTGCGATGCAGATGACCGCCATCAGCACAAAGCCGCAGGTCAATATCACCATCCTGATCTTCTGCTTTTTAAGTACCTCTGCCGCAGCCATGCTCTCGTGCATATCCGCCGGCGCTCTGTACGGCAGCTCACTCTCCGAGACCTTCCTGCACCCGGCATATTTTTCCGACAGTCTGTCCATACCCATGAGCATGGACTCAGCCTGACGGTATCTTTCCGCCATGTTTGCCATTTTGCTCCACTTCCTCCGTTCTTTGCTAAAACTATGATAACACATCTTCCCTCCGCTGTCAATAACGCCATAACAAAAAAAAATCCCCACGCTGCGTGGGGACATTTTTCTCTTTTTCTGAGCCTTATTCCTTTACGCCGCCGATGGTCAGACCGGCAACGAAGTATCTCTGTAAGAAAGGATACAGACAGATGATAGGCAGCGAGGTAACAACAGTGGCGGCAGCTCTTACGGTGGTAGGAGTTACGGTGTTGTTGGCCTCCTTCATAGTTTCTGCCGATGCGCTGTTGTTTGTAACGGAGGACAGCAGCTTTTGCAGCTCGAACTGCAAGGTAGTCAGGTTTGCGTCCTTAGCTCCGTTGTTATAGATCATAACATCGAACCAGGAGTTCCAGTGATAAACTGCTGTGAAAAGCGATACCGTTGCGATAACAGGCATACAAAGGGGCAGTATGATGCGGAAGAATATGGTAAGATGGCCCGCACCGTCCATCATAGCGCTTTCTGCCAGGCTGTCCGGCAGACCGTTCATGTAGGTCCTGAGCACCAGCATATTCCATGCACTTACCATGCCGGGGATTATATATACCCAGAAGCTGTGAGTCAGGTTCAGTTTTTTGTATACTAAGAACACGGGGATAAGTCCGCCCGAAACATACATCGTGATAACATAGAGCAGTGAGAGCTGTTTCTTGAACAGGAACTCCTTACGGCTCAGTATGTAAGCTAAAAGTGCGGTAACGAAGGTGGAAGAAAGAGTACCGATAATGGTCCTGAGGACTGTTACCCTTACAGCCACCGGCATACTCTGCTTTGAGAGCACGGTGGAATAGTTCTTGGTAGTAAATGCTCTGGGCCAGAGGTAGATGCCGCCACGGAGTGCGTCAGTACCGTCATTGAAGGAGATCGCCACCATGTTCAGCAGCGGGTAAAGGATTATGACCGTGAAAACTATAAGTATGATGGTGTTTATAACGTCGAACACGATGTCCCCGGTTGATCTTCTGCTGGTGGAGCTTTTCTTTTTAGGCTTGACAGAGGGCTTTTCCTCTGCGATAGCTTTTGTAAGTTCTGCCATTTTTCTCCCTCCCTTAGAACAGATGCTCTTCGCCCATGGCCTTTGCGGTCCTGTTGGCAAGGAATATCAGTATGATGCTGACAAGGCTCTTGAAGATACCAGCTGCGGTACCTATGGAGTAGTCGCCCTGGCTTATACCGTATTTAAGAACATAGATATCTATGGTCTGTGAATACCTCTGTACAAGTCCGTTGCCCAGCAGGTACTGGATATCGAAACCTGCGTTGAGGACGTTGCCCACGTTCATGATGAGCAGGATTAGTATCGTAGGCTTCAGGCCCGGCAGAGTGATGTGCCAGATCCTTGAAAGTCTTCCGGCGCCGTCGATGGAGGCAGCCTCATAAAGATCGGGATTGATGGAGGTTATGGCGGCCAGGTAGATTATGCTGTTCCAGCCTGTCTCCTTCCATAGGTTGGTGAATGCTACTATCCACCAGAAGTACTTTGGCTCAGCCAGCCAGTTAACGCCCTTATCGACTATCCCAAGGCCCACCAGGAGCTTGTTGAGCATACCGTTTTCCATAGACAGCACGTCGAACACGATGCCGGCAACGATGACCCACGAAAGGAAGTGGGGAAGATAAGAGATGGTCTGGATGACCTTCTTGCCGCCTCTGCTGCGGAACTCGCTCAGGAGTATGGCAAATGCGATAGCGCACACGGTGCCAAGCACCAGGTTGATAAGACCCATCGCAAGGGTATTTCTTATAACGCCTAAGAACACATCGTTCTTAGGGAAGGGAGCCACGCCGAAAAGTCTTTTGAACTTATCCAGGCCCACGAATTCAGAATTCAAAAGGCCCTTTGCCGGCTTGTAGTTCTGGAAGGCCATTATCCAGCCCACCAGGGGGACATAGCAGAAAATGATGACATACACCACAAAAGGTATCGAAAGAAGTATGAGCGTTTTCTGGTTCTTGACCTGTTTCCAGAAAGACTTCTTGTTTTCTGCCTTTAACGCTGCGGCATTGCCATCGGCCGCAAGAGCGACATTTTTAGACATCAAATAAGCACCTCCGTGAAAATTAACGATATTATTCTCACTATCCCCCATTTTCCTCAATAAAGAAGGTCACTCTTTATCAGGCTCCGCTCATGCGGTAATTCCCTCGATGGCTTTCTTTGCTGAGGGCAACAGGGGATCATACCGACCCTATTAAAATAAAATATCCGACTTATCCGTTTTGCTGGGGATAAATTGTGTACTATCCATTTCCGCATTACTTCCCCGCACCGTATGCAAAAGTGCGGGGAAGATAACGGGAATGTTTTTGTCTTTATCAGTTATCTGAGGTAAAGTTATGAATTACCCTCAGCAACGTCTATTCTTCTCTGGATCTCAGTATCAAGAGCGTTCAGATAGCAGTCGATGTCGCATCTCTCGTTGTAAACGCTCATGTACTCGTCCCAAGCTGCATCGAAGTCGTCAGCGATAACTACCTTAGGCAGATACTCATGCTTAACTTCGTCCATATTTACCTTAGCAAGGCCGTAGTCGGTATCAGCAGTGAAGGTGTTGGAGTAAGACCACATAGGATACCAGGGAGCATTCTCACCGGACTTGTTGGTCATCTGAACGTAGGTCTGTACGCCGTAAGCGTCGAAGCACTCCTTTACAGGCTCAGGCAGGCTCTCATAGAACTCAGAAGGCTGGCTGGAAGGATTGCAGGCGTTGATCTCATCGTGGTCCATGCCCTTGTAGTTGGGGAAGTAAGCGTAAGGGCAGAGGTTAGCGTTGATGTAGGTCTGGTCGTTAGCGTTGGATCTCATCTCGTCAGTTCTGTAGAAGATACCGTCATCGCCTACGAGATAGTCAACATCCTTCTCGCCCCAGTTACGCAGAGTCAGGATCTTAGGATCGAGCAGGTCGTTCATGAACTTCAGTGCGCCGGGGATATCCTTGCAGCTGGTGGTGATGCCAACGCCGTTGGATACGTCGAGAGTAGAACCGCTGTGATAGTGCTCCTCGATGCCCTTGTCGATAACTACGCCTACAGGAACATAGGTGTTGTCATCAAGGCCCTGAGACTTGATAGCAAGCTCAGCATCGTTGAAGTCCCAGTGCTGGTCTACCATACCGCATACACGGCCGGTGGACAGCTTGGAGATATATGTATCATAGTTCATGGTGAAGGTCTCGGGGTCGATGATACCCTTCTTGTACTCTTCGTTGAGCTTCTGGAAATATCTCTTTGCAGTAGGAGTGGTGTTGTAGTCGATAGCCTTGTGGGTGTCTCTGTCAACTATGCAGCAGCCGTCGTTCGGATAACCGTCAAGGAAGAAAGGAGCGTTCTCCAGGCAGAAGTATCTCCAGTCATCGCAGAGTATCTCATAGCCGATGTTGGGTGTGCCGTCTTCCATGGTAGGATTAGCTTCCAGATATCTCTCGATAAGGTCGAAATACTCGTCGAGAGTCTCGATCTTGGGATAATTGTCCCACTTCAGTACTCTGGTCTGGATCCAGAAAGCCTCGTCGTTATGTACGCAGTCAGTGCTGTACATATAGTCGTTGCCGAACTGAGGAACGATGTAAACGTGGCCGTCTACCTTAACAGAGTTCCACTCAGCCTCGGAGTAGAAGTTCTTGATGTTCGGATAATCGTCCCAATACTCGTCAAGGGGTATCAGTGCGCCTGCATCGAGGAGCTTGGAATAGCCGGTAGAGCCGTCGATGAAGTCAGGATACTCCTCACCGGCGATCATGATGCCCACTGCCTCGTCAGCAGTCTGGCCGGTCAGCCACTTCATCTCGCATCTTGCGCCTATCTCCTTAGCGATAGCTTCCTGCACTCTGTTGCCCTTGTCCACCTCGTTGCCGGGTACTGCGAAGAACGCTGTGAATGTCTTTATGCCATCCTCATCGACCTCCACAGATCCGCCGCCGGCATTGTTAGCAGAGCCGCCCTTGCTGTCTGAGTCTGAATCGGTTTTGCCGCAAGCGCCCATGCCTGCCATCATGGCAAGCGCTAACGTAAATGCGGCGATCGACTTGATCTTTTTCATAAGTACAACCTCCATAAAATAATTGTTTTTGCCTTTCAGTATTTTTCACTAAAAATTGCTTTACCTTTGATGTAATTATTATATCATTTAATCTTTGATTTGTGAATACCCCTAATAAAACTAAGCAATAATTGAAAAAATTTCTCTGATTTATAGCAAATTTTGATTATGTAAAAAAATGAAACCCCGATATCAGCAATAATTGTTAAGTATACCGCAATTTTTGATAAGCAACCTGCGGTTAAATGTTGTATACTTATTAATTTTGTTTTGTTTAATATTACTGTAATCAGTGTATATTAATTGTGAATTATGATTAATATTATATCATGATTGTTTACATTTCTGATAGACATTTTCTTTTCGGCCCGAAAATTTCGCACTTTTGGCCTTCCGGCTGAAAGAGCAAAAGTTATGAAAAAAGCCCCCGTAAAAGGGGGCTTCTGCTTATCTGATCTCAGCTCATTTGAGCTTGTAATGAAGAGGCATACCGTTTCTCATGCTGATCTTTACCTCGCCCTGTATAAGCGGCAGGAAATACCTTACCGCCTCGGGCCGCACATCGTTATGCGAATCGTTTATCCACTCCAGAGGGAAGAACTTTTCCTTGTTGGCCACCTGTCCGGCGCCGACCCCGACGATGTCCATAACATACGGCACGTCACTGAGCCGCCTGAAACACATCATCACACCGGTCTCGCCGGAAAGTGCGTGTTTTACCCCCTCTGCCCCGATGAGCTCCGCCTCGTCGATGTCGGTCTTTGAGCAGATATGTGAAGAACACCGCTGCATGACGTTCAGCTCCACGCTCCTGACCTTGCAGCCGATATTGTTCCTGACAAGCTGCTCTAAGGTCTTTCCGATGCCCGAAAGGTACTCATGGCCGAACCCGTCCACCGCTACGGACTTGCGGCTGTCCTCCGGCAGCCTTACTCCCTCGGAGACCGCCACTACCACAGCCTTGTATTTGGCCTGCATACTGCGGACGTCTTCTAAGAACTTCTCAGCGCTGAACTCGCATTCCGGCAGGTAGATAAGGTGCGGAGCGACCTCGTCGTTGGCCCTCAGCACACAGGTAGAGGCCGTCAGCCAGCCTGCGTGGCGGCCCATTATCTCGATGATGGTCACGCTCTCGATCGAGTAGACAGAGCTGTCCCTGATGATCTCCTGAACAGTGGCCGCAACGTATTTCGCCGCCGAACCGAAACCCGGCGTATGGTCCGTTATGGGCAGGTCGTTGTCGATGGTCTTCGGTATGCCCACGACCCTTACCCCGGAGCCTATGCTAAGAAGATACGCAGAAAGCTTGTCCACCGTATCCATAGAGTCGTTGCCGCCTATGTAGAAAAAAGCCTCGATGCGGTGTTTTTCAAAGCAGGCTGCGATCTTCTCGTAGATCTCGCCGCCTTCCTCTGCCGGCGGGAGCTTATAGCGGCAGGAACCCAGAACCGTGGAAGGCGTCTGCCTTAAAAGTTCCATGTCCTCATTGGTCCTGATGACGGGCCTCAGATCTATGAGTTCGTCCTTGATGATGCCCTCGATCCCGTTTATAGAACCGAAAACTGCGTCGATATCAGGGGCCTTCAGCGCCTCCTTGAACACACCCACCAGAGATGCGTTTATGGCGCAGGTCGGCCCCCCCGACTGTGCTACTGCAATGTTCATACTGTTCCTCCTGATAATTTTTTAACGTTCCGGGGACTGCCTTCCCGGAAGCTATAAATTTCCCTTTTTTTCGCATTTTTCATATCATCATATTTTATTATATTATAGCACATAATAATCCTGATTAAAAGCCACTTAACAAAAAGTTCCCGATTTTTTACCTTTCCTACAAAAGCTGGTTAATACGCAAGCTCAATAAAGTTATCATTGACTCCGCCACCGCCTTTATATCACAGTAGGTCCGGCCGCAGCTCTGTAATATTTGTGAGAAATGACGAAAGAAGAGAATGTAACCAATTTTTAATTGACAAATCATGCTGAAAATTGTATAATAGTTAAGTAAATATATATATCCCGGAAAGGAAGAACAATTAGATGCCTGACAATAATCAGTATAATAATTATAATAACGGCAACCGCAACAGAAATCGTGATCAGCAGCGCAGGCGCAGGCCGCCTGAGAACTATCAGCAGCCCCCCCAGAAGGACAATGCCGCCGCCATCAGCGCTACTGTGAAGGGCATCATTGCAGTAATGCTGACGTTTCTGCTCGTTACCGTGGTCATAATGGTCTTTGCGAAGAACCTGTTCAACACTGAGCTGAACTCTCCCAAGAAGACCGGCTCTGTGACCTCCACCTCCTATGAGTATCCTGATACCAAGACGGTCACGGAGAGGGAGACCACCAAGAAGAGCACCAAGGCTAAGACCAAGAAAGATGAAGATGAGGACGATGATGATGAAGAGGAGGAGGGTACCTCCCAGACCATCACCTGCACCGGTGCGGTGTATCTCCACCCTCAGCCCACCTCCAGTTCTGAGAATTTGCTGACCATACCCTACGGGGCAGAGGTCAAATATTACCGCAACGAGAACGGGTGGTACTACGTTGAATACAACGGTACAGAAGGCTACGCCTGGAACACCTACTTCACAAAGCCCGCCGAGTGAGCAGGCTGACAAAGAAATAACGAACAAAAAAGACCGCAGACTGCGGTCTTTTTATTTTGGTCCGTATCCTAGTCCTCTTCGTCTATAGGGACGAAGTTGCCGCTCTCATCACCGAAGAACTGCGAGCCGACGGGACTTTGCAGGAAAGGCACCACCTCCGGCACCATCTCAGCAACGGTGTGGATATCCAGGTAGGTGTAGTTCTCGCTGTTGTCCCAGTACTCATCGTCCTCCTCATAACCGTAAAAACGCCAGCCGCTGTCGGGAAATTCCTCCATAGGCTCGTTGCGGCACATATAGGCTATGGCACCGCCGTCAGCGACGTGCCTGGTGGCTATACAAAGGGCGTATCCGGGGTAGAGTGCGTTGTAGTCGTCGTTGGCCTTTTCAAGGTCCTCAGGGTCGATGAGGGGGACCGTCAGCTCACAGACCTGCCCCTCCTCGTCGATACCGACAAAGAGGGAATAAAGTCCGTCGCCAAAGCCCGCAGCGTTCATGACAAGGCTGTGCCCAGTTCCGGGTACGGTGAAAGATATAAAGTCTCCTCCCGCCCGCTGGACCTCTGGCTGTTTCTCGGCGCTCTCCCTGAACATGGGGGCAAAATAATCGTCATAGTGGTTCCCCTCCGGGTTCTCCCGATGCCAGCCTTCAAGAAACTCACCGTAAGCCTCAGCGGTCTTTGCATCTGCAAAAGCCATCATGCCCGCATCCACAGGTATCATGCAGTAATTCCCATCGCTGGTCCTGAACGGCTCGGTGCCCTTGACCGCCTCAGCCAGCCGGTAGCTCACAGGCCTTTTTCGGCTTATTTTCAGCCTTGCGGTACATATCCTCGGTCCCTCCACGTCCGTGAGAGATACAGCCAGCTGGACCGGGTAGCTCCCTTCCGGTATCTCCACCTCCGCCGTTGGGCAGAGCTTTCCGGTGCCCATATAGGCCAGGGGGTCCCCCACGGTGACTCTCCCGCTGGTAATGTCAATGTTCCCCGCCGTCACTGTCCTCCTGAGGCCGCTGTCAACGAACTGAGCCTCGATCTTCAGCGGGTCCAGCACAGGTCTGCTGATATATTCACGGTTTCTTCTCCATAGCTCTTCTCTTGTCATTTTCCATCCTCCTCTGCAATTATGTTCTTACCTTAAAAGATTATACCACAGCCGGCCATGATTTGCAAGTACAAGGCAGAAACAAAAAAGACCCGGCACGACGTCCGGGTCTTTAAAATATCAGTTTATTTCAGATATCAGTACTTACCTCTCTGAACGTAGGTAGTGTGCAGATACTGGTGAGCCTTATGAGCGCCGGGAGCCTCGAAGAAGTCCTTATACAGCAGGTCCATAACAGGGCTCTCGTGAGATCTCCTGTACTGGAGGTTCTCGTCTGCATCGTAAAGAGCCTTTGCTCTGATAGCCTTCAGGTCTACGAAATTCCTTACGCTGTCGCTCTGAACAGGCTGACCGCCGCCGTTGATGCAGCCGCCGGGACAAGCCATGATCTCCACGAACTGGTAATCCTTCTCGCCCTTCTTGATAGCCTCGATAAGCTCTCTTGCATTGGCAAGACCGGAAGCAACGGCCACCTTGACATTGACGCCGCCCACCGTGTACTCGGCCTCCTTGATGCCCTTGGTACCTCTTACCTCCTTGAACTCCAGTGCCTTGCACTCGCCGTCAAGCTTGACAGCGGCAGTTCTCAGGGCAGCCTCCATAACGCCGCCGGTAGCGCCGAATATAGCGCCTGCGCCGGTGGCAGTCTCGAAGGGATCGTCGAACTCTTCACCCTTCAGGTCAGTGAAGGCAAGGCCGGCTCTCCTTATCATCCTGCCCAGCTCTCTTGTGGTCAGTGCAACATCAACGTCGTCATAATCGCCGTTTCTCTGCTCTTCCCTTGTTACCTCGAACTTCTTGGCGGTGCAGGGGATAACGCTGACAACGAACAGATCCTTGGGATCAATACCGTTCTTCTGGCAGTAGTAGCTCTTGAGAACAGCGCCGAACATCTGCTGAGGTGACTTGCAGCTGGAAAGATGCGGCAGGAAGTCAGGATAATAATGCTCACAGAACTTTACCCAGCCAGGGCAGCATGAAGTGAACATAGGCAGAGTGCCGCCATCCTGTATCCTCTCGATAAGCTCGTTAGCCTCTTCCATTATTGTCAGGTCGGCGGTAACGTCCATATTGAACACCTTATCAGCGCCCAGTCTTCTGATAGCCTCGACCATCTGCTTTTCAACATTCGTGCCAATAGGCAGACCGAATTCTTCGCCCAGAGTAGCCCTGATAGAAGGAGCAGTGAAGAATACCACCTGCTTCTTGGGATCGGCTATAGCGTCCCATACCTCCTGCTCGTTGCTCTTCTCAGTAAGAGCGCCCACAGGACAGGCTACTATACACTGACCGCAGCCAACGCAGGGAGAATCTGCCAGATCAGCCTCAAAAGCGCAGCCAACGTGAACGTTGAAGCCTCTTCTGATATTGCCGATAACGCTGATGCCCTGGAGATTCTTACAAGCGCCTATACATCTTGCACAGTTGATGCACTTGTTATTGTCTCTTACGATATAGGGTGAAGAATCGTCGATAGGCTTGTCCATCACCTCAGGCTGGAATTTATCCTCGTCAGCGCCGTAGGCTACTGAAAGCTTCTGGAGTTCGCAGTTATTTGCACGGTTGCAGGAGAGACACTTCTTGTTGTGGTTGGAAAGCAGCAGCTCCACAGTGGTCTTTCTGGACTTTCTTACCTTAGGTGTGTTGGTCAGCACCTCCATGCCCTCGCTTACAGGGTGTGTGCAGGCAGCAACAAGACCTCTTCCGCCGATGACCTCAACTACGCATATACGGCAAGCGCCTATGCAGTTGGTATCTTTAAGATAGCAGAGTGTGGGGATATCCACATTGGCAGCCTTGGCAGCCTCAAGAACGGTAGAACCTGCAGGGACCTGCACGGGGATACCGTTTATTTTAAGATTAACCATCTGATTTTCCATAAATATTATACCTCCCTCTGCCCTTACTTCTTTATGATAGCGCCGAACTTACAGTTTGAGATACATACGCCGCACTTGATGCACTTGCTCTGATCTATAACGTGGGGCTGCTTTACTGTACCGGTGATAGCCTTTGCAGGACAGTTCCTTGCGCAAAGAGTACAGCCCTTGCACTTGTCGGCGATGATGTTATACTGCAGCAGGTTCTTGCACACGCCGGAAGGACAGCACTTGCCCTCGATGTGGGCGATATACTCATCCTTGAAATACTGGAGAGTTGAAAGAACAGGGTTCGGAGCACTCTGGCCCAGAGCGCACAGCGAAGAGCTCTTCATGTGGTTAGCCAGCTCGTCGATGGTATCCAGGTCCTTCATCTCGCCCTTTCCGTCTGTTATCTTCTCCAGGAGCTGATAGAGCTTTCTGGTGCCTATACGGCAGGGGGTACACTTACCGCAGCTCTCGTCAACGGTGAAGTTAAGGTAGAACTTGGAAACGTCCACCATGCAGTTGTCCTCATCCATAACGATAAGTCCGCCGGAACCCATCATAGATCCAAGAGCAGACAGGCTCTCGTAATCTATAGGCGTATCTATGTACTGCGCAGGGATACATCCGCCCGAAGGACCGCCGGTCTGGGCTGCCTTGAACTTCTTGCCGTTAGGTATGCCGCCGCCGATCTCCTCAACGATCTCACGCAGAGTGGTACCCATAGGTATCTCTACCAGACCAACGTTGGTGATCTTGCCGCCCAGTGCGAACACCTTGGTGCCCTTGGACTTCTCGGTACCCATAGATGCGTACCATGCGGCGCCGTTTCTGATTATCTGTGCTATATTTGAATAAGTCTCAACGTTGTTGAGCAGGGTAGGCTTGCCAAAAAGACCCTTGACAGCAGGGAAAGGAGGTCTGGGCCTGGGCTCGCCTCTGTTGCCCTCGATGGAGGTCAGCAGTGCAGTTTCCTCACCGCAGACGAAAGCGCCGGCGCCAAGTCTTATCTCGATATCGAAATCAAAGCCCTTGCCGAAGATGTTCTTGCCCAGCAGACCGTAGTCTCTTGCCTGCTGCAAAGCTATAGAAAGTCTGTGGACAGCCACAGGATATTCTGCACGTACATAAACATAGCCCTGGTTAGCGCCTACAGTGTAAGCGGCGATGGTCATAGCCTCGATTATGGCATGGGGGTCGCCCTCAAGTATAGATCTGTCCATGAATGCGCCCGGGTCGCCTTCATCGGCGTTGCAAGCAACATACTTAACATCTCCCGGAGCGTCCTTGGTGAACATCCACTTTCTGCCGGTGGGGAATCCTGCGCCGCCTCTGCCTCTCAGGCCGGAGTCAAGCACCTCCTGTGCCACCTGGTCAGGTGTCATGGAATCGAGCACCTTGTACAGAGCCTGATATCCTTCAGTAGCGATATATTCTTCAATGTTCTCAGGGTCGATAACGCCGCAGTTGCGCAGAGCTATCCTCTTCTGCTTCTTGTAGAAATTAGTCTCATAAAGGGAGATTATGGAGCCGTCCTCATGAACAGTCTCCTTATAGAGCAGGTCCTTGCAGATCTCACCCTTTACCAGGTGCTCGTCAACGATCCTCTTTATGCCCTCAACTGTGGCCTGAGCGTAGAAAGCGCCCTCAGGATAAACTATAACGATAGGGCCAAGGGAGCAAAGTCCGAAACAGCCGGTCCTTACCACCAGTATCTCGTCCTGTATCCCGGTAGCCTTCAGCTCTTCATTAAGAGCCTCCAGTATCTTCATGCTGCCCGATGAAGTACAGCCTGTACCGCCGCAGACAAGTATCTGCTTGCGGTATGCAGTTTCCTTGGCCAGCTTCTCGCCTTCTTCACGGATTATCGTTCTGACTTTGACGATATCGGCCCGCTTAGCTTTTATTTCATTAAGTTGTTCGATGGTCATACTGCCTTACCTCCTATCAGTCATCATACTTGTCAAGTATCTTGCCTACCTGTTCAGGGGTAAGCTTACCGTAAACGTCTTCGTCTACCAGCATTACAGGTGCCAGACCGCAGGCGCCTACGCAGCGGCATGAGTCGATAGAGAACTTGCCGTCGGCAGTACATTCGCCGCTCTTGATGCCAAGCTTTGCCTCAACTGCCTCGAGTATCTTGTCAGAACCCTTGACATAGCAAGCCGTACCAAGACAGACGCTGATCTTATGCTTGCCCTTGGGGGTCAGGGAGAACTGCGAATAGAAAGTAGCCACGCCGTATACCTCAGACAGCGACATACCCAGTCCGTCAGCGATCATTCTCTGTACCTCGATAGGGAGATAGCCGTAAATTCCCTGCGCCTCCTGCAGAGTAGGCATCAGTCCACCCGGCTGGTCATGGTGCTTGGCAATGACTTCCTTCAGCTGAGCCTCCTGTTCAGGAGTACCCTGAAAAGGAACAACGGTTTTTTCAGTCATAAAATAACCTCCTTATGATTTTTCTTGCATAAAACATACCATAAAATATATGCCCCATATACCGGCAGACATACCGGCTACACGGCATAGTTAACACTATTATTATAACTTATTTCGGCACTATTTTCAAGCATTTTCTAAAAATTAATACACAAAGTTGCAATGATTTTTTTATGCAATTTTACGCAAAATCGTCAGTTAGTTTTATATAATTCGGTTAGTTTATACTAACAGAATACTGTCTATTATTCACAAATATATATGTCATATATGTTATAATATATATTAAAAGTTAGCTCAGTTAACTTATTTTTCTCCGCAGCTGCGGTATTCCCATGTGAATTTTTACATGGGCTGGTAATATATGAAAGTTTCTTACCCTCCTTCTAGGTCCTGTTAAATAATTCACAGCCCGTTCCCTCTTCCGGAGCAGAAAAAGTGCCGGTCCCAAGAAAAAGACCGGCACCTGACATTTTTTAGTTTTACTGCTAGATACTTCCTTCAGATCTCGCTCCGGTTTTCCAGAGCCTTATAGAGCGTTATCTCGTCCGCATACTCCAGTATCCCCCCGATAGGCAGACCGAAAGCCAGCCTTGTGACCTTGACGCCCAGGGGTTTTAGCAGCTTTGAGATATACATAGCCGTCGCCTCCCCCTCAACAGTGGGGTTCGTAGCCATTATGACCTCGCTTATGCCGCCCTTGTCTATCCTGCCAAGAAGCTCCTTTATCCTTATCTTGTCCGGCGTTATCCCGTCGATAGGCGAGATCAGCCCGTGAAGAACATGATATGTCCCCTTATATTCCCTGGTCCTCTCGAAAGCAGAAACGTCCTTAGGCCCCTCGACCACGCACACGGTGGAATGGTCCCTCCTGACATCGCTGCAAATGGGGCACATGGGCAGGTCGGTATAATTCTGGCAGCAGCTGCAAAGATGAACGGTCTTATGAACGTTCACGATGGCCGCTGCAAAGGCCTCTGCGTCCTCCTTCGACATTGACATGACATGGTAAGCCAGTCTCTGGGCGGATTTCATGCCTATGCCCGGCAGTTTAGCGAACTGTTCCGACAGCAGCACCAGTGGCAGTGCATTAGACTCAGCCATTATCCCCTCAGAACAGGCCCGGGAAGGAAACTCCGCCTGTGAGCTTTTCCATCTCAGCCTCGCTGATCTCATCGAGAGTATCAACGGCTGCATTGAAGGCTGCCATTATCATATCCTGCAGATCCTCGATATTGTCCTTATCAACGATATCCGGGTCCAGTTTGAGGGACAGCACGTTCCTCTTGCCGTTGATCTTGCACTCAACGACGCCGCCGCCTGCTGTGCCTGTGAACTCTCTCTCCTCCAGGTCAGCCTGGAGCGCAGTTATCTTATCCTGCATCTCCTTAGCCTGTTTCAGCATCTGATTCATATTGTTTGAAGGGCCCTTGCCCATACCGTTAGGTACTCTTGCTTTCATTACGATTACTCCTTATTTTTGATTTTGTTTTCCTTTTTTTCAGCGGACCTGTTCGTCCGCCGTATTTAAAGCCTCCCCCTCCCTCAGGGACGGGTACTGCCTTCTTCCTTATTACTTTTTCTTGATGACAACGTCCATCTCCATCTTTTTTGCCTTTTCCAGCAGCTGGTTTATGGGGTTGTCCTTATCCTCCGGTGAAACGTTCTTAGCGCTCTTCGCCACTATCCTCAGAGGCGGGTCGCTGGGTCCGAAATTCAGTTCATAGACCTCCTTGATGACCTCAGTGGCATTCAGCTCCTTGAACTTTGAGAAAAAGAAGTCATTGTCCACCACGATAAAGAGCGTGTTGCCGCCCTTAAACGCCTTTGACCTTTTCATGAACCCGCTGATAGAGGGGTCCTTTTCGCTTATCTGCCTGAGCATATCCTCCCAGTTGGCCATCGGTACGATGTCCTTGGGGTCGATCTTCTTGAAATCCGGGTCCGGCGGAGCCGGCGGCTTTTTCACAGCCTGCTGGGCGGGACCGCTTTGTCCGCCCGCAGCGTTCTGGCTCGCTCCGGCGGCAGTATAGCTTGCATTTTTCACTGCATTTTCCAGCTGCGCTATCCTGTTCAGCAGCACCGTGCTGTCGCTGCCCTGAGTCTGAACAACGGCCGCAGACTTCCCATAGCTGCCGCTGCACAGCCTTATCATGCACATTTCCAGCTCTATCCTTTTTGAGGTGCTCCGGGCGAACCTGTCCGAGCACTCCTGCAAAACATTTATGCAGCCCAGTATCTCGCTGAGGGTCATCTTACCGGCGATACTGTCCAGCCTTGCGAACTCCTCCGGCAGGCAGGTGATAAGATCCCGGCCGTTGTCGATAGTAGAGGTTATCATGACGTTCCGCATCTGTTCAAGCAGCTCCCCCGCCAGGACTTTAAGGTCCTTGGACATGGAATAGAGCTTGTTTATGACTCTCAGCGCCCCGGCAGCGTCCTTTTCGGCTATCCTGTCAAGGATATCGAACAGGTAGTCCCTGCCCGCAATGCCTGATGCAGAGGACACAGTCTCAAGGTCTATCTCCTCGCTGAAAGCCACGCACTGATCCAAGAGCGACAGAGCGTCCCTCATGCCGCCGTCAGATAGCCTTGCTATCAGCTCGGCAGCGTCCTCATGCAGCACAAACCCTTCCTGACCTGCGATATAGGTGAGCCTTGCCACGATATCCTCGGTCTTTATCCGGTTGAAATCGAAGTGCTGACACCTGGAGATTATGGTGGCAGGCACCTTATGTATCTCAGTTGTCGCCAGAATGAATTTCACATGGGGCGGCGGTTCCTCCATAGTTTTCAGCAAGGCATTGAAAGCCTCTGTGGAAAGCATATGTACCTCGTCGATAATGTATATCTTATACCTGCACATCTCCGGGGTGAACATCACCCCTTCCCTCAGCTCTCTCATGTCGTTGACGCTGGCGTTGGAGGCGGCGTCTATCTCGATAAGATCGGGCAGCGAACCGTTATCGGCAGCCCTGCATATCCTGCATTCCAGGCAAGGCATACCGTCCCTTGGATCTTCGCAGTTGACCGCCTTGGCAAATATTCTGGCACAGGTGGTCTTGCCGGTGCCTCTCGAGCCTGTAAACAGGTAGGCGTGAGCCGTTTTATTGCCGACTATCTGGTTTTTCAGCGTAGTAGTGATATGGGGCTGCGATACAACGTCATCGAAGGTCTTCGGCCTCCATTTCCTGTATAAAGCCTGATACATCACTGCGCCTCCCCTTTTATACAAAAAATCAATCCGACATATAGGCGTGCAGGCGAAACTGTATCACACGAAACAGTCTGCTTAATGCTGCTCGGTTCCCCGCCTGACATGGTTCACAGCGTTTCATTGTACAGGACCCGCACACCTATATCTCGGATTGATGAGGAACATAAATTCCGAAATATTAATCATCATATTCAACACCCTTACTCAGGGTACTTATGTATTATACCACACTTTTTCACAAATTGCAAGTGTTTTTTAAAATTTTTTAGATTTTTTACATCAGTCCGTTCTTTCGTACCGATCTTCCGGTAAACAAAAACCGCCCCCGGTGTCCCGAAGGCGGTGAATATTCAGTTTAGCTCGATGATATCCCTCATCAGCGCTCTTGCCTGGCTCAGCGGGTGGGCCGGAAAGTACTCGTCGAACTGTTCCTCCTCAGACATATTCATCCTGAGTCCCTTGACCAGTCCTTCCTCGTAGGGGTCCTGATACCAGCTGTAGGTCATGATATCTATTTCATTCATGCGGGCTGAAAGATTGAACACGATATTCTCCCTCTCGACCCCCGCAGCCTCCTCATCGAAACGGCCGCTGACCCTGAGGACTCCGCCTTCAAAGCAAAAGTCTCCATTGAGCTCATACCAGACCCCCTCCGGGTCCTTGCCGTTCTTGACCAGGCTATAGATATACCTCCTGCCCTGCGCTGTGCTGCCGCTCCTGACCTCTATGATCCCCTGCCTGTCCCCAAGCCCCTCATGGAGCCGGTCTATAAGGGTCCATTCCCCCTCAGGCAGGACCTCATCAGGCCCGACCGTCCTCACAGTGACCACTGCCGACATCTCCACAGTCTCTTTCATGAGCGTCAATGTCTCCGCCGGCTCCTGCTCCTGCATCGCAGGGGCAGAGTAGCCCTCAGGCAGTCTCAGCCTCATACCTCCGACATGATATTCCATACAGTCACCCCGCTTTGCCCTGCGGTACAGGATATTTTTTACTTATAAGGATTTTCCTTATTATAGAGCATACCGGCAGGTCTGTTGAACTCTGTATCCTCAATGCCGAAGTAATCAAGAACATTGAAGATAGCCTTGCCGTGGTGGCCGAATACAACAGCGCCGTGGTGAGGATAGCCCTTCTCGACCAGAACGTATCTGTAGAACCTGCCCATCTCCTTGATGCCGAAGATGCCGATGGTACCGAAGGAACGTGTAGCAACAGGCAGTATCTCGCCCTGAGCTGCATAAGAACGCAGAGTGGCGTCAGCAGTGGACTGGAGTCTGAAGAATGTGATCTCGCCGGGCTTGATGTCGCCCTCAAGAGTACCTCTTGAAATATCAGGCTCACTGTCAGGCTCAAGAGTTCTGTGCATGATGAGCTGATACTTCATCACAGGGTTATTGAGTATGCAGGCCGAGCCGTTGCCGCAGTGGAAGCCCATGAAGGTATCGTGCTGGGTATAGCCGAACTTGCCCTCGATATCCTCTCTGTAGATATTGCCGGGTACGGTGTTGTTGATATCCAGCAGAGTAACGACATCGTCAGAGATGCACTCGCCGATGTATTCGCTCAGTGCGCCGTAGATATCAACTTCGCAGGAAACAGGTATGCCCCTTGCGCCCAGTCTGCCGTTTACATAGCAGGGAACAAAGCCGAACTGAGTCTGGAAGGAAGGCCAGCACTTGTTTGCAAATGCCACAAAGCTCCTCTCGCCCTTATGAGCCTCAGCCCAGTCAAGCAGAGTGATCTCATACTGAGCCAGCTTAGGCAGTATACCAGCCATCTTGTTGCCGTCGCCAAGCTCCTTAGCCATATCCTCGACCACTGCGGATATCCTCTCATCGCCGGCGTGCTCGTTATAGGCAGCGAACAGGTCCAGCTCAGAGTTCTCCTCGATCTCAACGCCCAGGTCATAGAGCCTTGCGATAGGTGCATTGCAGGCCAGAAAGTCCTGAGGACGGGGACCGAAGGTGATGATCTTCAGATTTCTCAGACCAACGATAGTACGTGCCACAGGGATAAATTCATTTATCATGTCGGCCACCTCGTCAGCGGTGCCTACAGGATACTCGGGGATATAAGCCTTTACGCCCCTGAGCTTCAGGTTATAGCTGGCGTTGAGCATACCGCAGTAAGCATCGCCTCTGGTATTCACCAGCTCACTGCCGCAGTCGTCCTCAGCAGCTGCCACGAACATTGCAGGGCCGTCAAAATACTTAGCCAGCAGAGTCTCAGGAGTCTCGGGACCAAAGTTGCCAAGGTATACCACCAGAGCGTTGCAGCCGGCCTCATTGACCTCAGCAAGCGCCTTGCGCATATGTACCTCGTTCTCGATAACTGTGGGACATTCGTAAAGGTTGTCCGCACCGTACTTTTCGCTGTAAGCCTTGACAACGGCTATGCGGCGGTTCTCAGAAAGGCTCATAGGGAAACAGTCACGGGAAACAGCTACCAGACCCAGCTTGATCTCAGGTATATTACCTAACTTGTTCATAATACAGACCTCCATTTTATAATATCATTGTGATAAAATTTCTGCGAACAGCACAGGCTGTCCGCAGCAAATAATGAACAGAACGGTCAATACCGTTTTGTCACGTTCACAAAGGCGCAGCCAGGCCGTCACATTACTATTCTGTGACTAGATTTTACCACAAAGCGCCCTGAAAAGTCTCTTCGTTAATTGCTAAAGTGACAAAAACAGTAGTTAATAATTGTGATTTTTCTGTCAGCCCAGCCCGCTCACTGAGCCGAAACGATGAAATCCACTTCGCCGAAACCGAACACAACAGGTATACAGTAGGCCGGATTCTGGAAGCTCACCTTGCTGTTGACTACGCTTTCCTGCGGGGTCATGGTCAGCTCGGCGCCGTTCTCATTGGACTCGTTCACAGCGAAAAGCCCGTTCACGACATTAAGGAACTCGCCCACAGTCTCATGGACGAACCCTGAAACGTCCCCCATGGCTTCCCCGGCAAAGCGCTTAGCGAACTCCGCATAAACGTCCTCATCAGCAGTCACACAGGTCACAGCCTCATAGGAACCGGTTATCCTCTGCTTCACCAGACAGTTTGCGTCGAATTCCCTGACGACCACAGCCTCCAGAGGGGTAAAATCGCCGTCTATGAACCTTATGATATTCTTGAACAGCATAGTCACATAATCCGACAGAACTTTGGCGTTATTGGCCTTTTCCAGGTGGTAGAACTCGCTGACCAGTTTGGTCAGATTGTCGCTCTTGTTCCCCTCCAGGTCGCTGTCCGTCAGGCTGTTGTCGGTCTTGTAATCATTTATGGCCTTCTCAAACTCAGCATTGGTCAGCACCCCGTTATTCACAAGAGTCTGCCCCAGAAGAAGGTATTCAGTAGGCTGCTGGCTCAGCAGCTTATCGACCTGTTCAGAGGTGATATACCCCAGATCAACGGCCAGGTCTCCGAAACGCTTGTCCACGCTCTGCTGCGTTATGTTGACGTGCTCCACCTGTTCAGCGGTCATGAGCCCTGCATTTATTGCCAGCACGCCTAAACGCATACGGGTATTCTTCTTGTCCTCAAAGGCCTGCGTCAGATCCTCCGCTGTGACAAGCTTTTTATTCAGCAGATATCCTCCGAAAAACTGCGCAAACATTTACAGCACCCCCTTCGCAGCGTGTTCAAGGATCGCCTTGGTATCCTCGTCAGAAATAGGCTTTTGAAGAAAATCAGACGCTCCCGCACGAAGGGCCTCCTTCAGATGTCCCTGAGTGCCCACAGACGACGCCATAACTATCTTGGCGTCGGGATCGAACTCGATTATCTGTTTGAGAGCCTCTATGCCTGTTACCTTAGGCATGATAATGTCCATAAAGACCACGTCGGGCCTGTGGGCTTTATACTTCTCCACAGCCTCCTCCCCGTCAGCGGCCTCATATATCTCCTTCACACCGATATCAGCGATAGTCATATTCAACTTCTTCCTTGCGAACATCGAATCGTCGCAGATCAGAACTTTAAGATCCTGAACGACCATAGTAACCTCCCTTTCACAGGGCGATAAAAATCAGGCCGCCACGGCCTGCACCCTGTCTAATTAATTCTAACATATTTTCCAGAAAAAATCAACAGGATTTTATGCGAAATTGATAGTAATTCTGCATAAATTTTCACAGAAAATATTTTATCCGGAAACTCTTGACAATCTCAGCCTTATGTGGTATAATATTTAAGTTAATCAGGCTTTGTCCTGAGAATACATTTGCCGGTGTGATGGAATTGGCAGACGTGTCGGACTCAAAATCCGATGGTAGCGATACCGTACCGGTTCGACCCCGGTCACCGGCACCAGCGGGCTGTGCCTGCATACGATACGGCTCCCATACAGCGATGTGCGGGAGCCTTTGTTTTTTCTCCTGCCGCAGCAGAGATGGCTGTAATGAGCCGTTATATAGGTACAAAAAGCACCTGCCGATCAGCAAGTGCTTTTTCTTGTAATATATATAACAAAGCCGTATGCAGCAGACCGTATAGCGCTCATGCGCCGGG
>JAFVCV010000050.1 GCA_017478965.1 Ruminococcus sp. | reverse complement strand
CTTACCGGCATCAGCTCACGGGAGCGTCTTTCATTTTTTTTCAGACTTGTCTTCTTTAGAAGAAAGCCTTTCCCTTATGACCCGGCAGATCTCGTCAATAGACTGTTCTAAGGTCAGCTCAGAGGTATCCACCTCAACGGCGTCATCAGCCTTTTTGAGCGGAGCCGTCTCCCTGTGTGTATCGTTATAGTCTCTTTGCTCGATATCTCTCAAGACCTCCTCAAAGGTAGAGGGGTCCCCTTTTTCCTGCAATTCCTTGAAACGCCTTTTCGCTCTTTCCTCCGCAGAGGCGGTAAGGAATATCTTTACATCGGCATTGGGAAGTACTACTGTACCTATATCCCTGCCGTCCATGATGATATCGTTGTTCTTGGCCATATCCTGCTGAAGTCCGAACAGAAAGTCCCTGACCTCAGGGATAGCTGAGGTCTTTGAGGCTGCCATGGATATCTCCGGTGTCCTTATCCTTTCAGAAACGTCCTCTCCGTTTAGGATAACGTGCTGGACGCCATTGCTGTATTCAAGGCTGACACTGATGCCGGGAAGTTTCGAGACGATCTCCTCCTTATCATCCAGATCTGCCCCCTGGTCCACCATATAACAGGCGATAGAGCGGTACATAGCTCCGGTATCCACATAGACATAGTTCAGTTTAGCGGCGGCGGCCTTGGCGATAGTCGATTTTCCGGCGCCGGAAGGGCCGTCGAGTGCTATATTTATTCCCATTATAATACCTCCTGATATTCTTCCCGGCTGGCAGGAGTTTTGCCGCCGGGACATTTATACTGCCGGACTGCATAAAGCCGTCCGGAGATCTGCAATAGTTATTCGCTGTATCCGACCGCCTGTGCGCAGGCATAGGCGGTAGACCATGCGATCTGTAAATTAAAACCGCCCGTATAGGCGTCAACGTCCAGGACCTCACCGATAAAGTACAAATTTTTACACAGTTTCGACTCCATGGTCCTAGGGTCGATCTCGCTGACCTCCACCCCGCCTCGGGTTATGATCGCCTCGTCCACCGGTCTCATATCCTTAACGGTAAAGGTGAGCCTTTTTATCACCCCGGTCAGGGCAGAACGTTCCTCCCTGGTGATCTGGTTGACACGCTTTTCGCCGTCGATACCGCTCCTGGCAACGATGAGCGGTATGAGCTTGGCAGGCAGCAGCCTGCCAAGAGAATTAGCGAAGATACGGTTGGGGAACTCAGAAATATCCCGTCTGATACGTTCATCAAGCTTTTCAGCTGTCAGGCCGGGTTTAAGGTCGATGTCGATAAGATAACGTTTAAGACCTATGTCTGTCAGATGGCTGCTGGCACTGAGGACAAGAGGCCCTGAAAGGCCGAAGTGGGTGAACAGCAGCTCCCCCAGCTCCTCGAACACTGCCTGAGTATTCCCCTCCTCTCTCAGAGTGAGTGTGCAGTTTCTAAGACTCAGACCCATAGCCCCGGCACATTCTTCCCTTTCCTCAGTGACGACCGGGCATAGTGAAGGACTTATCTTAGTGACCTTATGGCCGGCAGACCTAGCCAGTTTACACCCGTCACCGGTGGAACCGGTCTTGGGATAAGACCTGCCGCCGCAGGCGATGACCACCGCCCCGGCCCGGTATATGCCGCCACGGCATTTTACACCGACAGCTTTGCCGTTTTCTATGATAAGCTCCTTTACTTCGTCCTCCACAAACTCTGCCCCGCCCTCTTTGCAGGCAAAGATAAGAGCCTCAGCAATATCGTTGGCATTATCGCTCATTGGAAAGACCCTGTTGCCCCTTTCGGTCTTCAGCGGCACGCCCTGGCTCTCAAAAAATGCCATGGTATCCTCCGGGGAAAACCTGTTCAGGGCGGAATACATAAATTTCCTGTTTCTGGGAATGTTATCAAGAACTGTCTGGATGCTGCAATTATTGGTAACATTACACCTGCCCTTGCCGGTTATCCTGAGCTTTCTTCCCAACCTGCCGCTGTGTTCGATGACAAGGACGGATCTGCCCATAAAAGCCATCTGAGCTGCACAGAAAAGTCCCGCAGCACCTCCGCCGGCGATAACGGCATCATGATCTTTCATTGCTCCTCACCGTTCTCGCCTTCCTCACTGTGTTCAGGGTTCTTTGCATAAACATCAAAGTCCTCCCAGATCTTTTCAAGCTTTTCAAAAGTTGCAGTAACGATATCAACATTCCTGATGGAAATGGCGGCTATCAGCGCATTGACAAGACTCAGCGGAGCCACCAGGGAATCCGCAAAGGAGGCCATATCGCTCTTTGCCAGCAGCAGGGCATCGGCCCGGGCCGCCAGCGGAGAGCTGGTAGAGTCTGTTATAGCGATGACATTTGCACCCTTGCTCTTGGCATAGGTCAGGGCTTTTACGGTCTGATTTGAATACCTGGGGAAGGAAATGCCTATCATAACGTCCCTGGAATCTATCCTCATGATCTTCTCAAAAAGCTCCGAGCTGGTGGTGCTTGGGACCAGCTTGACATGGGGGAAAAGCAGACTGAGATAGTAACTCATGAAGGACGCTATGGCAGCCGAACTCCTGGTACCCATTATATATATTGTATTGCTGGACAGGATAAGGTCCACAGCTTTATTGAAGTCCTCCTTATTGGTGACTGCCAGGGTCGCTCTGATCCTTTCGATATCCTGGTTGAGTACCCTTTCCAGCACGTCATCGCTGTTCATTCTGCCGGAGGACACCTCTATCCTCTGGACAGCGGTGAGCTTGTTGCGCATAAGGTCCTGCAAAGTCCTCTGCAGCTGGGGATAGCCCTCGAACCCAAGCTCAGAGGCGAACCTGACTACCGTAGACTCGCTGACCCCCACGGTCTTTCCTAGCTTCTGTGCGGTCATAAAGGCAGCCTTGTCATACTGGGACAAAATGTACCCGGCGATGAGCTTATGGCCTTTGGACAGTTCAGGCATTTTCTGTTTTATCATAGTAAAAAGATCTTTGCTCATGGCATTCAACTCCGTTTCGCTATTCCCAGAGGCTGTTTTGCTTGGAAAGCATTTTTTTCCTTCTTTTCTCAGAGGCGCCGGCATCTATCACGAAATGCTCTCCCTTTGATACAAGCACATCACCGGACTTCGGCTCGCCCTCTATAAGCCCCAAGGCCACGTTCAGCCTGCCCTCCTGTGTTTCACAGACAGCATAGCCGTTCTCTATCCTGTCGATATAACAGTCCATATCATTTACCTGTCTTTCTTGTTTCTATACTCAGGCCCTCACCGTCAGAGGTAAACACCACAGAGCCTACCTCTGCGGTGACATATATCTTATCGGCATACTTGGCCAGTCTGTTCACAGTGGTCTTGTTCGGGTGACCGTAATCGTTATGCAGCCCGCAGGATATCACAGCATACTTAGGATCAACAGCATCAAGGAACTCTGCTGTCGATGAAGTTGAGCTGCCGTGATGACCTGCCCTCAGGACCTTGGCCCTCAGGTCTGTGCCACGGCTGAGGATATCAGCCTCCTCCTCCTTCTCACAGTCTCCCGTTACAAGAAAGCTGTTATCTCCATGGGTCAGCCTTACCAGGACGGAATAATTATTCAGGTCGTCGGCATTTTCCAGATGGGAGGTGATAAGATCCGCCCTGCACTCTTCATGTTCACCGAAACTGAACGAGGTGTCTGAGGCGGCGGTTATTTTCATGCCCTTTGCGCTCAGAGCGTCCAGCATCTCCTCATAGGACCGGGTCGTGGGTATAAGCTCGTCCGGAGATCTTGGCATGATGAATTTCTTCACATTAAATCCGTTGATGATCTCTGCCATTTCCCCGATATGGTCCGCATGGGGGTGAGTAGCGATAAGATAGTCGATATCCCTTATACCAAGGCTCCTGAGATAGCCTATGGCCCGGTTGCTGTCGTCCCGGTCGCCGCTGTCTATCACCATGACCTGGCCGCCGCAAATGACCACAGTGCAGTCGCCCTGGCCCACGTCCACAAAATGGATCTGGAACACCGGGCTCACCGCAGGCTTTTCCTTCAGCCCGGCCCTTATCATCAGGTCGTCATAAGTAACTATACCAAGCCGGTTGAGCAGCCACACCACAAAAGCGGCAGTAAAGATCAGGACGAAGGCTATCAGCCCCAGTCTGGTCTTAAAGCTCATGCCGCCGGACTTTTTCTTAGCGCTGCCCATAGCTATCTTCTCGCCCGCATTTCCATCCACTCATCGTTGGAAATGTATATCTCACGGGGCTTAGCGCCGTTTTTCGGTCCGATTATGCCCATATCCTCTATCTCGTCCATTATCTTGGCAGCCTTTGCATAGCCAAGGCTCATTTTCCTCTGAAGATATGAGGTCGAAGCCACGCCCGATTGCAGGATTATGCTGATAGCCCGGTCGATGAGCTTGTCATCGGGATTGACCACGATCTCCTCATCCTCGCCGCCGTTTTTATCCTCCTTAGGCTTAGGCATATTCTTCTCCACCTCATACATGATCTCCTCGCTGTACTCAGAGCTGTGCTCCCTCTTCAGAAAGTCCACCACGTCCTTGATCTCCTTGGTGGAGGCAAAGCCGCTCTGGATACGTATAGGCGTTTTCACACCCACTGGTTTATAGAACAGATCGCCGTTGCCAAGGAGCTTTTCGGCGCCGCCCTGGTCGAAGATGACCATAGAGTCCATTGTGCCTGAAACGCTCAGAGCCACACGGGAAGGTATGTTCGACTTGATAAGGCCGGTGATAACGTCTTTTCTCGGGCTCTGTGTGGCGATTATCATATGTATGCCGGCAGCTCTGGCCAGCTGGCCCAAGCGCAGGACGCTGTCCTCCACCTCGCTGCGGGCAGCCATCATAAGGTCCGCAAACTCGTCAATGACTATAAGTATCTGAGGCATAGGCTCCAGCTTGCCGATGACAGGATCCTGCTGATCAACAGGCTTGCTCTTCTCCTCATTTACCATATCATTGAACTCATCTAAATTCTTGACGTCATTAGCCTCGAACTGGATATAACGCTTTGTCATCTCATTCACCGCCCAGCCTAAGGCGCCGGCGGCCTTCAGAGGCTCTGTGACCACCGGAATGAGCAGATGGGGTATCTTGTTATAGATATTGAACTCGACCTTCTTTGGGTCGATGAGTATGAGCTTGACCTCGCTGGGAGAGGCATGGAAAAGCACGCTGAGGATAATGGAGTTCGTGAACACCGACTTACCGGAACCGGTAGTGCCGGCTACCAGCAGATGGGGCATTTTAGCGATATTGCCTATGACTATCTTGCCCTCGATATCCTTTCCGACTGCAAAGGTCAGCTTGCCTTCAGCTTTACGATATTCTTCGCTGTCGATAAGTTCTCTCAGGGAAACGGTATCCCTATGGTTGTTAGGCACCTCCACGCCGATGCAGTTCTTGCCGGGAACAGGAGCCTCCATTCTGATACTCAATGCAGCAAGGCTCAGGGCGATATTATCGACAAGCCCCAGTATCTTTGAGACTTTGATACCGGCTGCCATTTGCAGCTCGTATCTTGTGACTGAGGGGCCACGGTATATGCCGGTTATCCTGGTCTTAACGCCGAAAGTCTCCAGTGTCTCCACAAGTTTCTGGGACTTGTCCTGTATCTCGGCCTCGACCACGGCTCTGTCAACTGCGTTTTTCGGATATTTGAGCAGTTCCACCGGAGGATACTCGTATTCTGCATTTTCCTCCTGCCCGGCGTCCTGTATCTCCTGTTCGATAGCCTCAGCGTCCACAGGCTGGGCCTTGGCCTTTTTGCCCTTAGAAACAGGCTCGTTTTTAGGCAGCTCCGGCTTTGGAGGATCCTTCTTCTCGCTGCCGAGGGCCTGCCTGATTATAGAATCCAGGTCCTGAGGCTTGTCCTCGGTTGGCTTATCGGCCTTATCCTCCTGCACCGAAACGACAGTCTCTTTTTCCTTGACAGCAGGCTCTCTCTTAGTTTTTTCCACACCAGCAGAAGTGGCAGGATGTTTCGGCATATTCTCAAGTTCCAGGAAAGGCAGGATATCGTCCGGCTCCTCCCCCTCATTCAACTTGGTATAGACCTCAGCGGCAGTATCCGGATCATCATCAGGAAAATACTTGGCGATATCCACCCTTGTATTTCCGTTAGAGCTTGTCAGCTCCACTCTGGGTCTGGGCGCCCTTTCCTGCTGACGGACAGCTCTTTCTATCCTGTCCTCGGTAACGGCAGTATAGCCCTTGACAAAGGGCTTTGAAAGCATCCTGAAAAGCTCCGGCAGAGTAATGTCAGTCAGAAGCATTATGAAAGTAAAAGCAATGAGCAGCATGATAATGGTAGCGCCGACTTTTTTGAACACCGCCAGCAAGGGCCAGCCCAGAACAGCGCTGGCCAGGCCGCCGCCTCTCAGCTCCTTACCGTCGTTATACAGGCCCGCCAGCTTTTTCACAAAACCCGAGCCTTCCACTCTTCCCACCTGGATTATCTGCATCATCCCGCTGCCAAGGAGCATCAGCACACCGCCCTCGATAGACTTTGCCACCACGGCGTTATGGGTCGTATCAGATGCTACCATCAGTGCTACATAAATGAGAAGAGGTGCGAACATATAAGATGCGGAGCCGAACATTCCCCTGTTGAACAGATGCAGGGTATTCCAGAAACCGTCCCCTGGGATAAAGGTCAGCAGCAGCTCCAGTACTCCCCAGAAAAACAGTATGTAAGACCAGAACCTCCTCGACTCTCTCTCCCTTGCGGCAGCAGCTGCGGTGCTCCTTTCCGGAGCCGGTGCAGACTTAGTCCTGCCGGAAGCCTTCTGAGAGGTGGTCTTAGCGGCAGCGGTGCTTTTTTTAGCACCGGTCGTTTTTTTCTTAGCAGTAGTTTTCCCGCTTGTTTTTGTTCTTGCGGAACCGGCCGCCATGTGCTCACTATCCTTTCAATGATAATAATAAGTATGCGGTATTATGTATAATTGCTGTAAAATACCGGAATAAAGCCCAAAAAAGCCTGAACAGGATCCAAGCTTTTTCAGATGTATAGTTCTGTTTGATATGATCCTTACTTTCCGAAGGTGATGGGGTGGCCCATGCAGAACTCGATAAAGGAGATCAGCAGTACCACAACGCCCAGAACAAGGGTATAATAGGCAAACCACTTGAACTTATCCGTATTGACCAGCCATCTTACCAGTTTTATGGCGGCCACGCCCACAGCGGCAGCTACAATGAAACCGACGATGCAGTTAAGGGCGCCGACGCTGATATTAGAGTCCATAGCGTCCTTGACTTCCACCAGGCAGCTGACCATTATCACCGGTATGCCTAAAATAAACGAATACTTCACCGCAGTTTCTCTGGAAAACCCGGAGAAAAGTCCCGTGGAGATAGTAGAGCCGGAACGGGATACGCCCGGCAGCATCGCAACGCCCTGGAAAAGACCAACAGTCACAGAATCCCTGTAGGTGATGTCTCCTGCGGTCTTCTTACCCTTCTCACACCTGTCAGACATAAACAGAAGAGCGGCGGTATAGAGAAAGCAAACTCCTTCGGCAAATATCGACTTATCCTGTGCCACGCCCTCAAACCAGCTCTTGAACAACGCAAAGGGCAGCAGGCAGAAACAGGACACTATTATCATAACTATCATGCGCCTTTCCGGGTTCATTCTTTTCAGTGTGAACTTACGCTGGAATATATCCTTGAAAATATTCCCCACCTCAAGTATCAGTGCAAGGATATCCTTTCTGAAGGCTATGAAAACAGCCACCAGGGTACCCAGGTGAAGGATAGCCGAGAACATCAGTGCGCCCTCACCGCTGTTGCCGGTGAAGTGCTGATAAAGCGACAGGTGTCCCGAGCTGGATACCGGCAGGAATTCCGTCAGGCCCTGCACTATTGCCTGCATGATAGCGTCAAAAATACTCATCTTGTCCTCCAATAACAAATAAAGTTCAGCTGCTCTCTATCATAGAATACAGACAGTCAAGGGCATCTGAAAGTGAGCCTAGCTCATCTATAATCCCTTCCCTGACCGCATCCTCTCCATTGAGCACCGTGCCGACGTCAGACATAAGCTGTCCCGTGGCCATAGTCAGTTCCATCAGCCTTTCCTCGCTTATGGAGCAGTTGCTGCAAACGAACCTGACTATCCTTTCCTGCATCTTGCCCAGGTAGTCCATAGTCTGCGGTACCCCCAGGACCGGCCCGTTCATACGCACCGGGTGTACGGTCATAGCTGCACTGGGAACGATAAAAGAACGCTTTGCACAGACAGCCAGCGGCACACCGATAGAATGGCCTCCCCCAAGCACAAGAGAGACAGTCGGCTTTTTCATTCCCGCCACCAGCTCAGCGATGGCAAGACCCGCCTCTATATCCCCTCCCACGGTATTGAGCAGCATTATCACTCCTTCCACCCGGTCGTCCTGCTCGGCATCGACCAGCAGAGGGATAAGATGCTCATATTTAGTGGTCTTGTTCTGGGCCGGCAGGATATAATGGCCCTCGATCTGCCCGATGATATCAACGCAGTGAATGATATGGCGGGAATTGGCCATAGTCAGGCTCCCAAGGTCCGGCGCTCTGTCACCTCTGACATCTTCCTGCATTTCGTACTGTTCCTCCTGCATAGCTTTCAGCTCCTTTTCTTATGAAACAGGTCCTGCCTGTTACACAGATACTTTATAAAAGTATCTGCAAGGAGAACTGAAAATATACAAAGAGCCGCCGTCGGTACACTTCTATTATAATAGCACAAAAAATCGGACTTGTCAATCGGGGACGGGATATTTATGCCGTTTGAGACAAAAAAATTTGCAGGAAAAATGTTTTTCCTGCAAAACTAACGCTCTTATGACCGCATGACGCAGGCCCCTGCAAAGCAGCGTCACTGTCTTTACGTAACAAGCCTAATTCCGCCCCTGATACTCCTTGGAGAGCACCTGATCGACCCACTGTACCAGGCTAACAAAGCTCTCCTTATCCAGCATGGAAAAGAACTTGCACGACGGATTGTCCCCCACGGCACTGCGGTCTGTCAGGCAGAAACCGTCCGCAGAGACTGTGACCGTAGTCGTTGTCCCGGGGGCAGTACCCATTTCTATCTGGATAAAATCTAAATTCTCGTCCTTGCTGGGAGCCTTGACCTCATTGCTGTCGCCAAAGCTTTGCAGCATCTTATCAAGCTCTGTATAGTCGTTATAATCCAGGATATAGCACACGCCGTAGTCATTTCCCACCCTGAGTTTTACCATGCCATAGGTGCCGTTGTAGACGGTATAGTTATAGTACTTGTCCACTCCGATTATATAAAAGCTGCCGTCCTTCTGAGCACGGTAATAGGCACTGTAGGCCCTTACCGTATCAAGCTCCTCAACAGGCATAGGCTCCAGCCTGTCCCAGCCTGAGAATTCGGTGCCGCTGCCTGCTGTAACATTCCCCGGAAGGATAAGGTCGTATATCATGCGCTCTTCCTCAGTATCCTCCGTTTCCTCTGCGGCGGGAACTGCGTCGATAACGATATCGTCCGGCACGAACCTATACCTGTCTATCATGGTAAAAGACCCGAACTCGTTGAAATAGGCATAATCGTCGGGAGAATTCAGCTCCTTGTTCCTGGAAAGCATCAGCATACCGTTGGAACACGGCTTTATATCAGTGTATGTATCTGCCTCTAACAAAACTTTGCCGTTAAGGTCGCAGACTCCCTTGAAGCCGTCCTTGGCAAAAATATAGACTGCATCCTCCACCAGCTGCACACACTCCAGATCCTCAAAAGGCTGTGAGGTGACGCCGCTGACTGCCGCATTGGCGTCAAAGCTTATAAGGACCGGATTACTGAGCATATCCGGACTTTTTATCGTATTCAGAAATTCCGGGAACTCATAGCTTTTAAGTTCCACCTTCTCCGGTGCAGGCTTTGCGGAGCCTGAAGACAGAGTGGTCCCGGGCACACTGCTGCTATTGGTTTTTATCTCTTCGCTGCAGCCGGTGAGCCATGACACCGTCAATGATGCGCAGCACAACAGGCTGAGATATGTAACAAAACGACCCATTCTCTCTCTCCTTAACGATAAAACGTTTTTGCTGTCCTTTTTATTATAATATAACCCGTCTGATTTTTCAAGAGGTTTTGAAAAATTTAGTACTAAAAAATGCGTTCTCCAGAAGGAAAACGCATTTAATGCTCATATTATCAGTCAGTTCTCCTTGCTGCCCACTCTCAGGACAGCTATCGCACAAGGCATACGTCCCCATACGACTTCGTAACTGACATCGGTATAGCCGCCGTCCTCAAAAAACTTCTTATAGCTGTCCAATGAAAACTGTCTCTTGAAACCGGCGCCTAGCTTGTTGAGAATTTTAGTGACCAGAGTTTCCCTGTCATCGCTGATGTTGATATAAGTCGGTATCATCACCAGTCCTCCTGGTTTGCAGACCCTCTCCAGCTCCCTTATGACCTCATATGGCCTGTCCAGCAGATGGATAACGTTGCCTGCAACGACCTTATCGAACCTGCTGTCAGAGCATCTGAGGGCGGTCATATCCGCCTTTCTGATAACAACGTTGTTAAAGACCGAAAGCTTTCTCCCGGCGGCTCTCAGCATACCTTCCGAAAAGTCGGTAGCCGCCAGCAGACGGCATTCAGGTGCTATGAACCTGCTTATCTCACCGGTCCCGCAGGCACATTCCAGCACCACGTCGCCGCTGTCGATATACTGAGCTACGACCTTGCCGGTGCCGCTGAACACTTTCTTATTATAGACCTTCTCAAAAAGATCGTAGGCAAACGAGATCTTGTCCCAGAACATATTTTCAGACCTTCCTACTTGCTGAGCGTACTTTCTCTGTAAATAATATCCTCTCTCTTCGGTCCGTTGGAGACCATAGTGATGGGGAAGCCTATCTGCTTTTCGATGAACTCTATGTACTTGCGGCAATTCTCCGGCAGGTCCTCATACTTTCTGATGCCCTTGATGTCGCTCTTCCAGCCGTCCAGAACCTCCAGCACAGGCTTGCACCTCTCAAGCTTCATCGTTGTCGGGAAATCCTCGATGACCTCACCGTCCAGCTCATAGCCTACGCATACGGGTATCTTGTCAAGATAGCCCAGTGCATCAACTACAGTGAATGCCACATCGGTGGTACCCTGCAAACGGCAGCCGTACCTGTTGGCAACGCAGTCGAACCAGCCCATTCTTCTGGGTCTGCCGGTGGTTGCGCCGTATTCGCCCTTGTCGCCGCCTCTCTTTCTCAGCTCTTCAGCCTCGTCGCCGAATATCTCCGAAACAAAAGCGCCTGCTCCCACAGCGGAGGAATAAGCCTTGACAACGGTAACTATCTTGGTTATCTCATAAGGAGGTATGCCAGCGCCTACAGAACCGTAGCCGGCCAGCGGCGAAGATGAGGTGACCATAGGATAAATACCGTGGTCAGGGTCCTTCAGAGAGCCAAGCTGACCCTCCAGAAGAACATTCTTGCCTTCCTTCAAAGCCTTCCAGAGATAAGCCGAGGTATCGGCCACGAAAGGCTCTACCATCTTCTTATAGCCCATCAGAGTCTCAAAAAGCTCGCCTTCATCTATAGGGGGCTTATTGTAGAGATATTTGAGCATTATATTCTTAGTTTCAAGAACTCTGTGTATCTTCTCTTTCAGAGCGTCCTCATCGAACAGCTCCTGTACCTGGAAACCGATCTTAGCATACTTGTCAGAGTAGAAGGGAGCTATGCCGGACTTAGTGGAGCCAAAGCTGGCCTTGCCCAGTCTTTCCTCCTCATATTTATCAAAATCAATGTGATAAGGCATTATCATCTGCGCCCTGTCCGATATCATTATCTTAGGCATGGGAACGCCCTGGGAGGTGACCTCATTGAGTTCTTTAAAGAACTTCGGGATATCGAAAGCAACGCCGTTGCCTATGATGCTGGTCGTATGGTCGTAAAAAATGCCGGAAGGGAGAGTGTGAAGCGCAAACCTGCCATAGTGGTTATGTATGGTGTGGCCGGCATTAGCACCGCCCTGAAATCTTATAACGATGTCACTTTCCTGCGCCATCATATCGGTGATCTTGCCCTTGCCTTCGTCGCCCCAGGTCGCACCTACTATTGCTCTTACCATTTTAACTATGTCCTCCTTAGCTTGTCAAGCAGATTTTTAGGATCGATAGGCACTATGATCTGCTGCCAAGCAGAACAAGCACCAGTACCACCCAATAATTATAGCATAAAACCATAACGATGTAAACAGTTGGCCTATATTTTTAACATTTTGTTAATAATATCTTTCACTAGCATACCCCATCTACCGGTCCGGATACAAAGGAACAGATCATTCCGTCCTGCACTTGATTTTTGACCTAAGATATGGTAGAATAGACTAAAATAACAGGACCTTGGTCTGACAGGAGGGATATACTTTGATGAACGGCAAAGAGCTTGATGCTGTGATGGCGCTGTCCTTTGCTTTCCCAAGAGGCAGTGCTTTGCTGGAGGAGGCCCTTGGCACCGGAAATGATATTTGCCGGATAGCTGACGATATTGTAAGAGGGACCCTGAAAGTGCCGGGGCAGATAGTAAGTGAGCTTAAAGCCACTGACTATGAAGGCCTTCATGACATACAGAATTACTGCACGAACACGGGCGTAAGGATAATGACGAGGTTTGATGAAGATTTCCCGGCGTCGCTGAAGGAGCTGGACTGTCCGCCCCTGGTGCTTTACTGTATGGGAGACCCCGGGGCGCTGAGCTGTGAGAAATCCCTTGCTATGGTAGGGGCCAGGAAGGCTGATGAGTATTCGGTAAAGACAGCCGAGAGATTATCATATGAGCTGACCAGGGAGGGCTATACGATAATCAGCGGTTTCGCCAACGGCATAGACACGGCGGCTCACCGGGGAGCTCTGAACGCCGGCGGCAAGACCGTAGCGGTCCTTGGCTGCGGGGCGCATTACGATTATCCCAGAGGCAAATTCGAGCTTAAAAAAGCCATTGCCAACAGCGGTGCAGTCATCTCTGAATACCCTCCGCTGGAAAAGCCTTATCCGGACTATTTCCTTGTACGGAACCGAATGATAGCGGGGCTGTCTCAGGGGACGCTGGTAGTGCAGGCCAACGAGATAAGCGGTTCGCTGAACACTGCGGGCCATGCTCTTGAACAGGGCAAAGAGGTATTTGCACTTCCCCCGGCAGATATTTTTTCTGACAAGTATTCGGGACAGAAGTCACTGCTTATAGACGGTGCGGTGCCGGTATATTCATATAAGAGCATCACCTCGGTCCTAGAGAACGGCCGGAGTTACTGACAAAAAAAGCACTTCACAAGTCAGTGAAGTGCTTTTCTTTCATTCTCAAAGAATTACTTTATCATAGATGCGATCTCGTCGGCGAAGTTCTCTTCCTTCTTCTCCACGCCCTCGCCTCTCTCGAAACGAACTACGTCCACAACAGCGATGCTGCCGCCCAGTTTCTTAGCCTCAGCGTCAACATACTCTGAAACGGACATCTTGTCGTCCTTAACGAAAGCCTGTTCAAGCAGGCAGTTCTCCTTATAGTACTTGCCTACCTTGCCCTCTACTATCTTCAGCTTTACCTGCTCGGGCTTGTTAGCCATTTTAGGATCCTCGGACATCTGAGCGAGCATGATCTCCTTCTCCTTAGCAAGTACTTCGTCAGGCACCTGTGTCCTGTCAAGATAAGCTGCATTCAGAGCAGCGCTCTGCATTGCAACGTCCTTACCCACCTGAGCAACTGCATCGGCAGCCAGGTCAGTGTCCATCTTTACCAGAACGCCGATGCTGCCGCCGTTATGAACGTAAGAAGCAAGGGTGCCTTCCAATCTTACAAATCTTCTGATAACGATATTCTCTCTGATCTTCATGCCAGCCAGCTCAGTCAGAACAGCGTCAACAGTAGCGTCGCCGCCGCTGATGGTCTCAGCCTTCAGAGCATCAACGTCAGCAGGAGCCTTCTCTATGATAGTATCAGCTACCTTGGCTACGAAAGCCTTGAAATCATCGGTGTTAGCAGCGAAGTCAGTCTCGGAGTTGACCTCAACCAGAGCGCCGACATTGCCCTTTACAACTGCTGCAACGATACCCTCGGCAGCTGCTCTGCCGCTCTTCTTAGCCTGTGTAGCCAGACCCTTTTCCCTCAGTATCTCGATAGCCTTGTCCATATCGCCCTCAGCGTCTACAAGCGCTCTCTTGCAATCCATCATGCCAACGCCGGTGGCCTTCATAAGTTCCTTTATTTCCTGTACAGAAACTGCCATTTTATATTCCTCCCAATCCTGTTGTTATAATATACAAAGTTCAAAAACTCACAACAAGGCAGACAAGATCATACCGTTGTCTGCCTTGAAAAGATCAATATTACTCAGCGTCTTCCTCAGCTGCGTCCTCTGCCTCAGCTGCGTCCTCGCCCTGTCTGCCTTCGATGATAGCGTTAGCCATGCAGCCGGCGATGAGCTTTACTGCTCTGATAGCATCGTCGTTGCCGGGGATAACGTAATCAACATCGTCAGGATCACAGTTGGTATCAACGATAGCAACTACAGGGATACCGAGCTTCTTAGCCTCAGCTACAGCTATCTTTTCCTTCCTGGGGTCAACTACGAAGAGTGCGCCGGGAAGCTTCTTCATGTTCTTGATACCGCCCATGAACTTTTCAAGCTTTTCTATCTCAAGCTTGAGCTTGGTAACTTCCTTCTTGGGGAGGAGCTCAAAGGTACCGTCCTCCTCCATTGCGTGGAGCTGCTCAAGTCTCTTGATCCTCTGTTCGATGGTCTTGAAGTTGGTCATCATACCGCCCAGCCATCTTGCGTTAACATAGTGAGCGTTAGCTCTCAGAGCCTCTTCCTTAACGGAATCGCCTGCCTGCTTCTTGGTGCCTACGAAAAGTACCTCTTCGCCGTTGGCAGAGATCTCTCTGATGAACATATAAGCCTCTTCCAGCTTCTTTACTGTCTTCTGGAGATCGATGATATAGATGCCGTTTCTTTCTGTGAAAATGTACGGAGCCATTTTCGGGTTCCATCTTCTTGTCTGGTGGCCGAAATGTACGCCTGCCTCAAGAAGCTGTTTCATTGATACTACTGCCATGGTAGTGCCCTCCTGTTTGGTTTAAAATTTCCGCTGTGCGGATGCTGTTTATCCTCCGGCAGGACCTTTGTGCCTTAACCCCGCTGCAAACGCCTTTGGGCGCATGATATGCTTTGATATCATTGAGCTGGGGACCAACGGCACTGCTCCCCCGTGTGAATTACCATAATATTATATCACACTTTTTTCCCTTTTTCAAGTATTTTTCAAGATTTTCACTTTGATGTTTTCAACAAATTATCGACCCTGCATGAGCTGTTAGTTGTGCTCTTTACCTTTTCCTCCAGGTCTACCAGTATCATATCCTCACCTATCAGCTCTATGTCACTGCACCTGATTATCATATCGTCGTCCCTTCCCATCAGACCAAAGGCACGGGCACGGCCGTAGACAATGATGGAGACTATGGCGGCGCTGGAAGTATCCAGCTCGATATCGTCTGCATAGCCTATCTTCATGCCGTTCCTCACATTGACTATCTCCTTGTTCCTGATGGCTGAAAAGCTGGTTATCATCTCTTTACCTCCCGAAAGCTCAGTGTCTTCCGGCGGACTGCAAAAATCAGCCCTTTCCCGGGAAAGGGGAAAGGGCATATACACTCTTCTGCGCAGTCCGTCCTTCTGCCTGATACATTATATCAATGACATCAAAGTTCTGCATACAGGATATGCAGAAAAACATCTGTCGCTTAATATATATTCAGACGATCTGAAGATCATTCTCAGCCGAGATGAAATAACGGCAGAAGGAGCTGCGGTTCTCAGCATAGATACTGTCGCACAGTTCTATCAGGAAGGTCTTCACCGAGGGCTTGGTGCCGTTTTTGCAGCTCCTTGGGAAATATCTTTCCTTTACCCTGAGGTCAGCGGTGTTCCAGCACTGCTGGACATAACGCCACATGGCGCTTTCCACCGACCTTACATTGGCTCCGAACTTCTCCGAACAAAGACGCATAAGGTCAGCGCTCAGATCAAAGCACCTGTTTTCCCTGAGCAGCATCTCCATCGCACATTCCAGCACATACTCAAAGCCTGACATTGCCGTATGCGGGTCAAGACTCACAAGAACGCTGTAAACATACTTATTGAGCCTTGTTCTGAACTCCTTGGCATCTACGCCTATCTCCCAGAAATATGAGCGAACGACCCTGAGCACCTCTTTGATACTGTTCACGTCGCATATATTCAGATCACAGCCTGCTTCGCACATAGCGGCCATCTTTTCAGGGGTCGAATACTTATAGAGGTTGAAGAACCTCATCTCTTTATTTATCCCCTTGCCAAGGTCTATAAGGGTACTGAGCTGGTCGGGGGCAAGGACGTCGCCGGCAAGTACCACCAGATCAGGCTCACAGTCCTCTATCATGAAATGAAGATTGGCAAAATTCGACACACACAGCTTTACATCAAAGCACGGGCCTAGAAAAACGCCCGGATCAATACTTCCCACCGTGAGGTCCTCGGTCATAAGGACCGTTATTTCTTTCATATATACACTCCTCCTTGCTCCATAAAATTATACCAGAAATCGTGTCTGTTTTCAACAAAATTTCCCAAAAATTGCAATTTGACAAAGAAAAATTTTCTTTGGTTTAAACATCGGATATACTATGCACGATTTGTTGATATTTTATTAACGGACATAAGCCGCTGAAAGCTTTCATCTTTTCTCACCAGTTGAACAAATGAGCGGGTATATTCTGACTTTATCGGGTAAAAATAACAGCATAACACTCATTTCCGGCGGGCCCGGCATGATACGGAGGTAGTTATGCAGTACAACAAAGTCGAGATAAGCGGGGTCAGCACAGCGGACCTGAAAACACTCAGCGAAGAAGAAAAAAGGCAGCTGCTGATAAAGGTCAGGAACGGCGACAAAGGAGCCAGGGAGGAGCTGATAAAGGGGAACCTGAGGCTTGTCCTAAGTGTCCTCCAGAAATTCACCGGTTCAAAAGAGTCCCCCGATGACCTGTTCCAGGTGGGAGTAGTGGGACTTATAAAGGCCATCGACAATTTCAACACCGACCTTGACGTAAGGTTCTCCACCTATGCCGTGCCGATGATACTAGGAGAGGTACGCCGGCACATAAGAGACAACCGTCCCATGAGGGTAAGCCGTTCGCTGAGAGACTTAGCTTACAAGGCCATGCAGACCAGAGAACGCTTTATCGCTTCAAACCAGCGGGAGCCTACCATAGATGAAGTGGCAAAAGCGATCGGAGAGAAAAGGGCCGAGGTGGTGGCGGCACTGGAATCGGTAACTGACCCGCTTTCACTCTATGAGCCGGTCTACACCGACGGAGGCGACGCATTATATATCGTAGACCAGGTCGGCGACGATTACGACGACCGCAGCTGGATCGACGAACTGACCGTAAAAGACGCCATAAGCGCACTGCGTCCCAGAGAAAAAAACATTCTCTTCCTCAGGTTTTTCCGAGGCCGCACTCAGGTGGAGGTAGCCAAGGAGATAGGTATTTCTCAGGCGCAGGTCTCAAGACTGGAGAAAAGCGCCCTGGACAAGATACGTTCCCAGCTTTAGGTCATATCTTCACAAAAAAAGGTTCATGTCTTTCAAAGCAGGTCAGATACTCAAAGCCGGCGGCCCTGGCCAGCTCTATCCCCTCGGGGATACCCTTTCCCAGGTCGCCGGTCCTGTGTGCATCTGAGCCTACAGTCAGTATCTGCCCCCCAAGCTCTTTATAGAGCTTTACATATCTCAGTTCCGGGAAAGTCCTGCCGTATTTCTGGCGAAGTCCGGAGGTATTGATCTCTATGCCCTTCCCGTTTCTTATAAGTGTACAAAAAATTTCTCTTATGATTTCCTCATAGGGGTCAAGGCTCAGTTCTATTCCGTACTCGCCGCTGATATATCTCAGCGGATATGTCAGATGGCCAAGGACGTCAAATTTTCCCCACCGGCACATTTCAAGCATCTGCTCAAAGCAGTCCGTCATAAGGCTGTTAAGCTCCTGAGCAGACATCCTGCCGTAGTCCAGATAATAAAAATCGTCAACGCCCATGTTCATATGGTGGGAGCCGATAATAAAGTCCAGCCTGGGGTCCTCAGCCAGTTTCAGCGCCATTTCCTCATTTTGCAGCGGCTGTCCCATTTCAACGCCTGCGAAAAACTTCATTTCACTGCCTGAGAGAGCTAATTTTTCTTTCAGCTCATGCTGTGCGGCTATGCTGTCAAGGGCATATCTGCCGGAGCCGTACATCATAGCGTCTGTTATCTCACCCTCAGTTTTTCCCGGGAAATAATGAGAGAACGGGTGCCAGAAATTAACATCGCAGTGGTCAGTGACCGCAAAGCAGCGCAGTCCAAGCTCCTGCGCCCGCTGCGCCATCTCTTTCAGACTGCTTTCAGCGTCCGGTGAAAAAGAGGTGTGAGTGTGAAGGTCCATCATGATATTTTCCATGATCCTGCTCCTGACTATGGCATCAAAGCCCATTATACATATCCCTGAGTCTTACAGCAGACTCATAGGCCTTCTCGGTAAAGGCCCGGCAGGGAACGTTCTCATAGTTGCGGCACTTGTTCATATAAAGCTCCAGCGAAAGCGGCAGGTCAGTATCAAGAGCCTTCAGCTTTCTGAGAAAGGGTACGAAGTCGATATTCCCATCAAAAGGTATCATATGGCTGTCGTGATCGCCGCAGTTGTCATGGATATGCACAGCGCCCAGGAGACTGCCGTGCCTAGCAAGCCGATCGTCACCCTTAGCAAAGCAGTTCTCATGTCCAGCGTCATAGCAAAAGCCCACGTTCTCACAGGAGCCGAACTTCTCAAACAGCACGTCAAGAAACTGCGGGAGCTGGATATTCTCAAACAGGACAGTGACTCCGCAGGCAGCGGCCTTGTTCACAATCCTGTCGAAACACAGCAGTCCCCTGTCGCTGACCGGCGGCGGCACAAGTCCGTCAGTGGGGTGAACGATGACCTTACTGACCTCGTTTCTGCCGCATATCCCGATACATTCCAAAGTCCTTTCCAGTATCTCACCGCTGTCTTCCCTATCCTCCCATAAAGCGTTCATGCGGTCAAAGGGCGAGTGGACGTTCTCTATCTCCAGCCCGGCCTTATCGGCGGCCTCGTACTGAATGAACTTATTTTCCTCCCTGAACCCCAGCATAACGCCGTCAAAACCTGCGTCGGCTATAAGCCCTAGCCTTTCGTTCAGTCCGGCCCTGTCGGTGAAGTCGGCAAACATATCCAGTTTCATACAGTTCCTCCGTTCTATGCAAAAAGGGTAGGGACATGGCCCCTACCCACATTGTCAGTTTTTGAGTGAATGAAGGGGTGCGGGGATCTGACCGCCCCTGTTGATGAATTTGCTGGGTGACTCCTTCTTCAGCGGCATCACAGGTCCGCAGCCGAAAAGCCCGCCCCAGTCCAGCTCCTCGCCGACCTGCTTGCCTATGGCAGGTATTATCCTGACAGCGGTGGTCTTGCTGTTGACCATGCCGATGGCAGCCTCGTCAGCGATAATGGCAGAAAGGGTGTCCGCAGGAGTGTCTCCTGGAACAACTATCATATCCAGTCCCACAGAGCATACCGCTGTCATGGCCTCCAGTTTCTCGATACACAGAGCACCGCTCTTGGCGGCGTCTATCATGCCTGCATCCTCAGAAACGGGGATAAATGCTCCTGAAAGTCCGCCTATGCGTGAGCAGGCCATCACGCCGCCCTTTTTGACAGCGTCGTTAAGAAGGGCCAGGCAGGCGGTGGTGCCGTGGGTGCCGCACTTTTCAAGGCCTATCTCTTCAAGTATATGGGCAACGCTGTCTCCTACCGCCGGGGTAGGGGCTAAAGACAGATCAACTATGCCGAAAGGCACCCCAAGCCGCTCAGAGGCGATGGTACCCACCAGCTGGCCTACCCTGGTTATCTTATAGGATATCTCCTTGATGACGTCAGAGATGGCTGTGATATCGGCATCGGGATATTTTCTGAGAGCGGCCCTTACCACGCCGGGGCCGGAAACACCCACGTTAATCATGCACTCAGGCTCGCCAACGCCGTGGAAAGCCCCTGCCATGAACGGATTGTCCTCAACGGCATTGCAGAACACTACCAGCTTTGCGGCCCCAAAGCAGGCCTGGTCCACAGTAGTCTCAGCACATTCACGTATTATCCCGCCCATCATCTTGACCGCATCAAGGTTGATGCCGGTCTTGGTGGAACCGATATTGACGGAGGAGCATACCCTCTCGGTATTGGCCAGAGCCTCGGGTATGGACTTTATCAGCTCGATATCGCCGTCAGAAAAACCCTTAGGCACCAGGGCCGAATAACCGCCGATCAGGTTCACGCCCACATCCTTTGCGGCTCTGTCCATAGCATAGGCAAACTTCACCGGCGAGCATTTGCAGGCAGCTGAGACTATGGCAATGGGAGTCACAGATATCCTCTTATTGATTATGGGTATACCCAGCTCCTTCTCGATCTGCTCGCCGACCTTGACCAGATCCTTAGCCTTGGAGGTTATCTTGTTATATACCTTCTCACAGGCCTTGTCGATATCGCTGTCGATACAGTCCAGCAGTGAGATGCCCATGGTTATTGTCCGTATGTCAAGACAGTCGTCCTGTATCATGCGGATAGTTTCAAGAATGTCATATACATTTATCATTGTTCAGTTATCCCTTCACTGTGTAAAATCATCAGATATGGTGCATACAATTGAAGATGTCCTCGTGCATCACATGGACCTTCACCCCAAGCTCCTCCCCGAGGGCTGTCAGGCTGTCGGAAAGCTGTGCAAAATCCCCTTTGAGCTTTGAGATATCCACCACCATTATCATAGCGAAAAGCTCCTGCAGAACGCTCTGGGTAACTTCCTCCACATTAGCGTTGAGCTCTGCGCACTTAGTGCTGACCTTGGCAAGTATGCCTACTGTATCCTTACCGATAACTGTTACGACTGCTCTCATAATACACCGTTCCTTCCTGGGTCGATAAATTTGACCTATACATTATAACATATTTTAAACTTTTTGCCAACAGGCAATTTATAAATATTTTATTAACGTCTCTGCTGGTCGTCAGACAGCGTGATCTTTCGCCTGTATTCGCTTAGAAAGCAAGGTCTGCCCAAGGTGCAGAGCTGCTGGAACCTCACAGCGTTAGTTTCCAGCTCACAGACTCTTGCGCTGTATGGAGACAGTTTCTCAAGCCTGGCGAGGGAAGTATCAAATGTCAAGGTCCTTTCCTTTGCAGCAGAAAGTAT
>JAFVCV010000049.1 GCA_017478965.1 Ruminococcus sp. | reverse complement strand
TGTCGGTGGTTCAATTCCACTCGGAAGCATATGCGGATTTAGCTCATCCGGTAGAGCGCCACCTTCCCAAGGTGGATGTGGCGAGTTCGAGTCTCGTAATCCGCTTTTACAGGTCCCCTGCACTGATGTGCAGGGGACCTTTTTGCATTATTTTGTATACTGTGCCGGCAAGTCTGTAATAATTATTTCAAAAACTATTGCAAATTCTGTTAAAATGTTGTATGATAACTATATATGTGAGACGGAGGGAAATAATATGAGAAAAAGCGGGATACTCATGCACATATCCTCGCTGCCGAACGATTACGGCATCGGTAAAATGGGCAGGGAAGCTTATGATTTTGTTGACTTCCTGGTAAAAGCCAGGCAGAGCTGCTGGCAGATACTGCCGGTTTCGCCCACCAGCTACGGTGACTCGCCCTACCAGAGTTTTTCTATCCACGCCGGCAACCCCTATTTCATCGACCTGGAGGCCCTGGAGAAGGACGGCTTTCTGAAGGCCGAAGAGTATAAGGATATCGACTGGGGGCAGGATAAGGGCAGCGTAGACTATGGGCTTATATATGAGAATATCTTCAAGGTGCTGAAGACTGCCCATAAGCGTTTCCGAAAGTCCCCCCACAAGGGCTACGCCAAATTCGTGGTGGAGAACAAGGACTGGCTGTTCAGGTACGGGCTTTTCATGGCGCTGAAATTCTCTCATGGGGGAAAAGCCTGGTATGAGTGGGAGGAGCCGCTGAGAATGTTCAAGCCCAAGGCCGTAAAGCAGGCTATGAAGGAACATTCTGAGGAGATCGACTTCTGGTGTTTTGTACAGTTCGAGTATTTCAAACAGTGGAAACGGCTGAAAAAATACGCCAATATACACGGCATAAAGATCATAGGGGACATACCTATTTACTGCGCTTATGACAGCGTTGAGGTGTGGGCCGACCCGCAGTATTTCTATCTGGATAAGGAGAAAAGGCCCATCGAGGTGGCGGGCTGTCCGCCGGATGTTTTTTCTGCCGACGGCCAGCTCTGGGGGAACCCGCTATACAGGTGGGACGTTATGGCTAAGGACAAATACCGCTGGTGGATAGACAGGATAAAGGCTGCCTTTGAGATCTATGATACTGTCAGGATCGACCATTTCCGGGGCTTTGAGAGCTATTACTGCATACCCTACGGGGCGCCCAACGCCCGAAAGGGCCACTGGAGCAAGGGACCGGATATGGACCTTTTCAGGGCAGTGAACAAGAAGCTTGGGGAGCTGGATATAATCGCAGAGGACCTGGGCTTTCTGACCAAGAAGGTGGTCAGGATGCTGGATTCTGCCGGTTATCCGGGCATGAAGATCTTGGAGTTCGCCTTTGACAGCGACCCCTCGAATACCTATCTGCCCCATAATTACAGGACCGCCAACAGCATCTGCTATACCGGGACCCACGACAACGAGACAGCTGCCGGCTGGGTGAAGAGCTGTGATAAGAAGACTCTGGACTACTGCAAGAAATATCTCGGGGTGAAAAAGGACAGCGAGATACCCTGGGCGCTGATAAGAGCCTGCTGGGCCTCGGTCTGCGATACCGCAGTGGCCCAGATGCAGGATCTGCTGGAGCTGGATTCTTCCGCCCGCATGAATGTGCCCTCCACTGTGGGGACCAACTGGAAGTGGCGGCTGGAGTCCGCAGAGGTCCTTGACGATGAGCTGGCTGCCAAGCTTGGCGAACTCACCGAGATCTACGGCAGAGCGCCGGCAGAGAAGAAAAAGAGGACGAAATGAGCCGGCCGGACAGCCGGCAGGCCGTATAAGAACGGCGCCTGAAGCAGGCGCCTAAGGAAGTGATGGAGATCAACGTCAAGCGCTTTTTGCTGAATATCGGCATGGTCATGGCATTAGTCGGCACCTTTATCTTTGGCTGTAAGGTCAACGACCTGCTGCATACACATAAGGTGAGTGCAAAGATGACCGGTGTGGAGTATTACCATCAATATGACGGCAGCGATGAGCCCCACCCGCTGATGACCTTTATGGTCAGGGGCAGGGAGTATACCCGCAGCGCCATCGAGACTTTTGATGTGCAGTACGAGAATGGGAAGGAATATACTGTCAGCTACGATTCCAGGGACCCATATAAGTTCATTGCTCCCTATCTCTACTGGGAGACTATGTTCACCTTCGGCGTGCCGCTCATGCTGCTGGGAGCAGTGCTGATAATTAGGTGCAGGTCGGCCTTTAAGGGGTACTATGAGGATTTTGTGCTCAGGTACCGAAAGGCGTTTATCTATACCCTGGTGTCGCCGCTGACAGTGCTGTTTTATTACATATGGTATAAGAAGTTCTACGTGGCGCCGGACGAACCCTTCGGGGGAATGGCTGTGGGACTGTGGCTTGAGATGCTGTATTATGCAGTGCCTATTTCCATAGTCGTGGTATGGGTGTTCGCCGTGCTGATCTATCATATCAATCATAAGCTCAATCTTGACGGTGCTGAAGACAACGTCATCGAGGAGAGCAAGACTGAATAAAGGGGAATTTTTGTATGGATAATAAGGTTTTCGCAGAAAGGCTGGAATATGCACTCAGGAGCAGCTTCGGCAGGACGGTGGAGAATGCCGAGGTCTGGCAGCTCCACGACGCCATCGGCAGGACCGTTATGGAAGATATAGCAGACTGCTGGGCGCAGAGCACAGAAAAGCATCAGAGCGGCAGGAGGGCCATGTATCTTTCCATGGAGTTCCTGATGGGAAGAGCTGTGTATAACAATCTGCTTTGCGCCGGACTGACCGAGACAGCAGAGGAGGTCCTCAGGAGCCACGGAAGGTCTCTGAGCGAGCTGGAGGAGATAGAGGACGCAGCTCTGGGCAACGGCGGACTTGGCAGACAGGCTGCCTGTTTTTTAGACTCTGCCGCCGCTCACGATATCCCTCTGGACGGTTATGGGATAAGGTATAAGTACGGCCTTTTCAGACAGACCATCGAGGACGGTTTTCAGAGAGAGTATGCCGACGACTGGACTAAGTACGGCGATCCATGGTCCAGAAGGTGTGAGGAAGATAAGGTCATCGTAAGGTTTGCGGATATGGAGGCCGCTGCTGTTCCGTATGATACGCCCATTATCGGCTTTGGCACTAAGAATATAGGCAGCCTGCGTCTCTGGCAGGCCGAAGGCACCGGCGGGTTCGATTTCGCCGCCTTTGACAGCGGGGACTATGACGGAGCGGTAAAAAAGCAGAACGATGCGGAGAATATCTCTAAGGTCCTGTATCCCAACGACAATACTGAGGCCGGCAAGGTGCTGAGACTGAGGCAGGAGTATTTCTTCTCCGCTGCATCTGTGGCCGATGCTGTGAGAAAGCATAAGCAGCGTTTCGGCACCCTTGACAGTTTTGCGGACTATGTGACCGTTCAGCTCAACGACACCCACCCGGTCATAGCTATACCTGAGTTCATAAGGGTCATGACCGGCGAGGGGTATACTTTTGAGCAGGCCTTCGATATGGCGCACAGGGTCTTTAACTATACAAACCATACCGTAATGGCAGAGGCCCTGGAGAAGTGGGACTGTAGGATAGTGGAGCAGATACTGCCTGAGGTCTATGGGGTCATTTTGCAGATAAACGAGAAATTCTATGCCGATATGTATAAGCTGGGAATGGAAAAGGCACAGATAAAGGCAATGGCGCCGGTGGGGGACGGCACGGTGAAGATGGCCTTTATGGCTATCTATGTAAGCTCCTATGTGAACGGCGTAGCTGAGATCCATACGGAGATACTGAAAAATGACGCTCTGAAGGAATGGTACGCAGTCTATCCCGGGCGTTTCCAGAACAAGACCAACGGCATCACCCAGAGAAGGTGGCTGGCCCTGTGTGATCCGGAGCTGTCGGCGCTTATCACCCGGCTCCTTGGCAGCGCAGACTGGGTAAGGGACCTGAGCAGGCTCAAGGAGCTGGAAAAGTTCGCTGAGGACGATAGGGTCCTGGAGGAGTTCATGGCGGTCAAGACTGCGAAAAAACACCAGCTGGCTGACTTTGTAAAGGCCCACGACGGCGTGGAAATGGACCCGGAGTGGATATTTGACATTCAGATAAAAAGGCTCCATGAGTATAAGAGACAGCTGATGAACGCACTCAGCATACTCTATATCTATTTCGGCATCAAGGACGGGTCTATAAAGGACTTCACACCTACGGTGTTCATCTTCGGCGCTAAATCCGCACCGGGCTACCGCAGGGCAAAGGCCGTCATAAAGCTCATCAATGAGATAGGAGACTACGTCAACGCAGACCCCGACACCAGGGACCTGCTGAAGGTGGTCTATGTCCAGAACTATAACGTTTCCTATGCGGAAAAGCTGGTCTGCGCCGCTGACGTCAGCGAGCAGATCTCCACCGCCGGCAAGGAGGCCAGCGGCACCGGGAATATGAAACTAATGCTCAACGGTGCAGTGACCCTTGGCACACTTGACGGAGCCAATGTGGAGATAGCACAGGAGGCCGGCGAGGAGAACAATTACATCTTCGGCGCAAAGGTGGAGGAGCTTGAAGAGATCATGCCGGACTACGACCCCAGGGAGATCATCTTTAAGGACGAAAAGATAAAGCGTGTACTCGATAAGCTTATCGACGGGACTTTCAGCGACGGCGGTGTGAAGAGCAATGAGGAGGGCAGCTTCAGGGAGCTTTACAAGGCCCTGACCGACGGCGCCAGCTGGCACGCTGCTGACCACTACTATGTGGTGGGGGACCTGGATCCTTATGTAAAGGCCAAGCTGAGAATGAACGCCGACTATAAGGACAGAAAGGCATTTGCAAGAAAATGCTGGCTCAATATGTGCAATGCCGGCAAGTTCAGCTCCGACAGGACTGTCAAGGACTACGCTGAGAATATCTGGAAACTTATCTGATTGCGACGGGAGAGCTTTTGCGGCAGAAAAATATGCGTGGCGCCGCCGGATAAGAAAAGGATGAGCGGGTCACGTCCGGTACTCACACAGAAATACAGCCCCGAGGCAATGCCTCGGGGCTTGTTGTTTTCACCGTATATATCAGGTCCCGTCTTACAGTCCGTTGGGATTGTTCCTGATGAAATTCCAGCTGCTTGCGGTCATCTCATCAAGAGTCAGCTCTGCCTTCCAGCCGAAGACTCTCTTTGCCTTATCCGGGTCAGCGTAGCAGGTGGCTATATCGCCGGCACGGCGTGGCATGACCTTATAAGGCAGCTCTTTGCCGCAGGCCTTCTCGAAGCTATGCAGCACATCAAATACCGAAGAACCATTGCCGGTGCCAAGATTTACCGCATCGCAGCCCTTGTTCTCCATGACGTATCTCAGTGCGCACAGGTGGCCCTTTGCCAGGTCAACTACATGGATGTAGTCCCTTACGCCGGTGCCGTCAGGGGTGTCGTAATCGTCACCGAAAACCCCCAGCCTTTCCAGCTTGCCCACAGCAACCTGACATATATAGGGCAGCAGATTGTTCGGTATGCCGTTGGGGTCTTCACCGATAAGTCCGCTGGGGTGAGCGCCGATGGGGTTGAAATAGCGCAGCAGCGATACCGACCATTCCGGGTCTGCCACGCAAACGTCCCTGAGTATCTGTTCTATCATCACCTTTGTGTAGCCGTAAGGGTTGGTGGCGGAGGTGGGCATATCCTCAGTATAGGGCGCCTTGTTCACCGGTCCGTAGACCGTAGCCGAAGAGGAGAAGACTATCTTCTTGCAGCCGGCTTTGCGCATGGCTTTTATGAGCATAAGGGTGCCGGTGATGTTGTTGTGGTAGTACTCCACAGGTTTCTGCACCGATTCCCCCACAGCCTTCAGCCCGGCGAAATGTATCACTGCGTCGATCTTATTCTCCTCGAATATCCTTTCCATTGCAGGCAGGTCCAGCATATCTGCTTTATAAAAGCCGAATTCCTTGCCGGTTATCATCCTGATCCTGTTGAGGGCCTCGGGCTTGGAATTGGAGAAGTTGTCCATTATTACCACCTCGCAGCCGGCATTGAGCAGCTCGACGACGGTGTGGCTGCCGATGAATCCGGCGCCTCCGGTAACAAGTATCATAGCCATAGCTTATCATTCCTTTCAAAAAAGCTCATAACATCATGGCAGTCCGATGCGTTTAAAAGCGCAGGGCTGCTGTTTTATATCAGATGTCCTGTGTGAAAGATCCGATGTCGTTCACTAGGATAATGATAACACATTTCCCGCCAAAAATCAATACGGCTGCGAAAATAAGTTGTGACCTGCAATGTGGTTAATTTAAGTTGAATAAATAATTGACATTAATTCGAAATTAATGTAATCGTTGCCAAAATCGCAATAATTGTTGTTAAATTTAGTTAAAATGATAACGTTTACAGAAAAATTCTGTGCATAATGCACAACTAACAAAATAATTAACTATGACATAAAGAGAAATTGAAAGGAAAATTAATCAAATCTCTTGCAATTTTTGAAAAAATATAGTTTAATATTATCAGAACGAATGGCGGGATATGAAAAATTGCTGTGAAATTAAAGCAGCTTACCCACTGAAAAGTAGTTCGTACAGGGAATTATTTTATGTATCATTGAGGAGGAGTAACTTATGAACATCAAGAAGATCATGGCCATGGCACTGAGCATGACGATGGCAGCGGGGATCTTAGGTTCCTGCGGCGGCAGCGACGATGACAGCGGCAGCGGAAAGAGCGGCGGCAGCGGCTCTGCATCGGCTGACGGCAAGATCATGAAGCAGATATCCGATATCGACACCGCATCTTTAAAGGGCAAGACCATCACCCTTTACACCCACGGCGGAAACAGAGTTCTCGGTGAGGAGAAGAAGGACGCAGACGGCAACACCTACAGAGACGAGTCCTATGCTTACTTAAAGCACCTGGCTGAGAAGTTCGAGCAGGAGTATGAGATACACGTGGACCTTCAGGTAAACTCTACTGAGGACGACATCAAGCCCCTGCTCCAGACACAGGATCCTTCTATCGACATCTATACCTCGCCCAATTTCAGCATAGAGGAATGGCAGCAGTATGCTGAGCCTTATGCTACCGTTGAAGAGGCTAAGGAATACTACGGCGACTATGCCACCACTATGTATAACGACGGTACATACATCTACGCTCTCATGCCTGCAAAGACCTACAACAACGCAGTTGTATACAATGAGGAGACTATCAAGAAGGTGGGCTATGATTCCATTCCTACCACCCAGGCAGAGTTCGAGGAGATGTGTACGAAGCTCAGAGAGGCAGGCATCGACCCCATCGCTATGCACAGGATCGAGAACTGGCCCCTTTCCACCATCAACGATTTCGCTAACTACGTTGCAGGTACCAACGACGCTTATCCTGCAATGCTCAAGAGCGACACTCCTTTCAGTGAGAGCGAGCCTATGGGAAAGACCATCAAAATGTACACTGACTGGAAGTCCAGAGGATTCTTTGAGGCTGATATCTACACCGACTTCGGTGTGGCTATGGACAGCGTAGGCAACGGCAACGCTGCTATGATGCTCTTTGGCGCATGGGTAGTTCCTCAGATACAGGGCCGTGTTCCTGAGGGCGGCGACCCGGCTTCCATCAAATTCGCTCCTGCACCTGATTTCGGCAACGGTCAGTATGTAATGGCATCGGCTGCTGACAGCTATGCTATCGCAAAGGGTTCGGACGACAAGGAGGCCGCAAGACTGTTCATCGAGTACATCTCCGAGAGCGCACAGTATCTTGCAGACAGCGGCTATATCGCAAACAAGAAGGGCGTTGATCCCGTTGTTCCCGACCTTTATAAGATAATCGACGATGCTGTGGCAGCAGGTACCTGCAAGGTGCTCTATGCCTATGCGACCGACGATAATTCTATGCACAATGAGGAAGTACTTTCCGAGGCAGCTCTGCTCGAGGACGTTAAGTATGTGGGCAACCTCTTTGACTCTATCGACGTTACCAAGGATCCCGACTGGTCCGCTTACGACGCTCAGGTAGAAAAGCAGAACGCAGCCTACAAAGAGGCAAGAGATTTCCTGGGTTATTCCTGGAAGTAATGTCCGCTATAGATAATAACCTGATACAGTGAAGGCTTTAAGGGCGGTATATGACGATATATCGCCCTTATTGACCGATAAGGGACGGAGAGACTATGAAAAGTAAGAACAGAAGCATCTTTATAATCTCATTCCTGGTCCTGCCGCTGATACATCTTATCATCTTTTCCTATGTGCCTATCATAGGCAACTTTGTGCTCAGCCTTACTAACTGGAAGGGCTTTGGTGATATTCAGTTCATCGGCATGAGAAACTACCAGAGAATGTTCACAAACACCGAGTATATAAAAATGTTCAAAAATTGCGGCTGGTACTTCCTGGCTGCTATACCCCAGCTCATCTTCGCACTGCTTTTGGCAGTGGTCATTAACGGTAAATTCAGAGGGTTGAACGTGTTCAAGGGCATACTTATCATACCCTATCTTCTGAACGGTGTTATCATCTCGACTATATTCATAATATTTTTCAACAACGGCGGCAGCCTTAACGCCATTCTTGAATGGCTGCACCTCGACGGGCTGAAGCACCAGTGGCTGCAGGACCTCAAGCTGGTCAACCCGGCCATAGCGTCCATAAGTATATGGCGCTACTACGGCATGAACTTCATCATGTTCTTCGGCGCTTTGCAGGCCATTCCCACGGAGCTCTTCGAGGCTGCGACCCTCGACGGCTGCACCAAGTGGCAGGAGATACGCTATATATCGATACCCTTCATAAGAAAGGTACTGTTCATCAATATCCTGCTGAGCGTATCTGGCTCCATCCAGGTCTTCGAGATACCCTATATCATGATGAACGGCTCCAACGGCACAGGCACACCTGTAATAATGATACAGCAGAGTATGTCTACCAACAGAGTGGGCTTTGCAGCAGCCCTGTCGGTGATGGTATTCGTTATCGTGCTGATAGTCGTTGGCCTTCAGAAGCTGCTTGTAAAGGAGGACTGATACTGTGAGCAACGAGACTAAGCTTTACAAAGTCATAAGGTATGTGTTCCTCATCGCAGCCTGCATATTTGTTATAATCCCTCTGGTGCCGCTGATATTCATGGCTTTCAAGACCGGTGCGGAGTATTCCTCCACCAGTGTACTGGAACCGCCTAAGAATTTCCTGAACACCTATAACTTCGCCTACGCCATCAGAGTAGGCAAGCTGGGAAGAGCATTCATCTACACCGCCATAATACTGACCATATCCCTGTTCTTCCAGGTGACGATGACGGCGATGGTGGCGTATGTGCTCCACCGTTTCGACTTCATGTTCAAAAAGGCTGTGAAGATAATGTTCACCCTTACCATGTTCATACCGGTCGTGGCTACCCAGAACCTGATATTCAGGATGATGTACGCCGTGGGCCTGGTGAACACGATGTGGAGCGTTATCATTCTCTATTCCGGCGTAGGTATAGTGGGCATCTATATCATGCTCAACCAGCTGGACAATATCTCCCGTGAGATCGATGAGGCCGCCATGATAGACGGGGCCGGGTATTATTACACATTTCTGCATATCATCTTTCCCCTTATGAAACCCGCCTGCACCACTATGATAATAATCAACGGCATCGGCCTTTACAACGATTTCTATATCCCCAATCTCTACCTCAACAGAGATGTTCAGACCTTTACCGTGGCGCTTTATAAGTTCTTCGGCTCTATGTCTACTCCGTTCGAGATAGTTGCGGCGGCTATCATCATAGGCATGATACCTATAATGATAGTGTTCATATTCCTGCAAAAGTACATCTACAACGGTCTTGCAGGCTCGGTAAAAATGTAACAGTCATAACGATTTTCTCCTTGAAGAGCCCGGTGCGCCCCGCCTTATCAGGCGGGGGTGCTTATGGGCTTATGGGAAAGGAAGTTTCCGGATATGAAAAAAAGCATCGACCTTTCGACCCTGACCGCTGCGGTCCACCTTATAGCTGTTCTGAGCGTGCTGTGCTTCGGCACTGTCTTCGCCACTGCCGGCGTACTGACACTGCCGGCGCTGTGTGCAGCCTTTACTGTGGGAAAGGACGTCTTTTATCACAGATTTGACGTCTATGACAGCCTTACCAAAAGGTATTTCTCACTGCTTGGGGAGCATATGGGTATGATGAAGTTCTTTCCTCTCCAGCTCGTGTTCTTTTTGCAGCTCCTGGGACTTTATGCCGCCGGGAAAATGAAGATGAGCATACTCATCTACGTGCTGACTGCCGGGGCGGCGTTCATCCTGACCCTGACGGTATACCTGGCTGCCTGCCGGGTATTCATGGAGGAAAAGCCCGATATCGTCAGGACCGCTGTAGTGATGTTCTACCGGGTGCAGAATATGCTTGCGGTATGGGTGGCGATGATACTGTCGGTGATGCTCTTCGGAGCGGCCTTCTGCGGTATAATGCTGATCGCCGGGACCGTATTCCTTCTTGCGGTAGAAGGTGCAGCCGCCATGGCTGTGCTGAGCTTCAAGAAGGCCACTGTAGGTCTTGGACCGGAGGATGAGGACTCACTTGGTGAGGCCGTGATAAACAAGCTTTGACCGCCATTCAATACATAATTTTACAGCTCTGCCGCAGATGGGGCACCCCGTCTGCGGCAGGGCTGTTTTCAGACTTATCCCAGCGCCTGTTTATCGTATCCTATGATGAGGGTGCCTGAGAAGACAGGAAAGTGGTCATAGTATCCAACTTTAGGCCTGAAAGTCAGTGAGAAATGCTCATTGAACAGCGGGGCGGAAAATGGTATAATGATATAGGTAATAATTGTCATTACCGGTCCCGTGATAACTATGAAAAGGAGAGAGTTTTATGGCTTGTTTTTTAGTACCGGCAGCTGAGGCTGTCGTTACCACCGTCGTTACAAAGGTGATAAAGAAGAAAGAGATAAGGGCAGGGGAGGACAGCGCCCTGACCGTTTCTGATAAGCTTTGCTGGCTTAACAAAATGCTCTGGGGCGGCTCGGGGCTGCTGGCCTTTGAACATCTGTGGCATGGCGAGATATCGCCCTTTTTCCCGTTCCTGACTGCTGCATCCAGCCCTGAGAGCACGGCGGCTATGCTTCATGAGATGGCCACCTCCGGCACCGCTATGGCGGCCCTTGTGACTCTGGTCTGGGCGGGCCTGGCAGGAGCGTCAAAATATCTGGAAAAACAGGCAAGCGCTGCTGAGGGGGAAGAGTCATGACTCTTCTTACAGCACTTATAGCTGCCCTGGTATGTTCTGTGCTGTGGTATGTCAGCGAGCGCAGCAGGCGGCTGAAAGTAGGCACTCTGGCCCTGTTTTACTGGGGAGCCGCACTGATGTGGCTGGTGGACGCCTGTGTGGAGTATGCGCAGGCCGGCGAGGGATTTTTCCGGCCCTCAGCCGGGGATATGCTCAACGATGCGTTTTTAGGCCTTTGCGCAGTGACCTTAGGCGCTCTGATATGGTTTGTCTATGTGCTTGTAACGGACCCGGATCACACTGTCCGTGATGTTTTGAAAGGCAGGAAGGCATAGTGGAGCAGGACAGGGCATACAGTCTGCTGAAGGCCGTGGCAGAGGGCAGAGTGGGGCCTGACGAGGCCCTTGAAAGGCTGAAGGTCCAGCCCTTTGAGGACATAGGCTATGCAAGAGTGGATACCCATAGAGGACTCAGACAGGGGGCCGGAGAGGTCATTTTCGGACAGGGCAAGACCACGGAGCAGATAGTGGGCATAATGCAGGCTATGGAGAAAAACGGCCAGGACCGGGTCCTTATCACCAGGATAGGCCCTCAGGCCGCTGAGGAGGTCGGCAGGCACTTTGAGCTTTGCTATAACGCCGCCGCCCGGACTGCTGTCAGGGGAGGTAACAGAGAACCTTCGGGCATAGGCGACATAGTCGTTGCCACCGGGGGGACCGCCGACCTGCCTGTTGCGGAGGAGGCAGCAGTGACGGCGGAATTCTTGGGGAATAATGTCGTAAGGCTGTACGATGTGGGCGTGGCGGGCCTTCACAGGCTGATGGCTAACCTTGACATTGTCATGAACGCCAGTGTCATCATAGCTGCCGCCGGCATGGAGGGAGCCTTGGCCAGCGTCATAGGCGGACTGGCAGACTGCCCGGTCATAGCCGTTCCCACCAGTGTGGGCTATGGGGCGAATTTCGGCGGCCTGTCAGCGCTGCTGGCAATGCTCAATTCCTGCGCCAGCGGAGTCAGTGTAGTAAATATCGACAACGGTTTCGGAGCCGGATACCAGGCAAGCATGATAAATCATCTTGACCGCAAAGAAAGACAGTGATATATGAAGACGTTGTATTTAGAATGTTCCATGGGAGCTGCCGGTGATATGCTGACGGCGGCTCTCCTTGAGCTAGTGCCGGACAGGAAGGCTTTTATTGATAAGATGAATTCGCTCGGCCTCAGGGGCGTGGAGGTCAGTGTTCAGCGTGCCGAAGAGATGGGCATTTCCGGCAGCAGGATATCCGTGAAGGTGGGCGGCGAAGAGGAACAGAGCCTTGACGTCCATGAGCACGACCGTCACCATGAGCACGACCATCACCATGAGCATGACCATCACCATGAGCATGACCATCACCATGAGCATGGGCACGGACATCATCATTCCCATACCTCAATGAAAGAGATAGAGGACATAGTGGCAGGTCTTGCGGTGCCGGAAAGGGTCAGGGAGGACGTTATCGCAGTGTATAAGCTCATTGCTGAGGCCGAGAGCCATGCCCACAGCAGGCCGGTGAGCGAGATACATTTCCATGAGGTAGGTACCATGGACGCTTTGGCGGACGTCACCGGGGTCTGCCTGCTGATGGATATGATAAGTCCTGATAAGGTCTGCGCCTCTGCTGTCCATGTGGGCAGCGGCCATGTTCGCTGCGCCCACGGGGTATTGCCTGTGCCTGCGCCGGCTACCGCTCACATACTCAAAGATGTGCCGATATACGGCGGCAGCATCGAGGGCGAGCTTTGCACCCCCACCGGGGCGGCGCTGCTAAAGCACTTCGTGAGTTCCTTCGGCGAGATGCCGCAAATGAGGACAAAGGCCGTCGGCATAGGCCTTGGCAGGAAGAGCTTTCCCAGGCTAAACGCTGTAAGAGCCTTCTTAGGTGAGGAAGACGGCGTTACTGACAGCGTGGCTGAGCTGGTCTGCGACCTGGACGATATGAGCGCCGAAGACCTTGCGTTCGCAGCTCAGGAACTGATGGACATTGGCGCTCTGGAGGTATTCTCAGTACCTGCCTGCATGAAAAAGGGCCGGGCGGGAACGGTGCTTACCGTGCTTTGCAAGCCGGAAGATCGGAGAAGAATGGCAGAGCTGATCTTTCTTCACACCTCCACCATCGGTATCAGGGAACGTATCTGCCAGCGCTATGTCCTTGAAAGACAGGAGGAGACAGTTGAGCTGGAGGGCCGCAGCATAAGGGTGAAGCGTTCCTTTGGCTATGGCGTGAGCAGGACCAAGGCCGAGTATGAGGACGTGGCCGCAGCAGCCAGAGAAATGGGGCTGTCTGTTCAGCAGGTAAGGGAGCTTATCGGCAGGCTTGACAAAGAAAACTGACTCAGTTCCAGCAGTATCCCCGTCAGCGGTCGGGAATGACCGCCGGCGGGGTAGTTTTTTGCTGAAAGTTTTAGTTTGTAAGCTCTTGACAAAATGACGGAAATTGGTTATAATAAACTTAATATTAAGTTTATTATAATCAATATTTGTTAGGAGTGGAAAAGTATGAAGAAAGCCGTGACACTGATAGATATAGCAAAGGCCTGCAATACCAGCAACGTTACCGTGTCCAAGGCTCTGGCTGACAAAAGCGGCGTCAGCGACGAACTGAGGGAAAAGATCAAGCAGGTGGCGGAGGAGATGGGCTATGTGCCGTCGAAGACCGTTACTTCAAAAAAGAAGAGCAATATCGGGGTGCTTATCCCCGCCAGGTATATCGGGGTCAACGGGTCGTTTTACTGGACCCTCTATAACTGTCTTGCACAGAGACTGAAAAGGGAAGGACTTTACTGCGTGATAGAGAACCTGGACCTGAAGGACGAGGAGAACCTCATCATGCCCAATGTCGTCACGGACAGGAACATCAATGTCATGATATCCTTAGGTGAGATATCCCACCCCTATGCCCACAGGTTAGCTGAGAGCGTGGAGCATCTGATACTGCTGGACTATTATGTACCTGGGCTGAAAGTAGACTCTATCGTTACCAACGGTTATAACGGCGGCTATAAGCTGGCCAGCTATCTCATCAGCCTTGGCCATGAGCGCATAGGCTTTATCGGCTCGAAGATGGCTACTTCAAGTATCTTTGACAGGTATATGGGGTATCTGAAGGCCCTTATAGAGCACGGACTTCCCATAAGGGAGGACTGGGTCGTTGCCGACAGGGATGAGAAACAGAGCCCCATAGAGCTTTGTTTTCCTGAGGAAATGCCCACGGCTTTCGTGTGCAACTGTGATGAGACTGCTTTCCTGACCATCAAGCAGCTGAGGGAGAAGGGGTACTCAGTGCCGGAGGATATCTCTATCGTGGGGTATGACAACTATCTTATCTCCGAAGTCTCCGACCCCACCATCACCACTATCAGCGTAGATGCGGAATATATGGCGGAGCTGACGGTCAATACCCTTATCCAGAGGATAAACGACCCCGCTACTATTTATAGGATGAGGACCATCGAGGGTGAATTAATTATCAAAAATTCCGTGCTGCCCCTGAAAAGGGTATAGAACATTGTTGAAATTATACGATTTTTTAACAGATATCTCCTGAAATGACCCGGAATGCTTGATTTTTCTGCGCTGATATGCTATAATTTAATGTGAGTTTTGTCCTTTAGCAGGGCGAAGTATCAAGTTTTTGGTATTGATGAGAGGTAACTGATGGATAACGATAACAGGAACGGTATCGGCAGCCCGTTCATTTCAAGCGAGCCTGCTTACGATAATGACTATTATCCCAGGGAGGAAGAGCAGACCGAGGCGGAAAGGGCCTATGACGAAGCCATACTCAGACGTATGCGGGAAAGACGCATACGCAGGGAAAAGCGCAGGGTAAGACGCAACCGCACCGTAGCGCTGATAATACTCATCGTGCTGATAATGCTCATTGTCAAGGGCTGTTCGGTGGTAAAACGGCATAAGCTGGAGAAGGCACATACCCAGGCTTCCGCCAAGGCCGAGGAGAAGGAGAAAAAGCAGTCTGAACAGCAGAAGGCTCCTGTCTCAGAGAGCAGCACAGCACAGGATAGTGCGGACAGCACCTCCGGCGACGGCACGGAGCAGGGCGACAGACCCAAGGTCCAGCAGATAGACGGGATAACCTCGGTGAACGGGATCATAATAGTCAACAAGACCTATTCCTTGCCGGAGGATTATGACCCTGGGGTAAGCGTTCTGGCGCAGAATGCCTTTGACAATATGGCGGCGGATGCTATGAACGACGGTGTATTCCTGACAGTGAATTCCGGCTACAGGAGCTATCAGGAGCAGGAGAGCCTTTATTACGGATATGCTCTGGAGAGAGGTGTGGCCGAGGCCGACAGAGTCAGCTCCAGGCCGGGACATTCAGAGCATCAGTCGGGTCTTTGCTTTGACGTGAACTCTACGGAGTTCAGTTTTGCTGACACCAAGGAAGCCAAGTGGCTTGCTGCCCACTGTGCCGACTATGGGTTCATAATCCGTTTCCCTAAGGGGAAGGAAAAGCTGACTGGCTATGAGTATGAGGCATGGCATATCAGATACGTTGGTATCGACATCGCAAGAGAGATAACCTCCAAAGGGATCTGCTTGGAGGAATACCTGGGTGTGACCTCGGATTATATGGACGCACCCGACGCCATGACACAGGAGCAGTACGCCGCAAAGCTGGGCGTGACTGTGGACCCGCCTGCTGAGAATAACGGCGGCGGTGAGCAGTGGCAGGATAACGGCGGCTGGGATCAGGATAACGGCGATAACGGTTATTACGACGGCGGTTATTATGACTATGGTTATGATAACGGTGGTAACGGTTATTATGACGACGGCGGCTACTACGACTACGGCTATGACAACGGTTATGGCAATGGCTATACATATTGATAGCATAAAAAGCTGTTCCTCTCGGGACAGCTTTTTCTATGCACTGTTTTTTACCCATCTCTTCCGTCAAAATAAATAATTACCGGGACTAAGTTTTGTTTGATAAGCTACTATTATTAATGGGAACAATGTGGTAAAATAAGTATAGAAAACCAGAACGGATCTTAAACAGAAAGGGAGCTGAGGAGATGTCTCTTCAATCAAAGAAAAGCAATATGTTCCTGACCTTTGAGGTGCTTAGAAAATATACGGACGAGAACCATAAGCTGACTCAGAAGGAGATCGCTGACCTGCTGGAGAGGGACTATGAGATAAGGTGCGACCGCAAGACCGTCAAGCGCAATATCACCGGGCTGATCGAGCTGGAGTACCCGATAATGTACAAGGAGATAGTCAGGGGCGATACCGCTATAATGACCGAGATCTATTATGAGCACCCGTTTTCTGACAGCGAGATAAAGATGCTCTGTGACGGCCTGCTGTTCTCCAAATATATCTACCCCAAGTTCATGGGCCAGCTCATCGACAAGCTGCAAAAATACGCCAGTCCGTTCATGAAGAACAATCTGAAGGACTCACTGAACTATTCTAATATGGGCTATACCGAGAACGCTGAGGTGTTCCTCACAGTGGAGACGCTCAACGAGGCCATCAAGGAGAAAAAGCAGGTGAGCCTGGACTACTATGCCTACACCCCCGATGGAAAGCTGAAGAAAAAGCGGGAGGAGCCTTATATCATCAACCCCTATTACACAGTTACCGCCAACGGCCGCTACTACCTTATCTGCAATGTGGACAGTCATGACAATCTGTCAAATTTCAGGGTGGATAAGATAAAGAACGTGGAGAAACTGAACAAGGGCGTCAAGGACATCAGAGACACCCGGGGCAATAAGGGGTTCAACCTTTCGACCTATATGAAGGAGCATATATATATGTTCCAGGGCGACGTGGTCCATGCGGAGCTGGAGCTGGATGACTGGATCATCGGGCAGGTCATAGACTGGTTCGGCAGAGACTATAAGCTGCT
>JAFVCV010000048.1 GCA_017478965.1 Ruminococcus sp. | reverse complement strand
TCCAGATGAGGCGTGATAACGGATATGCTGTCCTCCGACAGCGACATAGGCAGGCTGGATATATCAAAATCCTGCGGCGCACCGGTGATGCCTACGTTGAGGTTTATGGTCTTCTTCTTGTATACCTGGAACTCCACAGTGTAGTCGCTGCTTCCGATGACAGTGAACTTCGAGGTGTCTGCCTTGGCATCGTCCTCATCGTAAAACACCAGATCGTCCGCTGCCATATCCGTGTCTTCGCTTATTTTCTTGGATTTAGATATCCTGGCAGAGACGCTGCTTATCTTGTCAAGGTCCTTCTTAGGCCCCTCCACCGTTATTTCTGCCGGCGAAACGGTCTTGTCTTTAAGAGTATAGCCGTCCTCCGCAGTGATGAGCGGCGCCTCGGCAGTGACCTGAAGCGTCTTCTGTGTTATCCTGTCGAATTCCACCTCATGGGTCTCCGGCGTTACCGACACCACCGTGCATCTGTCCGTAGTATGTACGCTCCTGACGTCGATGTCCAGCATATACTTGCCCTCTTTTGTCACCGAGTCCAGATTGACCGTGGCGATAAGGTCGTTGGCGTCATAGTTGCCTATCTCATAGTTCATGCCCTTTATCTCCACGTCTACAGTGATATCCTTGTAATTAAGGGCCTCCAGCCCCTTCTCCTCTGCGGCTGTGCCGGCCATATTGAACTCGACCCTTATGTCCTTGATGGTCTTTGTCACCGTAGGGTACTGTGTGATGGAAAGAATGAACCAGACGATGACCGCTATGGTGAATGCCAGTATCCTCAGACTCAGGTCTGTCCCGCCCTTTTTGAGCCTTTTTATGGCGTCCCCGGTCTTTTCCTTCCTGCCCGGTTCCTTGTTCTCCTTTTTATCCTTGTTGTTAGCGTTTACTTCTTCCATTTTGATATCACCCTTCCTGCAAGTGAATTTTCCTTAATGGAATTAGTGTCCTTTTCAGGCAAAAGCCCGGTCAGCAGCAGCTTTTTCAGCGACTCTCTGTTATAGCCCCTGGTAAGCTCGCCGTTCTCGGCCACTGATATGGAGCCTGTCTCCTCTGAGACAACTATGACAAGAGCGTCCGAATTCTCGCTCATTCCGATAGCCGCTCTGTGTCTGGAGCCTAACTGCTTGTTTATCAGCTCGTCCTTCTGCGGCCTTGGCAGAAAACACCCGGCGGCAAGTATTATGCCGTCACGTACTATCACCGCACCGTAATGGAGCGGGGTGTTCGGATAGAATATGTTCCCGAAAATGGCCGGGGACGGGGTGCAGTTGAGTATGGTCCCCGTGGCGATCTGTTCGCCTAGCTTTGTCTTCCTCTCACAGATTATCAGCGCACCTGTCTTGCTTGAAGAAAGGCTCTGCGCCGCATCGCAGATGGCCTCTATGGCGTTGGACCAGACCTCCTCCTCGCTCTCGTGGTCCGAGCTGTTGAAAAAGCTCAGCTCTGCAATCCTGGTCCGGCCGACCTTCTCCAGCATTCGCCGCAGCTCCGGCTGGAACAGTATGATGAGCGCAAGAAAACCCCACTGAAAGCACAGTTTCAGCAAAAACAGCATAGTATTTATCTTGAACAGATAAGCTAAAGCATAGCAGGCCACCAGAACAGCGATGCCCTTTGTGAGCTGCTGCGCCCTGGTCTCCCTGATGAGCTTTATGCCGTTATATATGAGAAAATACAGTATGATGATATCAACTATATCGTTTATGCGAATAGTCTTCAACACGCCCAGTATAGAATTCAGAGTAGATCGAAGTATCTCCAGCATTTTACACACCCTTTTTGTAGGCCCCGGGCAAAACACGCCCCGGTCAGCAGACCTAGTATTACACCTTAACATTATATCACATTAATTCAAAAAGGGCAATAGAGATTTGATGAATTTTCAAATAAAATTGCTCTTATTCTTTCAGGGGCTGTTGTTTTTCCGTTCACGGACGAATGACAAAAAAAGCGATTGACATTCCTGTAAAAAAATAGTATAATAAAACAGTGTCAGTGCCTTTGTCTTGACGGGCAAGCAGCGCCGGGACCTATCATCACCGAAAAGGGGAGTGCTTATGTACGAAAAGGTTTTAGATCTTCTTGAGGAAAGAAATTTCAAGGCAATACGTGAGCTTTTCAGGGATATGAACGAGGCCGATGTGGCGGCGCTGCTCCAGCGTTTCTACGATGACGGAGATATTGAGGGCCATCAGCATATAGTGCTTTTCCGGCTGCTCAACAAGGACGTGGCGGCTGACGTTTTTGCCTATATGGACAGCGATATGCAAAAGCTGCTCATAGAGTCGTTTACGGACAATGAGCTCAGAGAGGTCATCGACGATCTGTATGTGGACGATACCGTCGATATAATCGAAGAGATGCCCGCAAACGTAGTTTCCAGGATACTCAGATCAGCTGATGCTGCCACCCGCAGCGAGATAAATCAGCTTTTGAAATACCCCAAAGACTCGGCCGGCTCGGTAATGACAACAGAGTATGTTTACCTGAAAAAGGACTACACCGCCAGGGAAGCTCTTGAGGCCATCAGGCACATCGGCGTGGTGAAGGAAACGGTCTACACCCTTTACGTCACAGAGAGCCGTGTACTCATAGGAGTGCTGTCCCTGCTTGATCTTATCACCGCCGATGAGGAGGATAAGATAGAGGATATAATGCAGACCAACATCATTTCCGTCAACACCCTGGAGGACAGAGAGATAGTGGCCTCACAGATGGCGAAATACGACTTTGCCGCTATGCCTGTGGTGGACAACGACAACAGGCTGGTGGGTATCATCACCTACGATGACGCCATGGACGTTTTGCAGGAGGAGACTACTGAGGACTTCTCGAAGATGGCAGCCGTGGCTCCCAGCGACGAGTCGTATTTCAAGACCTCGGTCTTTGCCCATGCCAAAAACCGTATCATGTGGCTGCTGGTGCTGATGCTCTCGGCTACTCTGACCGGTGCCATCGTCAACAAATATCAGGCTGCCTTTGCGGCAGTCCCGGTACTGGTGAGCTTTCTTTCAATGCTCAGCGGCACCGGCGGAAACTGCGGTTCACAGACCTCTACCCTGGTCATAAGAGGAATGGCCCTGGGGGAGAAACAGATGAGGGACTTTTTCAAGGTATTGTTCAAGGAACTCCGTGTGGCCATCGTCTGCGGCGTTATTCTTTCTGTGGTCAATGCCGGCAGGATAATCCTGGTGTATCGCAACAATAAGACCGTAGACTGCTATAAGCTTGCCTTTACAGTCAGCGGCGCCATACTTCTGACAGTGGTGCTCTCAAAGCTCATCGCTGCCATGCTGCCTATGATAGCCAAAAAGCTCAGACTTGACCCTGCCATCATGGCGGCTCCGCTCATCACCACCATCGTCGATACCTGTTCGACACTGATGTTCTTCGCTCTTGCTACTGTGGTCTTCGGACTTTAGTGATAATGCACAGAATTCGAGCAATGTTCTCGTGTGATGTTTACATTGGTTAAGTGTCTGAAATCAAATATTTCAAATTAGCTTTAATATATTAATCGAAATTTCACAATTAGGTGGTATAATACAGTAAATAAGTATATTAAGGTGGTGGTAGGATGACTATTCCCAAATTGCGCAGCCGTTCTTATACAGACAGTTCTTTTTCCCGTTATGCAGTCAAGGCCATGAGGTTCGTGCCTGTGGTGCTGACGGTCACTATAATAGTTATTTGCGTGGCGTTCTTATCCGCCCACGACTTTAACGAGCTTCTGGATTATACCCCTGAGAATTATTTTCTTGCTTTTCTGGTCTTCATGGGTTTTTACGGACTGAAATCTCTGTCCGTGGTCTTTCCGCTGACTGCGCTGTTTGTGGCAGTGGGGGCGGTATACCCTTTCTGGGTGGCCTGCGGTGTGAATATACTTGGGCTGGCCGTCTGCTACACAGTGCCTTATCTGGTGGGACGTCTTGCCGGCGGCGGACTGGTGAAGAGCCTGGTCAGGAAGTATCCGAAGGCGAAAAAGCTTGTTGACAGGACCCATGAGAACGACCTGTTCGCAGCCTATATCACAAGGGCCGTCATAGTGGTCCCGGGGGATATAGTTTCCATGCTCCACGGTGCTCTGCGTATGCCTTTCAGAGCCTATCTTTTAGGTTCTGTCATCGGCACAGTGCCCCAGATGCTGGTACAGACCTACCTGGGCTCCAACATCAACGATCTGAGCTTTAAGATGGTGCTGGTGCTTATAGGGCTGACGGTGCTGACTACGCTGATGAGTCTGCCGCTTAACAAAAAGGTCACTTCCCAGTGGGTAGAAGCCGATCAGGACGCCTTTTATGTTTTCGACTACTTTGACGAGTGGGACGACGGCAGTATCTGAGGCAGCAGATCTTTTCGGGACCGGAAATATCGGTATTTTTATCGTTTTGAAATAAGCTAAAACGGCGTCTCTGCTCATTGGCAGAGGCGCCGTAAATGTTTTTAAGCCGACTGTGAGGTGTAGAGCTGGTAGTAAGCGCCTTTTTTAGCCATCAGCTCTTCATGGCTGCCGCTTTCAAGTATACCCTTTTCGTCGATGTACATTATCCTGTCACAGTTTCTGATGGTGGAGAGCCTGTGGGCGATTATGAATGAGGTCCTGCCCTTCAGCAGTTCGTTTATTCCCTTTTGCAGCAGAGCTTCGGTCTTAGCGTCGATAGATGAGGTAGCCTCGTCCAGCACAAGGATCTTCGGGTCGCTCAGCAGTGTCCTTGCAAAGCTTATGAGCTGCTTTTCGCCGCCGGAAAGCTTTGAACCACGCTCGTTGACCTCAGTTTCATAGCCGTCGGACATTTCCCTGATAAAGCTGTCCGCACAAACTGTCTCTGCGGCTCTGATTATCTCTTCGTCCTTAGCGTCGAGTCTGCCGTATCGGATATTGTCCATTATTGTCCCGCTGAAAATAAAGCTGTCCTGGAGCATTATGCCCATATGGGACCTCAGGGATCTCAGAGTGACGTCGGAGATGTCCACCCCGTCAAAGGTTATGCTGCCCTGGTTTATGTCGTAGAACCTTGATATGAGAGACACTATGGTTGACTTGCCCGCACAGGTAGGTCCTACCAGAGCCACGCTCTCGCCGGGTCTGACGTCAAAGCTCACGTGCTCGATGACGCTGCTGCCTTCCTCATAGCCAAAAGTCACATCGTTGAATGAGACCTGACCGCTCAGGTCTTCGATATCCTCTGCGCCCTCCTTGTCCGTTATAGTGACCGGCTCGTCAAGAGTCTCGAATATCCTTTCCAGATAGGCTATATTGTTTATGAAGTTGTTCACGATATTTGAAAGGTTCATTATAGGCTGCCAAAATCTTGCAGCGTAGCCGGTCATTGCGGCCAGAACACCCAGAGATACTTCGCCCGGGTCCATTATCAGAAGTCCCGCTGCGAACAGCGCCGCTCTCACTAAGGTAGAAATATTGTCCGTTGCCGGCCATACCAGGTTCGAGAATTTTACCGCCCTCATCCAGCTCTTGCGGTACTTGGAATTGAGCTGGTCATATATGCCTGCGTTCTTCTCCTCACGGGTGAATACCTGCGTTATCCTTGCGCCCACTATGTTTTCCTGCAAATATGCGTTCATGTTGGAGCTTTTGTTTGAAACGTCCTGCCAGGCCCGCCTTTGCTGTTTTTTGATAGCAAACATGACCAGTATGAACAGCGGCAGGCCCGACATAGCCACCAGCGTCAGCCGGACATCCACAATGAGCATGAATATCAGTATGAACACCATGTTCAGTATTTCCATGATGAAATTTATCATGCCGTTTGAAAGCATATCCGAAACGCTGTTGACATAGTTTATCACTCTTATGAGTATCTTGCCGTGGGGCCTGTCGTCGTAGTAGGTAAAGGGCAGCTTTTGCAGATGGGCGAACAGGTCCTCCCTGATGTCGAAGATGATATTCTGTCCCACCACGGTCATTATCCTGCCCCTGATATTGCCTAATACCGTAGCCGTCAGGCTGCAACCCAGCAGCAGCAGGGAAAGGAGGATAAGTTCCTTAATATTTTTGTCCGGGATAGTCACGTCCAGAGCGTGCTGCGTCACGAGCGGACCCACAAGGCCCACGACGGCTGCGGCTATGCTGATGAAAAGGGCGGCGGCCATTCTTTTTCTGTACTTTTTTATGTACACAAATGAACGTTTAAGGTGGTTGAAGTCAAATGGGGCCTCCAGCTGCTCGTCAACGTCATATTTGTTCCTTGCCATTACGCAGTCACTCCCTTCTTTTCCTCTGCGGCGCAGTTTATACCGCTTTGCAGCTCGTATATCTGCTTGTAATAGCCCTCTCTGCGTATCAGCTCATCATGGGTCCCCATGTCGGCTATCTTTCCGTTTTCCAGAATGATTATCTTATCCGCATTCTTCGAGGAGGATATCCTCTGTGCGATGATTATTTTGGTGCATGGGAAGTCCAGGCGTTTTTCAAGGCTGTTCTGTATAAAGCTCTCTGTTTCCATATCAACCGCCGAGGTCGTGTCGTCAAGGATAAGCACCGACGGCCTGATGGCAAGTGCCCTGGCTAAAGATATCCTCTGTTTCTGACCGCCTGAAAGCCCTACGCCCCGTTCGCCCACGATGGTGTCGTACTTCATTGGCAGTCTCTCGATAAAGTCCGAGGCAGCCGACAGCTCTGCACACTGTCTAACATAGGCTTCCTCCAGCTCGCTGTCCCCGAAGGCGATGTTGCTGTCAATGGTGTCCGAATAGAGCAGCACGTCCTGGGTAGCGATGCCTATGTTTTTGCGCAGATCCTTTATCTTGTGGAGCCTGACGTTCTTGCCGTCCACCAGGACCTCGCCCTTCTCGCAGTCCAGAAACCTCGGTATAAGGTTTATCAGCGAGGTCTTTCCGCTGCCGGTAGCGCCCATTATGACTACGTTCTCCCCGGGGCTGATATGAAAGCTTATATTGTCGAGTATCTTCTTGTCTCCGATGCTGAGGTCAACTCCGCAGAATTCCACTTCGCCCCTGAACTTAGCCGGTCCCTCCTCAGCGTCAGCCCTGTCAACTATCTTGGGTGCTTCATAGTAGATCTCTATCACTTTATTGGCGGAGGCCATGAACCTCTGAAAATCGTTTATGTAGTTGCCGATGTTCCTCATGGGGTTGCTGACCGCCCAGAGCAGATTGGAAATGGCCAGGTACTGTCCCATGGTCAGGTGCCGCTGTATCATGAAATATCCGCCGAAAAGCAGAAGTATCACGCTCAGTCCACCGGCAGCGATATCAATGAAGGGATGGTATTTCAGCCACATCATAGCGGCGCTGATGTTGGCGCTGCGGTAATCCTCATCGTGTTTTCTGAACTTTTCGATCTCATAGTCCTCCCTGGCGAAGGCCTTGACGACTCTGTTGCCGGAGATGTTCTCCTGAGCCGCAGTGTTGAGAGCCGAAGATGTCTCCCGGACCTTTCTGTAGGCCGGCCCTGCATGGCGGGCGAACAGTCTCGTGACAAAAAATATGACCGGGGTCATGGCTAGTATGCAGAGTGCGGTCCGCCAGTCGATGACGAAGAAATATATCATTGACGCCGTGAAAAGCGCCACCGATTCCACAAAGCCCTTTATTACCCAGGATACCATGTGTCTTACCATATCCAGGTCACCGGTCAGCCTTGTCATCAGGTCGCCGGTCCTGAACCTGTCATAGAACTCCATGTCCTGGTTCTCTATCTTGCGGAACAGATGGGTCCTGACCTTGTAGATCATTCCCTGTGAGGCTGTTTCGTAATACATATTGCAGGCATACTGCATACTGGTCCTTAGCAATGTTGCCCCTATCATCCCGCATAGGAGAAGCACAAAGGTATCCCGGTTGTTTTTGAGATTTTCGTAAGCATTTTCGTTAGAAACGAAGGTGTCCACTATCCTTGACTGAAAGTAGGGCGAGGTTATGTAAAGGCCGTTGCACAATACCGATAGTGTAAGCGCTATGATGTAATTTCGCCGGCTGCCCTTCATGTTTTCCCAGAGCCATCTTAGCTGGAACATTCTAATCCCTCCTGTTTTCCGGTCTGTTACAGTAAACGGCACAGATCTTCTAAAACATCACGTTCACAGCAGCCAGCCTCCGGCTGCCACAAACGGTCCGTGTGAAAAAATATGTCTTTTACCAGTTCCAAAAGCTTACTTATTATAGCACAGCGAAAATACAAAAAAAATAGGATATGCTATTTTATTCTTAACATATCCTATAATATACGCTCAGTTCATATTTTATCGGTCTCAGACCACCGTGTTGGTCTTCCTCCATTCAGAGGGCGAAACATTGACCATCTGACGAAACTGCCTTGAGAAATGCACAGCATTCTTGTAGCCGCAGGTAAAGGCTACCTCCTCTATGGTCATCTCAGTATAGGCAAGGTAGTGCTGGGCGGCCTCTATCCTGCTCTTTATAACGTCTGCGGTGCAGGTAACGCCGAAGGCCTTTTTGTAGAGCAGATGCAGATAAGGCTCACTGACGCTTATCTCCTGGGCCATTTTCTCAACGCTCCACTCTTCCGAGGGCAGGGCGTAGATCTTTCTTCTCAGGTCCAGCAGTTCTCTGTAGTGAGCTATACTGGCCTCGTCGTGGGAACTCGCTGTCTCATAAAGCTCCGAGAGCAGCGCCTTGATAAGAAATCCCGCCGTCTGCATATTGCCGGTCCTGTAGTAGCAGTCTGCTATTAGCTGGAAATACTGCGAAACGTTCACGCTCTCTCCTACATAGATCGGCCTGTCGAAAACGATATTGATGCTGTCCGATATATTTTCGCTGCACTCGAACTGTATCCAGTCATTGATATACTCATTCTCGCAGGCCTTGTAATACTGCGGAGAATTCTTGTCATATATGATAAAGGTATTAGGCTCCACATTGAAGGTCTCTCCCCCTATGACGAATATGGCCTTCGTTTTGACGAAAAGCATAAGATATCCCTCAAAGCCCCTTGGCCTGTCCAGCACGAAGCTGCTGTCATGTCTGCACCCGCAGCCCATTCTGTGTATAAAAAACAAATCCTTTCACCCCACGATATCATTCAAAAACAGGCGTTATCTCACAATCGCCCTCAAAGGTAAAGACCGCAGTCTGCGCTCCGGTATCGTCTGCGCTGCACCCCGAACATTCCCACCTTACAAAGCTCTTGCCCTCCTCAGGCTCGGCTGTAAGGGTGATGGGGTAGCAGGTGAAATAGCTGCCCTTATAGTCGCTGTCCGGTTCGATATATGTAGTATTTACCATGACTCTGCCGCCGTCAGCGGCCATGACGCTCACCTCGGCAGTATCACCGAGGCTGAATGAGTCGTTGACAAGCTTGATAAAGCTTGTGTATCTTCCCGTCATAAAGCTCTTCAGTCCGTTTATGTTCCCGCTGAAATCGGCATAGAACGGGCCGAACCTGTCGAAGGTCGCATTGGTTATCTTGCGGTACTGCTCTTTCATCTCCTCCAGCTTTGCGCTGGCCCGTCCTGTCTCAAAGCTGATATTTCTCATATCGCAAAGAGAGATCACAAACATCTGCTTGAACTCCTCATTCTCCAGCAGCGTCCTGAGCAGCTTCGCCGGCGGCTGTTCGTTCTCCCCGGCCGGCTTGCCCCCCTGGATGGCGGTCCTGATATTGTTCATATTGAAATTGCTGCCGCCGTTATAGATGCCTGTAGAATAATCGGTGTCATAAATGAGCGTTCTCCACTTGCAGTCAGCCTTGGGCGAGGTGTCCTCAGCCTCCCTGACCCTCCACATACGCCAGTTATTGTTCTCAAAAATGCTGTCCTCGTTGTAGATATAGATATTGAAAGCGCAGTAGTCCGCAAAATCCTGCATATCCAGCATCTCACAGGCCCTGGCGTAATTGCCGCTGTCTGACATATCGTTGTCAGTTATGAACTCATACATATCGCTGTAAAGGGCATAGTCTTCCTCTTCGCCTTCTTCTATCTCGCCCTTCTTTATCATAACAACGTTCTTGTTGTCGATACCGTAATTGTTCTCGATATAGTTATCGCTGTAATCCTCCGCCAGGGTATACATTCCCCAGAACTCACCGTCTAAGAATACCACTACCGGGGTATACTGCATGGTCTCGATATCCTTATCGCTGACCAGGCTTTGCAGATACGGATCACGTATCTTGGCAAAATTGCAGTCGTTGCCGCCGTTTCTCAGAACGAAGGACTTGTACTTCTCCACGTTCCCGTTGCCGTCAGACCTGAGGTTGTCGGGTATCATCTCATACTGGACAGACTTATCGCCGTATTCAGCCCTTGCAGTTATCCTGAAGCTCTTCTGGTTCTCGTTTCGTGATGCGGCGCCCATTATCCTCATGCCCATCTCCTGCCCGAAGCCAACAGAGCCGTCAAAATTTATGTATTCAACATATACGGGCCTTTCCCATTCCTTGCCCCTCATGGAATAGTTGCCGACCTGTGCCCAGGCCTCCTTGTTTTTATTGGCCGGGTCCTCAGCCAGCCAGTCATCGTGGGCCTTACCGAGAACATAGATGCCTTTTTCGTAGTCGAACAGATTATCCATATCCGTCATCAGTGATATGACCGGCACATCAGTATACTTCTTCTCCCTGTCAATTCCTACGAAATAGGAATGGCTCACCACCTGTCCCATGTTCCCGTCATTGTCGAATGCCGCCGCCCTGATGACGTTGCACTTATCCACATCAGCCCACGGCAGATTGTCGCCCCCGGCACTGATGCCCCCCTGAGCCGAAAGAACGTTGGGAAAGCTGGTCCTGTTCTCCAGCTTTATGGGCTTGCTGTAAAGCAGATCGTCCTTAGTAGGCACACTTCCGTCGGTTGTATAGTATATCTGCGTCCCAGGGGTCCCGCAGCTCAGCTCCAGCTCTACAGGCTCGCTGTAAAAGCCGCTCTCCATGCTGAACTCCACCGCCGCATCTATCTCAGCGCCACCGTTCTCCTTATCGCCGTCTTCTTTCTCTTCTTTATCCTCAGCCTTCTCTTCTGCACCCTCCTGCTGAACGCTGCTCTCATCGGCAGCAACGCTGTCTGCGCCGCCGGAAGAGCTGTCCTGCGGCACATTGCTCAGAGAGCAGCTGCTAAGTATCATAGACGCAGCTATAAGAATGAATATCAGTTTTTTCTTATAATTGTTCATATTTTTGCCGTTCCTTTCAAAAATATAGCCTGCCTGAAACGAACAGACAGACTATAGAAAATATGGAAAGAGCTGCGGTCTTTCCCCGCACAAGCTCCCTTGTCTGCCCCCAACCCAGAGGGCAGTATATGATTCTTTCGGTCAGACCGAGTAAATCAATTCCCTGTCCCATTCAAAAAAGCGAAAACATACCATGGGACCAGCCGTGATACAGAGCACCTGCGGGCGCCCTGATATATGTTTTTTCCTGCTGCGCCGGCAGCAGAGCCGTAAATATATACCCATATATTTACTGTCTTTATTATACCAAATATGCTTCATCTTGTCAAGTGTTTTTAAGCAGATTTATCATATAGTTTCGCCGGTAAATGATATAATGACAAACTTTGTCTCAGGCTGTGTCATATTCCGTCACAAACAGCAAAAAGCCCTGCCCGGAGTCAGGCTCCGGACAAGGCTTTTTTCAGTGCAGCATATCCGAGATGTCGTCGATAAAGTCACTGACGGACTTTAATGCCTTGCCGGCCCGGTTTTTGAGCTTGCGCTTTTGCCGGTTGGTGGCCTTTGACAGACTGTAGGCAATGGCTCCCGCAGTCATTCCGGTAGAAATACCGGTCATCATGGGCTTGAATACCATTTCTATCCCTCCTGTTTTCATATTACATTATTATTATTCTCTGACGTGTTCCATAGATACAAGTAAAAATCTGACCATGTTTTTGCTAATAATATACAAAAAACGTTAGAAAAATTATTCAGAAATGCACAACGATAAACTCTTTACAATTTAAGTAAAATAGGGTATAATTAACTTGTATAATTATTTGTTAAGGAGTAGATCATTTTATGGGTATGACAATGACTCAGAAGATCCTGGCGGCTCATGCGGGGCTCAGCGAGGTAAAGGCAGGGCAGCTCATCATGGCTGATCTGGACCTCGTTCTCGGCAATGACGTCACAACACCTGTGGCTATCAACGAGTTCAATAAAGCCGGGTTCAGCCAGGTCTTTGACAATAACAGGATAACTATGGTCATGGACCACTTCACGCCGAACAAGGATATCAAGGCTGCCGCTCAGTGCAAGCAGTGCAGGGAGTTCGCCTGTCAGTATGATATCACGCATTATTACGATGTGGGCGATGTGGGTATAGAACACGCACTTCTGCCCGAAAAAGGCCTTGTGGTCCCCGGCGACGCCGTTATAGGAGCTGACTCTCACACCTGCACCTACGGCGCTCTGGGCGCTTTTTCCACGGGCGTCGGCTCTACAGATATGTGCGCCGGCATGGCTGCGGGCAAGACCTGGTTCAAGGTGCCTTCTGCCATAAAGTTCAATATCGTGGGCAAGCTGCCGAAGTACAGCGCCGCTAAGGACGTTATCCTTCAAATCATCGGCATGATAGGCGTAGACGGCGCTCTTTACCGTTCTATGGAATTCATGGGCGAGGGCCTGAAGAACCTGACTATGGAGGACAGGCTGTGTATGGCGAATATGGCTATCGAGGCCGGCGCCAAGAACGGCATTTTTGCAGTTGACGAAGTGACAAGGGAATATCTGAAGGGCAGGACCGACCGTGAGTATAAAGTCTATGAGGCAGATGCTGACGCTGAGTATGATGAGGAGTATACCATCGACCTGAGCCAGATCAAGCCCACTGTGGCTTTCCCTCATCTTCCGGAGAACGCCAGGACCTTTGACGATATCCCCGAGATAAAGATCGATCAGGTGGTCATAGGCTCCTGCACCAATGGCAGGATAGAGGACCTGAGAGCAGCCGCTGAGATACTTGACGGCAGGAGGGTCGCTGAGAACGTCAGGTGCATAATCATTCCTGCGACCCAGAATATTTATCTCACAGCCATGAAGGAAGGACTGCTGGAGATATTCATCAACGCAGGCTGCGCTGTTTCCACACCGACCTGCGGACCGTGCCTTGGGGGACATATGGGCATTTTAGCGGCAGGGGAGAAGGCTGTGGCCACTACCAACCGCAATTTCGTCGGCAGGATGGGCCATGTGGATTCAGAGGTGTATCTGGCCTCTCCTTACGTTGCGGCTGCCTCTGCTGTCGCAGGCAGGATAGCACAGCCCTCTGATGTGATGTAAGGTGATACATACGCCATAAACAATTGATAGCTGAAAGGCTGATGCTTTATGACAAATTATATTCAGGATATATTCTACGATACCATTTCCGGTATGGTAACAAGAAAATACGGCTCAAAGTTCAATGACGCACAGAGGAAGGAAAAAATCGGTGAGGTCATCGAACAGATCAGGACCGGAAATGTTTTTACCATCGAGCAGACTCAGAGTATAATAGACAAAAAAGGGTTCAATAATTTCTACTCTGTCACTGTCAACGGGACTCCCGCCTTCAAGCTGGTCAAGGAAGGTTTTTTCGGCAAGCCTAAGGTCTGCTATTTCATGACCAGGACCAAGGGCGATATAACTGCCGAATACTTAGACCAGGTCTATGAAGAGATGAGGCAGCAGGCCAACGGTGAGAATGTTTTCAATTCATCTGAATATAAGCCATAATTATTGATTTGAGATTTGAAAGGAGTTTTCGTGATGAAAGCTTGCGGAAGGGTACATAAATATGGGGATAATGTGGATACCGATGTAATAATCCCCGCAAGATACCTGAACACGGCCAATATGGAGGAGCTTGCTCAGCACTGCATGGAGGATATAGATAAGGATTTTGCAAAAAACGTTCAGAAGGGCGACATTATGGTGGCTAAGGCCAATTTTGGCTGCGGCTCCTCAAGGGAACACGCTCCGGCCTCCATCAAGGCCAGCGGTATCTCCTGCGTTATCGCAAAGAGCTTTGCAAGGATATTTTACAGGAATGCAATAAATATCGGACTGCCCATAATAGAGTGTGATGAGGCGGCTGAAAATATCGATGACGGCGACGAGGTGGAGATCGATTTCGATACCGGTCTTATCACCAACAAGACCAAGGGTCAGACCTATCAGGGCCAGTCCTTCCCGGAGTTCCTTATCAATATAATCAATTCCAACGGACTGCTGAATTCCCTGAAAAAGGAAGACCGGTAAGACCGCAAACGGATAATGATATGCAGCATCGGTCTTGACCGGCGCTGCATTTTCTTTGATTTGAGTAAAAGAACAAATTTAATATTCTAATGAAAAAACTTAATAAATTTACTTGATTTTGACAGGAAAATGTGCTATTATATTTTATAGAAAAGCATTGGAGGAGCCGGACTGTCACTCGGGCCGGGGAGTTGATCTTCCTTTATCAGGGGTTTTGTGAAATGAAAAATATCTATATTGTGATAAGCCAGACTTCGACCAAGTTCGGACGGGCTATCCGAAATGTCTGGAATATGAAATACAATCATACCGCCATTGTTCTGGACGATGATTTTTCTCAGTGGTACAGCTTTGCAAGGCGGCATCACAGTGCTGTGCTGACCGGCGGACTGGTCAAGGAGAATATCCAGCGCTATACCCTTAATCAGGACAGGAGCATTGCAAGTGCAGTTTTCTGCATAAAGCTCTCGGACAAGAAGTATGAGGAGCTGGAGCGAAGTATCAGAAAGATAGCCTGCGACGGGGAGTATATGTATAACCTGCTGTCGGTGCTTACATATCCGGTGACTAAGGGGCTGAAAACATATAAGGCCTTTACCTGTGCGGAGTTTGTGGTGTATCTTCTCAGCAATGCTGGGTTCGGCAAGATGTTCGATGAGAAGTTCAGCAAGTATACGCCGGACGATATCGCTCTTTTCCTTAACGATTATCTTATCTTTGAGGGGGACCTGAGGGAGTTCGTAGCAGGGAAGAATAAGAACGAAAAGGTGACGGCTGAGTATTTTCAGCGCTTTTCAAGGCATGACCTGAAGGAGAGCATAGTGGCCCTTTACCGTATGTTCAGCAGATTGTTCTACAGAGTATGAAAAATAAAGCGAGTACAATTAATTGTACTCGCTTTCGCTTTTTTATTCTTCTTCGTCCTCGGGCATATTCTCCCAGTTGTGGAACACGTTCTGCACGTCGTCGTTGTCCTCCAGGTGCTCCAGCAGCAGGCTCATCTTCTTGATGGCGTCCTCGTCCTCAAGGGTGGTGTAGTTGGAAGGCACCTTCTCTGCTTCAGCGGAAAGGACCTTATAGCCAAGGCCCTCGAGAGTCTCACGCACAGCGGTAACGTTGCCGGGCTGGCAGGTGATCTCGATAACGTCATCATCAATGTTGAAGTCATCTGCACCGGCCTCGAAAACATCCTCCATTATCTTGTCCTCGTCAGCACCGTTGTTCTCTGCAACAACTGTGCCCACATCTGAGAACATATAGGACACGCAGCCCGTGCTGCCCATATTACCGCCGAATTTGTCAAAGTAGTGGCGGACGTCTGCGGCGGTCCTGTTCTTGTTGTCAGTCAGGCACTCAACTATAACAGCTACTCCGCTTGGCCCGTAGCCCTCGTATACCATGGATTCGTAGTTGTTCTTGTCACCGTCGCCTGCGGCCTTCTTGATTATTCTGTCGATGTTATCGTTGGGCACGTTGTTGGCCTTAGCCTTGGCGATAAGGTCCCTGAGCTTTGCGTTTCCCGCCGGGTCAGGGCCGCCCATCTTTACGACAACTGCTATCTCACGGCCTATCTTGGTGAACACCTTAGCCCTGGCTGCATCGGTAGCGCCTTTTTTTCTTCTTATGTTTTCCCATTTTGAATGACCTGACATTATTGATCCACTCCTTACAGTTAAGTATTATTGTTTCCGTATTCCCAGCAAAGCCCGAATATCTCTTCGATTCGCCGGGTATCGTTTATCAGATACAGATACCCCAGCAGACATTCCAGCCCGGTAGCGTTGCGGTACTGAGCCACTGTCGAATGTTTCGGGGCATTGACCTTGGCATTTTTGCCTCTTTTGAGTATCTCACTCTCGTTCTCGCTGAAAAAGCCGCTCTCAGTAAGCTTTTCAACGCACATGGACTGATATTCTGCCCTGACTCTTTCCACCGCCAGCTTGTGCAGCTTGTTAGCCGGCATATTTGCTGTCAGGACCAGCTTTTCCCTTACCATCTGCTCGTAAACAGAGTCTCCGAGAAAGGCAAGCGTCAGAGGAGAATACTGTCCCGCCTCGTGTTCAGTCATATTTATCTTCATATAAAACCTCTTCGCTTACGGTATATACTCAAACTCAAAGTCGTATACCGCAACGGTATCGCCCTCCTGGATACCCATAGCCTCCAGCTTGTTGATTATCCCGCTGGAGACAAGGACGTTCTGGAAGTATTGCAGGGAGGAATAATCGTCCATATCCGCTACCCTGAGTATATCGTAGAGCCATTCTGCCTCAACGAAATAAACGCCGTCCTCAACACTGACGCTGAAATCACGGCTGCTGCGGGTCCTGGCCTCCACCTCTTCCCTGGTGAGCGGCTGTGCCTCGAACCTTTTCACCGGCGGCAGCTGTGAAAGCTTTTCGTTTACCCCGTAGATAAGCTCTCTGGTACCCTGTGTAGTCGCTGCGGATATCTCATAGAAGGGCAGGCCCTTCTCTTTGATATACTCCCTGAATTTTTCTATCATTTCCGGCTGAGCCATATCGCACTTGTTGGCTGCAACTATCTGCGGCGCACCGGCCAGTTCCTCGGAGAAATTCGCAAGCTCCCGGTTGATGATCTCAAAGTCCTCCACAGGGTCTCTGCCCTCCATACCCGAAACGTCTACCACATGGACGATGAGCCTGCATCTCTCAACGTGCCTTAAAAACTCGTGACCTAACCCCACGCCCTCACTTGCGCCCTCGATAAGGCCCGGTATATCAGCCATGACGAACGACCTTTCGTCCCCGACCTTTACCACGCCGAGAACAGGCGTGAGGGTAGTAAAGTGATAGTTGGCGATCTTTGGCCTGGCTGCCGAAACTACGGAAATAAGCGTAGATTTTCCCACATTCGGGAACCCTACCAGTCCCACGTCAGCCAGCAGCTTCAGCTCCAGAGATACATTGAATTCCTCCCCTCGAAAGCCCGGCTTGGCAAACCTTGGTATCTGCCTTGTAGATGTGGCGAAGTGTGCATTGCCCCTGCCGCCCTTGCCGCCGTGGGCGATCACAACGTCCCCGTCCCCTGACATATCAGCCAGTATCCTGCCGGTTTCGCTGTCCTTTACCACCGTGCCCCTGGGGACCTTTATCACCAGGTCCGGCGCACTTTTTCCGAAGGAGCATTTTGAACTGCCGTTCTGTCCTTTTTCGGCCACATATTTTTTCTTATACCTGAAATCGATGAGGTTAGAGATGTTATCATCGACCCTGAATATTATATCCCCGCCCTTGCCGCCGTCTCCGCCGTCCGGGCCGCCGGCCGCCACATACTTCTCTCTGTGGAAGGAAACGGCGCCGTCGCCGCCGTCACCGGCCTTGATGTATATCTTTGCCTGATCGACAAACATTTTCCTGCCTCCTTACTGCATTAACTCAGAACCTGCGGTATCGGTGCCTTCTGTTTTGGGCCATTCTTTCCTCGGCCTTCTCACGCCTTATCCTGGCGACCGCCATGGCCTCCAGAGCGTCTTCACGGTCAGCTCCGGAAAAGGTGCTGACCGGCACCGTTCTTTCCCCGGTGTAATTCTGCTTTGTTCTTCTTGCGCTAAGTCCCACCGAAACGTTGATAAGGCCGATGACCAGGATCACCCCATAGAGTATATACCAGAGTATAGGCTCTTCGATGGCACGGTATTCTCTTTCGGCCTCATGCAGTGAACAGTTGAGCCTGTAGGTAGGGAAGTACTGTCCGTTCTCGTTCTTGAAAAAGGACACATAGTCCGCCCGGTAGTTCTGAAAAGCCCTGAAATAAGACTTAGTCACCGACGCCTTAAAATGCAGGCTCTCCTGCGGGCAGTCCACGGTAACATAATAAACGTTGCTGTCTCTGCCCTTTGAGTTATGAATGACCTTTATCTCAGTCTTGATCGAACACCCTGCCACGGTCTTGAATTCTGTTACCTTCTCATAGCCCTTAACAGATTTGTATACGAAAAGCAGCAGCAGCGCCGTCAATATGATGATGCCGTTTCTAAGAAAGCTCTTAGAAAACTGTCTGTTTATCCTTTCTGCCTCGTTCATTTTTGTCTCCTACAAAAAAGCCCCGAGCTGTAAGGCCCGGGGTCAGTTATGGTTTAGATCAAGCCTGTGGATAGACCGAGACCTTCTTGCGGTCCTTACCAAGTCTTTCAAATCTTACGATACCGTCGCTGGTAGCGAACAGAGTATCGTCAGAACCACGCTTAACGTTCTCACCAGGGTGGATATGAGTACCTCTCTGACGAACCAGTATGTTGCCGGCCAGAACGAACTGACCGTCAGCTCTCTTCACGCCAAGTCTCTTGGACTCGGACTCACGTCCGTTCTTTGTAGAACCCATACCTTTCTTATGTGCAAAAAACTGCATTGAGATCTTTATCATTTTAATTACACCTCCAGAAAATGTAATCTTTGATGTCAGCCTTCGCTGACATTGACCTTGATACGCCCGGGGAATTCCTCACCGATAAGATAAAGGTGCGTCATCAGTCCCAGCAGGACCTTGTCACCGTTACCCTGCGGATCCTCTCCCAGGGTCAGTCTGAAATCATTCTCATCTACCGCAACATCAGCCTTTATCCTGAAAGCGTCAGTCACAGTGTTGGCTGCCATCATAACAGCCGACGAAACGCTTGCACAGCAAACGTCCTCCCCGAAGTCCGCATAGCCCGCATGGCCCGTAACACGAAAGCCCACCAGCCTGTCTCCGGGATCTTTCACAAAATCTGCGATTATCATGCAGATCAAGCGTTGATAGCTTCGATAACTACCTTAGTGTAGGGCTGTCTGTGACCCATCTTCCTCTTCTCACCCTTCTTGGGCTTGTAGGTGAAGACTGTGATCTTCTTAGCCTTGCCGTTCTTGATGACCTTAGCAGAAACGCTTGCACCGTCAACATAGGGAGCGCCTACCTTGATACCGTCATCAGAACCGACAGCCAGTACCTTCTCGAACTTAACAGCCTCATCAGCCTCAGCGCCCAGCTTTTCAATGAATATCTCATCGCCGGCCTTTACCTGATACTGCTTTCCGCCTGTCTCAATTACTGCGTACATCTTTGTATGCACCTGCCTTTTTATAGAACTCGCTGCGCACGGAGGCGCCCTTTTCAGGACACACTTAAAAAACCGTAAACATGCGGCTTAAATATCATAACATACTTTCACATAAAAGTCAAGTTATTATACCGGTTTAACAGAAATTTTACAATTTACATCCAAACTCAGCCGATCTCATTAAAAGCATCTCTTATGGATCTGACGCCGACGATCTTCATTTTATATTTTGAAGTGTTGACGGTCCTGAGTGTATGGAGCGGAAGTATACACTTCTCAAATCCCATCCTTTCAGCCTCCTGGATACGCTGTTCTGCGTGGGTGATGCTCCTTAGCTCTCCGCCCAGGCCTATCTCTCCGAAGGCTATGGTCTTCTCGTCCACCACCTTATCCGTCAGGCTGGAATAAAGCGCCATGGCCACCGACAGGTCTGCCGCTGTGTCGTCCAGTTTCAGTCCCCCCACGATATTGATATAAACGTCCAGTCCGCCGAAGAAAAACCCCAGCCTTTTTTCCAGCACAGCGATTATGATGGCCATGCGGTAGAAATCATAACCGGTGGCGGTCCTCCTGGGAGCCGAGAACGTGCTCTTAGTCACCAGAGCCTGCACCTCCGCCATCAGGGGCCTGGAGCCTTCCATTATGCAGGCTACGCAGCAGCCAGACACATTTGATGGCCTGCCCTCCAGCATGAGCATTGACGGGTTCTCCACCTCCAGCAGACCGCAGTCCGCCATTTCAAAAACGCCGATCTCGTTGGTGGAGCCGAACCTGTTTTTTACAGCCCGCAGTATCCTGTATGTCAGGTTGCGCTGGCCCTCGAAATACAGTACACAGTCCACGATATGCTCCATGACCTTCGGTCCGGCGATAGCGCCGTCCTTATTGACATGGCCCACTATGAAAATAGGTATCTCCTCCGACTTTGCAGTCCTCATGAACAGATTTGTACATTCCCTTACCTGGGTCACAGAGCCCTGTGCAGAGGAGATGTCGCTTATGCTCATCGTCTGGATAGAGTCGATTATGACGATCTCCGGTTTTTCCTTGACAATAGCGGCACAGATATTCTCAGCGTCAGTTTCCGCCAGCAGATAAAGGTTCTCGCTGCTGACTCCGAGACGGTTGGCCCTGAGCTTTATCTGTCTTACACTTTCCTCGCCGGAAACGTAGAGTATGGTGTGGTCCTCGCCCATGGACTGGCATATCTGCAAAAGCATGGTGGATTTGCCGATGCCCGGTTCGCCGCCCAGCAGCACCAGGGACCCTTTCACCAGTCCTCCGCCCAGGACCCGGTCCAGCTCTTTCATACCCGTGTCATACCTTATCTCTCTTCGGTCAGCGTCGATAGCATTGACGCTGAGGATATTGTCCGAGATGTCCCTGATGGTCCCTCTGCCCTTGCTGCCGGTCCGCTGAGAGACCTTCAGCTCCACTTCCTCAAAGGTGTTCCACTCGCCGCAGTCCGGGCATTTGCCGTTCCACTTGCTTGTCTCATAGCCGCAGTTTGAGCACACATAGGTGCTTTTAGACTTTGCCATTGGTCTCAGAACTCATAGTCTATGCAGGCTCTGTCGGTCTTGACCTCTGCCACAAAGCTGCCGAATTTCTTATGTGTCTCTGATATCTGATAAGCGTTGAGGTCCTCCACGCTGTCAAAATCAAATATGAGCGAAACGTCGAAATTGCTGTCCGGGGTCCGCTCGTCGTTCCTGACCGCCTCAAATCTTTTAAGCTCAGGAATTTCTCTAAGGCTCTCGGCCCTGCGCAAAAACTCAGCGATATTGCTTTGCTTGTCCTCCCTGAGCTTGAACATACATATGTGTCTTATCATAGTTATCCCTCCAAGATAGTGATGATCTCCGCATAGTATATGATAGCATATTCTTAGAAAAAAATCAAGCATGGACACAGGACCTTTTCCAGCAGCGGGCCGCAGGGGATATTTCTGCATCGCAGCGGCGAAAGTCAGATACAAATGCTTTTATGGCAGCAGCTGCTTATTGACAATCGGCCTCAGATATTGTATTATATTAATAGTACATCAATGAACGCAGAAGACCGCTCTGTGCCGTATCCTGCGTGCGGCACGGTATCTTTAAACGAAAGGAAGACTTCTATGGACAAATACATTCTTTCTCTTGACCAGGGAACTACTTCATCAAGGGCCGTTTTGTTTGATAAGACCGGCGGAAAGGTCTTTGCGGCTCAGTATGAGTTCGGGCAGATATTTCCCCGGGCCGGCTGGGTCGAGCATGACCCTATGGAGATACTGGAGAGCCAGCTCCATGCCGTCAGGGACTGCTTTGGATACTTAGAGTCTGCCGGGGGAAACGCCGGTCAGATCGCCGCCGTCGGCGTCACCAATCAGCGTGAGACTACCGTGATCTGGGACAAAGAGACGGGAAAGCCCGTTTATAATGCCATAGTCTGGCAGTGCAGGAGGACCTCTGAGCACTGCGCTCACCTTTCCGAGCAGGGTCTGTCAAAGTTTTTTCTGAGCAAGACCGGCCTGCTCATCGACCCTTATTTTTCAGCCACCAAAGTAAAGTGGATCTTCGATAACGTCCCCGGGACCCTTGAAAAGGCCCGTGAGGGCAAGCTCCTTTTCGGCACCGTGGATACCTGGCTCATCTGGAACCTTTCCGGCGGCAGGACCCATGTTACTGATCATACCAACGCTTCCAGGACCATGATGTTCAATATACATGACCTTTGCTGGGACAGGGAGATACTGGGGCTGCTGGGTATTCCTGAGAGTATCCTGCCTGAGGTGAGGGACAGCTCCGGCAGTCTTGGGATGACAGATAAGGAGGTCTTCGGCGCAGAGATACCTATCTGCGGCTGCGCAGGCGACCAGCAGGCTGCACTTTTCGGTCAGTGCTGCTATCTCAAGGGCGACGTCAAGAATACCTATGGCACCGGGGGATTTCTGCTCATGAACACCGGTGATGAATGTATCGAGAGCAAAAACGGCCTTCTGACAACAGTCGCCTGGGGCATAGGCGGAAAAGTTACCTATGCTCTGGAGGGATCGGTGTTCGTATCCGGCGCTGTGGTAAAGTGGCTGCGTGACGAGTTGAGGCTGATCGGGTCTGCGGAGGAAACAGCGCAGATAGCCCAGAGCGTTGAGGATAACGGCGGGGTTTATTTCGTACCGGCCTTTGTAGGACTTGGCACGCCCTACTGGGACAGTGCCGCCAGGGGGACGATAACCGGACTTACCAGAGGTTCAGGGCGGGCGCATATAGTCCGTGCAGCTCTCGAGGCCATAGCCTATCAGACAGCCGATGTCATCAAGGCCATGGAGGAAGACACCTCGGCCCTTGGCCTTATCAAGGTGGACGGCGGTGCGTCTCAGAATGATTTTCTCATGCAGTTCCAGGCCGATATCCTTGGCAGGAGCATCATAAGACCGAGAAACGTGGAGTCCACTGCCACGGGCGCCGCATTTCTGGCCGGGCTTCACTGCGGGATGTGGGAAAGCAGGGAGGAGCTGAACAGAGTCTCACAGAAATTCAGAGAGTTCATTCCTTCCATGGAGGACGAAAAGCGCTGCGGGCTTATCGCAGGCTGGCAGAAGGCAGTCTCCCGTTCCCTGGAGAAAGGGGTCTGATATATGACTTCCTTATCAAAGGACCACAGACGGGAAGAACCGGTGGCCTTAGTCAGTTTTTCGATCACTGCGATCATTATCGGTATAGCCGCTTTCTTTGCCGCACAGATCATTTTTATCAGCATACTTGGCGACCCCAGCGAGGAGAGCGACACAGATATGACCCTATGGCATAACTACTGCGGCACTTTTTTCATTGACCAGACCATAGACAACACCTATATCAACGCCGGGAATTATGAAAGGGCCAAAGCCGCCGTCAGTGAAGCCAGGAAGTCTGCAAAGCCGGCATATGTGCTCGTCACTGCATTTCAGCTGTGTTTTGCAGGGTGCCTTTTTGCGGCTTTAAGAAAGCTGAGAAAGGACCGTTCATTGTACAGAAAGTCGGGTGTGCTGCTTATTTTTTCCGGCGCCGCCCTGGCTGTTTCAAATGTCATTGGTGAAGTGCTGAACTATATTCAGGCAAAAGCTGAAAGACCGTATCTTAAAGGCGTTCCCGCCACATCGTCCTACTATTGCCAGCTCTATATCGTCCTCGGGATACCGGCTCTCATAGTTATCACCGGACTGCTGCTCAGTCAGAAAAAGACTGGTCTGAGGGTGTTCGCTTATGCCTTTGGCGCTGTTGCCCTGGGCTTTACGTCCTACAGGCTCTGCATAAGGGTATATGAGCTCATGACCGCCCTGGCGGAGTGGAACAATAATGCCAGACTGCCTTTTTACAGTACTATGATGGATCTGCCCCACGAACTGGCCAACAGCTCACAGGCCTACACCGACATAGTTTTTTACAGGTTTTTAAAGGATATGCCTGTGTTCATCGCCGCAGGGTACAGCATCATCATGCTGGTGCTTACCATGCTTTCGGCTGCCGAGAACGGACGGATAGGGGAGGGAGACGTTCTGAGGCTGAAGCTGAGCATTTTCGCCCTGGTCATCGCCTCAGTGCTTTTCAACGTCATGGGGATACATGAGGTGAACTTTCTGAACCGCCATTTCCACGGCATTTACACCGGCGTGACCTATACCATAGGCATAAGGTCATTGTGCGAGCCGGCGCTTTTTGCCGTTATCATCTCTTTGGTGTCTGTCCTTGCCGGGGCCGCCGGCGGAGACGGGGGAGTGAAGGCTGACGGGAAAGATGTGGAAAACATCAGCTCAAATGATGTTGACAATTCGGCTGATATGTAATATAATAAAGAATGATGTATTTTTTTCGGCGGCAGGACAGTCCCGGCCGCCGGGACAGTTAAGGGGAGCTTACCGTGAAAAACAGAGTTTATGATAACCGTGAGCTGTCGTGGCTCAAATTCAATGAAAGAGTTCTGGAGGAGGCCAGGGACGACAGCGTGCCTTTGCTGGAAAGACTGCTTTTTGAGTCTATCTACGCCAGTAATTTAGACGAATTCTTTATGGTCCGGGTAGGCTCAATCTATGACGCATCTTTAGTGGACGACTCGAATAAGGACAATAAGTCGAAAATGCGCCCCTCTGAGCAGCTCAGCGCCATTTTCAGCCGTGTGAGGGAGCTGATAAGCGTCAAGGACGAGAGTTTCAAGGCTCTCCATAAGCTGCTTGACGGGAAGAATATCGTTCATAAGAGCATAAAGAATCTCACCATGAAGGAGCTGGAATTCCTTGACGCTTATTATGCCTATGAGATAAAGCCTTTTCTCAACGCAAACATTATTGACAAGCGCCATCCTTTCCCGTTTCTGGTGAACAAGAGCATCTATGTCGTCACAAAGCTCAGCTCAAAATCAGGGATAACCCTGGGCCTTGTGGGGTGCAGCGAAAAATATCAGCGTGTCATCTTCCTTCCGCAGCAGGACGACAGCGTCATAAGCTATGTGCTGGTAGAGGACGTTATCTGTCACTATGCCGAGAGCATTTTCTCAGGCTATAAGATAGAGGAAAAGTCGCTGATGAGGATAACCCGCAACGCCGATATCGACGTGGACGAAAGCTTTGACAGGGAGCTGGATTTCAGGCAGAATATGTCAGAGCTGATAAATAAGAGAAAAAGGCTCTGTCCTGTGAGGATGCAGCTGTCCAAGCAGATATCAGAACCATTGTTAAAGGAGCTTTGCTCCAGACTGGAGCTTTCCAAGAAACAGGTCTTTGTCGAAAAGACCCCTCTGGACCTTTCCTATGTGTTCACGGTCTTCGATAAGGCCCATGACCGTAAGGAGCTGTTTTTTGAGAAACAGGAGCCGCAGCTTTCAAGAATGATAGAGCCGGGACCCATGATCGAGCAGATCGATAAGCGGGATCTGTTCCTTTCTTATCCATATGAGTCCATACAGCCTTTCATAAGGCTTCTGAACGAGGCCGCCAGGGACAGGGACGTTGTTTCCATCAAAATGACCCTTTACCGTGTGGCAAGGAATTCCAAGGTCATCAAGGCCCTTATCGACGCCGCCGAGAACGGCAAGGAGGTCACTGTTCTGGTTGAGCTGAGGGCAAGGTTCGATGAGGAGAACAATATCGGCTGGTCCAAGCAGCTTGAAGAAGCAGGGTGCAGGGTCATGTATGGGCCTAAGGGACTGAAGGTCCATTCAAAGCTCTGCCTGATTACCCGACGGTGCGAGGAGGGCGTCAGGTATACTGTCCAGATAGGCACAGGTAATTACAATGAAAAGACCGCCGGGCTTTATACCGACCTGTGTCTCATGACCTCTGACAAGGTTATCGCAGAGGACGCCGAGGAGGTCTTCAGGACCCTTTCTATGGGCGAGCTGGTGGAAAACAGCAAAAAGCTCATGGTGGCTCCGCACTGTCTGCAAAACAAGGTCCTTGAACTGATGGATAACGAGATCGCGGTGGCAAGGGCCGGAGGAGAGGGCTATGTAGGCGCAAAGCTCAACTCCCTTACCGACAAGGTCATCATAGATAAGCTCATCGAGTGTTCCCAGGCCGGTGTAAAGGTCGAAATGGTCATAAGAGGCATCTCATGCCTGGTAGCCGGGGTGGAGGGCGTTACGGATAATATCAGGATACGCTCCATCGTAGGCAGGTATCTTGAACACGCCAGGATATACATATTCGGCAGCGGAGTGCGCAAAAAGGTCTATATCTCTTCTGCCGACTATATGACGAGGAACACCACCAGAAGGGTGGAGGTAGCTGCTCCGGTTACTGACGAAGAGATAAGAAAACGTATCCTGGACCTCTTTGAGACTCAGATGAACGATAATGTCAAGGCCAGGGATATGCAGCCCGACGGCACCTATACCCGCAAGGCTCCCGATGGCCCGAGGATAGACGCCCAGTCAAGGCTTTTTGCTGAGGCATATGCAAATGTGCCTATGCCAAAGCCTGCGCCCAGGGACGTTTCGGCGCAGGAGGAGAAAAACGTTCCGACCGATCAGACGCTGCCCCTGGAAAAGCCAAAGGCCGAAGGTGAAAAAAAAAAAGCTGGTGGTCAAGGTTCGTCGGGTTCTTTAAACGCAAGAGTAAAGGTCAGGATAAAAAAGATCAAGTGAATTAACGACGGGCAGCCTGCGGCTGTCCGCCGTATTATATTTGACTCTGCCGGAAAAACCGATCTTTGATGCAGAGTTTGGTATATGCTGGGAGTTTAGAAATGCTGAAACTATTCCGATATCTGAAAAACTACAAGAAAGAAAGCGTCATCGGTCCGCTGTTCAAGCTCATCGAGGCCTGCTTTGAGCTGGCGGTCCCTATAGTCATGGCGAATATTGTTGACATAGGCGTAAAAAATGAAGACACCGGCTTCGTTTTCCGCATGGGCGGGATAATGGTGCTGCTGGGTCTTCTGGGACTCGCCTGCTCGCTGACGGCGCAGTATTTTGCCGCCAGGGCCTCAGTGGGCTTCGGGACGGCTCTGAGGACTGATCTGCTGCGTCATATAGACCGTCTGTCTTATGCGGAGATAGACCGTATAGGCAGCAGCACCCTGGTGACAAGAATGACGGCGGACATAAACACCGCTCAGTCCGGCGTGAACATACTGCTGAGACTGCTGCTGAGGTCGCCGTTCATCGTTATTGGTGCGATCATCATGGCCTTCACCATCTCTGTCAGGGCTACACTGATCTTTCTCGTCATCGCACCATGCCTAGCCTTTGTGATATATAAGGTCATGAGCCTTACTATCCCAAGGTACAAAACTATCCAGAAGACCCTGGACAAGGCCAGCCTTATGACAGAGGAGAACCTTAGCGGCGCCAGAGTCATACGTGCTTTTTCCCGGCAGAAGGACGAGCAGAAGGAGTTCGCAGAGGACACCGACGAGCTGTACCGTTTGCAGATGATGGCCGGAAGGATAAGCGCACTGATGAACCCGCTGACCTACGTCATCGTGAACCTGGCCATCGCCGTCATCATTCGCAGCGGCGCTGACCTGGTCTTTGACGGCAGCCTGACACAGGGCGAGCTGATGGCCCTGGTCAATTACATGAACCAGATACTTTTAGCTCTCCTGGCTATGGCCATACTTGTCACAAACATCACCAAGATGCAGGCCTCAGCTATCCGGATAAACGATATCTTTGCGGTATCGCCTTCAGTATCCGACAGCGGCAGCAGCCCCGTCACAGAGGATAAGTTCGCCCCGGCAGTAGAATTCAGAGGCGTATATCTTTCATATCAAGGCTCTGGGGAGTATTCCCTCGAGGATATAAGCTTTAAGGCCGCAAGAGGAGAGAAGATAGGCATTATCGGCGGTACAGGCTCCGGAAAAAGCTCTGTCATCAACCTGATACCGAGGTTTTATGACTGTTCTGAGGGCAGTGTACTGGTAAACGGCATCGACGTCAGAGAATACCCCTTCTCTCAGCTGCGACGAAAGATCGGCATAGTCCCCCAGAAGGCCGTGCTTTTCAAGGGCACCGTCAGAGAGAATATGCGGTGGAGGGACAGCGGCGCATCTGATGAGGATATTATAAGCGCCCTGAAGATCGCTCAGGCCTATGATTTCGTTATGGAAAAGCCTGATAAGCTCGACGAGCTGATACAGCAAAAAGGCAAGAACCTTTCCGGAGGACAAAGACAGCGCCTTACTATAGCCAGGGCGTTTGTCGGCGATCCCGAAATAGTTATCCTTGACGATTCCGCTTCGGCCCTTGACCTTGCCACCGATGCAGGGCTGAGAAAGGCCATTTCCGAGCTTGGTAAGGATATGACTGTTTTTATCGTTTCTCAGAGGATATCCTCCATAAAAAACGTTGACAGGATAATCGTTATGGACGATGGCAGGATAGCAGGCATAGGCACCCATAAGCAGCTTTTTGCAGACTGCGGGGTCTATAGAGAGATCTGTCTCTCCCAGCTTTCCGAGAAGGAGGTGAGCGAGATTGGCTGAAAAGAAAAAGGCTGATAAGCCTGTTTTAAAACCTCTCCTAAGCTATGCCGGACCGTATATGCACCTTTTTGCCATATCCATGGTACTCGCACTTGCAGCGGTAGTCTCTACACTCTATGCGCCCATACTTGTTGGGCAGGGGATAGACCTGATCGTCGGAAAGGAGAATGTGGACTTTGAGGCACTGAGGCCGCTGATAGTCAGGCTGTGCGTCGTAGTGGGCATCACCGCAGTTTCTCAGTGGACTATGTCCCTGTGTACAAACAAGATAACCTTCAATGTTGTCAGGGATATACGTAAAAAGGCCTTCGATAAGATAAGCGCTCTGCCTCTTTCCTATATCGACTCACACTCTCACGGCGATATCATAAGCCGTATCATCACCGATGTTGACCAGATATCTGACGGCCTGCTCATGGGATTTTCACAGCTGTTCACCGGTATCTGTACGATCTTCGGGACTCTTTTCTTCATGCTCTCGATAAACGTCCGGATCTCGCTGATAGTTGTTGTGCTGACGCCCCTCTCGCTGTTCGTAGCAAGATTTATAGCGAAGAACACCTTCGATCTTTTCCACGCTCAGTCCGTGGTCCGGGGTGAGATGACAGGCCTGGTGGAGGAAGTCACCGGGGACCTGAAAACGGTCCAGGCTTTCAGCTATGAGCAGAAGGCCGAGGAGAAATTCGATGTGCTCAATAAGAAGTTACAGGACGTGGGGGTCAGGGCGATCTTTTTCTCGTCGCTGACCAATCCCTGCACACGTTTCATAAACGGCCTGGTCTATACCTCTGTCGGTATCATAGGCGCTCTGTCCGTCATCAGCGGCAGCGGCTTTACTGTGGGCAACCTCTCCAGCTTCCTGACCTACGCCAACCAGTATACCAAGCCCTTTAACGAGATATCCGGCGTTATCACTGAGCTGCAGAGCGCCCTGGCTTCTGCGGCGAGAGTGTTCGAGTTCATTGAGGAGACTGCCGAGGTCCCGGACAGTCCGGACGCTAAGGTCCTCACTGAGGTGGACGGCACTGTTTCGGCGGACCATGTTTATTTCAGCTATGACCCTCAGGTCAGTCTCATCGAGGACTTTGTTCTTGATGTCAGACCCGGACAGCGAACGGCCATAGTCGGCCCCACAGGCTGCGGCAAGACGACCATGATAAACCTTCTCATGAGGTTTTACGACACGGACAGGGGAGAGATCAGGATAAGCGGCTGCCCCGTGAAGGATTGTACCCGTGATTCCATGCGGTCCATGTACGGTATGGTCCTCCAGGAGACCTGGCTCAAGACCGCCACTATCCGTGACAATATCCGCTACGCCGATCCTGATGCCTCTGAGGATGAGGTGGTCAGAGCTGCCAAGGCAGCCCACTGTCATGGTTTTATAAAGCGACTGCCGAAGGGCTATGATACTGTCATATCCGACAGTTTCAGCACCCTTTCCCAGGGTCAGAAACAGCTCCTTTGCATAGCCAGGGTCATGCTTTCCCTGCCGCCAATGCTTATCCTTGACGAGGCGACCTCCTCCATAGATACCCGTACAGAACTGATAATCCAGCGGGCCTTTGCGAAAATGATGGAGGGCAGGACCTCTTTCATCATCGCCCACCGTCTTTCGACCATCAAGGAGGCTGACAGCATCATTGTTATGAAATCCGGCCATATAGTCGAACAGGGTACTCACGATGAGCTTATCAGCAAGGGCGGTTTCTACGCTGAGCTCTATAATTCTCAGTTCGCAGCGGACGGTTATTGACAGTAAAAACGACCACAGCGGCTTTTTTGCCGCTCTGGCCGTTTATTTATTCTTCTCTCAGTTTTTTTAGGTCGATCATTACCCCGACCTTTGCCAGTACTTTTACAGCAGTTTCGTCATCAATGGCATATATCCCGCTCTTGCCTGTCTGCCTTTCTGACTCAAAATGCAGAAATCTGATGTAGTTCTCCCTCAGGTCTTCTGAGGAATAGAGCATACCCATGATGTACTTGTTCTTTATCGCATAATAATTCACAGGTCTGAGCTTTATCACCGACTTCGGGTCCTTTTCCATATCCCTGCAAAGCTCGTCAAAATCCGTATCCACATAGTTTATCTTCCGGCATTTCAGCTCATCTATGCGCTTTTTCAGCGGTGAGCTGTCCTCGCCGGATCTTTTTCTGAATAGCCCGAACATCTCCCACCTACTTCTTTTTCAGCAGTCTTTCCAGCAGGACCTTCCTGCATTCAGTCTCCAGCTTGTCGTTTATCGGTGCGGGAACATATTCTTTACCGGTCTTTCTTGTCATGCAGTAGGCGATGATCTTATCGGCAAGCCTGGGGTTTTTTGACAGCAAAGGTCCGTGCAGATAGGTGGCTGTAACGTTTTCCTCAGAGTAGCCCTCCGAGCTGCTGCCGAATTCGTTGCCGTTTCCAGCCAGTACCCTGCCGAAGGGAGTTTTTACATTGGTAGTCTGGCCGCCGTGGTTCTCAAATCCTATGACCTTATATCTCTTGTCTCCAAGCTGAGTCTCGATGACGATATTTCCTATACACCTTTCCCTCTTGTTGGTAGATGCCGTGGTGTGGTAGTCAAAAAGTCCCAGCCCCGGTATCTTCTTGCCGTTTGAGTCCTTATAATACTGGCCCATGAGCTGATATCCGCCGCATATCATCAGAAAATATACCCCGTCCTTGTAAGCGGCCTTTATCTTGTCCGTCATCCCCAGCAGATCATCTGCTAAAAGCTGCTGCTCATAATCTGCGCCGCCCCCCAGGTAGATGATGTCCACCCCGGAAAGGTCCGTGTCCCTGTCGCCCAGTTCGTGTTTTACCACAGTTGTGTCTATGCCCCTCATGCGGCACCTGTACCTGAGTATCTCCACGTTCCCGCTGTCGCCGTAAAGGTCCAGCATGGAGGGGTACATATGAAGAATTTTCAGCTCAGCCATTTGATGCGCCCTCCTTCAGTCCCGCTTTGTAGCGTTTGATAGCAGCCCTGGTAGGCTGTATGGCAGTGTAGTTTGCGATAGCGTACTTGCTGCCCCTGGTGTTGAAAAACTCCTTCATGGCGTCGTCCAAATCAGGCCTTACCACTATCCTGTCCGGGTCATATCCCGAACATTTTATCCTTATGGCTATGTCGTAGGCCCTTGTACCGCTGGTAACGACCCTTGTAACGCCGCTGAATACTGAGAAATTGATGTCCCATATCCACGAAACGTCATGCCCGTCCGCCAGGTTGTCATTCAGCACGAACAGCAGCTCCTTTTCGCCCTTGTGCTCGTTCATAACCCTCAGGGTCATGTTGGCGCCCACCGGGTTCTTGGCAAGGTTCACCAGCAGATCACTGCCGCCGACCTTGAATTTCTCCAGCCTTCCGTTATTGACCTCGAACTTCTCGAAAGTCTCGTGAAGGACCTTTTTATCAAATTTATAAAGACTTGCAGCAGCGTATACTGCCGAAAGATTGTAAACATAGTAGATGCTGTTATGGCTTATCTTATACTCTTCTCCTCCGAAGGTCACCGAAGGAACGTCCAGCCTGACATTTTCAGCAGTCACATACGGCTTTACCCTGCCAAAGCCGCATTTAGGGCAGCAGAACCTGCCCACATGAGAATACTGATAGTAGTCGTATCTCAGTTCCTCCCCGCACATAGGGCAGAACTTGCCCTCGCCGACCTCATAGGGCTTTTCGGTCGCACCGGCGTATTTCTCCACCGAGAAATAGTAAATGTTCTTGTTCTCAGGATTGGCAAGGCCCAGTCTTGAAACATTAGGGTCGTCAGCGTTCAGCACCACATTTCCCTCAAAGGTCTCCAGAAATTTCTTCACCTTTAATATCAGCGTCTCCACCTCGCCGTTGCGGTCCAGCTGGTCCCTGAAAAAGTTCAGCAGCACCAGAGTCTCCAGCTTCAGCTTTGAAAAGATCACCGGCACATGGCTCTCGTCGATCTCCAGCACAAGATAATCCGCCTTTACCCGGCCCTTCATATCGCAGTTGTTCAGCAGCAGGGAAGTTATGCCTGTGTCAAGGTTATTGCCCTGCTTGTTGGTGATTATCTTCCTGCCCGTGCTCTCAAATATGTGGTTAAGATAGTTTGTGACCGAGGTCTTTCCGTTGGTGCCCGTGACGGCGATTATGGGACAGTCCACCCTGAAGGCTTTAAGACAGTCCTTGTTCAGCTCCCAGAGTACCAGCCCCGGGGCATTTCCTGCGTCCTTCCCAAGCAGATGAAGGACCTTCACCATCAGCTTACCGAACCATATGGTCAAAGTATTTTTCAGACTCATTTCATCCAGCTCCTGACAAATCATCATTTATAATCATCTGTTACGGCTGTTTCTGATAACAGACCTATCTAATCATAAAACATATTTTCAAAAATGTCAATAGCCTTAGCCTGATATCAGCACTTTTTTTGTCTTTTACCTCAGTCATAATCCTGTCCACGGCGAATAGAATATAAACGGAACTACAGTCACTAGACCGAAAGGATTGATGAAAAATGCTGAATATTATGGAACAAAAGCTTGACACCGACCCGGTCCTTGGCTCCGGGAACGAGCTGCCGGGTCTTACGGCTGCCGAGGCCGCAAAACGTCTTGAGAGAGATGGACCCAACACACGCTCCGCCCGGCGCAAGAAGACCGCCCTGAAGATATTCGCCAATCAGTTCCATGACGTCATGGTCATGATATTGCTGATATCAACTGTTATCAGCGTACTTCTCGGCAGGTATACCGACGCCGTGCCCATAATCGCAGTGGTCATAATAAACTCCTTCCTGGGCTTTATCCAGGAATACCGATGTGAAAAGACCATCGAAAGGCTCCAGGAAATGACAGCGCCCACGGCCAGGGTCTGCCGCAGCGGAAGGACCGCAGTTATCCCCGCAGCCGAAGTGGTAAGCGGTGACGTTTTTCGCCTGGAGGCCGGTGACAGAGTACCGGCGGACGGTTTTATCATCAGCTGCCGGTCGCTGTGCTGCGATGAGAGCCTTCTTACCGGCGAGGCCGAACCGGCCGCTAAGCGTCAGAGGCGTGAGGAAACGGACCTGTCCGCTCCAGGCGCCGATTACATGGTTTATATGGGCACCGTGGTCACTAAAGGTACCGCCCTCGTGGAGACTACCGCAGTTGGCCGCCTTACCCAGATGGGCAAGGTATCAAAGATGCTGGAGGATATTGAAGAAGGACCTACCCCTTTGCAGAAAAAGCTCTCCGAGCTGGGCCGCACCTTAGCTCTCATCTGCATTGTCATCTGCCTTATAGTTTTCGCCGCCGGACTTCTGAGAGGCGAGCCTCTGATGGATATGGTCATGACAGCCATAACCATTGCCATAGCCGCTATCCCCGAGGGTCTGCCTGCCGCTGTGACCATAGCTCTGGCCCTTGCTGTCAGGAAGATGCTCAAGCGGAACGCCCTGGTCCACAGGCTCCATTCCGTGGAGACTCTTGGCTGCGCTACGGTCATTTGCACCGACAAGACAGGCACGGTGACACAGAACAAAATGACAGTGGTAAAGCTCACAGACTCCTCCGGCAGGGCCTTAAAAAGCAGCGAGGTAAAGTCCTCAGGCAGCAAGGCTGTAAAGGAACTGCTGATCTGCGGAGCCATGTGCTCAAACGCTCTTATCGAAGAGACACGCCCCTCAGTTATAAGAAAAAAGGTCCCCATGGAAAAGTTCAGAGCCAGCGGCGATCCTACAGAGTGCGCTATCTCGGTATTCTGTGCAGGCTGCGGGATACTCAGCGTTAACACAGGCTTTAAACGGGTCGATGAGATACCCTTCGACAGCATATCAAGGTCAATGACAGTGATCTGCCAGGATGACAAGGGGCAAAAGGTATCCTTCAAGAAAGGCAGCGCTGAAGTGGTCACAGGGGAGTGCGGACTGCGGCTGTGTGACGATGGTCCGGTGCCTTTTACGGCAGCTGAAAAGCTGGCTCTGCTGAGGGTAGTGGACAGCCTGGCAGGAGAGGGCCTGAGGGTCCTGGCATTTTCGGAGCTTTCCGGCGGCCAGGCGGTGTTCTTAGGGCTGATGGCAATGCAGGACCCGCCCAGACCTGAGGCCGCCAAGGCTGTCAGGGCCTGTGAGAAGGCCGGTATCACCACGGTCATGATAACCGGGGACCATAAGCTCACCGCAGGCGCCATTGCCAGACAGGTCGGTATAATGAAAAACAGCGGGCTTATCCTGACCGGCAGCGAGCTTGACAGGCTAACCGACGAAAAGCTCAGCGACATCATCTCGAACTGCCGTGTTTTTGCCCGTGTCACCCCGGCCCATAAGCTCAGGATAGTCAGGGCGTTCAAGTCCCGGGGAAATGTGGTCGCAATGACCGGTGACGGTGTCAACGACGCACCGGCTGTAAAAGAAGCCGACATCGGTGTCTCCATGGGTATCCAGGGCACTGAGGTCACAAAGCAGGCTGCCGACGTTATCCTCCTGGATGACGATTTCGCCACTCTTGTCAAAGCCGTTGAGGAAGGCAGGACCATCTATTATAATATCCGCAAATTTGTCCGCTATATGATAAGCTGCAACATCGGTGAGGTAGTTACTATGTTCGGCGGTATAATGATGGGACTTCCCATGGTCCTGCTTCCGGCACAGATACTGCTGGTAAATCTTGTTACCGACAGCCTGCCAGCAGTTGCCCTGGGGCTTGAACCCTCCGAAGACAATGTGATGAGCCGCAGCCCACGCCGGGAAGAGGACAGCTTTTTCAGCGGCGGACTTCTCTGGAGGATAATACTACGGGGCCTGCTTATTGGCATTTGCACCCTTGGCACCTTCACCTGCATACTCAAAAGCGGCTGTTCTCTCTCCGTGGCCAGGACCGGCGCTCTGATAACTCTTGTCATGAGCCAGCTTATCCATGTTTTCGAGTGCAAGTCCGAGGAAAAGACTCTTTTCTCCGTGCCTTATTTTTCAAATCCATTCCTGCTCTTTGCTGTGGCAGTGTCCTCAGCTGCCCTCTTTGCAGGTATTTATGTGCCTGCTCTGAGAAATGTGTTCTCAGCCGCCCTGCCGGACCTTCGCAGCCTTGGCACAGCTCTGGGCTTCTCCTTCCTGGTACCTGTGCTTTCAGGGCTGATCTATTCCCGGAGAAAAAAGCCGGATACCGTCCTTGGCGCCGGACCTGGCTTTGAGAGAAGGGGCCGTGGAGAAAGATCAGTGTGAAAAATATGAAAAGAAATATGTAAAAATTTTTCACAATCTTTCATTTTAGTTTCATGCTGTTTTAAAGTAGTTTTAATTTTGCGGCTTTATAATGAAGTCAAAGCTTAGGGAACAGGAAAAAAGAGGACCTGATCCCAAATCCATAAAAAAGGAGTTTTGACTTATGAACGAATTCAATGAGAACAATTATAACAGGAACGACACCGGCATCGAAGAGAACAACAGCTATAATGCGTACAATAATGTTCCTTATACATATCAGTATACTCCAGTGCAGAAGATCGCAAAGCCCATGACAGGCAAAAAGCTTGCCGCCCTGGCTCTGTGTTTCAGTCTTTTAGGCGGTGCTTTAGGTACGGGCGGGTCAATGGCATTCATGAGGTACGCCTCTGCAAACAACAGCGAACAGGCTGCTGAGACTGCCGACGGCGGAAATCCCAACAGCGTCATCAGGACCGTTGACAGCAAGAACGGCTCCGTTTCAGTCACCGAGACCAAGGTAGAAAGAAACGGTCTCATGACGGCATCTGAGGTCTATGAGAAGAATGTGAATTCTACCGTGGGCATAACCACTGAGATAACCACCAACTACTTCGGCTATCAGTCCACTGCTGCCGCATCAGGCTCAGGTTTCATAGTAACTGCTGACGGCTATATAGTTACTAATTATCATGTCATCGACGGTGCTAACAAGATAAAGGTCACCACCTATGACAACAAGTCCTACGATGCCGAGCTGGTGGGCACAGACGAGTCTAACGATATCGCAGTGCTGAAGATCGACGAGGACGGCCTGACTCCTGTGACACTGGGTTCTTCTGAAGAGCTTAAAGTGGGCGACGACGTTGTTGCCATAGGCAATCCTCTTGGAGAGCTGACCTTTACACTGACCTCCGGCGTAGTCAGCGCCCTTGACAGAGAGGTCACTACCAGCAATTCAGTGATGATGGACCTTATCCAGACTGACTGTGCTATCAACTCCGGAAACTCCGGCGGAGCACTTTTCAATATGTACGGCGAGGTCATCGGTGTGACCAACGCAAAATATTCAAGCAATTCCTCAACAGAGGCTTCTATAGACAACATCGGCTTTGCTATCCCGATCGACACCGTAAAGCCCATAGTTGAGAGCATCATACAGAACGGCTATGTTTCAAAGCCCTATATCGGAGTTTCTGTTGACAATGTCAGCGAGGACCTCCAGGCTTACGGCATACCTGCCGGCGCACTTATCCGTGAAGTCAACGTTGATTCGCCTGCAAAGGCAGCCGGACTTAAAGAGAACGATATAGTTACACAGGTCAACGGCGAAGAGGTAAGCTCTTCCTCCGACCTTGTTTCCGCAGTCCGCAAGGCTAAGATAGGTGATGAGCTGACCCTGAAAGTCTACAGAGACGGCAAGGAGACTGAGCTCACCATCAAGGTCGCTGAAAAGAAACAGGAGACTGAGGAAAAGACCCAGGAGCCTGAACAGCAGCAGATGAACAGAGGCTACTATGGCTATGATGGCTACGGCAGCGGTGATATGTTCGATTTCTTCAATAATTTCGGGTATTGATGACCTGAAAGATCTCCCTTAAACTACTCCATAAAACACAGAAAAAGCCCGGAGCGGTATGCTCCGGGCTTTCTGTTCGTATCAAAGACATATCAAAGTCCCAGCTCCACGGCGCTGACTATGCCGAAAGCGCTCTCAGCTTTCATGACCGCATTTATCACGGCCATGCTCACAGCCTCGGCGGCCAGAGTACCTACCAGGTCCGGTGCGGCACTTACCTTTCCCACTGAGACCGCATATATGCTGTCTCCGTCCATGGAGGTGTGTACGGGCCTTATGGACATTGCCAGCCCGTCCTGAGCCATACCTGCGATCTTACAGAGCCTGCTCTTGTCCAGGTCAGCGTTGGTGATGACCACACCGATGGTGGTGTTGTCGGCCATGCCTTTCTGCTTTCCGTCAGCCATGGTCTTCATTATATCCACAGTGCTCCTGAGACTCTTTCTGTCCTCAGTCAGCAGCCCCGCTATCTGTCTGCCGGTCCTGTAGTCAAAAACATCGCCCAATGCGTTCAGGACTACCACGGCCCCCACCTGAAGCTCACCCACCTGCACAGCATAGCTGCCGATGCCGGTCTTCATGCAGGTATCTCCGCCGCATATCTTTCCCACAGTGGCCCCGCAGCCTGCGCCATGATTACCGTCCCGGTGGCCCGGTCTGTCCAGGGCGCAAAGTGCGGCTTTACGCCCCATGGCCTTGTCAGGCCTGGCCTTCGGGTCGCCAACGCCAAGATCGAATATGTCTGACTGTACCACCAGCGGGACCCTTGCCATCCCAACGTCCAGACCTATCCCTCTTTCCTCCAGACACTCCATGACTCCGCCTGCTGCATCAAGTCCGTAAGCGCTGCCGCCTCCGAGGACGATGGCGTGTATCTCCTGCGCTGCCGTAAGCGGATCAAGGAGCAGAGTCTCTCTCGAAGCAGGACCGCCGCCCCTGACGTCCAGCCCTGCCCTCATTCCGTTCTCTGCTATGAATACCGTACAGCCTGTGCCGCCCTTTGGGTCCTCGGCGTGGCCTATCCTTATCCCGCCGATATCATTTACCGATATCTCCTTCAATCATATCACTCCTGTTTATCTTTCCTTTATGTCTATCACCAGATACTCTGAGATGGCTCCGGTCTTGAAGGGGATAGCCCAGCCAGAAATGCCAGAGCTTACCACAAAGGTGGTCCCGTCCCTTACCTCAGTGCCGTAGAACCTGTCGTTAGCCCCCATGAGAAGGCCTATATAGCCCGCCGGGAAAATATGACCCCCATGGGTGTGGCCGGATATGACCAGGTCCATCTGAGCCGCAGTCTCGGCGGCGTAATCGTTGGGCTGGTGGTCAAGGCATATCATATATTTGCTCTTGTCGATCCCCGCCGTAAGCTTGTCGATATCCATGCGGTTGATCTTAGACTTGTCCTGCCTGCCCACCAGGTAGAATTTGTCGTCGAACAGCAGATCTTCGTCCTCAAGTATGGTAACGCCGTTCTTTTTAAGCTCTCTTCTCAGGTCTCCCGAAGAGAAGTCCCGGTAGTCATAATATCCCTTGTCGTGGTTGCCGAAAACAAAATAGGTCCCGTAGGTGGAACGCAGCTCGCTAAGTGCCTTGCAGGCCTCCACCATGTCCTCCTTGGCCGAATCGTCGTCAACGAAGTCTCCCACTATCAGTACGATGTCCGGTGAGGAGGCGTTTATCCTGTCTATCTGCTCTCTGAAATTGTCCTTGTCAAGGGTGATGCCCAGATGTGCGTCCGCAAAGGCCGCTATCCTCAGCTCAGACCGTCCCAGGTCCTTGTCCGTATAAAAGGTATAGTGCTTTTCAAAAACATGGTGCGCAAAGAACCAGCCCATGCTCATATAGACCGCCGTGGCTGCAATAGCTATCACCCCGGTGTAATACTTCTCGCCCTTTGGCTTTTTCTTACTGACCCTGCGAAAAAATGCGATGATGTCACAGACAGCCCATATGAGCATCAGGTGAAGCATCACGATGATGGTGGCCCACATATTTATCATATTGAACAGGAATATGGCCCCCACCGGCAGCAGCGACAGCCCCCAGCTCAGCACCCTGTGTTTTTTGCCCAGCTTCGTCATGAAACTGAATCTGTGAAAGCGTGTGACCAGATAGAAGAAACCCAGCACCGCCACTATTATCAACCCGCCGAACAGTATCAGCCACGGCATATCTTTATCACTCCCCGAACCCCCGTTCAGCTCCGGCCGTTATCAGACGGCCCGGGCCTTTAAAAAGGCGGCTGGAAGACCTGACCGCCTTTGCTTTTATCTTATACCGGCGCAACCAGTATCCTGCCGGTGCCTCTGTATACGTTCACAAGTCCCTCTCCCGATGCAGCTGAGCCTATGAGTGTAGCGGTGGTCCTCTCTACAGTGAACTGAAGACCGGCTGACCATGCGATAGCCATGTTGCCGTCTATCTTTATCGTATCGTTCTCCAGATCGTATACCAGCAGCTCGCCGTAGGGCACTCTGCTCTCCAGTACAGCTACTCCTCTGCCGGTAAGAGTGGTGTTGAACAGGCCCTCGCCGCCTAAGGCTGCGGAGGATAAGGTGCTCCTTGCAGTGACCTTCATCTCCACCGTGTCGTCACAGGCCAGGAACATACCGTCCTCGATGGTCATGGCCCCGTTCCATTCAGCCAGGTCCTGAAGGATTATGTACTTATAGGTCGGCTCCAGATATACGATGCCGTTGCCGGTGTATCTTGGCTTGATGGCGCTCTCACCCGTGACCTTGCCGCCAACGACCTTTTTGAAAAAGTCTCCGGCGCCCTTGACGTTGGTGGCAACATTGACGTCACCTGTGATTATCTGCATAGCCCCTGCCTGCAAAAGCACGCCGTTGCCGTTGAGCCTGCAAATGACCTGCCTCTTGTGCATACCCATCTTTGCCATGAAATACGAAGTCTGGGCCGAAGAAGGGGATACCGATATGTCCTTTTTGTATTCAAGCACCGAAAAATTGCCCAGGGATTCAGTGACTTCCCTTACCTCCGTGGGCTGAAAGATATTTGTCCTTACCATAGTTATTTCCTCCTTAGTTGATCCTGTATTTTCCGTCTGTCATTACAGACGTCAGCTTCAGACATCCATGGTAATATAATAACACATCGTTAACAAAAAATCAACCCTTTATCCCCATAATTTGCCATATATCCAGCGCTTGTGAGAAATATATCCGCTGTGGAAACGATAACGTGCGCTGAGGTTTTTTATTAAGCGCAAACTCTTGTGTCATGTCAGCCGGCAATACTTTCACGGATAGGAATAAGTTGTATAGTTGCACAAATTATCGCCGGATAATTTGTGTGCTGTAACAAAAGTAAGTCCGTTTCGCCTTAAAAAGTTGAAATCTGGCAATTCAATGTGTTATAATACCATTAGTTAATTCATGAAAGGGTGATTTTATGCTAAAGCTACCCAGCGGCCAGGTGTTCAGATATACCAATGTGGCAGCCGCTATGGCGGTCATGCTCCTCATAGTTGTGGGTATCTCTACTGCGTGCAACTCTTCTTCTGACGATAAGAAGAAGGACAGCAGCAGCTCTGCTGCCGAGGTCACTGTATCTCAGCCTGATGAGACTGAGCAACAGCAGCCTGTCCAGGGGAACTCGCTTACCGGCAATTATAAATACGTCGAGTATCAGAATGGCATCAGCCTTGGCAACGGCTATCTGGTGACTGTAGACGAGGCTCATCCTTTCACGGGCCTGCCTAAGAACCAGGTACAGCTTTACGGGTATATGTTCGATCCGTCAGGCGCTCAGATAATGTACGGCAGCTCTACGGTCATCGAGGCGGAGGCTGAGATGCTGGATATGTTCAACGAGCTGACTGTGGGCTTTGTCAACAAGACCGGGCTTACTTCTCTGATGGTCTACGGACTTATACCTGAGGACGAAGGCCAGCCGAAGACTGACGAGGCATTCATCGGCACCTGCGTAGATCTGATGACCTACGATCAGTTCGGCGGTTATTACGGCGACTTCACCGGAGAGGGCGATTATGCCTGGGTGCCCGAGAACTGCTACAGATACGGCTTTGTCATGAGGGATACCGACAGGCTCAGGTATGTGGGAAAGGCCGTGTCAGAGTATATCCATATGATGAACTCTTCCGGCAACGCCATGGACCTTGGATCGTTCATGACCTCTGTCAAGAGCTATAGCTTTGATTCGCCTCTGATGTTCGCTGACGAGGAGGATAACGAGTATGCAGTATACTATGTGGGCGTTACCGAGGGCAGTGATACCACCAGTATCCCTGTGCCGCTGAAGGACAACGACAAGGAATACAAGTGCGAGATATCCGGTAACAATATCGACGGATATGTGGTATGTGTGGACCTTAGCAGCACAGCCGACAATACTCAGCCTGATGACAGCAGTATGGAAGAGGACTCTGAGCAGGGCAGTCCCAACGACAATTTCGTTCAGTGGTAAAGCAGGGCTTTGATATGTTGATATGATTCCCCATCATCTGATGGGGAATTTTTGAAAAGGGGGATATTTATGATAAAAGAGACTTTTGAGCTGAAGGTAGATGTTGAGAGAGCCGGCTTGAAGGATATGGGGGATAAGCCGGTACTGGACTGCTATTACAGCACCCTTACTGAGGAGATAGGAAGAAAAAGGCATCATGCTATGGTGATCTGCCCCGGAGGCGGATATGACTGGTGTTCGGAGAGGGAGGCAGAGCCGGTGGCGTTTCGGTTCCTTGGCTTCGGGATAAGCTGCTTTGTCCTCAGGTATTCCTGCCAGAGACCTTTCCCGCAGGATGCACTGGAATGTGCGGCTGCGGTGAAATTCGTAAGGGAGAACGCTGAAAAGTTCGACATCGACCCCGATAAGATAGTGGTGGCTGGCTTTTCCGCTGGCGGCCATCTGGCTGCCTGCGCCGCCAATCTCTGGGACAGCGAGCTTATCACCTCGGTTCTTGACTGCAAGCCTGAGGATATAAAGGTCAACGGGTCCATGCTCTGCTATCCTGTGCTGACCAGCAGGGCCGAGTATACCCATGAGGGCTCCATACTCAATCTTCTGAGGGGACGGGAGGGGGACGCCGAGCTGAGAGCCTTTCTCTCTATGGAGGACAGGGTAGGCAAGCAGACACCTCCGACCTTTCTCTGGCACTGTTCTGACGACGGCTGTGTAAGGGTGGAGAATTCTCTGCTTTACATGACCGCTCTTGCTAAGAACGGTATCCCCTTTGAGAGCCATATCTATGAATACGGCGGACACGGTCTGAGTCTTTGCGATGAGACTGCATCGACCTGGGAGGGCCATATCCAGCCGGTGGCTGCGGCATGGGCCGAGGCTGCCATAAAATGGGTGCTGCGGCTCTGATCCGTGAAGCATAAAGCTCCTCTTAGCCGGGGAGCTTTTTTATTTAAAAAAACACTTGCGCTATAGGCCTGATTGTGATATAATAGTGTGGCAGGCGGCATATGCCGTTCACTTTACAGCAAGGCAAGGTATGATAAAATGGATATCAAAAAAACTTTCGTCAGCAAAACAGACAATACTCTGGTGCAGTTCATAAGATATGTTTTCGTGGGCGGCGGAGCTACAGTTGTCCAGTGGGGACTGCTGCTGGTCTTCAAAGAGCTGGTGGGCCTGGATGCTAATCTGGCCAACGTCATCGGATTTATAGGTGGACTTATAGCCAACTATGTGATCTCTACGATATGGGTGTTCGATACCTCCAAGGTCAAAAACAAAGCGGCGGACTTCACAGCATTCGCTCTTATCGGCGTTGTGGGCCTTGGGATAAACCAGGGCATGATCTGGCTCTTTGACAAGTATCTGGCAGAAAAACAGATCTTCGGCTCCCTGATCCCAGCCGACAAGTACTATATGATAGGCCAGGTGCTTGCAACAGGTATTGCCTTTTTCTGGAATTTCTTTGCGAGAAAAATACTTCTTTACAGCAAAAAGGAAGAGGACCGGACTTCGCAGTGATATAAAGGCCTTCGCTCATCAGTGAAGGCCTTTTGCAGCTCATACCGGCCGTATTTTTTATCAAGACCGCTTACTTTTGCATAATATAGACCATAAACTTATGCGGAGGTATGCAAAATGTCAGAAAAATATTTTTTGGGCGCTATGACCCAGTTCGGCTTTTCAACAGAGTTCGGAAAGATCATCGAGGATAAGGAAAACTTTACTTATATACTCAAGGGCGGCCCCGGAACAGGGAAATCCTCCCTGATGAAAAAGGTCGCCGCCGCCTTTGAGGACAGAGAGAAGGTCACCAGATTTTGCTGTTCTTCAGACCCGGAGTCCCTTGACGCAGTATGGCTCAGAGAGTCAAAGACCGTTATCGTGGACGGCACAGCTCCACACGTCTTTGACCCATGCTATCCGGGCTGCTGTCAGAAACTGATCGACCTGGGTGAAAACTGGGATGAGGAAGAACTTGCCTGCCACAGGGACGAGATCATCGAACTTACGGATAAGAACAAGTCCCTGTTAGCCAGGGCTAAGCGGTTCTCGACAGCCCTATCGAACGTATGCGGCGACACCTACTGCTGCGCAAGCAGCTGTATAAATACAGAAAAGCTGAACGCCTTTCTGGGCAGGTTCATGAAAAAGATATTTGCCCGCCACGGATCAGGCACCGGCAGAATGGATATCAGACAGCTGTCCGCCCTGACTGAGCACGGCTGCATGACCCAGATGGAGACGCTGGAGGAGTATGGCGAGATATATCTTCTCTGTGACGACTATTATTCCTGCGCACACCTCTTTGTGGAAAAGCTGGCCAAGGAGGCTATCCACAGAAACTACGATGTGATACTCTGCCCTGCCCATGCGTTCAATAATACCGTTTATGAGCATCTTCTTATCCCTGAGACCGGCATAGCTCTGGTCCTTTCCTCACCTCTCAGCGGGCTTGGCATCGAGGGCGCAAACAGCATAAACCTGGTTAGATTTTACGACAAGGATAAGCTCACGCCCTATAAGAACCGTCTGAAACTCAACAGGCTGACCTCCGCCGACCTGGCCGCAGAGGTCTATAAGACCATAAGAGAAGCAAAGGCGGTCCATGACGGGATAGAGTCCTTCTATGTAAAGGCGATGGACTTTGCAAAGCTCGATGCACTTGTACCTTATATCACCGAAAATATCCTCAAAAGAACGAAAAGCTGATCTGCATTTATAGTTGTGTCATAATATTGATAAAGAATTGTACTTGAAAAAAACTCAGGTACGTGTTATAATAAAAAGAAAATCAAATTTAGTTCTGAGGTCTGATTATGAAAAAATGGTTAATTAATAAATGCGACGATAAGGCAGTTGCGGACTTCTCATCAAAGTGCGATATCGGCAGGCTGACCCTGGAGGTGCTATCCTCCAGGGGCTGCACCGGTTTTGAACAGATAGTTGACTTCTTCCAGAGCGATGAGATAGAGGAGCCGTTCGCCGTCAAGGATATGGATAAGGCGGTAGGGGTGATAAACAAGGCCATTGACAGCTATGAACTTATCTGTATCTATGGCGACTATGACTGTGACGGTGTTACCTCCACCTCTATTCTTTTCAATTTCCTGCTCAGCATGGGTGGGAATGTTATGTATCATATACCGGAAAGGTCCGAGGGCTACGGCATGAATATCCCTGCTCTGGAAATGCTGGCTGAAAAGGGCGTAAAGCTCATCGTAACGGTGGATAACGGCATTTCTGCCATCGACGAGGCCGAAAAGATATATGAGCTGGGAATGAAACTGGTCGTCACTGACCATCATCAGCCCGGGGAGGTCCTGCCCAGGGCCGAAGCCGTAGTAGACCCACACAGGTCTGACTGCGGCAGCGCTTATAAAGACCTCTGCGGCGCCGGTGTGGCCTTAAAGCTCTGTGCCGCCCTGGACGGCGGCAGCTATGATACAGTGCTCGAACAGTACTGCGATCTCTGCGCTATCGGCACTATCCAGGATTCAGTCCCACTGAACGGCGAGAACAGGGCCATAGTTAAAAAAGGTCTTAAACTAATGGCCAATACGGACGTCATAGGGCTCAGTATAATGATGGATAAAATGAATGTTGACAGGAACAATATCGTTTCAGACACTGTGGGCTTTAAGCTTGGCCCGGTCATCAATGCGTCCGGCCGTTTCGGTACTCCGCTAAATGCTGTCAAGGCACTTCTCAGTGAGGACGAGGAGGACGCCGAGAGCTATGTGGATACCATCATCAGGAACAATGAGAGCCGAAAGGAGACCGAGGCCCAGATAACCAGGGAGATATTTGAGTATATAGATCACAACGGGCATATCCTTGACCATAGGGTCCTGGTGCTGGCCGGCCGCAACTGGCACCACGGCGTTATCGGTATAGTAGCGTCAAGACTTCTGGAATACTACAGCAAGCCTGTTTTTATAATATCAATAGAGGAAAGCGGCGAGGCCCGAGGCTCTGCCAGGTCCGTGAAGGGTTTTAATACTCATACCTGCCTTACCTTCTGCAAGGAGGTGCTTACTAAGTTCGGCGGGCATGAATGTGCAGGGGGATTTTCCCTTAACGAAAAGGATATCCCCAGGTTCAGGGAGCTTATCGACGAGTTTGCCGCCAAGGCTGATAGACCTCCGGTGGCCTTTCTCACAGCTGACAAGCTGCTCATGCCGGGAGATATCACCGTGGAAAACGTCAAGGGCCTGAGGGTATTGGAACCTACGGGGACGGACAACGCCAAGCCTGTTTTCGCTCTGCTCGGGGCGGTGGTGGATAAGCTTGTGCCTATGTCAGAGGGAAAGCATACCAAGCTGTTTTTCAGATACGGCGGGGTCAGCCTTCAGGCGCCGCTTTTCGGTGTAAGGGCTGAAAAGCTTGGTTATTCTCCCGGAGACAGGGTGGATATGCTTGTGAACCTGGAGATAAACTCCTTCGGAGGAAAGGAGAGTGTGGAGGCCCGTATAATAGACCACAGACTCAGCGGCGTAAAGCAGGAGCGGTATTTTGCCGCTAAGGACGCCTATGAGAAGCTGATGAGGGGTGAAAGGCTGCCCTCCAATTACGTAGCTAAGATGATCCCTTCCAGGGAGGAGCTTGTTGCGGTATATAAGTATATCCGCTCAGTGAACGCCACGACCGTTGACAATATGTTCATGAGACTTTCGTCGGACAGCATGAATTACTGCAAGCTCCGTATATGTATAGATATTTTCAAGGATAAAGGACTGATAGAGTTCAGACCGGCCTACTCCTTGGTAGGGGTGCTGCCGGTCCAGGGCAAGACAGACCTTGAACAGAGCGATACGCTCATCAGACTCAGAGCCATGCTGTGAGAGCAGGAAAGGTCAGTTATTTGTAAGGAAAGGTGGGAAGATCATGTCGGAGAACGTTCATAAAGGTAATGAAGAGCAGGCAAAGGTCAGCCGTTATGAATATGCAGCGACCATACCTATACCGGGATATATGCTTGCCGCAAGCAGAACTGTTTATTCTATCGACGCTATACTGCAAAAGATCATAGACTGCGAGAAACAGTATGATCTTTCAAAGATAGTGTCGGCATATGAACTGGCGGATAAATGCCATAAGGGACAGAAGAGAGAGTCGGGCGAACCCTATATCTCTCACCCTATAGCGGTGGCTTATATACTGTTGGAGCTTGGTATGGATACGGACACCATCTGTGCCGCACTTCTTCACGATGTGGTTGAGGATACGGACTGTACTTTAGGAGAGCTGCATAAGCAGTTCGGCGCCGACGTGGCTATGCTGGTGGACGGCGTAACAAAGCTGGGCAAGGTGGAGATATTCACTAAGGAGGAGCAGAAGGCTGAGAATATCAGAAAGATACTTCTTGCCATGAGCGAGGACATAAGGGTCATCATCATCAAGCTTGCAGACAGGCTCCATAACATGAGGACTCTCAATTACTGCCGTGAGGACAAGCGCAGGACCATAGCCCATGAGACTATGAATATTTATGCGCCTATAGCCCACAGGTTAGGTATCCGTTCCATCAAGGACGAGCTGGAGGACCTGGCATTTTTCTATCTTGATCCCTTTGCCTATGACGATATCGAAAAGCAGATGGCCCTCAGGAGAGAGAGCCGTGAGGAGCTTATCGAAAAGATAAAACAGAGGATAGAGGACCGGCTCAGGGGACAGTTTGACCCCATGCCTGCCATTTCCGGCAGGGTAAAAAGCAATTACGGCATATATAAGAAGGTCTACAGGGACGGGAAGGATATAGACCAGATCTATGACCGCTATGCAGTCAGGGTCATTGTCAATACGATGACCGACTGTTATATCGTGCTGAGTATAATCCACGATATGTTCAAGCCTATACCGAACAGGTTCAAGGACTATATCTCCACACCAAAATCCAATATGTACCAGTCTCTTCACACTACTGTTATCGGCAGAGAGGGCATACCGTTCGAGGTGCAGATAAGGACCTGGGATATGCACCAGATCGCAGAATACGGCATAGCCGCCCACTGGAAATACAAGGAGGGCGTGAAGAGCAGTGCTAAGGACGATAAGCGTTTAGCCTGGATAAGGCAGATAATCGAGAACCAGCAGGAGTCAAACGACGTTGAAGAGATCGTAAGGGCCATAAAAAGCGACCTTGCTCCCGAAGATATCTTTGCATTCACACCTAAGGGCGATATGATAACCCTGCCGGTAGGCTCTACGGTGATAGATTTTGCCTATGCTATCCATACCGAGGTGGGTCACAGGATGTGCGGAGCCAAGGTGGATAAGAAGATGGTTTCCTACGACTATCAGATAAAGACCGGCGAGATAATACAGATACTGACCTCTAACGTTCCAGGCCACGGACCTAACCGCTCCTGGCTCAATATCGCCAAGACCAACGAAGCTAAGTCCAAGATAAGGTCATGGTTCAAGAAGGAGAGAAGGGAAGAGAATATCTTTGAGGGACGCAGCGCCCTGGAAAGAGAGTTCAGAAAGAATTATATAAGGGTCCCTGAGGACGAGCTGGAGGAATTCTTAAAGCTCGATATGAAACGGCACAACTGCGAGACTCTGGACGATTTTTTTGCAGCTATCGGCTACGGAGGAGTTCAGCTCTCAAAGCTCATACAAAGGCTGAAGGACTCTTACAATAAAAAATACGGAGAGAAGGCCGAGGAGGAGCAGCCTGCCGAGCCTGTAAAGACCACAAAAGCTTCTTCTGGAGTTATCGTTGACGGCATAAATGACTGCGTCATCAAGTTCGCTCAGTGCTGCAACCCCCTGCCGGGAGATGAGATAATCGGTTTCATAACCAGGGGCCACGGCATTTCGGTCCATAAGAAGGACTGTATGAATTATCTCAATCAAAGAGAACGGGGCGAGAACCTTGACAGATGGGTCAAGGTCATCTGGGAGAAAACTGACAATAAGACCACATCAGCATATTTCAAGGCCACTCTCGATATAATCGCAGTTGACAGGATCGGTCTGCTGGCGGATGTTTCTTCGGCCCTGGCGCAGATAAATGTGTTCATCTACGAATCAACCTCCCGTGAGCTGAAAAACGGAAATGCGCTCATGTCCATAACAGTCAGCATAGCAGGCATGGAGCAGCTGAAAACGGTTATCTCCAGATTACAGAAGATACAGAACGTCATCTCCGTTGAACGAAGCGGAAGATAGCAAGGAGGGACTAATTTGAAGGTCATAAAACTAAAGCCGCTGAGCATATGCGAAACGAACAGCTATCTGGTCATCAGCGACAGGAACAATGCGGTGCTCATCGACGCTCCCGCCGATGCAGACTATATTCTTTCTGAGGCCGAAACATTTGGCTGCACTATAAAGAAGATCTTTCTCACCCACGGACATTTTGACCATGTGGGCGCAGTGGCGGACCTTGTTGAGAAAACAGGCTGCGAGGTCTATATCCATGTGATGGACAAGCCTAAGCTCAGTGATGAGAGCTCGATGCTGGCCAGTCATTTCCGCAGCCGTGGCCATAAGGTATATAACGGGGAAGTGAAACTGTTCACGGAGAACGATATACTTACCCTTGACGAGCTGGAGTTCGATGTGCTGGAAACGCCGGGTCATACCAGTGGGTCTGTGTGCTTTATCTGCGGGACATCTATGTTTTCCGGTGATACTCTGTTTGCAAGGTCCATCGGGAGGACCGATATGCCGGACGGGAACTATGAGGCCATGAAAAAGTCTCTGGCGAAGATAGCAGACCTGGGAGGAGATCTGACCGTTTATCCCGGACATATGGGCATCACCACCCTTGATACGGAGAAGAAATATAATCCCTATCTGAGGGAATACACGGGCGGTGGCTTTTAATGACCCTGGTATTCAGCGGACATGACTATAAATATGAGCTGGAAGGCGTGCTGAAACTCTTTGTGCCCGCTGCTAAGTTCGAGCTGATCTATGGCAGCAGCTTTCCCAAAGAGGGTGACACTGTGTTTACCAGAGTGAGGGAGTTTCGCAGCTATGCCCTTGTTTATGTGATAGTAAGATACAGCGGCAGTTACTATCGCAAGGCACAGCGCATTTTCACGGATACTCCCGATGAAAAGAGCGACAGGGAGCTTATCCTATCAAGGCTCATCTATGAGCTGCTCTCCAGGGCTGTCGGCATAGTGCCGAAGTGGGGAGTGCTGACAGGCATAAGACCTGTAAAAAGGGTCAATACCTGGCTCAACGAGGGTAAAGGCAGGGAAGAGATCTTTCGCAGGCTCCGTGAGGACTATCTTTGCAGTGAGGAAAAATGTGAGACGGCCTATGCTACAGCTATGGCTCAGAAAAGGATACTTGACCGGCTGGAGCCGGAGTCTTTCAGCCTTTATGTCAATATACCCTTCTGCCCCACAAGGTGCTCCTACTGTTCGTTTATCTCACAGACTGTTGACAGCGGGCGGAAACTGCTGCCGGAATACATAAGCAAGCTCTGCCGGGAACTCAGACAGATAGGGCTGATCGTAAAGCGCCTTGGGCTGAAGCTGGATACGGTCTATTTCGGCGGGGGAACGCCTACCTCCATAGACAGTTCCATGCTCTGTGCGCTCATGAAGTGCATAGAGCACAGCTTTGATATGAGTTCTGTGCGTGAGTACACCGTTGAGGCCGGCAGACCTGATACGGTCACAGAGGAAAAGCTGAGGACATTGAAGGAAAACGGCTGCACCAGAGTGTCTATAAATCCTCAGTCTCTCAATGATAAGGTCCTTGAGGCCATCGGCAGAAGACATACCGCCGATGAGTTCTTCCAGGCTTTCGACACAGCACGCCGGGTGGGCTTTGACAGCATCAATACCGACATCATCGCCGGCCTGCCGGAGGATACCCCGGAAAGCTTTGCATTTACGGTGGATAAGCTCCTGGAACTTTCGCCGGAGAACCTTACCGTCCACACCTTGTCTATAAAAAGAGCCGCAGAACTCAACAGGGGAGACAGGTCTATACTTAATAACCCCACAGGAGACATGGTGGAATATGCAGGCAAAAGACTGAGAGAGGAGGGGTACAGCCCCTATTATCTCTACAGGCAGAAAAACATGGTGGGCAATCTTGAAAACATCGGCTGGTGCAGAGAGGGCTTTGAGAGCCTTTACAATATATATATCATGGAAGAGGTCCAGACCATAATAGCCGCCGGCGCAGGTGCATCCACCAAGCTGGTGGGCAAGGGAAGATTAGAGAGGGTGTTCAACTACAAGTTCCCCTTAGAATATATCAAGCATTTCGATCTTATGCTTGAAAGAAAGGACGAGATCGTAAAGTTCTATGAAAACGCCTAAGAAAAATGACATCGTCAGGCTGGAGATAACGGACGTTTCCAATGAGGGGAACGGCGTGGGGAGATATGAGGATATGACGGTATTTGTCCCTGCCACTGCGGTGGGGGACGTTATTGACTGCCGGCTGGTGAAGATAAAAAGCTCATACTGCTACGGCAGGACCGAAAGGCTCATATCTCCTTCAGAGCACAGGACCGTTGCGGACTGTGAAGTATCCAGACTCTGCGGCGGCTGCTGTTTCAGGCATATGAGCTATGAAGAGGAATGCAGGCTCAAAAACAAATTCATCATGGATTCCTTTCAGAGAATAGGCAAGCTCTCGCCTCAATATCTGCCCTTTATCCCCGCCGAGAGGGTAGATGGCTACCGGAATAAGGCGCAGTTCCCGGTGGCGGATAAGGACGGCAGGGCGGTCTGCGGGTTCTACGCAAAGCGTTCCCACAGGGTGGTGGAGTTTACCGGGTGCAGGCTCCAGCCGGTGAGCTTCGGCGGGATAGTCTCTATGGTCATTGACTTTGTCAACAGCAGAGGCATACCCGCCTATGATGAGGTCAGCTTAAAGGGACTTCTTAGGCATATCTGCATCAGAAGGGGCGAACACAGCGGGGAAACGATGGTCTGTCTGGTGGTGACGTCCATTGAAAGGGCAGTGGTGTTAGAGGAGCTGGTAGAGCCGCTGGTCAGAGCCTTTCCCGAGATAAGGTCGGTGGTGCTCAATGAAAACAGCAGAAATACCAATGTCATACTAGGCACAAGACTCAGGGTCCTTTACGGTACCGGTACGATAGATGATATAATGTGCGGCAACAGGGTGACTTTGTCTCCTCTGTCTTTTTATCAGGTCAATACCGTCCAGGCTGAAAGACTCTATTCTGCCGCCGCTGAGCTGGCAGAACTTGACAGCGGTACCGAGCTTCTGGACCTCTACTGTGGGACCGGCACCATAGGTCTGTCTATGGCCGGCCGTGTCAGAAAACTCATCGGGGTCGAGATAATACCTCAGGCCATAGAGAACGCTAAGCTCAATGCAGTCAATAACGGCATAGATAACGCCGAGTTTTTCTGCGGCGACGCCGGCGAGATCGCCCAAAGGCTCTTTGAAAGAGGGGAGCGTCCCGATGTTATTATCGCAGACCCGGCAAGAAAGGGCTGCGACAGCCGTTCGCTGGAATATATGGCCAGAATGGCTCCGGACAGGATAGTTTATATATCCTGCAACCATACCACTGCCGCCAGGGACTGCGCAGT